>NZ_JBEOZT010000004.1:0-549559 GCF_040298265.1 Nonomuraea sp. NPDC001636
GGACGGGACGATCCTGTGGACCTCCGGCGCGCTGCCGGGCAAGGCCCACGACCTGAGCGCCGCCCGCATCTGGGGCATCCTGCGTGCACTCGAGCGGGCCGGGATCATCACGCTGGCCGACAAGGCCTATCAAGGAGCCGGAGGCCTGGTCCGCACCCCGTACAAGGGCAAGAACAAGCCCGAGTCGCAGAAGCAGGCCAACCGCGCCCACGCCAGGCTGCGCGGCCCCGGCGAGCGCGCCAACGCCCAGCTGAAGAACTGGAAGATCCTCCGGAAGCTACGTTGCAGCCCGTCCAAGGCCGGCCACCTGTGCAAGGCCATCGCCGTCCTGCAAAATCACCGAGTCGCGCAGGCGGCGCGAGGATGAAAAACGTTCAGTGGCGAGCGCGAGCACGGGCGGTTTGCGCCACAAAACCTCTGGGGTCGGAATCGGCGCCATGGCCATGGCTTCGACCTCGACGTCAGTGCGCGTCTGATCGGCGTCGATCTTCAGAAACACATCCCCGGCACGCAGGGGCGCGCTCGTCATGCGCGACGACGACCTCGATCTGCTCCACGTCGGCCATTATCGCGAGAATGATCACCGACGTCGCCAGGCAATTCGCGTGCGGCTGCGCGGCTGATCGCATCCCACTGTCCCGAGGGCTGTGCAGGACACTGACCACTGACGCATCCAGCACTGAGGCGTTCCTCGCCCGCAGGCGCAAGCCGTCATCAACGACGGATGTCCCGACTTGATCTACGAACAGTGAGTCTGTGCGGTGGCGCGGACGCCCGTCGCCAATCTGACCACAAGCAGGCGAGAATCGTGATCCACAGCTCAGGCTGCAACGGCTCTTGATGTGGTCTGCTGCGAATCCTCCTGCCCAAGCTGTAGGTGACTTGCGGCCGGAAGAGGATTCGTTGTGAGGCGACCGAGTACCGGAACAGCGGAGCCTCATGACGCGTAGTCCCCATGTGGGGCTCCACGAGGGCGATGGGGCAGAACGAGTCCTACCGCGCCCTGTGGCCGATCAATAGGCGGATGGCGATCCGGCTTGTGGTCCTTCGGTTCCTCGAGGTGTCGCTTCCCAGGGGGTTTCGTGTGGGTGCGCGAGGCTCCAGGCGGCGAGGTGCGGCGCCACCCGGAGCCCTGAACCGGTCAGACGGGCATGCTGTACATCACTCTGAAGCGATCGCCCGGAATGACGATGTCGCTCGTTTCGACAGGACGTTCGCCGGCCCAGTGCGTACGTTCGACATGCAGAACGTGAACCCCTGCCGCCAGATCGAGGGCATCACTCTCGGCCGGTTGGGGCACCCGGGTGTGGATGCTCTCGACGACCTCGGTGATCTTTATGCCGTGCGCGTACATTCTCGCGACCAAGCTACGGCGTTCCTCCTCAGTGTGGGCGACGAACGCCATCGGCTCGTAGGCGGTGACGAGTTGGATCGGCTTGCCGTCGCCACGAAAGACGTAGTGCGTTCTGGTCAAAGTGGAATGTTCGTCGATGCGTAGACGTCTGGCGATGTCGGGGCTGGCGTCGGCCGGTTCGCTGTGCCAATCCCACGTCACGCGCCTGCCTTGGGACTGCAGGTCGGACGCGAACGGCGCGGGGTGGTCCAGGAAGCGCCATCGATGCAAGGGGGTCAAATTTGGGCGGTCCCTGACGTAATGGCCTGAACCGACACGGCCGATGATGAGACCCTCGCCCGCGAGGACGCGTAGAGCGTGACGGGCAGCGGTCTCACCGACCTGATACTTACGGGTCAGTTGCGCCCGTGAGGGAATGGGCGCGCCTGGGGGGAGGGTGCCGTCGAGGATCTGCCGCCGGATGTCTTCGACGACACGCAGGTAGACCGGATCTGAGGTGGCCACTAGTCCATCCCTGGGGGTTCGTGTGAGGCGTTGCCCCATGTTGCCGTATTCGACAGGTAACCGACCGTCATCGATGACTGCTGGAGCCCCAACTTTGCGATGGCGAAAAATTATCGGAGAAACCCTGTAACGCTGATGTAAGGGACACCGATTCTCCGGTAGAGGTCGTCGATGTGTGTACCCCCGAGCACATATCGGCGGCCTCTTCCAGTGCGCGCCCTCAGATGCAGTCGTCGAGGCATGCTTGCGCAGCTCATTCCGTACGTCGAGCTCCGCTTCCTGTCTTTTCACGGCATGTCCCAACCAGTTGGCCGGATGGACGGTTGGGACACGCGACAGCGGAACGCTGAAAGTAGAACCTGCCGCATGGGAACGGGAACGGCATCCAGTTGCCCTGTCCCTGCTCGCAACCGTGTGATGGCCACAGCCGCGCGTGTCCACAAACGCGGAGAGTGACGGTCGGAACGGGCGCATGTGATCGGCCCCGGCAGGAGTCCCCGCTGCGGTACTCAGCGGCCGAGAGAGCAGTCGAGGACAGCGCCCTCCGCAGGGGCCGTCGGTACCCGCAGGGCCATTGGTACCCGCAGGGCCATTGGTACCCGCAGGGCCATTGGTACCCGCAGGGCCATTGGTACCCGCAGGGCCATCGGTACCTGCAGGGCCGTCGGCGTCGGCCGCCGGCACCCGCGGGGCCATCATCAACACCCGCAAGGGGCATCAGCCCCGCAAGGTCAGCAACACTTACAAGGTCATCTGCATCACTCCAGGGCCATCAGTGCCTGTAGAGCCGTCAGTACCGGTAGGCGCTGTCAGTTGGCGGGATTTTCCCCCGCAGCTCAGTGCTCTCGCCGAGGGGTTGCGGAGAGGCGCAGCGTCGGAGTGCCACTCTATTGATGCTGGCGACGGCGGCGGGAGTTTCGTGCCGCGTGCCTCCTGCGAGGTGGCCGGCATCGGGAAGAGTGGTCGTCTGGTATCCCAAAGAAGTGGCCGTGTTGTAGAGAGCCACCTTCTCCCTAGGTTGTGAGCTCCGCCTTCGTCTTAGTTGTCGGCCCGGTCCATCCCGTGGGCTCGGCTGTCTGAGGCCGTGCCTGTAAGGAGACCATGTGATCAGCATCGGCAAGCTCATGCCGTCCGACCGGGATGCGTGGGAGAGCTTGTTCCGGGCCTACATCGACTTCTACCAGCGAGTCGAACCCGACGAGATGTATGGACGGGCTTGGCAGGAGTTCCAGGCAGACACTCGGATGCACGCCCTCGGCGCGCGCCTGGACGGGCGGCTCGTCGGCATCACCCACTTCCTGGTGCATGCCAGCACCTCGGCCCCTGACTCCGACGTCTGCTATCTCCAGGATCTGTTCACCGCTCCCGATGTCCGGGGCAAGGGAGTGGGACGCAAACTGATCGAGGCTGTCGCGGACTGGGCTCGGGATGGCGGCTGCTCCCGTGTCTACTGGAACACCCACGAATCGAACAGCACGGCGCGCCGCCTCTATGACAAGGTGGCCGAGAACAGAGGTTTCATCAGGTACCAGATCGAACTGTCCCGGTAGGGGACGCCGCGTGGTGGCTGATCTTCCCTCGTCGGTCCCGTCCAGGGAAAGGTAGGCGTGGGCGGAGATGATGAGGACTCGGCTGCCGGCGAGGTGATCGCAAGCGAAGTAGATCGGGTTACCCCATGCGGTCATCCTTGTCACCTTGCTCCTCCGAATGCCTGCGAATGAGGGCAAATGGCTCCGTCGGGCAGGCAAAGCGGGGTGGCGACGTCCAACGTTTTTCCGAATCCAGGTAGCGTTCGCACTATGGCATCGCCAACTGGAACCGCCGAAGCGCCCTTCGGTCGCATGCTGACCGCGATGGTCACGCCGTTCACCTCTGACGGCGACGTCGACTACGAAGGCGTACGACGCCTGGCCACCTACCTGGTGGACGAGCAGCGCAACGACGGCCTGATCGTCAATGGGACGACAGGCGAGTCGCCCACCACCTCGGACGATGAGAAGCGACGGATCGTCAGCGCCGTCCTGGAGGCCGTTGGCGACCGCGCCGCCGTAGTGGCGGGAGTGGGGACGAATGACACACGCCACACCGTCAAGCTCGCGAAGCAGGCGGCGGAGGTGGGCGCCCACGGACTGCTGGTGGTGACTCCCTACTACAGCAAGCCCCCGCAGGAGGGGCTCTATCAGCACTTCACCCTGGTGGCCGACGCCACCGAGCTCCCAGTGATGCTCTACGACATTCCTGGGCGCAGCGGCGTGCCGATCAAGACCGAGACCTTGATCCGTCTGGCGCAGCACGACCGCATCGTGGCCGTGAAGGACGCAAAGGGCGACCTGTTCGCCGCCAGTCAGGTCATGACGGCGACCGATCTCGTCTTCTACTCCGGCGACGACCTGCTCAACCTCGCCTGGCTGTCCCTCGGCGCCGCAGGGTTCGTCAGCGTCGTCGGGCATGTCGTTGGCTCTGAACTGGCTCGCATGATCGAGTTGCACAAGAGCGGTGACGTCAAGCAAGCGCTGGAGGTACACGGCCAGGTGGCCCCTGTTGTAGACGGGATCATGCTGAAGGCCGGTGGCGCGATCATGGCAAAGGCGGCGCTGAGCTTGGTGGGTGTGCCGGTGGGACCGGTACGTCTGCCGCTCGTGGCCGCAACAGAGAAGCAAATCGCCGAGCTGCGTGCTTGCCTGGTGGCCGGCGGGGTGAAGTTGACAGACGCATAGGAACGGGGAGGAACCGGGAGTTTTGAGAACACGATTTGACCATGGGGGCCGGGCATGAGCCATCCGCATCCTGAGCTTGGCCCCCCGCCGGAGCTGCCTTACGGTGGCCTGCGCATCGTCGCGCTCGGCGGGTTGGGGGAGATCGGCCGGAACATGGCCGTCTTCGAATACGACGGCCGGCTGCTGATCGTCGACTGCGGGGTGTTGTTCCCCGAGCCCGATCAGCCGGGCGTCGATCTGATCCTGCCCGACTTCGAATACATCAGGGACAGGCTCGACGACATCGAAGCCGTCGTGCTGACCCACGCCCACGAGGACCACATCGGGGCGGTGCCTTACCTTCTGCGCGAGCGGCGCAACATTCCGCTCATCGGATCCAAGCTCACCTTGGCCCTGATCGAGGCCAAGCTGACGGAACACCGGATCCAGCCGACCAAGGTCGAGGTCGTCGAGGGCGAACGGCACACCTTCGGGCCCTTCGACTGCGAGTTCCTCGCGGTGAACCACTCGATCCCCGACGCGCTGGCCGTGGCGATCAGGACGCCCGCCGGCATCGTCCTGCACACCGGCGACTTCCGCATGGACCAGTTGCCGAGCGACGGCCGGCTCACCGACCTCGGCGGCTTCGCCAGGCTCGGCACCGAGGGCGTCGACCTGCTGATGTCGGACTCCACCAACGCTGAGGTGCCGGGCTTCGTCACCAGCGAGCGGGAGATCGGGCCGGTCATCGACGAGGTGATCCGCACCTCCGAGCAGCGCGTGATCGTGGCGAGCTTCGCCTCGCACGTGCACCGCATCCAGCAGGTGATGGATGCCGCGGCCAGGCACGGCCGCAAGGTCGCCCTCGTGGGCCGATCGATGGTCCGGAACATGGGGGTGGCTCGTGATCTGGGCTACCTCAAGGTGCCGCCGGAGTTGATCGTCGACTCGCGCGACATCGAGCAGTGGCCGCCGGAGGATGTGGTGCTCGTCTGCACCGGGTCCCAGGGCGAACCCATGGCGGCGCTGTCGCGGATGGCCAATCGCGATCATCCGATCCGCATCGCCGAGGGTGACACCGTGTTGCTGGCATCGTCGCTGGTGCCGGGGAACGAGACCGCGGTCAACAAGGTGATCAACGGGCTCACCAGGTGGGGCGCTCGTGTCGTGCACAAGGGCAACGCGAAGGTGCACGTCTCCGGCCACGCGGCCGCAGGCGAGCTGCTCTATGTCCTCAACCTGACTCGCCCCTCGAACTTCATGCCGGTTCACGGCGAATGGCGGCACCTGCGGGCGCACGCCAAGCTTGCCGCGCTCACCGGTGTTCCCGACGACCACATCGTGATCGCCGAGGACGGCGTCGTGGTGGACCTGGTCGACGGCAGAGCGAAGATCGTGGGAGCGGTTCACGCCGGGTACGTCTATGTCGACGGCACCTCGGTGGGCGAGATTACCGACACCTCGCTGAAGGACCGCAGGATTCTCGGCGACGAGGGGTTCATCTCGGTGGTCGTCGTGGTCGACTCCGCCACCGGCAAGCTCACCGCCGGCCCCGAGATCCACGCCCGAGGCTCCGGTATTGATCCGGCGCAGTTCGAGGAGTTCATTCCGCAGATCGAAAGAGCTCTTCAGGACAAGGCCGCGGATGGCGTGGTCGACATGCAGGAGATCCGCCGGGTCGTGCGCCGCACGGTCGGCCGTTGGGTCAGCGACACTTACCGCCGCCGACCCATGATCATTCCCGTCGTGCTCGAAGTCTGAGCCACTGAGCGGTACGGCAGGCACCTGAGCCTGCCGTACCCGCAGTTGCGGAACGAGACGGCAGAGGATGCATCGCAACAAGGTCCATGGAGCGGGCATTTCAAGCGTCCCTCCTGCGTATGAGCCAGATGGCGGCCAGCAGGGGAAGAATCGCGTACAACACCAGCACGGTGGCGGCCGCAGGTGGAGGCAGAAGTGACCCGTACACCGACGTGGTGATGATGTCGCCGGTGATCTCGCGGGGAAGCGCACCGATCATGATCGAGCCCAGCCGTTCACTCCAAGGCTCCGGGATGTTGCCCACGATCATCGGAATGACATAGATCAGCCCCACCAACAAGGTGATCGCACCGGTGGCGGAACGCAGAAGCGCGCCCAATCCCAAGCCAAGCAGCGCGAACACGACCACCGTGGAACTGGTGACGAGCAGGAACGGAAGCTTGACCGCGAACGAGGTCATATATGCGCCGGAGAATCGGTCGCCAAGCACCCAACGCGAGACGAAATACGTCCCGAACACCGCCATCGGACCAATGACCAAGCTCAATACGCCGACCACAGCGGCCTTCGCAGCGAGAAGCGGCCATCTACGGGGGACGACCGTCAGACTCGTCCTGATCAAGCCGGTGGCGTATTCAGATGTGACGGCCAATGTGCCCAGGACGCCCATGCAAAGCTGCGGGACGATCACCAGAACCTCCTCCAGATCCGCTATCCGGGCAGTCGGACGCTGCTCCACGGGGGCGTCGTCGTACATGCCGGCTGCCATGGAGGCCAAGGCAAGGCCCAGAAGGATCGTGCCGAGACTGATGCCGACGATGAGATAGGAAGATCGGACCGAACGGACCTTCAGCCACTCTGAGGCCAGAACACTCATACGTCCCTCCGCGTGAGCGAGATGAAACCGGCAGCGAGCGTGATTACCGGGTAAGCCAGGAGGACCAGCAGCGCGGCCCAAGGCGGAAGAAAGCCGTCGCCAAGCCGGGACGACAGACGATCGCCGACCACTTGGGGAACCAGGTTCGGCAGCAGCAGTGATGCGGCACGCGTGTTCCACGGCGCAGGTAGGTACACGACAACACCGGGCAGGACGAACAGCAAGGCCACGACCGAGATGACCGCGCCAGCCGTCGACCGCGTGGCCATGCCCAGGCCGAGCCCCACCAGAGCCAGCGCAGTCACTGAGATCCCCGTGGCCAAGAGCACCGGCACGTCGTCGGCCAGCGAAGTCTCATTGAAGCCCAGCCGATGGTCGTGGGCGATCAGACGGCTCGCCGAATAGGTGACCAGAAGGATGACGTGAGCCGCTGTCAGCGTGGCCAGGCCGACGACGACGGCCTTGGCCAGAAATAAGGTGCTGCGACGCGGAACGACGGTAAGACTGGCGCGAATCATCCCTGTCGCGTATTCGGACGTGACCGCCAGCACGCCGAGCACGGTGAGGCTTATCTGAAGGAGGGGCAGGAATCTTTGTTCCGGCGCGGCTGCCTGCAGCGTCCCTCGATCTTCGGCGAGGTCGCTGACGTAGAGCGTCCAGACCACGCCGAGCACCGCCATGAGAGCCGCCGCACCCATTGCGTACCAGGTGGAGGTCACTGACCGGAGCTTCAGCCATTCGGCCAGCATGGCCGCCCTCATCTTGCTGCTCCGAACTGGACGCTGGTCGCCGTCAGAGCCATGTAGGCGTCCTCCAGGGAGGGATAGCGCGCGGTCAGCTCGTTGACCGTGGAGTGCGCGACCAATCGCCCCCGGCCCAGGATCACGATGCGTTCAGCGGTCAACGCCATCTCGCTCATCAGGTGACTGGAGAGCAGGACGGTCCTGCCCTCGGCGGCCAGTGACCGCATCAGGTCGCGGATCCAGCGCACCCCGTCGGGATCGAGGCCGTTGACGGGCTCGTCGAACAGCAGCACACCAGGATCGCCGAGCAGCGCAGCGGCGATGCCGAGTCGCTGCTTCATACCGAGGGAGAAGCCGGCCACGCGTTTTCGTGCCACACTCGCCAATCCGACCTGTTCAAGTACCTCGGCCACGCGTGTGGCACCGATGCCGTTGGTGGCGGCCAGGCAGAGCAGATGGTTGTAGGCGCTGCGCCCGCCATGGACCGCACTCGCGTCGAGCAGCGCCCCCACCTCGAACATGGGCGTGCGCAAGGAGGAATATCGTCGGCCGCCGATCAGAGCCTGACCGGAGGTCGGCGTGTCCAGGCCGAGAATCAGGCGCAGCGTGGTGGACTTGCCGGCACCGTTGGGGCCGAGGAAACCCGTCACATGGCCCGGCTCGACCTTGAAAGACAGATCATCCACGGCGAGCATGTCGTCGTAGCGCTTGGTGAGGTGCTGAAGTTCGATCACGCTGAAGAAGATGCGGCATGCCGGGCCGGCGGCGCATCAGACCACGGTTCGAACTTCAAGGTCAGACCCTGGGCTGACGTGCTCAGCTCGGCGAGAGGCTACCGTTCAACGCGTGAACGAGAACCATCCCTTCTTCGCCAGGCGTTGGAGCCGCGGTCAGCTGATCGTGCTCGATCTGGCAGCAGGGCTGGGGTTCGCCTTCGTGTTCGTCACAGCGGCGGTCACCGCGCCTGGGATACCGCCGGGGTTGAAGATCGCCCTCCCGTGCGGGCTGGGCCTGCCCTTGGCGGTGCGAAGGCTGTGGCCTGTGCCCGTCTTCTGTTTCACGCTGGCGCTTGCCGTCTTCGCAGTTGCAGTTGACGTGGTGGGGTACGCCTGCATCGCACCGGCTTATGCGATCTATATTGTGGCGATGTCCGACAGGTTCGGGGCCGCGCTGCCGTCCTCGGCCATCGGTGTGGTCAGCGTGATCAGTGTGTTCGGACTGGTGGTCGCAGGTGGCGCGCCTCGCGGGGGCACGCCTGCTTGGCTGGTGCACATCGATCAACCGCTGGTCGGCATCGCGGCGCTCGGCGGAGCCTGGACCATAGGGCGGGCCGTCCGGGAACGCAGGTTGTACGCCGCTCGTGAGGCCGAGCGAATGGCCGAGCATGCGGTAACACAGGAACGGTTACGCATCGCGCGGGAACTGCACGACGTCGTGACTCACAGCGTGGGGTTGATCGCGGTCAAGGCGGGCGTGGCCAATCACGTGCTGGCGACCAGGCCGGAAGAAGCACACGACGCTTTGCGTGTGATCGAGACCGCCAGCCGGAGCGCTCTGGTGGAGATGCGCCATCTTCTAGGCATGCTCCGTTCGACCCAACTGCCAGATCTTGTTCCCGTTCCTGGTATCGCGGGCCTGGAGGGTTTGGTGGAGCAGGCCAGGCAAGCTGGGGTCGAGATCGAGCTTGATCTACGGATCGGTGGAGATGAGGCCGGCCAGGAGAGTCCAGGTCTGCGGAGTCAGGCTGGAAGCACGCCACGGGGGCGGCCAAGAACGGGGCCTGGCGAAGTAGGTGGGCCTCTTGACGAGGAACAGGCCATGCCGTGGGACGGTGACCGTGCGCTGGATGAAGGCTTGTTCGGAGGAGTCGTCGCGGCGAATGGAGTAGGGGAACGACGAGGAGGGGGTGCGGCGCAGGCTAGACGGTTGCCCGATGGCGTGGAGTTGGCCGTGTATCGCATTGTGCAGGAGGCGCTCACGAACGTGGTCAAGCATGCCTCACCGACTCGCTGTCAGGTCTCTGTCGTGACAGACGGGGGCGAGGTGCGGATCGAGGTGATTGACGAGGGCACAGGAAGGCGGGTGTCGCCCGGGGACGGCTCCGGCCACGGGCTGATCGGGATGCGGGAGCGGGTCATGATGTACGGCGGAGTCTTTGAGGCGGCAAGTCTGCCTCGACGGGGGTTTCGTGTCTTCGCGCGTCTGCCGTATCAGGAGGTCTCGTGATCAAAGTGGTCGTTGCTGACGACCAAGCTCTGCTCAGAGGGAGCTTCACGATGCTGGTCGACTCCGAGCCTGACATGACAGTGGTGGGCGAGGCGTCAACCGGTGCTGAAGCAGTGGCAGTCGTCTTGGAGCATCGACCCGATGTGGTGCTGATGGATGTTCGCATGCCGCATATGGATGGCATCGAGGCGACTCGACGTATCGGGGATATCTCGCGGGTTCTCGTGGTGACGATGTTCGACCTGGATGCGTATGTCTACGATGCGCTTCGGGCCGGTGCGAGTGGATTCCTACTTAAGGACACGCCGCCTGCGGACCTGCTGGCTGCTGTTCGGGTGGTTGCGAGCGGCGATGCATTGCTGGCGCCGACGGTGACGCGACGCTTGATCGAGGAGTTCACGAAGACCCCTGTGGCGCAGCGGCCACAGGGGTTGGACAGGGTGACGGAGCGAGAGAGGGAAGTGCTGCTGTTGATCGCTCGCGGCCTGTCCAATGGGGAGATCGCTGATCATCTGCAGTTGAGCCTGGCCACCGTCAAGACACATATCGGCCGCTTGCTCGCGAAGTTGGATGCTCGTGACAGAGCGCAGTTGGTCATCGCGGCGTACGAGAGTGGGTTGGTTTCTGCGAGGCGGTGATGCAAGGGGACCTGTGATCGCTCGGTGCTCAGTGCTTTTCTGGTCGTAAGAGATCTTCACAAGGGGTGGATTCTGTAAGGCTGAGGGCCAGACTGGGGAAGTCGATTTGTGCGTCTTGGACGATCGTGCGCCACCGGTCGTATGGAGGTTGGACCCGAGGCCGCCGTTGACGTCCTTGCGAAGGCGAAAAACACATTCAATCGGCTACTTGCGGCGATCACCATGCGGTGCGGTCAGGTGATCGGCAAACGGCATCTGCGGTGGGGCCAGGCGCTGGAGGCAGGATGGTCGGTCGCGCCTGGGGTGGTAGCGGGTGCGCGCCGTCACATGATCGCCGACGGGCTCGGCCTGGCCGGGGCGCGGTGGGGCCTTGCGGGGGCCGAGGCGGTGTTGATGATTCGCACGCTGGTCGCCAGCGGGCATCTGGAGGTGTGCTGGAGATTCATATCGCCCGGCAGTGCGAGCCTGTCCATCGGGGCGGCTATCGGGACGGATATGCCCTACGGCTTGATCGCTTCAGTCGCCGAAACGAGCAACACCTTGTCCGGTTCAGCCCTGGGAAGTGCGGCGCCGTACGATCGCGTCGCTGATCTGCCGTGCCGCTTTCAGTTCGGGCGCCACCCAGCGCAGGCCGACGTCTTCCGCGCCCCTCGGCTCGACGATGACCTGCGGCAGCGGCTCCTCGTCACTGGGGCGATTCGCGTCAACCGAGTCAGGGGCAGCGGGTTCGACCAGGAGGTGCGTTCGTCGATTTGTGTGGGCATCTTGACCAGCGCCGAGGGGAACAGTGTTTCGGCTTAGATCCGGGGGCAGCCGGCGGGTTTCCGCTGGAGCCGCGTGAGGTTGGTGTTGAGGCGTTTAACGCATACCCAGTTTCGGAGAGGTGCGGCTGGAGTTGTTGGCCGTTAGCTTGATGGGGCAGCACGCAGGGGCCGGCGCAAGCGGCAGGGGAGCGTACTGAGGATGGACATGCTGAGGCGCGTTACGGGCTAGGTTTGGCCGTGATGAAGGCGGTTGTCCCTTCGGGGAGGGGACTTGAAGCCCGCCCGCTGTCCGCTCGACTGCTGGGGGCAGGGCTTGCACGGCTGGTGGGTCTTCGGTGTGGATATCGACGGTGGTTCGTGTGGCATTGTCCGAACCGAAGGGGCGGCCCGCGCGGGCACAGGTGTAGGGGTTGGTGCTCGCGCGGGCCGGCGTGGAGGAACTGGTAGGTGCCCGCGCGGGCAAAATGGAGGGGGATTCTAAGTGCCCGCGCGGGTGTCAATGGGATCCGGTGTCGGATCGATCTGTCCTGCTTGAACAGGTGGGTGTGGAACTGTTCGCTGTTTCGGCTTGCTCAGGGTGAAGATTACTAGCCGGTGGCCTAGTTGTGGGAGTGAATTCTTATCTTGGTGCTGGTGGAATGGCGGAGGGGGACGGTTCGGGGCGAGCAGGGCTAAGTACTTCTTTTGCGTCTTAGGTGGAATTGTTGCAACTTTGAGGGGGTCGTCTAGTGGGATTTGAGTCTTTTTGAGGGCTCTGGGTGGTGTGGGTTGGAGGGAGGATGGTGCTCTGGGGAGGGGTGGGGTCTTCTTCGGCTTGTGCTTCCGCCAGGACTCGTGCCCATGTTCCGTTCTCGGTCCAGCGTTTGTAGCGTTCGTAGCAGGTTTGCCAGGGGCCGTAGCATTTTGGGATTTCTCGCCAGGTCGATCCGGTCTCAAAACGCCAAAGGATTCCGTTCACTACTTGCCGGTGACCACGCCAGGGGCGGCCAGGGCCTGCGCCGGACGGGAGTAGGGGGGCGATCCGGTCCCATGCTTTATCGGTCAAGTCGCTACGTGTTGCCACGGCTCACTGTTCAAGCGGGATCGGAGGGGAGTGGTAAGGGGCTCCTTGGGGCGTTCTTTGACTGGAAGTGTGTGAGTGGGGGCGGGAACGGTGAAAATGCCTGGGTGTTTGGGCGATAGGTGGCAGCTTATCGAGGCTGGTGTTGTTGTAGGTCTGATGGATTGATAATGCCACTTTGTGGTATCTGGCGTGCGGTTGTAGAAGTTCCTCGTGGCTTGCTTGGGGTGAGGGCGGGTAAAGGGGGAGTGCGCCGGCTGAGGGGGATGCGGTTCTGGTGATGCATAACGGGCTTTATCCTGATGAGGGCTTGACTGCTCAAACTGAGGGTGACTTTCCGGCGGGGTAGAGCGTGCTGGCCTTGGTGTAGCGCGAGGGGCTGGAGCTGGACCGGATGGGAGCACAGGGCGCTCGTCACTGTGGTTCGCGCCTCGGAAGTCTGAATGCGATCGGTGTGGGATTAGAGGTATGGGCGAGCCGTATTTCTGCTTCCGGTGCAAGCCCTCAGGGGTCTTGGGGAGTCGGGGGTAGCCGCTGGTGGATGGCTCGTCTTCCGTGGGTTGGTAAGGGCAGGGTTCATCGACTGCATGGTGGGGTCTGGAGCTGAGTCTGTGGCGAGGGCGTGGTCTCAGGGCCTGGGAGGAGAGGGCGGGGCTGGGGAGGGGACGAGAGAGGTGGCCTCTCGGTTCTCGTGGTGGAGGTGGACGAAAAGTAGATTTGTTCTATGAGTGATGTACGGGTGGTGTTTCGGAAGTACGGCGGGGCGTTGCACTGGAACCATCCGGGCACGGTGCTCGGAGACGATCAATACGGGGTTTGGGTGGCCGTGCCCGGCGGGACGGTTGCGCGCAAGGGGGATGGGCCGGCCATCACCTGGGACAAGCACGCGATCATGCTGTTCCCGCGGGATGCCTGGTGGACGGCATCGTTCAATGCGGCACCCCATCGCACTGAGGTCTATGTGGATGTCACCACGGTTCCCGAGTGGCGGGATGACGAGGTCACCATGCTGGATCTCGATCTCGACGTGATCAGGAAGCGGGATGGGCGGCTCATTCTCGACGATGAGGACGAGTTCGCTGAGCATCAGGTGGTGCTGGGGTATCCGCCGGAGTTGATCGCCGGGGCGGAGGCGAGCGCGCGGTGGCTGATGGACGCGGTCGGGGCTCGTAGAGGGCCGTTCGGGGGAGCGCATGTGAAGTGGCTTGCGATGATGGAATGAGTGCCGCCGGTCCGGATGATGGGTGCAGTGGGCGGCGGGCTCGGGCTTGCGCCGGCGGCTGACACGGCAGGGTGTGTCGGGGTGTCGGGTGAGACGGTTGACGCTGGTCAGGTGGGTGACTTTGGGGGCCGGACGATGATGGCGGCGGGTGGCTGAGGAGCACCTGGTCTGTGATGTGAGGTTTGCGCCCCGGTTGAGGTGCGGCGGGTTGCTGTGTCAGGGCTCGACGCCCGGCTCGGCCAGGCGGGCGGGGGTGGTCGGGTTGCCGACGACGTCCCAGGGGGAGACGTAGGCGGCGTTCACCAGCGGGGGACCTTAGCGGAAAAGGAAGGGTCGATGCGCCGCATGTAGGCCGTGTCGTCGCGGGCGCGGGGGCCGCAGGTCTCGTACTGCTCGTGCATGACCGCCAGCGCGTCGCGGTCCAGTTCGACGCCCAGGCCCGGGCCGGTGGGCACCGGTACGGCGCCGTCGACGAAGCGCAGGCTGCCGGGGAGCACCACGTCCTGGCCGTCCTGCCAGGGGGTGTGGGTGTCGCAGGCGAAGGTCAGGTTCGGGGTGGCGGCGGCCAGGTGGGTCATCGCGGCCAGGCTGATGCCGAGGTGGGAGTTGGAGTGCATCGACAGGTCCAGGCCGAAGGTGCCGCAGAGGGTGGCGATGTGCGCGGATCGTACGAGGCCGCCCCAGTAGTGGTGGTCCAGCAGGAGCACGCCGATCGCGCCAGCGGCGATGGCGGGCGGCAGGTGTGCGGGGGTGACGACGCACATGTTGGTGGCGAGCGGCATCGGGACGGCTCTGGCCACCTCGGCCATGCCCGCGATGCCCGGCGTGGGGTCCTCCAGGTACTGCAGGGCGCCGTCGAGTTCGCGGCCGACGCGGATGGAGGTCTCGACGGTCCAGGCGGCGTTGGGGTCCAGGCGGAGGGGGACGCCGGGGAACGCCTCGTGCAGGGCGCGGATGCCGGCGATCTCCTGGTCGGGCGGCAGGACGCCGCCCTTCAGCTTGATCGAGGAGAAGCCGTGCTCCTTGATCAGGAGGGCGGCCTGCGCCACCAGGGCCGCCTCGTCGAGGGCCGGGCCGAAGCGGTCGGGGGCCGCGCCGGGGTGGCCCGCCCACTTGTAGAAGAGGTACGCGCTGTAGGGGACGGCGTCGCGGACGCGCCCGCCGAGCAGGTCCACGACGGGGACGCCGGCCGCTTTGCCGCGGATGTCCAGGCAGGCCACCTCGAAGGGGGAGAAGACCCGGTCGACGCTCTTCTCCTTGGTGGCGACGCCGGTCAGTCCGTGCAGGTCGGTGACGACGTCGCCGACGGTGGCCGCGACGCGGGCGTACATCTCGTTGGTGGCGTGGACGTCGAGCCCGAGCAGGACCTGCGCGCACT
The DNA here is from genome assembly GCF_040298265.1 of Nonomuraea sp. NPDC001636. Classification (NCBI taxonomy): domain Bacteria; kingdom Bacillati; phylum Actinomycetota; class Actinomycetes; order Streptosporangiales; family Streptosporangiaceae; genus Nonomuraea; species Nonomuraea sp. NPDC001636. Next base: position 15,224 of record NZ_JBEOZT010000004.1, read on the forward strand.
CGCGGACCTTGGTGAGGTGGCCGAGGTCGCCGTAGGTCTCGCCAAGCCCTGAGATGCCCTCGTCCGTGACGATCTCGACGATGGTCCGCAGGGCCCACGGCTCGTGCACGCCGGCGGCGTTGAGGAGGGGCGGATCCCGGAAGGCGACGGGGGTCACGTGGATCTGCCGGATAATCATTGAAGAACCGCCGTCCATATATGTGAACAGTAGCCAGATTTGTGGACAGGTTGCCGCAACTGTAAGAATCGGGCCGAGAAAGTGTCAAGACTCCGAAGGGCCACTCGATGATCTACGGATACGACCCCAGGACCGGTGAGACCGTGGGCAACGGCCTGCCCGAGACCGACGGCGCCGGGGTCGACTTGATCGTCTCCGCGGCGACGGCGGCCGGCGCCGCGTGGCGCGCGACCCCGGCGGACGAGCGGGCGGCGGCGCTGGAGGCCGTCGCCGACGCGCTCACCGCGCACGTGGACGAACTGTGGCAACTCGCCGACCGGGAGACCGCGCTCGGAGAGGTGCGGCTGCGAGGCGAGGTGGCTCGTACCGCCGGCCAGTTCCGGCTCTTCGCCCAGGTCGTCAGGGACGGCGGCTACCTGGAGGCCGTCATCGACCACGCGGACCCGGCGCTCACCCCGCCGCGGCCGGACGTGCGGCGGATGAACCATCCGCTGCCCGGGGTCGTCGCGGTGTTCGCGGCCAGCAACTTCCCGTTCGCGTTCTCGGTGGCCGGTGGCGACACCGCCTCGGCGCTGGCCGCGGGGTGTGCCGTGGTGGTCAAGGCGCATCCGGGGCATCCGCACACGTCCGATCGGGTGGCGAAGATCGTACGGAACGCCCTGCCTTATCCGGACCTGCTCGGGCTGGTGCAGGGGATGCAGGCGGGCGCCGACCTGGTACGACACCCGCGGGCGGTCGCGGCCGGGTTCACCGGGTCGGTGGCGGGCGGCAAGGCGATCCAGAAGCTGATCGACGAGCGGGAGACGCCCATCCCCTTCTACGGCGAGCTGGGCAGCGTCAACCCCGTGGTGGTGCTTCCGTCGGCGCCGGCGCAGGGGGTGGCGAGCGGGTTCGCGGCGTCGCTGACGCTCGGGGTCGGGCAGTTCTGCACGAATCCGGGGCTGGTGTTCGTGCCCGAGGACGACGAGTTGCGCAAGGCGCTGGTCGCGGCGGTGGAGGGCACGAGCGGCGGCCCCATGCTGGCCGAGCGGATCAGGGACGGGTATCTGGGCGGGCTCGGCCGGCTCGGCGAGCTGACCCTGCTGGCGGAGGGGAAGCCGGGGGAGGGGGCCTGGGCGGTGGCGCCCAAGGTGTTCACGACCGATCTGGCGTCGTTCGGCGAGCGGCTGCCGGGGATCGCGGAGGAGTGCTTCGGGCCGGCGGCTGTTGTAGTGACTTATCGGGAAGTTTCGGAGCTGAGGAGGGTGCTGGAGCGGCTGGAGGGATCGCTCACGGCGACCGTCCATGGTGATGATCCGGACGAGGCCGAGGAGATCGTCGAGGTGCTCGGCCGGAAGGCGGGGCGGCTGATCTGGAACGGATGGCCGACCGGGGTGGCGGTCTGCTGGGCGATGCACCACGGTGGGCCGTGGCCTGCGTCGACGTCGGCGTACACGTCGGTGGGGGCGACGGCGATCGGGCGGTGGGTGACGCCGGTCGCGTACCAGGACTGGCCGGAGGCGCTGCTCCCGGACGAGCTCAAGGACGCCAACCCCCTCGGGATCCCGCGCCGGGTGGACGGCCGCCCGCGGACGGCGTGACAGGCCGCCAACGGCCTTGGGAAGCGGGCCCAGCCGCCCGGACGGTGAGGATGATGTGCTGGAGCAGGTCGAGGTCGCCCAGCCCGTCCTGAAGCTGAACACGTTCGGCAGGGCGGCGAGCTCGGCCACGGCGGCGGGGGAGAAGCGCGCGTTCCCCCGCGTCGCCGAACACGGGCACGCGCCCGCCCGCGCCGCCGCCGACGTGGCTATGACCTTGGCTTGGTCGGCGAGGTCGAGGGCGTTGTACTCACCGGTGCCGCAGGCGGCGAACACCCCTCCCGCCTCGACTGCGACCCCGGCGGAGACGTGCTCGGCCAGCACCGGCTCCGAGACGGCGCCGTCGCCGTCGAAGGGGGTCACCACGGAAAGAAGAGAACACCATCCAGCCGCACCGGCAGTCCTTCCAACGAGGGGGCTAGCGGATGCCCTCCCTGCGCAGAGTGGCAGCCAGCTTGCGGGTGTGCTTGATCACCGCTTCGGTGACGCGCTCGATCTCGGCGGGCGGCAGCGCGGCCGGCATCGAGCAGCTGATGGCGTCGGTGGCCGGGATGCGGTAGTCGACCGCCACGGCCACGCAGGCCACGCCGGGGGTGCCCTGCTCGCGTTCGAGGGCCCAGCCGCGGGTGCGAACCAGGTCGAGCTCGCCGGTCAGCTTGGTCAGGTCGGTGATGGTGTGCTCGGTCAGTGCCCGCAGCGGGTCGGGCAGCAGGGTCGCGACCTCGTCGTCGGTGAGCTGGGCGAGCAGCACCTGGCCGAGCGCGGTGACGTGGGCGGGCAGCCGCCGGCCCACCCTGGGGATCACGTGGCCGGCCTCGCGTGACTCGCGGGTGGCCAGGTAGAGGACGTGGGCCTCGTCCCTGCGGGCGAAGTGCACGGTCTGGCCGATCTCGTCGCGCAGGTCCTCCAGGGTCTCCTGGGCGAAGTGCAGGGCCGGGTCCTTGTCGAGGTAGGCGGTGCCGGTCAGCAGGGCGTGCGGCCCGATCCCGAACGCCGACCTGGTCGTGTCGGTCTCGACCCAGTTGAGCTCGACGAGGGTGCGCATGAGGGCGTGGAGACTGCTGCGCGGGAAGCCGGTGCGCCGCTGGAGCTCCGACAGCGTCATGGGGACGGCGGACTCCGCCAGGGTCTCCAGGATGCGTACGGTCCGCTCGGCGGACTTGACCAGCTGTGGCTCCATACTCGTCCTATCTCGGCGGCTTCAGGGTGTCAGGATATGGGACCCCGTCCAGATACATGGACATCAATCCTTGACGATCGACGGCAGAGGAGAGCGGAGCGAGCGCGGGGCGATGGGCAGGGTCCGGGTGCTGGAGTCCGTCGAGACGATCAGCGGCAGCAGGTACGGGTCCCAGATCACGATGAAGCCGAAGACATCGAGGCACGGTGATCGTCGCGATGACGCGCAGCTCGCCCACGCCGTCGATGCGGGCGGCCTCCTCCGGCTCGACCGGAACCTCCTTCATGACCGCGACCGAGAAACCCGGGCGCCGACGGGCAGGATCATCCCGGGCGTACGCGCCGATCGGGTTGACATGCAGGACGGGCAGGTCGGCGAGGCAAACGGTTGCAGAAACCTTGACGCCGGGACCGCCGAAGGTCAAGGCTTGGCTCTGGCAACCGTTTGCAAGGAGGACGGCCATGACGGTGACGATCAAAGACGTCGCCCGCGCCTGCGGCGTGCACGTGTCGACCGTCTCGCGCACGTTCTCGGCGCCGCACCTGGTCAATCCTGCCACGCGGAACCGGGTGCTGGCCGCCGCCGACGACCTCGGCTACCGGCCCAACAGGGCGGCCAGGGCGCTGACGACCGGCCGCACGTTCAACATCGGCCTCATCGTCGCCGACATCGCCAACCCCTTCTTCCCACCGCTGATCAAGGCCGCGCAGGCGCAGGCGCGGGGGCGCGACTACCACGTCTTCGTGGCCGACACCGACGAGGATCCGCGGGTCGAGGAGGAGCTGATCCGCACGCTCGCCAAGCAGGTGGACGGCGTGCTGCTGTGCAGCCCCCGGCTGTCCAACCGGATGATCGAACGCCTGGCGGAGGACGTGCCGTTCGTGCTGGTCAACCGGCGGATCAAGGGCATGCCCGCGGTGCTGATGGACGTCGGCAAGGGCGCCAGGCTCGCGCTGGAGCACCTGGCCGGGCTCGGCCACCGCAGGATCGCCCTGCTGTCCGGCCCGCCCGGCTCGTGGACCAGCAACGAGATGCAGGCCGCCGCGGCCGAGATGCCGGGCCTCGACCTGCTCTTCTTCGGCCCCAACCAGCCCACCGAGTCCGGCGGCCTGGCGGTGGCGCCGGAGGTGGCCGCCTGCGGGGCGACCGGCGTGCTGGCCTACAACGACCTCGTCGCGCTGGGCCTCATCGAAGGGCTCACCGCGATGGACGTCGAGGTGCCGGGCCGGATCAGCGTCATCGGGTTCGACGACATCCTGCCGGGGCGGCTCGGCCGGCCCAAGCTCACCACGGTGGCGATGCCCGCCGCGGTGGCCGGGCGGATGGCGGTCGACCTGCTGCTGCAGTCAGAGGGCGAGGGCGCGGTGATCAACCTGGACACCGGCCTCATCGTCCGCGAGTCCACGGGAAGGGCCCAATCATGATCTTCGGAACGCTGCCGTCGGGGGAGACCGTCGAGCGCGTGGAGCTGTCGTCCGGACGGCTGCGCGCCGAGGTGCTGACCTACGGCGCCGTCCTGCGCTCGCTGGAGGTCTCCGGCCTCGACGTCGTGCTCGGCCTGGACACGCTGGAGGACTACCGCACCCGCAGCCGCTACTTCGGCGCCGTGGTCGGCCGCTACGGCAACCGCATCGCCGGCGGCCGTTTCACCCTCGACGGCCGCGAGCACCGCCTGCCCGTCAACAACGGCCCCAACAGCCTGCACGGCGGCACCGAGGGCTTCGACGGCAGGGTCTGGACGGTCACCGCCCGCACCCCCGCCTCCGTCACCCTCGAACTGACCAGCCCCGACGGCGACCAGGGCTACCCCGGCACGCTCACCGCGTCGGTCACCTACACCCTGGAGGACGACGCCCTCCGCCTCGACTACGCCGCCGAGACCGACGCGCCGACCGTGCTCAACCTCACCAACCACTCCTACTTCAACCTGACCGGCGGCGGCGACGTGCTCGGCCACGTGGTCAGGCTGGACGCCGCCCACTACCTCCCCGTGGACGACGGCAAGATCCCCACCGGTGAGCTCGCGCCGGTCAAGGGCACCCCCTTCGACTTCACCGAGCCGCACGCGGTGGGCGAGCGGATGGGCGGCGCCTACGACCACTGCTACGTGCTCGACGGCGACATCGAGGTCAGCGCGGGCGGCCTGACCATGCGGGTGACCACCACCGAGCCGGGCGTGCAGTTCTACACGGGCGGCATGCTCGACGGGGTGGCCACGCCGTACGGGCCCTTCGCCGGGTTGTGCCTGGAGACCCAGCACTTCCCCGACTCGCCGAACCAGCCGCACTTCCCCTCGACCGTGCTGCGGCCCGGCGAGCGCCACACCTCCTCGACCGCCTACCGCTTCACGGCCTGACCCCGCGCAGCTCCGTCGCGGCCTTGATGACCAGCAGCGCCACGTCGTCCTGCGACGGCTCCTGGGCGAACGTCTCGACCGCGTGCCGCACGCGTTCGGCCACCGCGTGGGCGCTCAGTCCGCGGCAGGTGGACAGCAACGCCGACAGGCCGTCGTCGTCGTCGAGCAGCCGGTCGCCGTCGCGCCGCTCGGTCACGCCGTCGGTGACGCACAGCAGCACCTCCTCCGGCGCCAGCTCGAACGTCTCGACGTAGAACCTGGCGCCGGCCTCGACGCCGAGCAGCAGTTGCGGCGCGGCCACCGTGTCGACCGCGCCGTCGGCGCGCAGCAGCAGCGGCGGCGGGTGCCCGGCGGACGCGATCGTGCACAGCGCGCCGCCCTGGGGCAGCGGGATCAGCTCGCCGCACAGCAGGCTCAGGAACCGGCCGTCGTCGCCCTCCTCCAGCAGGGCCTGGTTGAGCCGGTCGAGGATGTCGGCCACCGTGTAGTGCTCCTTGGCCAGCAGCCGGACGGCGTGCCGGGCCAGGCCGGTCACCGCGGCCGCCTCGGGGCCGCTGCCGCACACGTCGCCGAGGGCGAAGCACCAGTGGTCGGAGACGGTGAACAGGTCGTAGAAGTCGCCGCCCACGTCGGCGCCCTCCTCGGCCGGCTCGTAGACGACCGCCGACTCCAGGCCCGGCATGGGGGCCACGCGCATGGGCAGCAGGCTGCGCTGCAACACCCGGGAGGTGGTCGCCTGGCGGGCGTACAGCATGGCGGTGTGCAGGTTGAGCGCGACCAGCCGGCACAGATCGGCCAGCAGGTCGGCCAGCTCCAGCGGCAGGGTCGGCTCGGCGCGGCCGATCACCAGCGCGCCGTGCGACCTGCCCTGCGTGAGCAGCGGGAACGACAGCACCGTCTCGGGGCCGACCGGCCAGCTCACCTCGTCGAGCGCGGTGCGCGGGATCGCCGGCAGCGACCTGCGCAGGTTGGCGTTGTAGCGCTCCTCGCTGTGCCAGACGTGGGCGAGCCTGGTCATGCCCGCCAGATCGGTCAGGTAGACCGCCGCCCACGTCGCGATCTTGGGCACGACGAGCTGCGCGGTCAGCGCGGCGATCAGCTCCTCGTCGTGCACCCCGGCCAGCAGCTCGCCCGCCTCGGCCAGGAAGGACAGCCGGCCCCGGTGGGCGCGCTCGCGCTCGGCCAGCCGCTCGCGCTGCACCGGCACGGCCACCTGGTCGGCGATGTGCTGCAGGCTGACCGTGAGCTCCTGGTCGAAGCGGCCCGGCTGGGCCGCGGTCACCACGATGTAGCCGGTCACCTCGCCGCCCACGCTCATCGGCGCGCACGCCAGCGACCTGGCCCGCAGCTGCTGGGCCAGCTCGACGTCGCCGGCCAGCAGGTCGTCGATCATCGACGGCGTCCTGCCGTCGGGGCCGAACACGCCCGCGGCCAGCACGCCGACCAGCCCCGCCGTCGCGCCCGCGCCCGCCGCCACGCCGAACCGGTCGCCGCCCTCGGCGGCCAGCAGCACGTACGCCGCGTCGCCGCCGCTGCTGGTCTGGACGATCCGCGCGATGGTGTCCAGCAGCTCCGCGAACGGCATGTCCCGGTCGAGCAGGTCCTTGATCCGCCGCCCGGCCTCCCGGCGCAGCGGCGCGGCCGGCGGCGTCAGCACGTAGCGGTGGTCGCCGGCCACCATCATCCAGATCGACCGCCGGTCCTGCGGCCCGCCGCGGCTGCGCACGTGGGAGACGTAGACGGGGATCAGCCGGCCGTCGAGGTGGCGCATGCGCGCCTCGCCCCGCCAGCGGCCCAGGGACAGGGTGCCGGCCAGGGACATCGCGTACGGGCCGTGGCCGCGCCAGGCCACCAGGTCGGCCAGCGGCCTGCCGACGGCCTGCTCGGACGTCCAGCCCAGCAGGTGCTCGGCCTCGGAGTTCCACGACTGCACGGTCCCGTCGCCGTCGGCGAGCAGCACCCCGACGTGCAGCCCCTCGATGGGCGCGGCCACGGTGGCGGGCGCCAGGCCCGGCGTGCCGACCATGACCTCCTGGTGGTCGGGCCCGTCGGTCAGCTCCATGCGGACCCACACCCGTTTGGCGGTCCTGGTGTAGGTGACGCCCCAGGCGTCGGCCAGCATGGCGGCCAGCGCCAGCCCGCGCCCGGACGTGCGCGCGGGGTCGGTGGACAGGGCCTCGGGGGTCGGGACCGTCCTGCCGGGCCGGTGGTCGTCGACCTCGATCTCCAGCCTGGCCGGGCTCGCCGCGACGTCGAGGCGGCAGGTCAGCTCGATGCCGGTGCCCGCGTGCAGCACGGCGTTGGTGACGAGCTCGCTGGTCAGCAGCACCGCGTCCTCCGTCAGGTGGTTGAGGCGCCACTCGCCGAGCACCTGGCGGATGAAGCGGCGCGCGTGCGCCGGGGCGTGCGGAGTGCCGTCGAAGGCTGTGCTCGACACTCTGGTCGTGTCCACTGTGCGTCCTAGAACATCACTCGTTGTGGCAGTTCGGTCACAGTCAGAGTGTCAGATGGGTGCCGTTGATACCTCCGGTTGTGAAGAAGGTGCTCCCGGCTGACGCACGTCCCGCAGCAGGCCGACCAACGGCGCCGTGCATGTCGGACGCCGGGAAGCAGGGAGGGTCTGTGGAAAGGCTGCCCGCATGTGGCCGGGGGATGAACCCTGCGGCACCTTAAGGTGTTCACGTGCCACGACAAGCCCGCTACCGGGAGATCGCCCAAGTCCTCGGCAGGTCCATCGAGTCGGGCGAGCTGGCGCCGGGCGAGCGCCTGCCGACCGAGGACGCGCTGGCCGAGCGCTACGGCGTCCACCGGCTGACCGCCCGCCAGGCGATGGTGGAGCTGCGCAAGGCGGGCCTGGTCGAGACCCGGCAGGGGCTCGGGAGCTTCGTCAGGCGGGCGCCGCGCCGGATCGAGGTCTCCGTCGACCCCGAGACGCGCCGGCACCGCCCTTCCGACATCGCGGGCATGGCGGGCGTGTTCGCCGGCGGCGAGCGGGTCGTGGAGCGCGCGGAGGCGGCGCATCCGGTGGCGGCCGGTCACCTGCGGCTGCCCGGCGGCGTCGTGCACGAGATCACCACCCTGCTCCGCAACGCCGAGCGGCCCTGCGTGCTCAGCCGCTACCGCCTGGCCCCCGAGCTGGCCGGGCTGCGCCTCGACGCCAGGGCGGGCGTGCTCGCCGCGCTGGAGGCCGCCGGGCACGCCTACCGCTACGCCTGGCACGCCATCTCGGCCGAGCCCGCCGACCTGCACGACCAGAGCATGCTGGAGATGCAGGCGGGCGAGGCGGTGCTGGTGCGGGAGGGGCTGCTCACGCACGACGGGCAGCCCCTGTGTCATGTCGAGCGGCGCTGCCGCGGCGACATGATCTCGTTCGTCACCCGATATGACTGAGCAGGACCTCGGTGTCCAGCTCGTGGACCGGCGGCGCGGCCGACAACGGCACGAGCCGCACGTCCGTCCCCGCGGCACGCGGGCCGGCCGTTCGGGCTCGCGCAGGCCGATGCCGTCCATGAGGGGGCGGCACGCTCGGGATCGGCGGGTGGTGGTGCAGCATCAGCACGCTGCCGTCGGGCGCGAATGGATCAGCGTGTACGTCATCACTGCGGACGATCCACGACGCCACTGAACGTGATCAGCCATCTATATGAATACAGTAGGACATTTCGGGCGCACGGCGCGTCTCCGCGCGTGCGACGCCGTCTCCGACGTACCTTTGGCATCATGGCCACCCGTACGCCGAAAAGCGCATCGAAGGGGCCGGCGAAGCGGTCGACCTCGCCTCGATCGACCCCCGCGAAGCGGCCGGCCACGGCGGCGGGGCGACCGAGGGCGAAGGCCGCGAGCTCCGGCCGCAAGTCCTCCGTGACCCATCCCGACCCGATCAGCTGGGTCTTCACGATGATCGGCAAGCTGATCGTCGGGCTGTGGATGCTGCTCGCCAACGGCATCGGCAGCACCGCCCGCGCGCTCGGCAAGAACGCCCGCGAGCTCGACCCCGCACACCGGCGCGACGGCGTGGGCCTGTCGGTGCTGGCCGGCGCGATCGTGCTGGCCGCGATGACCTGGCGCAACCCCGAGGGCACGGTCTCCGGCGTCGTGAACACCGTCGTGCACGCCGTGTTCGGCTCGCTGGCCTGGGCGCTGCCGCTGCTGCTCGGCCTGCTGGCCTGGCGCTACCTGCGCCACCCCGACCAGAACGCCGACACCGGCCGCATGGTCATCGGGTGGAGCGCGCTCATGGTCGGCGTGCTCGGCGTCATCCACGTGGCCAACGACACCCCCTACCCGGCGGGCCAGGGGCAGGGCATGGACAAGGTGTCGGCCGCCGGCGGCATGATCGGGTTCATCGTGTCGGCGCCGCCGATGAGCATCCTGCCGTCCTGGATCACGATTCCGCTGCTGCTGCTCCTGTCCGGGTTCGGCGTGCTGGTGATCACCGCCACGCCCGTCCACCGCATCCCCGAGCGGCTGTCGGAGCTGCGGCACATGTTGTTCGAGCGGCACGCCGAGCCGCTCGCGCCGCTCGAACCCGCCAAGCGCCGGCCGCGGGCCAAGAAGGCGGAGGCCGAGGGCGCCGAGACGGTCAAGCCGTACGACACGCCGGTCATCGCCGAGAAGGACAAGCTGGCCGACCACTCGCCGGAGATCGTGCCGGGGCTCGTCGACGGGCCCGCGGACGAGGAGCCGTCCGTGCCGGAGCGCAGGCCGGAGCCGCCGGAGCCGCCGGACCCCACGCCCGCGCCGCGCAAGGTCGAGCAGCTCGTGCTGTCGCCGCAGGCGGGGCCGTACAGCCTGCCCGACCTGCAGTTCCTCAAGCCCGGCACCGCGCCCAAGCCGCAGACCAAGGCCAACACGACCGTGGTCAACGCGCTGACCAGCGTGCTGGAGCAGTTCGCCATCGACGCGCAGGTGATCGGCTTCACCCGCGGCCCGACGGTCACCCGCTACGAGATCGAGCTGGGCCCGGCGGTCAAGGTGGAGAAGGTCACCGCCCTCACCAAGAACATCGCCTACGCCGTCAAGTCGGCCGACGTCCGGATCCTGTCTCCCATCCCCGGCAAGTCTGCGATCGGCGTCGAGATCCCCAACGCCGACAAGGACCTGGTCGCGCTCGGCGACGTGCTGCGCTCCCAGGTGGCCCAGGCCGACCACCATCCGATGATCGTGGGCCTGGGCAAGGACGTCGAGGGACGGACCATCGTCGCCAACCTCGCCAAGATGCCCCACCTGCTCATCGCGGGCGCGACCGGCGCCGGCAAGTCGGTCTGCGTCAACGGCCTCATCACCAGCATCCTCATGCGCTCCACCCCCGACGAGGTGCGCATGGTGCTGGTCGACCCCAAGCGCGTCGAGCTCAGCGTCTACGAGGGCATCCCGCACCTCATCACGCCCATCATCACCAACCCGAAGAAGGCCGCGGAGGCCCTGGAATGGGTCGTGGGCGAGATGGACCGCCGCTACGACGACCTGGCCGCCAGCGGGTTCCGGCACGTCGACGAGTTCAACAAGGCCGTGCGCGCGGGCAAGCTCGTGCCGCCGCCGGGCAGTGAGCGGGTCTACCAGCCGTACCCGTACCTGCTGGTGATCGTGGACGAGCTGGCCGACCTCATGATGGTGGCCCCGCGCGACGTCGAGGACTCGATCGTGCGCATCACGCAGCTCGCCCGCGCGGCCGGCATCCACCTGGTGATCGCCACCCAGCGGCCCTCGGTCGACGTCGTCACCGGCCTGATCAAGGCCAACGTGCCGTCCAGGCTGGCCTTCGCGGTGTCGTCGCTGACCGACTCGCGGGTCATCCTCGACCAGCCGGGCGCCGACAAGCTGGTCGGCCAGGGTGACGCGCTGTTCCTGCCGATGGGCGCGAGCAAGCCCATCCGGATCCAGAACGCGTACGTCTCGGAGCGGGAGATCGCCGAGATCGTCACGCACTGCAAGGAGCAGATGCAGGTCGAGTACCGCGACGACGTGGCCGCCGCGCCGGTCAAGCGGGAGATCGACGAGGAGATCGGCGACGACCTCGACCTGCTGATCCAGGCCGCCGAGCTGATCGTGACCACCCAGTTCGGCTCGACCTCGATGTTGCAGCGCAAGCTGCGGGTCGGCTTCGCCAAGGCCGGACGGCTGATGGACCTGCTGGAGAGCCGCAACGTGGTGGGCCCCAGCGAAGGCTCCAAGGCCCGGGAAGTGCTGGTGAAACCGGACGATCTGCCCGGCCTGCTGGCCGACCTGCGTGGCGAATGACCCCAATGCACGGGTCCACGGCGATAACTGATTGAATATGAACCACTACGCACTGTCGTGGTGGGGAGGCGTTCGCTGTGCAGGAACAGAGCATCGGGGCCATGCTGGCAGCGGCCAGGCAGGCGGCGGGATTGACGGTCGCGCAGGTCAGCGCGGCGACCCGGATCCGAGAAACGATCATCAACCGGATCGAGCAGGAGGACTACGACCAGTGCGGGGGCGCGTTCTACGCCCGCGGTCACGTCAAGGCCATAGCCAAGGTCGTCGGGCTCGATCCCGAGGCCACGGTCCACCTGTTCGACCAGCAACACGGCGGGGCGCCGCAGCCCGTCCGCGCCGCCGCCGTGTTCCAGGCCGACCGCACGCTCGCCCTGCGCGAACGCCGGGGGCCCAACTGGACGATGGCGCTCGGCGTGGCGCTGGCCGTCGTGGTGGTGTTCGGCACGGTGCGCGTGCTCGGCGGCGCGAGCGACCAGGTGCGCACCGCCGACGTGCACGCCATCACGCCCAAGCCCAGCGTGCCGCCGAACACGCCCATCACCGAGGGCCCCAGAGCCGCGGCGGGCAAGGGCAAAGCGGGCAAGGGCATGGTCACCCTGAAGATCGAGGCCAGGCGTACGTCGTACGTGAACGTGCGCGACGGTCAGGGCCGGATGCTCTTCGCCGGGATGTTGAAGGCCGGAGACAGCTCGACCTGGCGGGCCGCGGAGAAGGTCAGCCTGCTTCTCGGTGACGCCGGAGCGGTGTCCTTGCAGGTCAACGGCAAGAAGGTGGAGAAACTCGGGGGCCGGGGCGAGATGGTGACCCGCTCGTTCGGTCTCGACGCGACGCCTCCGCGGTAGTCCGGCGGGGAGGCCGTGCATCAGGTGGTGGCCAACTCCCGATACCGTAGTGTTCACCATGTCATCCCGCCGAACCGCATCGCTGATCACCCTGGGCTGCGCGCGCAACGAGGTCGACTCCGAGGAGCTGGCCGCGCGACTTGAGGCTGCCGGCTGGCAGCTGGGCGACGACGACCCCGACGTCGTCGTCGTCAACACGTGTGGCTTCATTGACTCGGCCAAGAAAGACTCCATCGACACGCTGCTCGCCGCCGCCGACTCCGGGGCGAAGGTGGTGGCCGCGGGTTGCATGGCCGAGCGCTACGGCAACGAGCTGGCCGAGGCACTGCCCGAGGCGAGCGCCGTCATCTCCTTCGACGACTACACCGAGATCGGCGGCCGGCTCGACGACGTGCTGGCCGGGCGTCCGCTCAAGCCGCACACGCCGCGCGACCGCCGCACGCTGCTGCCCATCTCGCCGGTCGAGCGCGGCAGCGCGCCCAAGACCGGCATCCCGGGCCACGGCGAGCTGCCCGACGGGCTCGCGCCCGCCAGCGGCCCGCGCGTGCTGCGCAAGCGCCTCGACGAGAGCCCGGTCGCCTCGCTCAAGCTGGCCTCCGGCTGCGACCGGCGCTGCACGTTCTGCGCCATCCCGGCCTTCCGCGGGGCCTACGTCTCGCGCAACCCCGACGAGCTGCTCGCCGAGGCCGACTGGCTGGCTCATCGCGGCGTGCGCGAGCTCGTCCTGGTCTCGGAGAACTCCACCTCCTACGGCAAGGACCTGGGCGACCTGCGGGCGCTGGAGAAGCTGCTGCCGCAGCTGGCCGCCGTGCCGGGCATCGACCGGGTGCGGGTCAGCTACCTGCAGCCCGCCGAGCTGCGGCCGGGGCTGATCGACGTCATCACCGCCACCGAGGGCGTGGCCGACTACTTCGACCTGTCCTTCCAGCACGCCAGCGGCGGCGTCCTGCGCCGGATGCGCCGCTTCGGCGACCCCGAGCGTTTCCTCGGCCTCCTGGAGAGCGTGCGCAAGGGCGCTCCCGAGGCGGGCGTACGCTCCAACTTCATCGTGGGCTTCCCCGGCGAGACCGAGGAGGAGTTCGGCGAGCTGGTCGGCTTCCTGGAGCAGGCCAGGCTCGACGTGATCGGCGTGTTCGGCTACTCCGACGAAGACGGCACGGAGGCGGCCAACCTGCCGGGCAAGCTCGACCAGGAGGTCATCGACGAGCGCGTGCGCGTGCTCACCGAGCTGGCGGAGGAGCTGACCGCCCAGCGCGCGGAGGAGCGCATCGGCACAGAGGTCGACGTGCTCATCGACGACGACCTGGGAGACGGCGGCTACGAGGGCCGGGCCGCCCACCAGGGCCCGGAGGTCGACGGCTCGGTGACGGTCCAGGGCATCGGCCTGGTCAAGGGACAGATCGTGCGCGCGGTCGTGGTCGACGCCGAGGGGGTTGACCTGATCGCGCGCATCAAGGCCAGTCCATGACCAGGGACGAGCGCCGCGTGGTAAGCCCGTGGAACATCGCCAACGTCCTCACGGTCCTCCGGTTGGCGCTCGTCCCCTTCTTCGTCGCATGCCTGTTCCTGCCCGGCACCGGCTGGCGGCTGGCCGCCCTGGGGGTGTTCGGGGTCGCCTCGATCACCGACCATCTCGACGGCGAGCTGGCCCGCCGCTACGGGCTGATCACCGATTTCGGCAAGATCGCCGACCCGATCGCCGACAAGGCGCTCACCGGGGCGGCGCTGGTGTGCCTGTCGATCCTCGACGAGCTGCCGTGGTGGGTCACGATCGTGATCCTGGGCCGCGAGCTGGGCATCACCCTGCTCCGGCTGGTCCTGCTGCGGCACGCGGTCATCCCGGCCAGCTACGGCGGCAAGGTCAAGACCGTGCTGCAGATCGCCGCCATCGTGCTCTACATCCTGCCGGGGGTGCCCGACCCGCTGCGATGGGTGGTGATGGGCGCGGCGCTGGCCGTGACCGTCGCGACGGGCGTCGACTATCTCGTACGGGCGGTCAAGCTGCGCCAGGTGGCCAGACGGGCGCGTGGGGAGTGAGCTGAGCGATGGCGGACGTGGCCGAGGTTCTGGCCCTGCTGGTGCGGCAGGACGCCACCGTGGCGGTGGCCGAGTCGCTGACCGGCGGGCTCATCGGGGCCGCGTTCACGTCGGTCCCGGGGGCGTCCAAGGCGTTCCGGGGCGGGGTGATCTCCTACGCCACCGATCTCAAGCACGATCTGCTGGGCGTGCCCGGCGAGCTGCTGAGCCGCGAGGGGGCCGTGCATCCCGAGGTGGCCGCGGCGATGGCCGAAGGGGTCGCCCGGGTGTGCGGGGCGGGATACGGGCTGGCCGTGACGGGTGTGGCCGGCCCCGAACCACAGGACGGAAAGCCCGTGGGCCTGGTGTACGCCGCGGTCCACGGCCCGGACGGGGAGAACCTGGTGCGTGCGTTGAGCCTTGAGGGGTCGCGCGAACGTATCCGGGTAAGGACGGTGCACGAGGCAGTCGATCTCCTCGCAGGTGTGCTGAAGGCCAACAAAGGGGAACATTCCGGATGATTACCGTGTTACGTCCCGAGCGAACATGCGAAGCACGGTCTGACGCGGTGTCGGTGGATACGGGTACGGTGGAGCTGTGAGTGAGGTCCGTGAGCCAACTGCAAGCACCGAGCGCCCGGCAGGCGGGCCTGATGAGTCGCGCGACCAGGCACGAGCGGCAGACCCGGGGCGGCGACGCCCCATGATGACGGCGAGGAGTATGTACGAAGCCAAGAAGACCAATGTGCGGCACGATCCGATCGCGCGGGGCGTGGTGAAGACATCCACGCCGGGGAGGGAGCGACAGATGATTCTGCTGCGTCAGCTGCTCGGTGACGTGCTGAGGCGGTTGCGGGTGCGTCAGGGGCGCACGCTACGCGAGGTGTCCACGCTGGCGCGTGTCTCGCTCGGTTATCTTTCCGAGGTCGAGCGTGGCCAGAAGGAGGCCTCGTCCGAGCTGCTCGCGTCCATTTGCGGTGCCCTCGGTGTGCCGCTCTCGCAGGTGTTGCGTGAGGTTTCCGACCAGTTCGCGCTGGCGGAGCTCCAGGCCGCGCCTGTTCTGGCCGACATGCCCGAGCACGAGCGCCTGCCTCTTGCCGAGACGGTTCCCGGTTCGATCGGCGACACCGTGTTCCCCGAGGTCAAGGACATGGTGGCGGCCTAACGCGGCTGGCAGCCACCACACCACAGGATCAGCCTTTCCTGTGGCTGTGCCCCCATC
Source organism: Nonomuraea sp. NPDC001636 (assembly GCF_040298265.1). NCBI lineage: Bacteria > Bacillati > Actinomycetota > Actinomycetes > Streptosporangiales > Streptosporangiaceae > Nonomuraea > Nonomuraea sp. NPDC001636. The sequence goes on from NZ_JBEOZT010000004.1 coordinate 30,834, forward strand.
TCCCCGCGGCTGATGCGCGTGCCGCATCGGCGACAGGGTCTCCCTGCCCTGCCGTAGACCCAGGTCTGGTTCGCCGGGCGGCGATCACCTGTCGTCACCGTGCCGCCATGCCCCTTGTTGGCCTCCAGCAGCCGGTGGGCCAGCGTGACGAGCCCTTCGAGATCCTCGATCTCCCCGACCTTCCGCCACGGCCAGATCCCGCGCAGGAACAGGGTCTCGGCGCGATAGATCGTGCCGATCCCCGCCAGGTTGCGCTGATCGAGCAGCGCTTCGCCGATCGTCCTGTCCGGTGCCGCTCGCAGCCTTCGCGCGGCCTCGCCCGGATCCCAGTCAGCGCCCAGCAGGTCCGGCCCCAGGTGCCCCACCAGGCGCCCCTCGTCGGCGGTCGTGACCAGGTCGACCATGCCGAGCTTGATCCCCACCGCCTGCCACTCCGCGTTGGCCAGGATCAGCCGCACCTGGTCGCCGCCGGCCGTGCGCCGCCCCGCGGGCATGACCCGCCAGCTCCCGTCCATGCGCAGGTGGGTGTGGACGGTCAGGCCGCCCTCGACCCGGGTCAGCAGATGTTTGCCCCTGGAGACGGTGGTGAGCACCGCACGGCCCCTCAGGTCGGCGGTGGCGTGCCGCGGGACGCGGAAGTCCGACCTGGTCAGCACGCGGCCGTCGAGCGCGCCGCGCAGGCGCGCCGCGGTGCGGTAGACGGCGTCTCCCTCGGGCATCCCTCCAGTCTAGGTACCCGCCTCCCGGCCGGGACGGCGGCCACGGGCCCGAGGGCGCCCGCCGCCAGGCCGGCCGGTGGTCGTCAGTCCCAGGCGGCGGGGTCGGCGGCGAGCTGGCGGACGCGCTCGGGAAGGCTGCCCGTGGCGACCTGTTCGAGCGTGACCTCCTCCAGGATGGCCCGCTCGGTGGCCCGCAACGCGATCCACACCTGCTGCAACGACTCGGCCGGACCCCGGTAGCCGACGTGTTCGGGACGCTCGCCGCGCACGTTGGCCAGCGGCCCGTCGACGGCCCTGATCACGTCGGCGAGCGAGATGTTCGCGGCGGGCCGGGCCAGCACGTAGCCGCCCTCGGGACCCCGCTGGCCGCGCACGAGGCCGGCGCGGCGCATCTGGAGCAGGATGTTCTCCAGGTATTTGGGAGGCATGTCCTGTTCCTTGGCGAGCTCACCCACGGTAGTCGGACCCGCGCCGGCTGCGGCGAGTTCAGCGGCGGCACGGAGGGCGTAGTCGACACGAGCGGAAAGGCGCATGTTCTCGATTATCCCTCCTGGTCAACACTGGTTAGGCGCAAGGTCGTCAGAACGGGCAGGTGATCCGAATACGGCAAGCGCGGCGCCTGCGCCGAAATCGCGGTCAATCCCTTGGTGAGCAGCACGTGGTCGATGCGCTCCTTGGGGGCGTCGGCGGGCGAGGTCGGCGGGTCCCCGAACGCGGTCAGCGGGTCGCTCAGACCGGCCGCCTTCAGCACCTCCATGGCCGGATCGGTGGGCCGTGTGTTGAGGTCGCCCGCCAGGACCACCGGTCGCCTCACCTGCTCCCCGGCTCCGGCGGCGCTGTGCCCGGCCTCGTCGGCGTCGCGGCCGGCGGCCAGGGCGCGGGCGATCGCGGCGACCTCGGGCGCCTGGCCCTCGGGAGCCTGCAGATGGGTGTTGACGATGCCCACCTCCCTGCCGCCGACCTCCAGGACGACCGTCTGGGCCTGCGCCCCCGTCGGGTAGTCGTGGGCGCCCAGCGGGTGGGAGTGCACCTGCTTGACCGGGAGGTTGGTGAGCAGCGCGTCGCCCCACACCTGGTCGGCGGCGGGCGCGAAGTGGTAGCGCATGCCGAGGCGGCGGGCGATCCTGGCCAGGTCGTCGTGGCCGCCGTTGAGCAGCCAGCCGCGGTCCACCTCGCTGAGCAGCACGACGTCGGGCTTCTGGGCGGCGGCCCACGTCCCGATCTTGTCGAGCGACAGGCGGCCGTCCAGGCCGTAGCCCATGCGGATGTTGTAGGCGATCAGGGTGAAGGTGTCGCCCTGCTTGGCCCGTACGGGCGGCGCCGACGGCGCCCCGAGCGTGACGAGCCCCACCAGCAGGACGGCGACGGCCGGCGGCAGCCAGTTGAGGCGGACCGGCCCGGCCGGCGGCGGCGAGTGCCGGACCAGGGCCGTGATCACGCTGAGGGCGGCCACCAGCACCGCCACCGCCACGAGGATCTGGCCGTTGGGGAAGCCGAGGTTCATGTCGTAGGCCGCGTAGTAGACGAACAGCCCGACGAAGAAGACCAGCCCGCCGCCGAGCACGGCCACGCCAGGACGTCGCCCGGCCGGATAGTCGGGCCGCGCGGTTCCGGCGAGCAGGGCGCCGAGCCAGCCGATCAGCAGCACGGCGACGTAGGGCGCCGACAGGGTGAGGAGCACCGTGAAGGCCACCAGCAGGACCCCGATGATGAGATCGAAGACCGGCGACAGCGGCGGGCGGGCGGCCTGCACAACGGCCATGACCAGGACGGCGGCGAGCAGGCCGGTGCCCGCCAGCATCTGCCACAGGTCGGTCGGGCTCTGTTCGGGCTTGGCCCAGCCCGTGGCGGCGACGCCGGTCAGCAGCATCGCCGGGCCGAGCAGGAACCACGTCAGCGCGGGCGCGCGGTCCACCTCGGCGGCTGGCGGGCGGACCAGGCTCAGGAAGGCGGCGCAGACGCAGAGCACCGCCAGCCACGGGACCAGGCCGTCGCGCCAGACCAGATCCACGCCGTCCAGCAGCAGGTGGACGATCAGCGACAGGCTCAGCCCGCCCATCACGCCGACGGGGACCGCCCGGCGCGGGACGGTGTGGGCGCAGCCGTACAGGAAGACCAGACCGGCGGTGACGCCGGCGGAGGCGACGTAGAGCTGGCTCACGCCCGCCTGCAGCAGGATCCTGGTGAGGACCAGCGCCGCGGCGCCGCCGAGCAGAGCGTGGCGCGGCTTGGCTAACAGCGCGAGGAAAGGCAGGATGAACCAGGCGGCGGCGTAGAGGCCCATCAGCTCCGGCGGCGTCTCGCCCGCCCGGCCGAACAGGGTGATCAGCGACGGGAGGAAGACTCTCAACACGTCCAGCAGCAGCACGAGGCCCAGCGCGAGCATGATCGCCGGGCCGCGGGGGATTGTCATGAGGCATCCTCGTGTTCGGCTCCGATGATATGCAAGGGCTGGGACGCTAAACTTCCAACAACCTTTTCGAATTGACGGTGGGAATCAGCGTGGAGCGTCGTCCTGGTGTGCCCAGACTTCTCCGGGAGATCAACGATCGGGCCGCACTGGAGCTGTTGCTGGCCACCGGCCCCATGACGAGGGGGCAGATCGGCGACCTGACCGGTCTGTCCAAGGTCACCGCCTCCCAGACGCTCGCGCGGCTGGAGGAGCGCGGCCTGGTCGAGGTGGTGGGCGCGCAGGCGGGCGGCAGGGGGCCGAACGCGGCGCTCTACTCGGTCATCCCCTCCAGCGCGTACGTGGCCGGTCTGGAGGTCGGGCCCGAGCTCATCTCCACCGCCGTCGCCGACATCCACGGCCGCACCATCGCCGAGGTCACCGTCGATCCCGGCGGCCACGACGACCCGGTGGCCGCCGTGCACGGCGCGATCGTCAAGGCGTGCCGCAGCGCGAAGGTCAGCCTGGCCAAGCTGCGCGGCGTGGTGATCGGCACCCCGGGCGTGGTCGATCCGCGCAGCGGCGACGTGCGCTTCTCCTTCGACCTGCCGGGCTGGCACGAGGGCATCCACGAGGCGCTCGCCGGCGACCTGCGGCGCGAGGTGACGATCGAGAACGACGTGAACCTGGCCGCCATCGCCGAGTACGCCGACGGCGCGGCCAAGGGCGTTGACGACTTCGTGCTGGTGTGGGCCAGCCGGGGCCTCGGCATGGCCGTCATGCTGGGCGGCAAGCTCCACCGGGGGCGTTCGGGCAGCGCGGGGGAGATCGGCTACCTGCCGGTGCCCGGCGTGCCGCTGCCGGAGGACATCCGCACCAAGCCGGGCCGGCTGCCGTCGCTGGCGGGCGGCCTGCAGTCGCTGGTGAGCGCCGAGGCGGTGGCCGAGCTGGCCCGCGGCTACGGTTTCACGGCCGAGAGCGCCGGCGAGTGCGTCGAGGTCGCGGTGGCGGCCGGGTCCCGCGGCGAGCCGATGCTCGACGAGATCGCCCACCGGCTGGCGCTGGGCGTGGCGGCGGTCTGCGTGATCCTCGACCCGGGGCTGGTCGTGCTGGCCGGGGAGGTGGGCCACGCCGGGGGATCCGCGCTGACCTCCAGGGTGGAGGAGGCCGTGGCGCGGATCTGCCCGGTGCGGCCGCAGGTGGTCACCACGGCGGTCGCCCACGCCAACCCGGTGCTGCGCGGCGCGGTGCTGGCCGCCCTGGACCAGGCGCGCGAAGAGCTCCTCACGCCCTGATCCGGCGGGCCTGGGCTGTCCGCCTCAGGCGGTGATCAGTTCCACGGCGGCCTGGGCGTTGGCCCTGGCCGCCCCGTACGTGGCGATATAGGCGGCGCTGTCGGGCCGCCAGACGGGCAGGCCCATCTCGATCACCGTCGCGTCCTGGCGGGCCGCCACCAGAGCGGAGACCAGTTCCTGGCTCTCCTGGTAGCGGTGGGCGTCCTTCACCACGATGACCAGCGACCGGTTCACGGCCTTGGCCAGCAGGGCGGGGACGTCGGCGGCCGCGGGCTCGACGCGGACGATCTCGGCGTCCGGCAGCCACGGGCCGACCCCCCATGGCACGTTCCCGACGGCGATCGTGGGCGGGGTGTCCACCTCGATCACCAGGGGTTCCACCAGGGGTTCCGTCTCGCCGGTCAGCTGTACGGCGCGGCGGGCGGCGTGCAGGCCGACCCCGTTCTGCTCGGCCGCGATCACCTCGGGCGTGCCGAACCAGGCCCGCAGCGCCCCCACGCGGTCGGCCGCCTCCTCCAGCCTGGCGGCCGGCAGGCGGCCCTCGGTCACCGCGGCCACGATCTCCCCGATGACCCGCTGGACGTCGTCCTCGCCGGGGATCGGGCCGAGGCAGATCAGGTCCGCCCCGGCCGCGAGCGTGAGCACGGCGCCGTTGGCCAGGCCGACGCTCTTGGTGATCGCGTGCATGTCCAGCGCGTCCGTGATCACCACGCCGTCGTAGCCGAGCTCGCCCCTGAGGAGCCCGGTCAGAGCGGCGGGTGACAGGGTGGCCGGAGTGTCCCCGGTCACCACCGGAACCGCCACGTGGGCGGTCATCACGGTCTTGGCGCCGGCCTCGATGGCCGCACGGAACGGCGCGAGCTCGCGGGCGCGCAGCACGTCCAGGCCGACGTCCACGACGGGCACGGCCAGGTGGGAGTCCACCCGGGTGGCGCCGTGGCCGGGGAAGTGCTTGACGCAGGCGGCCACGTTCACCGACTGCAGGCCGTTGACCGCCGCGACCGTGTGCCTGGCCACCAGCGCCGGGTCGGCGCCGAAGGACCTGGTCCCGATCACCGGGTTGTCGGCCTCGGTGTTGACGTCCGCGCTCGGCGCGAGGTCCAGGTTGATGCCGCACGCGGCCAGCTCGGACCCGATCGCCGCGTAGACCCGGCAGGTCAGGTCCACGTCGTCGACCGCCCCCAGCGCCGCGTTCCCGGGGTACGGGCTGCCGACGTGGTAGGCCAGCCTGGTGACGTCCCCGCCCTCCTCGTCGAGCGAGATGACGGGCTCGGCCGAGGCGCGCAACGTCGTGGTGAGCGACCTGACCTGGTCGGGACCGGCGACGTTGAACCCGAAGAGCGTCACGCCGCCCAGGCCGTTGTCCAGCTCACGCAGCACCCAGTCGGGCGCCGTGGTGCCCTGGAAGGCGACGAGCAGCGTGCCGGCCGCGAGGCGACGCAGCCCCCGATCACTCTGACTCATGGCTCCTCATCACTTGAATGACGGCACGATCGGGTACGGCCCGGACCAGCCGAGCCGTACGAGGATCAGTGCCTGTTACCCCTTCACGGCCCCGGCGGTGAGACCGGCGACCATGCGGCGTTGTACCAGCAGGAAGAAGACGACCACCGGAAGGGTCATCAGGGTGGAACCGGCCATGATCGCGCCCCAGTCGACGCCCTTCTGGCCGAAGAAGTACTGCAGGGCGACCGGCATCGTGTAGCCCTCGGAACCCGACATCAGGTAGAGGGCGAACACCAGATCGTTCCAGGCGGTGATGAACGAGAAGATGCTCGTGGCCACCAACCCCGGCGCGACCAGCGGGAACAGCACCTTCCAGAACGTGGTCAGGCGGCTCGCGCCGTCGATCCAGGCCGCCTCCTCCAGCGTCCGCGGCACCGCGGCCACGAACGTGCGCAACATCCAGATGCCGAACGGCAGCGTCAGCGCGACCTGGGTGATGATCAGCCCGATGAGCTGGTCACCGAGGCCGACCCGCTTGACCATCATGTACAGCGGGATGAGCAGGCCCTCGGCCGGCAACATCTGCACGATCAGCAGGATGACCAGGAACGTGCCGCGTCCCTTGAAGCGGAAGCGGGCGATGGCCGTGGCCGACAGCAGCGCGAAGACCGAGCCGATGAGCACGGTGCCGAGCGCCACGATCGCGCTGTTGCGCATGTAGAGCCAGATGGAGTTGTTCGCCACGCCCTCGGTCAGCACCCGCGCGAAGTGGTCGAAGGTGAAGTGCGTCGGGAACGGGATGAACTCCGTCGTGAAGATCTGGTCGTTCTCCTTGAAGCCGGTGGAGACCATCCAGTAGACGGGGAAGACCGCGTAGAGGAAGACCAGCACACCGGCCGTGTTCAGGAGGATCTTCCCGAGCTTCTTGCGGGCCAGCGCGTTCACATCTCCTCCTGCTTCACGATCTGCCGGACGTACGCGACGGTGATGATGAGCAGGATGATCGTCAGCACGATGGAGATCGCCGCGCCCGTGCCCAGCTTCTGCGGGGGCTTGAACGCCTCCGCGACCGCGTACATCGACAGGTTGAAACCGTCGCGGTTGGTCGGGCCGTTCATCAGCACGTAGAGCTGGCTGAAGACCTTGAAGTCCCAGATGATCGACAGGATCGTCAGGACGGCGAAGACCGGCTTGAGCAGCGGCAGGGTGATCTTCCTGAACGTCCGCCACGCCCCCGAGCCGTCGACCTTGGCCGCCTCGTACAGCTCGGACGGGATGCCCTTGAGGCCGGCCAGCACCGAGACCGCGATGAACGGGAACCCGGCCCACACCACGCACACGATCAGCGCGACGTAGAGCGGGAAGGTGTCGTTGAGCCAGGGGGTGCCGGTCCAGTCCCGCTGACCGGCGGGCGGCGCGGCCAGCCAGTCGGGCAGCAGGTTGAGCAGCCAGTTCACGATGCCGGACTCGGCGTCGAAGAGCGAGCGCCAGATGACGCCCTGCGCGACCGGCGGCACGGCCCAGGCGAACATGCACCCGATGACCACGAACAGGGACATCTTCTTGCCGAGCTTGTTCAGCAGCACGCCGACCGCGGTGCCCACGATCAACGTGAGGCTGACGGCGACGAAGGCGAACACCACGGTGTTGCGCAGAGCCGACCAGAAGATGTCGTTGGAGAGGACCTTGTTGAAGTTGTCCAGGCCCACCCATTCGGCCGGCTTGCTCCCCCTGATCTGCGCGAGCCCGACCTTCTGGAAGGCCATCACGCCGAGCTGGAACATCGGGTACAGCAGCAGTCCCGCGATGACCAGCAGACCGGGGATGAGCAGCACGTACGGGATGCTCCACGTGGGCATCCCGGTGGCCTTGACGGGCCCGCCGCCCTTCTTACGGCGGCGCCCCGGGGCGGGGGACGAGCCCCTGCCCCGGGTGACCGTAGTCGTGTTCGCCATCGTTACTGGTTCAGGATCTCTTCGAGTTCCTTGTTGGCGTCAGCGAGAGCCGTGGTGGTGTCCTTCTTGCCCTCGATGACGGCGCGCGCCGCGTTCTGCAGCACGGCCTTGGTGGCGTCGGCCTCGGCCCAGTTCGGGTCGGCCGGGAACGCCTTGGCCTTGGCGAAGGCCTGGGCGAACGGGCCCTGCGCCGGGTCCTCGTTCAGCGCCGCCAGGGTGTCGGGGTAGACCGGCAGCAGGCCGCCTTCCTTGGCGTAGCGGTCGGCCCAGGTCTTGCTGGTGGCGAGCTTGATGTACTCCTTGCCGAGGTCGGCCTCCTTGGTGCCGCCCCACAGCGCGATGTCGTTGCCGCCGAAGAAGGACGGGGCCAGGCCGCCGGTCTTGGCGGGCAGCGGGAAGAAGCCGAGCTTGTCGCCCTTCAGCTTGCCCTTCGAGTCCTCCTCGATGCCGGGCAGGTCCCAGCCGGCGGTGAGGTACATCGCCACCTTGTTGTTGGCGAAGCGCTTGCGGATGTCGACGGTGTTCAGCGTCAGGTTCGCCTTGCTGGACAGGCCGCCGGTGACCAGACCGGTGTAGGTCTCGAAGCCCTTCTGGAAGCCGGGGTCGGTCAGCTTGCCGACCCACTTGTCGCCCTCCTTGACGGCGAACTCGCCGCCCTCGGACCAGGCGAACGCGGCCAGCAGGTGGTTGGCGTCGGAGCCGCCGTTGAAGGCGAAGCCGTCGACGCCGGCGCCCTTCGCCTTCTGGATCTTCTTGGCCGCGGCGACGAGCTCGTCCCAGGTCTTGGGAACCTCGATCTTCAGGTCGGCGAACCAGTCCTTGCGGTAGAGCACCGCGCGGGCGCCGGCGCCCCACGGGATGCCGTAGATCTCGCCGTCGACCGTCTCGTAGCCGTAGAGGTTCTCGGGGATCTGGGCCCGGTCGCCCTCACGCGCGATGTCGGTGATGGGGGTGAGCGCGTCCTGGCTCTGCCACATCGGGACCTGGTCGTTGCCGATCTCGGTCACGTCCGGGCCGGTGCCGGTCGCGGCGGCGGCGAACTTGTCCGCCACCTGCGGCCACGGGATCCACTCAAGCTTGACCTCGGCGCCGGTCTGCTTCTTGAACTCGGCGTCGAGCTCTTCCATGTACTTGGCGGCGGCAGGGTTGCTGTCGCCCAGACGCCACACGCTGAGCGTCTTGCCCGCGAACTTCGGGCCACTGGAAGCGGGGGCGGCCGCGCTGGACGACGGCTTCGGCTCCTCGCTGGACCCACAGGCGGCCAGGCCCAGGGCCAGGGCGGCCGTGGTGACCGTAGTGGCTGTGATCTTCGCGATCCTCACAGGGTTCTCCCTTCCCGGGTGCTGGCCTACGGTCCGCACCAGGCTGATCGTCAAATGCCGAACGACGCTGTTAAACTAACAAGAAACTTTCTTAAAAGAAACGCTCGTTAGCCATTCGTGACGAGAGGGGTGCGGTAATGAGTCGAAGCCCGGGGATCCCCCGGCTGCTGCGCAGGTTGAACGACCGCTCGGCACTTGAACTCCTCCTCGCGGACGGTCCGCTGACCCGCGCCGAACTGGGGGAGCGAACGGGGCTATCCAAGGTAACCGCAGGTCAGCTGCTGGCTCGACTCGAAGAACGGGGCCTGGTGGAGGTCGCGGGCGAGCGCGCCGGCGGCCGGGGTCCGCACGCCGCCCTGTACGCAGTGGTTCCGTCGAGCGCGTACGTCGCCGGGCTGGAGGTGCTGCCCGACAGCCTCACTGTCGGTGTGGCGGACATCACAGGTAAAATCGTGGTCGAGGTGACGGTCAACCCGTCCGACGCCCGCGATCCGGTCAAGGCGGTTCACTCGGCCGTCCAGCGGGCCTGCGCCACGGCCAGCGTCGAGCTCTCCCAGCTCCGCTCCTTCGTCATCGGCACCCGGGGCGTCGTCGATCCCCGCAGCGGCGACGTGCGCTGGTCCTACGACCTGCCCGACTGGCACGTCGGCGTGCTGGCCAGCCTGCGCCAGACCCTCGGCGGCTCGGTGACGATAGAGAACGACGTCAACCTGGTCGCCCTGGCCGAGAGCCGCTACGGCGCCGCCGTCGGCCACGACGACTTCGTGGTCATCTGGGCCGGCGTCGGTCAGGGCCTCGGCGTCATGCTCGGCGGGCGGCTGCACCGCGGGATCACCGGCGGGGCGGGCGAGATCGGCTGGCTGCCGGTGCCGGGCGAGCCGCTGCCGGCCGACGTCTCGCAGCCGCAGTCGGGCTCGTTCCAGCGCCTGGTGGGCCACGACGCCCTGCGCGGCCTGGCCGGCGAGCACGGCGTGATCGGCTACACCGTGCCCGACCTGGTCCGCAACGGCGACGAGGACTACCTGGACGAGGTGGCTGGCCGCCTGGCCGTGGGCGCGGCGGCCGTGGCCGTCGTGCTCGACCCCGGGCTGATCGTGCTCAGCGGCGACGTCGGCCGGGCCGGCGGCGAGCGGCTGGCCGCCAAGGTCGAGGAGGCCGTGGCCCGCGTGTGCCCGAGCCAGCCGACCGTGGTGACCACCAAGGTGACCGGCAACGCGGTGCTGCGCGGGGCCTTGGTCGCGGCTCTGGAGCAGGCCCGGGAGCAGGTTTTCTCCGACACTGTGTGAGAATTTCTGCCCATGTGGCAGCTCGACACCGACGTAGTCCTCATCTCCGACCCGCGCGTCTCGGCGGTCCCCGTCCGGGAGTGCGGTGAGCCGCTGGCCGACGTACGCGGGCGGCTGCGGGTCGACACGCGGATGGCCGACGCCGACGGCGCGTACGCGCACCTGCGGGCGGGGCTGCTCGACCGGCTGGAGCGGGCCGAGAGCTCGTTGCCCGACGGCTTCCACCTGCTGATCGTCGAGGGATACCGGCCCATCGCCACGCAGCGGCGCATCTTCGAGGGGTACCGCGCGCAGCTCCTCACCACTTATCCCGACATGACGCCTGACGAGTCCTATATCGCGGCGAGTCGTTATGTGTCCCCTGTCGAGGTCGCCCCCCACACCGCCGGCGCCGCCGTCGACCTGACCCTGTGCGCCCCCGACGGCACCGAGTACGACATGGGCACCCAGGTCAACGACAACCCCGAGGAGAGCGGCGGCGCCTGCTACACGGCCGCCGCCGGCATCCCGGCGCAGGCCCGCGAGCACCGCAAGATCCTGGCCGCCGCCCTGGAGCCCGTGGGCCTGGTCAACTACCCGACCGAGTGGTGGCACTGGTCGTACGGCGACCGCTACTGGGCCATGTCCACCGGCGCCCCGGCCGCCCTGTACGGTCCTGCCCCCTTCTAGCCAGGTTTTCCCCCGGCGGCGGTACGGGCACAACCTGTGGCGGAGGCTCTTCGGACTCCCCCAGCGAGGTGTGCATGGTTCCGTTGATCGGGATCGAAGAGGAATACCTCGTCGTCGATCCCCGCACCCGCCACGTGTCCCCCCGGGCGGCCGAGGTCCTGGCCGCCGCGACGGACATGCTCGACGTGGCCCACGAGATCACCCGTTTCCAGGTGGAGGCCCGTACGCCGCCCTCCGCCGACCTCAGTGAGCTGGGCTCCCAGCTCCGGGCAGCACGGAAGGAGGTGGCCGAGGCGGCCCGGTCCTGCGGCCTGGCGGTCGTGGCCAGCGGCATCCCGGTGCTCGGCAACGTCATGCCGCCGCCGCTCACCGACGACCACCGCTATCAGCAGGGCAAGGAGCTCTACCGGGCGTTGCAGGACGAGATCAGCATCTGCGCGCTGCACGTGCACGTCGACGTACCGGACGAGGAGATCGCCGTCTACGTCGGCAACCATCTCAGACCCTGGCTGCCGACGCTGATCGCGCTGGCCGCCAACTCGCCGTTCTTCGTGGGCCGCGACACCGGCTACGCGTCCTGGCGGGTGATCAGCTGGGGGCGGTGGCCGGTGTCCGGGGCGCCGCCGTACTTCCCGACGTTCGGCGACTACGAACTGGCGCTGCGTGCGCTGTCGGAGTCGGGCGCGCTGATGGACCCCAAGACGGTCTTCTGGGACACCCGTCCGTCGCCGAGTCTGCCGACGGTCGAGATCAGGGTGGCCGACGTGCCGCTCGACGTGAGCGACAGCCTGACGATCATCGGCCTGATCCGGGCCCTGGTCGTGACCGCGTTGCGGGAGGTGGCGCGCGGCGACCGCGGGCTGCCCATCCCGTCGGAGGTGCTGCGGGCCGCCTACTGGCGGGCCGCCCGGGACGGCCTGGTCGGCGACAGCCTCGACGTGCGGCACGGAACGCTCGTGCCCGCCACGGTGATGGCCCGCCGGCTGTTCGGCCACGTGAGCGCCGCGCTGGCCGAGGCCGGCGACCTGACCTTCATCGAGGAGGGCCTGGAACGGCTGCTGAGCAAGGGCTCCGGGGCGGTGCGCCAGCGGCGCGTGCACGCCCGGGGCAACGACCTGACCGACGTGGTCGATGACCTGATCGAGGCCACCGTCGCCTGAACCGCCCGTTCGACGCTGCTTCACCGCAGCGCGAGCGCCGCCGCCACGCCGAGGCCGAAGGTCACGACGACGCCGCGCAGCACGTTCGGCGGCATGAGCCGGGCCACGCGGGTGCCGAGGAAGCCACCCGCCAGGCTGGCCGGCGCCACCACCGCCACGGCCTGCCACTCCACCGGGCCGAACAGCGCGAACGCCACCACCGACACCGTACTGACGACCAGCGACAACGCGGCCCGTACGGCGTTGACCCGGTGCAGGTCGTCGTGCAGGAACATGCCGAGCACGGCCAGCAGCAGCACGCCCATCCCGCCGTTGAAGTAGGCGCCGTAGCAGCCACCCAGGAACACCCCGGCGTACGCCAGCCTGCTCGGAGGCTGCCCGGCCGCGCCGCCGAAGCGGTCCTTGAGCCACGGCTGGGCCAGCAGCGCGAGGCTGGCGAAGGTCACCAGCCACGGCACCATCGCGTCGAACAGCCGGCCCGGCGTGAGCAGCAGCAGCGAACAGCCCGCCACGGCGCCCGCCACGGTGGCGGCCGACAGCGCCGCCACCCGGCGCCGCTGCCCGCGCAGCTCGGCGCGGTAGCCGACGACGCCGCCCAGGTAGCCGGGCCACAGCGCCACCGCGTTGGTCACCGACGCCGTGACGCCCGGGTAGCCGAACGCCACCAGCGCCGGGAAGGAGATCAGCGTGCCGCCCCCGGCCAGAGCGTTGACCACCCCCGCCAGCAACCCGGCCCCCACCAGAAAGACAAACTCCCCAACCGTCACCACCCCACCCCCAACCGGAACGCACGGTCGGTGGCGGCCCTCGCCTTGGGACGGGACGCGCGGTCGGTGGTCGTCCTCCCTTGGGAGAGGAACGCGCGGTCGGTGGTGATCCCCGCCTTGGGGCGGGACGTGCGGTCGGCGGTGGTTCTCGCGTTCAGGCGGGACGTGCGGTCAGGGGGCGTTCTCGCGTTCAGGCGGGGCGTGCGGTTGCTGGTCATCGGCCCGCCGCGTAGCCCTGGGCGCCGCGGGGGTTGGCGGCGGCCCGCAGGAAGGCGCCGTCGCGGGCCACCGCGCTCAGCCTGCCGAGCGACCACGGCCCCTCGACCTCGACCTCGTGCCCACGCCGCCGCAGCTCGGTCACCACCCCCGGGTCGAGCCGCCCCTCGACGTGCAGCACCCCGGGACGCGAGCCACGCGGGAAGAACGAGCTGGGGATGTGCGCGGAGTGGAACATGGGCGCCTCGATCGCCTCCTGGAGGTTCAACCGCCCGTGCACGACGGCCAGGAAGAAGTTGACACTCCACTGGTCCTGCTGGTCGCCGCCCGGCGTGCCGAACGCCAGCCACGGCCTGCCGTCCCGGGTGGCGAACGACGGCGACAGCGTGGTGCGCGGGCGCGCGCCGGGCCGCAGCGAGGCGGGCAGCCCCTCCTGCAGCCAGAACATCTGCGCCCTGGTGCCCAGGCAGAAACCCAGCTCGGGGATCGTGGGGGAGCTCTGCAACCAGCCGCCGCTGGGCGTGGCCGAGACCATGTTCCCGAACCGGTCCACGACGTCGACGTGACAGGTGTCGCCGCGCACCGCGCCGTCCGGCGTCACCGTCTGCTCACCGGCGCCGGTCAGGGGGCGCGGGCGGCCGGTCGGCGGTGCGTCGTGGCGGGCGACCGTCGGCTCGCCGATGCCCGGACGCACGGGCGCCGGAATCGCGGGGGAGACGGCCGCCGTGCCCGGCGGGAGGACCGGCAGCCGCGGCTCCCGGCCGCCGGGCGCGCCCGGCCGCAGCTCCAGGCTGGCCTCGTCCCCGATCAGCCGCCGCCGCTCTTCGTTGTACGCCGCGCTCAGCAGGTCGGCCATGGGGACGTCCGCGTCGCCGTACCAGGCTTCGCGGTCGGCGAAGGCGAGCTTGGCCGCCTCGGTCACCACGTGCACGTAGTCGGCGTCCAGGAAGCCGGCGGCGTCGAGGTCGAACCCGGACAGCAGGGCGAGCTGCTGCAGGAAGACCGGCCCCTGCCCCCAAGGCCCTGTCTTGTACACGGTGTGCCCGCGGTAGTCGAAGCTCACCGGCTCCTCGACCGTGGCGGACCAGCGGGCCAGGTCGTCCCCGGTGAGCAGGCCGCCGTGGACCTCGCCCGAGCTGTCCCGCCAGGCGGTGCCGGTGCTGAATCCGGCGACGGCCTCGGCGACGAAACCCTCGTACCAGGCCTGCCGGGCGGCGGCGAGCTGACCTTCGCGGGTGGCCGATGCGGCCTCGGCCTCGGCGACGAGTCTGCGGTAGGTCGCCGCGAGCACCGGGTTGGCCAGCCTCGAACCGGGCGCGGGCACCCGGCCGTCCGGCAGCCAGGTGGCCGCCGACGTGGGCCAGTCGTGCCGGAACAGCTCCTCGACCGTCCCGATCGTGGCGGCGATCCGGTCGAGCACCGGCACGCCGCGCTCGGCGTAGTGGATCGCCGGGGCCAGCACCTCGGCCAGCGACCAGGTGCCCCAGCGCTCCAGCAGCGACATCCAGCCGCCGAACGCGCCCGGCACCGTCGCCGCCAGCAGACCCGTGCCGGGGACGACGTCCAGCCCTATCGCGGCGAAGCGCTCGACGGTCGCGGCGGCGGGGGCCACGCCCTGGCCGCACATCGCTGACACCTTCTGCTCCTCCTCGCTCCACAGCAGGATCGGCACCTCGCCGCCGGGGCCGTTCAGGTGCGGTTCGGCGACCTGGAGCACGAACCCGGCCGTCACCGCCGCGTCGAAGGCGTTGCCGCCGCGCTCCAGCACGCCCATCCCGGCCGCCGAGGCCAGCCAGTGGGTGCTGGCGACCATGCCGAAGTCGCCCGTCAGCTCGGGCCTGGTGGTGAACAACGGTCTCTCCTCCCGGGGGGACGGTTCAGGAGACTGTATACAATCTCCGCATCTCACCCACGCTGCGGGGTGCCGGTTGCCGCCTGTGCGTCCTTGTCGTCCGCGTCGGTCGCATGGTTCGTCGTCCGGGGCACGGTAGCGAGGAACGACCGGCGGGCGGCGGCGACGTGCGCGACCGCCCTGGCCTGGGCCTCGTCCTCGTCGCCCGCCGCGATGGCCTCGCACAGGCTCAGGTGCTCCGTCCAGGAGTGCGGCCCCCGGACGGCGGCGGTCTGGCTGAACACCCACTGCGCCCGCAGCACCATGGGTTTCATCATCAGGTTGAGATAGGAGTTGCCCGCCGCCTCGCCCACGGCCAGGTGGAAGGCGGTGTTGAGCTCGGCCACCGCCGCCGGTCGCCCGGCCGCCACGGCCTCCCTGGCCGCGTCGAGCACCTGACGCAGCCGCGCGACGGCCTCGGGGCTGCGTTTGCGTGCCGCCAGCCGGGCGGCCAGGCCCTCGACCGCCATGCGCACGTCGAAGAGCTCCTCGCCATCCTCGGCCGTCAGCCGCGCGACCGTCGCGCCGACCCGCGGGACGACCTCGACGAACCCCTCGGCCGCCAGCACCCGGATGGACTCGCGCACGGGGTTGCGCGACACGCCGAGCAGCGCAGCCAGCCGATCCTCGACCAGCCGCTCTCCCTGGGCCAGCTCACCGGACAGGATGCGACGACGCAGCTCCTCGGTGACCTCGCCCAGCAGCGTCGTACGCCCCGCGCTCCGCCTCACATCAGCCATATGGCCGCCCATCGTATACAAATCCGTGACGGCCGGCCGTCGCCACCGCCGACTGGTCAGGCGCGCAGGCGCAGCCCCCGGGGGGTCGGATGGAACCCGGCCGCCTCCAGGGCGGCCGCCAGCGGCGATTCCACGATGGACGTGCCGTCGGCCCGCTCCACCGTCAGCTTCCCGAGCGCCCCGTCGCGCACGGCCAACGCCAGCGCGTCGACCGCCGGTTGCAGCCGCTCGTCGTCGGCGAACGACAGCAACGTCTTGCCGCCCCGCTCCACGTACAGGACGAGGTGACCGTCCACGAGCACGACCAGCGAGCCCGCCTTCCTGCCCGGCTTGTGCCCGACGTCGCCGGGACGTTGCGGCCAGGGGAGCGCGGCCCCGTACGGGCTGGCCGGGTCGGCGGCGGCCAGCACCACGGCCCGCGGCCCGGACCCGCCCCGGCCGCCTCGACCGAGCATCCCGGCCTCGCCGCCCCGGTCGAACCCGCCGCCACCGGGCCGTGAGCTCCGGCCGCCCTCTCCGTCGTCGAATCCGCCGCCGAACCCCCCGCCTGGGAGACCGAACCCCCCGCCGCCGGGCCGGCCGGTCTCCCAGGCGGGGATGTCGGGCGGCGCACCGAAGCCCTCGGCCGGCCCACCGCCGGTCGGCGCGACGCTCGGGGCCATGGCACGCATCCGGTCGACCGCCCCCGCCAGCGCGAACTGGGCGCCCCCCAGCCCTTCGACGAAGTACCCCCGGCGGCACCGCCCGCTCTCCTCATAGGCGCGAAGCACCTGGTAGACAGGCGTGAACCCGCCGGGCAGCCGTTCGGAGGTCACCGCCCCGCGCGTCACCACGCCGTGCCGTTCGAGCAGCACCTCGGCCTGCGCGTGCGCCCGCTGCGTCGCGTCGTCGGCCGGACCGGGCAGCAGCCACCACCGCCCGGCCACGGTCGGCGGCCCGCTCCTCGACGGCAGCACGGCCCGGCGCCGCCGCGTCGTGGCGGGCCGGTGCGCGGGACGCCCGGTGCCCAGCGTGGCCCGCAGCGGCGCGAGCGTGTCGCCGGAGACCCGGCCCGACCACACCAGATCCCACAACGCGGAGACCAGCGTCGCGTCGTCGAGCGCCCCGCTCTGGGCCCCGAGCTGGTCGGAGATGCCCCGGAAGAACAGCGCGCCCCCGCCGCCCAGCAGGTCGAGCACGCGTTCGTGCAGCGGCGTCATCGTGATCTCGGCCGGGTCGGGCAGCAGCAGCGGCGCGGTGTCGGCGAAGTAGAGCGACACCCATCCGTCGCCGCCGGGCAACGACCCCTGCCCCACCCACATCACCTCGCCCGACGAGGTCAGCTCGTCGAGCAGCGCCGGATGGTAGCCGGGCACCCGCGAGGGCAGCACGAGAGTCTCCAGCGCGGACGCCGGCACCGCGGCCCCCTGAAGCTGCTCGACCGACCGCACCAGCGCGTCCATGGCCCGGGCCGCCCCGGCCCGCGAGCCGTCGGACGACGTGCCGGAACCGGTGATGCCGTGCCAGGCGGGCAGGAAACGGGCCAGCGTCTCGGCCGCGACCGGCTCGACCTCCTTGCGCAGCCGGGCCAGCGACCTGCGGCGCAACATCCGCAGCACCCCGGCGTCGCACCACTCCTCGCCCCGGCCGCCCGGCCGGAACTCCCCGTTCACCACGCGCCCCGACGCGGCCAGCCGCCGCAGCGCGTCGGTCACCACGGCCGCGCCGAGCCCGAACCTGGCGGCGGCGGTGCCGGCGTGGAAGGGCCCGCGGGTGCGGGCGTGCCGGGCCACCAGGTCGGCCAGCGGGTCGGGCACCGGCTCCAGGAACACGTGCGGCACCCCCACGGGCAGCGGCACGCCGAGCGCGTCGCGCAGCCGGGCGGCGTCCTCCACGGCCGCCCACTGCTCCTCGCCCGCGATGCGCACGCGGATGGCCCGGCGCGCGCGTTCGAGCTCCTCCAGCCAGGACGGGTCGCCGCCGCGCACGCTCACGTCGGGCGTCAGCAGCGGCCCGTGCGAACGCAGCAGGTCGGCCAGGTCCTCGGCGTCGCGCAGCGGCCGGTCGAGCCGGGCCAGCTCGCGCTCGCTGCTCACGATCACGTCGGGGTCGAGCAGCTCGCGGAGGTCGGCCTGGCCGAGCAGTTCGGCCAGCAGCGTGGTGTCCAGCGCCAGGGCCTGCGCGCGGCGTTCGGCCAGCGGCGCGTCGCCCTCGTACATGAACGCGCCGACGTAGTGGAACAGCAGCGACGCGGCGAACGGCGAAGCCTGCGACGTCTCGACCTCCACCACCCGGATCCGGCGGGCCGCGATGTCACGCATGAGCTGGACCAGCCCCGGCACGTCGAACACGTCCTGGAGGCACTCGCGCATCGTCTCCAGCACGATCGGGAACGAGGCGTACTGGGAGGCCACGCCCAGCAGATGGGCGGCCCGCTGGCGCTGCTGCCACAGCGGGCTGCGCCGGCCCGGCACGCGGCGCGGCAGCAGCAGCGCCCGCCCCGCGCACTCCCTGAACCGGGAGGCGAACATCGCCGACCCGCCCAGCTCCTCGGTGACGATCTGCTCGATCTCCTCGGCGTCGAACGCCGCCACGTCGGTGGGCGGCTCGGCCAGCGTGTCGGGGATGCGCAGCACGATGCCGTCGTCGGAGTGCACGGCCTGCACGTCGATGCCGTAACGCTCGCGCAGCCGCCGGTTGATCGCCAGCGCCCAGGGCGCGTGCACCCGCGCGCCGTAGGGGGAGTGGATCACCACCCGCCAGTCGCCCAGCTCGTCGTGGAAGCGCTCGACCAGCAGCGTACGGTCGTCGGGCACGTAGCCCGTGGCCTCGCGCTGCTCGTCGAGGTAGGCCAGCAGGTTGCCCGCGGCGAACTCGTCGAGCCCCGCCTCCCTGATGCGGTCGGTGGAACCCTGCTTGGCCTGCTCCCGCAGGAACTGCCCGATCGCCCGGCCCAGCTCGGCCGGCCGCCCGGCCGTGTCGCCGTGCCAGAACGGCAGCTTC
This sequence comes from Nonomuraea sp. NPDC001636, assembly GCF_040298265.1. Lineage (NCBI taxonomy): Bacteria > Bacillati > Actinomycetota > Actinomycetes > Streptosporangiales > Streptosporangiaceae > Nonomuraea > Nonomuraea sp. NPDC001636. Next base: position 49,671 of record NZ_JBEOZT010000004.1, read on the forward strand.
CCCGGCTGGCCAGGAGCGGGCGAGACCAGCACCCGGTCGGCCGTGATGTCCTCGATCCGCCACGACGTCGCGCCCAGCACGAACACGTCGCCCACCCGCGACTCGTAGACCATCTCCTCGTCGAGCTCGCCCACCCGGGACGCCTTCTCACCCACGAGGAACACGCCGAACAGGCCGCGGTCGGGGATCGTGCCGCCGTTGGTCACGGCCAGCCGCTGCGCGCCGGGCCGCCCCTGGAGGACGCCGGTGACGCGGTCCCAGACGATGCGCGGCCGCAGCTCGGCGAACTCCTCGCTCGGGTAGCGGCCGGCCAGCATGTCGAGCGTCGCCTCCAGCGCGCTGCGCGGCAGGGTGGCGTAGGGGGCGGCCCGCTTGACCACGGTCTCCAGCTCGTCGACGGTCCACTCGTCGAGCGCGGTCATGGCCACGATCTGCTGGGCCAGCACGTCGAGCGGGTTACGCGGGTAGCGCAACTCCTCGATCTGCCCGGCGCGCATGCGCTCGGCCACCACGGCCGTCTGGACGAGGTCGCCCCGGTACTTGGGGAAGATCACCCCTCGGGAGACCGCGCCCACCTGGTGACCGGCCCGGCCGATGCGCTGCAGCCCGCTGGCCACGCTCGGCGGGGCCTCCACGCACGCCACCAGGTCGACCGCGCCCATGTCGATGCCCAGTTCCAGGCTGGAGGTGGCGACCACGGCGGGCAGCCGCCCCGACTTGAGCGCCTCCTCGATCTGGGCCCGCTCCTCCTTCGACACCGAGCCGTGGTGGGCCCGGACGATCTCGCTCACCACGCCCTTGCTCGCCCCCGCCTGCGCCATCGTCTCGGCGGGCATGCGCCTGGGCGGCGGGGGTTCCAGGTCGTACGGCGGCTCCTGGTCCTGCGGCGGCGTCTCCCAGATCGACAGGTCGATCGCCTCCGGCCCCTGCCGCCGCGTGTAGGCCAGCTCGTTGAGCCGGGTGCACAGCCGCTCGGCCAGCCGCCTGGAGTTGGCGAACACGATCGTCGAGCTGTGGGACTCGATCAGGTCGAACAGGCGCTCTTCCACATGGGGCCAGATCGACCGGCCGGACGACGGCTCGACCTGCTCGGGATCGGGCGCGCCCGCCATCTCCGTCATGTCCTCGACCGGGACGACGACCTCGATCTCGATGCGCTTGTCGGACGGCGGCTGCACCACCGTCGCCGGACGCGTGCCGCCGAGGAAGGCCGCCACCTCGCTCACCGGCCGCACGGTCGCCGACAGCCCCACCCGCTGGGCCGGACGCTCCAGCAGCGCGTCGAGCCGCTCCAGGCTGAGCGCCAGATGGGCGCCGCGCTTGGTGGCCGCGACCGCGTGCACCTCGTCGACGATCACCGTCTCGACGTCGCGCAACGCGTCGCGCGCCTGGCTGGTGAGCAGCAGGAACAGCGACTCGGGAGTGGTGATCAGGATGTCGGACGGCTTGGCGGCGAACCGCCTGCGCTCCTCGGCCGGGGTGTCGCCGGAGCGGATCGCCACCGAGATCTCCGGGACGGGCAGCCCGAGCCGGCGCGCCGTCTGCCTGAGCCCGGCCAGCGGCGCGCGCAGGTTGCGCTCGACGTCGACGGCCAGCGCCTTGAGCGGCGACACGTAGAGCACGCGGGTGCCCGGCTTGTGCCCCTTCGCCGCACCCTCGCCCGGGACCTGCTCGGCCGCCCGCGCCGCGAGCCGGTCGAGCGACCACAGGAACGCCGCCAGCGTCTTGCCCGACCCCGTGGGGGCGACGACCAGCGTGTTGTCGCCGCGCGCGATCGACTCCCACGCGCCCTCCTGGGCCGCCGTGGGCGCCTGGAAGGCGCCGGCGAACCATTGCCTGGTCACCTGGGTGAAGTGGTCTAGCGAGCTCACCAGCACATACTGCCTCGCGCCACCGACAGAAAACGCATTGGAGCGGCGCCGGGTGATTGAGCGGGGGGCAAGGCGGACATACAGCGACCGTGACCATTGATTATGCCGCCGTCGAGACCCGACGCGCACAGTTGAGAAGCCAGTACGCCTTACCGCACCGGCCGTCGAGCAGCGCCCGTGGTCTGCATCACGTGGCCATGTTGTCGTCCGATGTGGAGCGGACCATCAAGTTCTACCAGGAACTTCTGGAGTTCCCGCTGACGGAGATCATCGAGAACCGCGACTACAAGGGTTCGAGCCACTTCTTCTTCGACATCGGCAACGGCAACCTGCTCGCGTTCTTCGACTTCCCTGGGCTCGACCTCGGCCCGTACCAGGAGGTGCTCGGCGGGCTGCACCACGTGGCGATCTCCGTCGACCCCGCCACCTGGGAACGGCTGCGCGGCAAGCTGGAGATGGCCGGCGTGCCGCACCAGATCGAGAGCGGCGCCTCCATCTACTTCAAGGACCCCGACGGCGCCCGCCTGGAGCTGCTCGCCGACCATCTCGGTGAGATGTACGGTGCGCGAGTGCTGTGACGGTTCGTCCCGGCTCAGCGCCGTGACGCCCTGCGCGTACGCGGCCTGCCCGCACGCGGCTCCTGCCTGATTCCCGCGTGCCGCTCCGATCGCTGTCCCTTCTCCTTCTGGACGGCCTGCCGCATCGCGAGTAACAGCCGGCGGCGGCGCGCCCTGTTGGCCTTGGTCCTGGCGGTCTTCGGGGGTGAAGACTTGGGGGTCTTTGGCATGCGGATGTCTTACCCACACCTGACGCGATTCCATACTTGGTCCATGCGCCTGACCGAGTTCTGGAGACGGATGAACGTCCATTTCGGCGAGACCTATGCCGAATCGTGGGCCCGCGACTACGTGATCGCCCCGCTGGGCGGCCGTACCGTGATCCAGGCGCTGGCCGACGGCGAGAGCGCCAAGACCGTCTGGCGGGCCGTGTGCCAGGTGGAGGACGTCTCGCCCGGCCTACGCTGAGCCCAGCGTCCGGCGGAGCGCGTCCGCCGTGGCCTCCAGGTCGTCCGCGCTGCCCTGGCCGCCCGGCGACCACAACAACGTCCAGCCCTCGCTGGAGGGGGTGGCGAAGATGATGGTCTGGCGGCGCGTGCGCGGATGCCACACCCACAGCACCGGATCGTCGCCGCCGACCATGCGGCTGACCAGCCCCTGATGGGGCAGCAACTCGGCGAGCGCCTCCAGAAGGGTGCGTCGTTCCCCGGTGTAGCCACTCGCCACTTCGCCGCCTCCCAGCCAATCCCCTGCATGGGAGTCTCCCCAGCTCACGGCGTATGACAACACGTCGGCGGCAACCCGCGCGGAAGATCGTCGAACGCCCTCGCCCCCCGCGCCCCAGGTGTCACCCGGGCCCCGGTGCCCGCGCTCTCCGCGCCGCGTGGGGAGAGCGTCCGTGACGTCTCCCCACGCGGCGATCCGCATCCTCCGGGACGGCTCAGGTCCGCGTTTTTCCGGGACGGGCCGGAGCCGTGTTCTCCGGGAAGGGCCGGAGCCGTTCTTGGGGACGGGCCGGAGCCGCGTTTTCCTGGGCGGGTCAGATGCCGCTCGCCTGCGAGGGGCAGGCGTTCGTCGGACCCGGACCAAGGCAGCCACCCATGCGGACGCACCCCATCACATCCGCCCGCCGCGCCCGATCCCACGGCCGCGACCCTCCGGGCAGACCCCACGGCCAATCGGCCGGCAACCACCATGAACGCGAGCGACGTCCGAGCATCGGCCTCGCCCTCCTCTGACCACGCCGCATGCATCCCAGCAGCGTGTTCGTGATGTGATCGAACAGCCGTTCGGCTACGATGAACCTGCCGAACCCGGCCACGCCTTCCCCGACCGTCTCAGAAAATGTCGGTGGCAGGCCGTAGCTTTCACTCGACTGATCGGACCACGACCCTCCAGAGGGAGCTCCCATGGCTATCAACGACCGCGAGAAGGCCCTCGAGACCGCGCTCGCTCAGATCGAGCGGCAGTTCGGCAAGGGCTCCGTCATGCGACTGGGCGACGACGCCCGAGCCCCCATCGAGGTGATCCCCACCGGGTCGATCTCCCTTGACGTGGCCCTCGGCATCGGCGGCCTCCCGCGTGGGCGCATCGTCGAGATCTACGGCCCCGAGTCCTCGGGCAAGACCACGGTCGCCCTGCACGCGGTGGCCAACGCCCAGCGGGCCGGCGGCATCGCGGCGTTCATCGACGCCGAACACGCCCTTGACCCCGAATACGCCAAGAAGCTGGGCGTCGACACCGACGCCCTGCTCGTCTCCCAGCCCGACACCGGTGAGCAGGCGCTCGAGATCGCCGACATGCTGATCAGGTCCGGCGCGGTCGACATCATCGTCATCGACTCGGTGGCCGCCCTGGTGCCCAAGGCCGAGATCGAGGGCGAGATGGGCGACAGCCACGTCGGCCTCCAGGCCCGCCTCATGTCCCAGGCCCTGCGCAAGGTCGCCGGCGCGCTCAACAGCACCGGCACCACCGCGATCTTCATCAACCAGCTCCGCGAGAAGATCGGCGTCATGTTCGGCAGCCCCGAGACCACGACCGGTGGCAAGGCGCTCAAGTTCTACGCCTCCGTCCGCATGGACATCCGCCGCATCGAGACCCTGAAGGACGGCACGGAGGCGGTCGGCAACCGCACCCGGGTCAAGGTCGTCAAGAACAAGATGGCCCCGCCCTTCCGCGTCGCCGACTTCGACATCCTCTACGGCGTGGGCATCTCCCGCGAGGGCGGCCTCATCGACATGGGCGTCGAGCACGGCTTCGTCCGCAAGTCGGGCGCCTGGTACACGTACGAGGGCGACCAGCTGGGCCAGGGCAAGGAGAACGCGCGCAACTTCCTGAAGAACCACCCCGACATGGCCAACGAGATCGAGAAGAAGATCAAGGACAAGCTCGGGGTCGGTCCGAAGCTCGACACGCCCGCCGAGCCCGTCGCCGCCGCCGCTGCCCCGGCTCCCGCCGCCGCGCCCTCGGGTCGTGGCTCGAAGTCCACCCCCAAGCCGGGTGACGTCTGATCGGTCGGCGCATGAGTGAGAGGGATCCGTCGCAGGCGCCCCGTTCCCGGGACTGGGGCGCATGGCCCGACCTCCCCGCCTCGGGGGAGCGCAGAAAGCGCGGACCCCGCGGCCCCCGGGCCGCCCCCTCCGACCCGACGCCCACGTCCACCACCCCCGAGCCGTCGGCCTGGGCCACCACGCCCGAGCCGTCGGCCTGGGCCACCACGCCCGAGCCGCCGACCTGGGCCACCTCGGCTGAGTCGGTGACCGGGGCCACGCCCGAGCCGGTGACCCGGGCTACCGGCCGTCCGGCCTCGGGCAGGGGCTCCCGTGGCGCCGACCTGGCTCGGTCGGCCGCGGACGGCTGGCCGTCGGTGGACGAATGGCACGAACAACGCGCCCGCCTCCGAGCCGCCGCCTCCGAGCCCCCCACCTCTGACGACGACCACTCGCCGACCACCCACTCCGGAGCAGATGACCCGGCTGCCCACGACGGGCTGGCCGACGCCGCCGATCCCGCTGGGGCCGCCGGCGTGGAGGGCATGGCCGTCCACGATCAGGCGGACGATGCGGTCGTTCACCATGAGGCGGGCGACGTGGTGGTTCGCGACGATACGGACGACGTGGTCGTCCCCGCGCACGTGGAAGACGTGGTCGTCCCTGCGCAGATGGACGACGAGGGTGTGCCGGGCTGGGGCACGGGCGGGCAGGCCGTTGTCGTGCCCCCAGCGTGGGGCCCTGGCCGGAAGATGGCCGCGCCGACCTTCCACTGGCCGGGCGACCCCCGCCCCCAGGCCGACGAGAGAGAAACGGACGCAACTCGCGAAGCCGACCGGAGCCTGAGTAATAGGGCTGTGGCCGGGCTTGGTGGAGGGGCCTCCGTCGCCCCGGGCGATGAAGCTGACGTTGGGCCGCGCAGAAGGGCGGTTGTTGCGCCGGAAGGTGACGCCGGTGTTGGGCCGCGCAAGACGGGCGTTGCCTCGGAGGGTGACGCCGGTGTTGGGCTGAGCGAAGGGGCTGGCGTGACGCCGGGCAGTGAGGCCGATGTCGCGCTGGGCGGTGAAGCGGGTTTCGGGCTCAGGCCGCGCAGTGAGGTGTTCATGACATGGCCGGGCGCTGAGCATGGCGATCCGGCTGACCAGCACACCCCCGGCCGGCTCGACTCGGCCGACCCCAGCGTCCAGGACGACGAAGCCACCCCCGACGGCAGCCCGGCCGATCGTGGCCGAGCTGGTGGGCGGACCGGCGGCCGGGCCAGGGGACGGGCGTCCCGAGGGCGCTCGGACGATGGAGCCGACGCGCCGATCTTCGTCTGGCCAGGCGAGCGTAAGACTCCTGCCGGCCGTGACACCGCTGCGAGCTTGCTTGCCGAAGACGCCCGCACCGAACCGGCCCGTAAGGGCAGTTCCGGAAGGCGTAAGAAGAAAGCCCAGGTCGCTGAGGATTTCGCCGGAGGCGCGCTGGATGAGCTGGGCGATCATGACGGCGAGGGCGCTGCCAGGGTTGCTGGGCGGCGTACGAGCAGGCGGAGGGCTCAGGACGGCGAGGGTTTCGCTGGAAGTCCTTCGGATGAGCTGAGTGGCCATGATGGCGAGGACGCTGCCGGCGTTGCTCCGCGGCGTACGAGCGGACGCGGAGTTCAGGAGCGTGAGGAAAGCTCCGGGGCGCGGTCGGCTGGGCTGAGTGGTCAGGATGACGGCGGTGCCGCTGAGGAGAACCTGCGGGAACGGGAAGATCCGTACGAGCCCGGCGGCGTTGGCGGACGCCCGGAGGGTGAGGCTTCCGCCGAGGAGAAGCGCGGCGCCGATGAGTGGCATTCTGAGGTGCTGGCCGGAAGCAGCTGGTTCGGCGATGAGCAGGACGCGGGTGGGAAGAAGCGTTCAGGCAAGGGACGCCGGATAGGCGGCCGGAGCACTGGACGGGGGAACGGCAAGGGGAGCGGACGCTTCGGAAGAGGCGCGTCCGGCCGTGGCGGCCCGCTGTCCGACGGGTCGCCGTCTGACGGGCCAATGCACGACGGGCCGCTGCATGAAGGCTCATCGTATGGCGGGCCATCGCATGGTGGGCCGTTGCCTGATGGGCCGGACGTCGGCAGTTCCGCTGCGGCGGCACCCGCGGCCGACCCGGAGTCCGTTGCGCGGGCCATCTGTCTTCGGCTGCTCACCATGGCTCCCAAGACGCGGGCGCAGCTGGCCGAGGCCCTTCGCAAGCGGGACGTACCGGATGAGGCTGCCGAAAAGGTGCTTGATCGGTTTGTCGAGCTCGGGCTGATCAATGACGAGGCGTTCGCGGAGGCATGGGTCGATTCCCGGCACCACGGTCGGGGTCTCGCGAAGCGTGCGCTCGCGGCCGAGTTGCGCCATCGGGGTGTCGACACCGAGACCGTGAAGGAAGCCGTGGAGCGCCTGGACTCCGACCAGGAGGCCGAGACGGCCCGACGGCTGGTGGACCGTAAGCTCGCCTCCACCCGGTCCCTCGACGCGCAGACCCGTACGCGGCGTCTGGCCGGCATGCTCGCGCGCAAGGGGTACTCGTCGGGGCTGGCGTACCGGGTGATCCGGGAGGCTCTCGAACAGGAGGGCATCGACCTGGAGGACGACTTCTCCTGATCCCCCAGGCTTCTCCACCTGACCCGCCACCAGGTCCGGAGCCTGTCACGCTCGGGGCTCGGCGAGATGAAGGGGCTGCGGCTCTGCCTCCAGGGCTGGTCCCCGCCCCCGCTCGGGGCTGGTCCCCGCCCCCGCTCGGGGCTGGTCCCCGCTCCCGCTCGGGGCTGGTCCCCGCTCCCGCTCAGGGCCGGGGCTCCCGCTCGGGGCTCGGCGAGATGAAGGGGCTGTGGGTCTGCCTCCAGGGCTGGCCCCTGCTCCCGTTCGGGGCTGGACCCCGCTCCCGCTCGGGGCTTGGGGGACGGCCTGGCGGTCTGCCGCCGGTTCGGGTTTCAGGGAAGCCGAAGGGGCCGTTGGTCTGCTGCCGGGTTCAGAGTGCGAGCAGAGCCAGGTGGGTTAGGGGAGTTGGCCGGTTTGGTGGAGGTGGTCGAAGATGAGTCGGTCGACCGGGGATACGCGGTCGCGGTCGGCGTAGGTCAGCCAGGTGATCTCTTCGATCTCGTTGCCGGGGGTCGGGACTCCGTGGTGCTCGGCGGTGTAGCAGGTCATCCGTACGGTGACGCCGTCGGCGTGGCCGTGTGCCTGGGCGTGGAAGGTGCCCAGGTGGGTGGCGGTGGCCGGGATGATGGTGATGGAGAGTTCCTCGTCGATCTCGCGGATCAGGGTGTCGAGGTCGGTTTCGCCGGGCTCGCGTTTGCCGCCGGGGAGGTAGTAGGCGTTCTTGCCTCGTGAGCGGGTGCTGAGGATCTTGCCGTTGTCCAGGTGGATCCAGGCGATCTTGTCGATGAGCTTGTTCACCGTGTGCTCCTGTGGGGGCGGGCGAGCCGGGCGTCGGGCGTTCGAGAAGTGTCTCGCGGGCGGCGGGGGCCGTAGGGCTGGGGGTGTCCGTCGGAGGCCCGCGGTTTCATGGCCGGTGATCGCCGGGTGCGGGTTGCGGGGTTTGTCCGGGGAATGGGGGTTGGGGAGGCGAGGGTGGGGGACAAATGGGGGTGATCGTGGGTTATGTGGCTGATTGGGGAGATGCGGGCCCGTAAGACACGCTTGAGGACGCGTTTGCTTGCTCGTGACCTGTTCGACGCATAACCTCGACGGCAGTGAGGAGTTACTCCGCGCAGCGCGGATTGCCATACCGGTGAACGACGGACGAACGAGCTCGGTTGATCGAGGCAGGCGAGGTGTCGGCTATGGGGGCCGATGCCCGGTCCGCCTTGGCCTGACATCGGCCCTGGAGACGACGCCGACCGGGCTTTCCGTGGCGCGCACGTGACCCCTCCCGTATTGGGTCCGCGTTATGAGGTGTTGACGACGCGAGGAGGGCGGGGCGCGCATGCAGCCGCTTGTCGTGGTGCTGATGGTGGCGGTGCTCGTGCTCGCGTTCGGGATGATCGTGGCGCTGCTCGTCGTCATACGCCGTACCTCTAGCGGTTTGCCCCGGAAGTCCGAGCCGAGCCCTGAGCAGGTGGAGGCCGTACACACGGAGCTTGAGGAGGCGCGGGAGCGGGCCAGGGAGATCCGCGCCAAGGCGGAGAGCGACGCCAAGGAGCTCCTGCGCAGGTCGGAGAGCGCCGTCGAGAGCGCCGCGCAGATGCGGCGGGAGGTCGAGGAGGAGAGCCGGATCCTGAAGTCCGAGCTCAAGGAGCTCCGGACCGATCTCGAACGCCGGGAGGCCAGGCTGGCCGAGCGCGAGCAGCGGCTCGACGAGGAGGCCAGGCGGCAGTCCGAGCGGGACAGGAAGCTGGCCGAGACCGAGGTGCAGCTGGCCGACCGGCGCGAGGAACTTCTCCAGGTCGAGGACGAGCGGCGGGCGATCCTGGAACGGGTCGCCGGGCTGACGGGGGAGCAGGCCAAGTCCGAGCTGGTCAAGGAGATCGAGAACCAGGCCAAGCGCGAGGCGGCGCTGATCATCAGGGAGATCGAGGGCGAGGCACGCAAGGAGGGCGAGAAGCGGGCCACCAAGATCGTGACGCTGGCGGTCCAGCGGGTGGCGGCCGAGCAGACGGCCGAGTCGGTCGTCAGCGTGCTGCATCTGCCCGGCGACGAGATGAAGGGCCGGATCATCGGGCGCGAGGGGCGCAACATCCGGGCGTTCGAGTCGACCACCGGCGTGAACCTGATCATCGACGACACGCCGGAGGCGGTGTTGTTGTCGTGTTTCGACCCGGTTCGCAGGGAGACGGCGCGGCTCACGCTGGAGAAGCTGGTGCTCGACGGGCGCATCCATCCGCAGCGCATCGAGGAAGCGCACGACCGCAGCCGCCAGGAGGTCCAGGACCTCTGTGCGCGGGCCGGCGAGGACGCGCTGGTCGAGCTGGGCATCACGGACATGCATCCCGAGCTGACGCTGCTGCTCGGCCAGCTTCGATACCGCACCTCCTACGGTCAGAACGTGCTCAAGCACCTCATCGAGTCCGCGCACATCGCCGGGATCATGGCGGCCGAGCTGAAGATGAACCAGCAGCTCATGAAGCGGTGCGCGCTGCTGCACGACATCGGCAAGGCCCTCACGCACGAGGTCGAGGGCAGTCACGCGCTGATCGGCGCCGAGATCGCCCGCCGGTACGGCGAGCAGGAGGACGTGGTGCACGCCATCGAGGCGCACCACAACGAGGTCGAGGTCCGGACGGTCGAGGCGGTGCTCACGCAGGCGGCCGACGCCATCAGCGGCAGCCGTCCGGGGGCGCGCAGGGAGTCACTGGAGGCGTACGTCAAGCGGCTGGAGCGGCTGGAGGAGATCGCGCAGTCGTACGAGGGCGTGGAGAAGGTGTTCGCCATGCAGGCCGGGCGGGAGATCCGGGTCATGGTCAAGCCGGACGCGATCGACGACATCCAGGCGCAGGTGATCGCCCGGGACGTGGCCAAGCAGGTGGAGGAGGAGCTGACGTATCCGGGGCAGATCCGGATCACGGTGGTGCGCGAGTCCCGCGCCACCGAGTTCGCCCGCTGACCCCGAGAAGACCACCCGCCGGCCCCAAGCAGGCTCACCCTTTCCCGGGATCCCGCCCGTTCCAGGCGTCCGCTCGTTCCAGCGGGCCCGCTGGTTCCAGCAACTCGTTCCGGAAAGCGCGGGGCGGGGGGCGGAGCGTCCAGGGGTGCGGATCAGGCCCGTGTCGAAGCCCTCCGAACGAGCCAGATGGTTGCGAGGGCGGCGCCGTCGGCGGGCGCGGAGGGTGCGCCCGCCGGGAGGCGCCGCTCGCATCGTCAGGCCAGACGGATCCGGGGATCCAGGAGCCCGTAGGCGATGTCCACGATCAGGTTCGCCACCACCACGGCGGTGGTGGCCAGGATGACGACGCCCATGATCACCGGCAGGTCACCGCTGATGAACGCCTGCACCACCGCCTGCCCGATGCCGCCGAGCCCGAAGACCGACTCCGTCACCACCAGACCGCCGATCAGCGTGCCGATGTCCACGCCGAGCTGGGTCACCACGGGGGTCAGCGCGGCGCGCAGGCCGTGCCGGTAGATGACGCGGCCCTCGGGCACGCCCTTGGCGCGGGCCGTACGGATGTAGTCCTCGCCCAGGACGTCCAGCATGGAGCCCCGGGTGAGCCGGGCGTACGAGGCCGCCTGGACCATGGCCAACGTGATCCACGGCAGGATCAGGTGCCGGGCCCATTCGCCGGGGTTCTCGGAGAAGGGCACGTAGGAGTCGGGCGGCAGGATCGGGGCGCCCGCCATGGTGAGCTGGAAGAAGAAGAAATACAGCAGCAGCAGGCCGACCACGAACGTCGGCATCGAGACCCCGGCCAGGGCCAGCGTGGTCAGGGCCCGGTCGAGGAACGACCGTACGCGGGTGGCGCTGAGCACGCCGGCGCCGACGCCCAGGCAGAGCCACAGGACGGCGCCGCCCAGCACCAGCGAGAACGTCGGCGGGAAGTCCTGGGCGAGCAGCTTGCCCACCGATTCGCCCGAGAAGTACGACTGGCCGAGGTCGCCGTGCAGGAGCCGGCCCAGGTAGTCGAAGTACTGGACGATGGTGGGATGGTCGAGGCCGAGGTTGTGCCGGATCAGGTCGACCTGCTCGGGGGTGGCCTGGCGGCCGGCCAGCGTACGGGCGGGGTCGCCGGGGGCGACGAAGAACAGGAAGAACGTGCCCAGGGAGACCAGCCACAACACCAGCACCCCGAGCAGGGTCCGCCGCAGCAGGAACCGTCGCAACATCAGCCCTCCACCTCCTGAAGCAACCCCGGCATGCCACCCCGGTCACGAAGCAGCGGCATCGGACCCCCCAGCAGCGGCATCGGACCCGCCGGCGGCGGGCGCGGAGGCCGGAGCGGAGGCCGGAGCGGAGGCCGCGCGCCGGTTCCGCCGTCGCCGGCGGCTGAACAGCCGTTCCATCCGGGGATCGATGGCGTCCCTGATCCCGTCGCCCACCAGGTTGAACGCCAGCGTCGTGATCAGCAGCGAGGCCGCCGGGAAGCCCAGATACCAGTACGCCACCCGGTAGAACCCCTGGGCCTCGCTCAGCAGGTTCCCCCACGACGGGGTCGGGGGAACGATCCCGAGCCCCAGATAGGACAAGGTGGACTCGAACACGATCGCGGCCGGTACCAGCAGCGTGGTGAGCACGATGACGGGGGCCAGCAGGTTCGGCAGGATGTCCACGAACATGATCCGCGCGTCGCCGGCCCCCATGGACCGGGCCGCCTCCACGTACTCGCGTTCCTTGAGCGACAACGTCTGGCCGCGCACCACGCGGGCGATCGCCGCCCAGGAGTAGAACGAGATCACCCCGATCGTCGCGGTCAGCGACGGCCCGGCGATGGACACCACCGCGATCGCGAAGATCAGGTACGGGAACGACAGGACCACGTCCATGAGCCGGGACAGGATGGTGTCGATGACGCCGCCGTAGTACCCGGCCAGCAGCCCGATGACGACCCCGATCAGCGCCGCCACGCCGGTCGCGACCACGCCGACGAGCAGCGAGACGCGCGCGCCGTACAGGACCCTGATGAACAGGTCGCGGCCGAGGCGGTCGGTGCCGAACCAGAACTCGCCGTTGGGCGCGACCGGCAGGCCCTGGTCGGTGATGCCGGTGTCGCGGAACTGCTCGTCGGGGTCGTGGCCGTTCCACGCCGAGATGAGCGGCGCGGCCAGGGCGAGCAGGCACAGCAGCACGACGACGATGCCCGAGATCAGGGCCACCCGGTCGGACCTGATCCGCGCCCAGGCGAGCTGCCAGGGGCTGCGTCCGGCGATCGTGCGGTCGGCGACGACGTCCGGACGGATCTCCGTGAGAGTCATGCGCTCCTCCCGGCGGTCAGGTCCTCGCCCGCCTCGACGGGGTAGTGACAGGCCACCAGGTGCTCCTGGGGCACCAGCAGCGGTTCCTCGGCCGAGCAGCGTTCGCGCGCCTTCGGGCACCGCGGGTGGAAGCGGCAGCCGGTGGGCGGGTCGATCGGCGAGGGCACGTCGCCGGTGAGGATGATGCGGTGCCGCCGTTCGGCCTCGTCGGGGTCGGCCACGGCGGTCGCCGACAGCAGCGCGTTCGTGTACGGATGGCGGGGCACGGCGTGCAGCTCCTCAGCGGTGGCCAGTTCGGCCACCTTGCCCAGGTACATCACCGCGATCCGGTCGCTGACGTGCCGCACCACCGACAGGTCGTGGGCGATGAACAGGTACGTCAGCCCGAAGTCGTCCTGGAGGTCCTTGAGCAGGTTGAGGATCTGGGCCTGGATGGACACGTCGAGCGCCGACACCGGCTCGTCGCAGATGATCAGCCGGGGCCGCAGCGCGAGCGCCCGCGCGACCCCGATGCGCTGCCGCTGCCCGCCGGAGAACTCGGCGGGGAACCGGTTGTAGTGCTCGGGGTTGAGCCCGACCCGTTCCATCAGCTCCTGGACGGTCCGCCGCAGCTCCTGGCCGCTCTGCACCCGGTGGATGACGAGCGGGTCGGCGATGATCGAGCCGACCCGCCGGCGCGGGTTCAGCGAGCCGTACGGGTCCTGGAAGATCACCTGGATGTCGCGCCGGTAGGGCCGCATCCGGCGCCGCGGCAGGTTCGTGATGTCGGCGCCGTCGAAGCGCACGCTGCCGGAGGTGATGGGATGCAGGCCCGCGATGCACCGGGCCAGCGTGGACTTGCCGCAGCCGGTCTCGCCGACCAGGCCGAGCGTCTCGCCGGGCGACAGCGACAGGCTGACGCCGTCGACGGCTCTGACCTGGCCGATCGTCTGCTTGATCAGCATGCCGCTGGTGATGGGGAAGTGTTTGACCAGGTTCTCGACTTCGAGCAGCATCAGGCCTCCTCCGCCGTGCCGAGCACCGCCCGCTTGCGCAGCGCCTCGGCCTCCGCGCCGAGCCCGATCGCCTCGTGCGGCAGCCAGCACGCCGAGGCGTGCCCGCGCGCGCCCGTGATGGAGGCCAGCGGCGGCCGTTCGGCGGGACAGACCGGCATCACGTACGGGCAGCGCGGATGGAAGGCGCACCCGGACGGGATCGCGATCAGGCTCGGCGGCGAGCCGGGGATGGGCCGCAGCCGTCCGCCGCGGTCGCCGGTGCTGCCCGGGATCGACTCCAGCAGGCCCTTGGTGTACGGGTGGTGCGGTTGGTAGTAGAGCGTGCGCCGGTCGGCCCGCTCGACGACGAGCCCGGCGTACATGACGAGCACCTCGTCGGCCATGCCGGCCACCACGCCGAGGTCGTGCGTGATGAGGACGAGCGCGATGTCGAACTCGGCCTGCACCCGCCCGATCAGCTCAAGGATCTGCGCCTGGACGGTCGCGTCCAGCGCGGTGGTGGGCTCGTCGGCGACGATGAGCTTGGGGTTGAGCGCGAGCGACATGGCGATCATCGCCCGTTGCCGCATGCCGCCGGAGAACTGGTGGGGGTAGTCGTCCACCCTGCGGTCGGGGCGGGGGATGCCCACCAGGCCCAGCAGCTCGACGGCCCGTTTCCTGGCCTCGGCGCGGCGGGTGCCGGGATTGTGGACGCGGATCAGCTCCTCGATCTGCCAGCCGACCTTGTAGAGCGGGTGGAGGCTGGTCAGCGGGTCCTGGAAGACCACGCTGATCTCCGCGCCGCGGATGCGGCGAAGCTGTTCGTTGTCGAGTCCGAGCAGGTCGACGCCCTCGAACAGGGCCGTGCCCGTGATGTCGGCGTCGGGGGTCAGCCCGAGTATCGCCTGGGTGCTCACGGTCTTGCCGCTGCCGGACTCGCCGACGATCGCCAGCGTCTGGCCGCGGTCGACGGTGAACGACAGCCCCCGCACCGCCTGGACCACGCCGTCGGAGGTGGGGAAGGACACCTGGAGGTCGGTTACCTCAAGCAGGCTCATATGTCTCCCTCGCGGCCGTCCCGCGGGCCCGCCTGCCGGCGCGCCCGCGGGAGGCCGGTCGTCAAGGCGTGTTGGGGTTCAGCCAGAGGTTGGTGACGTCGTAGATCTGGTACGACGGCAGGTACAGGGCGTTCTGCACCCGCTTGTTCTTGTAGAGCGGCGTGTTCTGGTTGTTCAGCGGCACGATCACCGCGTCGCCCAGCACCGTCTGGTCGGCCTCGTGCCACAGTGCCGCGGCCTTGGCCTGGTCGGTCTCGGCGAGCGCCCGCTTGATCAGGTCGTCCACCTTGGGGTTGCTGTAGCAGCCGTAGTTGCTGGTGCCGGCGTTGCAGTTGGTCTGGAACAGCGGCTGCATGACCGCGCGGCCGTTGTTGCCGTACCAGTCGGGGATCCAGCCGGGGGCCGACAGGTCCCATTCGCTGTTCTTGGCGTGCGAGGGCGTCTGCAGGTAGGTGTAGTAGTCGCCCTGGCGCAGCGGCAGGCCCTTGACGGTGATCCCGCACTTCTTCAGGTCGGCCGCGTACGACTGGAAGTTGGCCGGGTGGTTGCCCGCGTTGCGGAAGGCGCCGATGAGGGTCAGCCCGTCGGGGTAGCCGGCCTCGCTCAGCAGTTGCTTGCACTTGGCGGGGTCGCCCTGGTCGCCCGGCGTCGGGTACGGGTTGTACTCCTGGTAGCCGATGTTGCCGGGCGGGATGACCGTGTGCAGCGCGGTCGCGACGTCCGCGCCGCCGTAGATCTTGGCGATGGCGGTCTTGTTGATCGCGTACTCGATCGCCTGGCGGACCTTGAGCTTGCCCATCGCCCCGCCGGCGTTCTTGCTCTGCAGGTTGAACACCACGTACGGGTTCGTCACGGCGCCGGGGAAGATGGTGAAGTTGGGGTCGTTGCTCTTGAGCTGCGGGATCTGCGAGGTCGGCACCGGCAGGTCCCACGACAGGTCGGCGCTGCCGGCCTCGATCTGCTGCTGCACCGCGTCGGGCTCGCCGACGCCCATCTTGACGTCGATGGCGTTGACGTACTGGTGCCTGATCGGGTCGGACTCCTGCTTCCAGGCCGGGTTCTTCTCCAGCCGGATCGACTTGGTGGCCACGTACGAGGTGATCTTGTACGGGCCGTTGGAGATCACGTGCTGGCGGAAGGTGGCGTCGTCGGGGACGTACTGGTCGTACTCCTGCGGCGCCGCCGAGGCGAAGTTCAGGGCCAGGATGTTGAGGAAGTCACCGGCCGGCTGGGTCAGGGTGAAGACGACCGTCTTGTCGTCCTTGGCCTGCACGCCGGCGATGTCGTGGCCGTTCTGGAAGTCGGCCAAGGCCTTGGCGGTGGGCTTGGCCTTCTCGAACGCCTTGATGTAGGCGTCGCAGTACTCGGCCATGCCCTTGATCGTGCTGGTGTAGTAGCCGGGCGCGCCGGAGCCCGCCACCGGGTTGCAGATGCGCTTGAACCCGCGGACGAAGTCGCCCGCCGTCACCGGCCGCGGCGGCTGGGTGTCCCACTGCACGCCGTCGCGCAACTTGATCGTGTACGTGAGCTTGTCGGCGCTCAGGCCGCCGTTCGCCTCGGTGGGCAGTTCGGTCGCTATGTCGGGCAGCACCTCGTAGCCCTTGGTGGTGTCGGCTCCCGCCGCGACGCCCTGGAGGGCGTACAGCTGGCGCGAGTAGCCGCGCATGATCCCGATGGTGACGACGTAGTAGATGCTGGTCGGGTCGAGATGGTCGACGTCGCCCGAGCCCACGAGCCTGAGCGTGCCGCCCGTGACGGGGCTTCCGGAGCTCTGGCTCGCTGCGGGGGGCGGAGCGGATTTGCTGGTTCCGTTCTGCGTCGCGCAGGAGGTGGCGAGCAGAGTTGCCGCCGCCACCGTGATGATGCTGAGATGGCGCAAGCTGGCCATCTGGCCTCCCTCGTGCCGAGATGGGGGTGTTGTTGGCTGGCACAGCTGGGGCGCGCGTCGTGGCCGCGACGCGCGCCCCACGTTTACTGAGACGAGCAACCCATGCCGGAGGAAGACTGTCGAGGTCGGTTACGTAACTGTTTGCGACTAGCGACTGGTCGGTAATGCTGATTCAGTACGGGAATTGTCTGGAGATCGCGACATTAACTGAATAGCTGCTGGTAGAAAGCCAGCTCGGCGGCCAGGGCCGCGACCCGCGTCTCCAATCGGCGAAATCCATGGGATTCGCCGTCGAAAGCGAGATAAGTGCAGGAGACGCCGCGCTCGGACAACGCGTCGGCGAAGGCCGTCGACTGCTCGGGCGGCACCACCGGGTCGTCGAGCCCCTGCAGCAGCAGCATCGGGCAGGACACCCCGTCGACCAGGCCGAGCGGCTCCCTGGAGGCGTAGACGGCCGGGTCGTCGCCGACCAGCCACTCGACGTAGCGGGACTCGAAGTCGTGGGTGTGCGCGGCGAGCGGCGCGAGCGCGCTGACGCCGTAGTAGGACACCCCGCCCGCGAACACGCCGGAGCGGCAGCAGGCGGCCATCACCGTCCAGCCGCCCGCGCTGCCGCCGCGCACCGCGATCCGGGCCGGATCGGCCAGCCCGGAGTCGGCCAGCCACTGGGCGGCGGCGACGGTGTCGGCGACGTCGACCAGCCCCCACTGGCCGCGCAGCCGCTCCCGGTAGGCGCGGCCGTAGCCGGTGGAGCCGCCGTAGTTGACGTCGAGCACGCCGATGCCGCGCGAGGTCAGGAACGCCTTCTCCAGGTCGAGCGCCGTGTCGGCGTGGGCGGTCGGGCCGCCGTGCACGAACACCACGAACGGCGTCGGCTCCTCGGCGACCTGGTGCAGGAAGGCGTGGACGAGCCGTTCGCCCGGCACGACCACCGGCCGCGGATCGGGCACCCCGGACAGGTCGGGCAGGCGCTCGGCGGCCCGCGCCAGCGGCTCGGCCCGCCCGGCGGCGACGTCGACCCGCACGACCGAGCGCGGCAGCCGGGCGGCGTGGCCGACGCCCGTCACGGACATGCCGTCGGCCGCGAGCGCGGCCTGCCATCCGGTGTAGGGCAGGTCGAGGTCGTGGAGCGCTCCCGTGGCCGGGTCGAGCACGCCCAGCCGCAGGTCGCCTTGCCCGTGCAGGACGGCGAGCCGCCCGTCGCCGAGCACGGTGTACGGCGCGCCGCCGAGCTGCCACGGCGGCTGCGTGAACTCCTCCTCGGCCGGGCACAACGCCCGCGGCGCGGCGCCGTCGAGGCCGCACTCGTAGAGGTTCCACCAGCCGGAGCGGTCGGAGACCAGGTAGAGGGTGGCGTCGTCCTTCCAGGCGGGCGACAGGACGGACTCCGCCGCGCCGCCCAGCACGGTGCGGGCCTGCCCGTCGCGCAGCCGGACGACGCGCAGCTCGGTGCCGTCCCAGGGCATGCGGGGGTGGTTCCAGCAGACGTAGGCCAGGTGGGCGCCGTCGGGGGACAGGGCGGGGGAGGCGTAGAAGTCGTGGCCGCAGGCCCGCTCCCGGGGCTCGCCGCCCGCCAGCGGGATCGACACGACGGACCGGGTGATCTTGCCGTGCTCGCCGTGGCGCTCGCGCACCGCCCAGACCTCGCCGTCGTGGACGGTCAGGTCGGCGTAACGGGAACCTTCGGCGGTGAGGGGTTTCGGCTGGCCGTTTTGCCCGAGAAGGTACAGACGCTGGTCGGCCAGAGCGGCGAAGACCACGTCGCCGCCGGGCGTCACGGCATAGGGACGCCCGCCGTACTCGTGGACCCTCGTACGCGCGCTCCAGGGGGCGGGCAGCAGGTCATGGCAGGTGCCGTCGGCCTCGCGGCGGACGATCGCGGTGCGGCCGCCCTCGCCAGGACGGTCTTCGGTCCACCACACCCGGCCGCCCTGCGCGACGGGCCAGCCGGGCCGCAGACCGGCGGCGGCGACGTCGCGGGCGGAGATGGGGGACGGCCAGAAAGGCATACCCGCATCCTGCCGGAAGATCCGGGGCCGTGGGGCGCGATCAAGAACATCTCTCCTGCGGCGGCATCGAGGTGGGCAGGTTGAGCCCGGTGTCGCCGAACCACTTGCGCAGCAGCCGGGTGGCCGTCCCGTCCCGCCACATCTCGACCACGGCCTGCTCGGCGGCCTCGCAGGTCTCGATGTCGCCCTTCTTCAGGCCGATGGCGTACCGCTCGTCGGTGAAGGGGTCGTTCAGCAGCCGGAACAGGCCGGGGGCCTGCTGGGCGAAGCCGGCCAGGGTCAGGTCCTCGGTGGAGACCGCGTCCAGCTCGTCGTCGCTGAGCTTGCGCACGCAGTCGGAGTAGTTGGCCGCGGGCACGGCCACGACGGGCAGGTCGAGCTTGCCGTCAGGAGGCGGGTCGGCGACGCGCTTGAAGGAGTTGGAGCCCGGCACCTGGCACACGCGCTTGCCCCGCAGGTCGCCGACCTCGCGGATGGACGCGTCCTCGGCCCGGACCATCGTGTCCTGGTGCACGAGCACGTACGGGCCGGCGAAGGTCACCTTGGGCCTGCGGGCCTCGGTGATGGAGTAGGTGGCGAACACCATGTCCACGGTGCCGTTCTGGAGCAGCGCCTCGCGGCCCGCCGCCGGCGCCTCCCGCCAGGTGATGCGCACGGGCCGGCCGCGGGCCAGTTTGGCGACGACGTACCGGGCGACGTCCACGTCGAAGCCCACGGGATCGCCGGGACCCACCTTCAGGCCCAGGCTCGGCTGGTCCCACTTGGTGCCCACGATGACCTGGCCGGTGCCCCTGATCTTGCCCACGACGCTGGAGTAGGCGCCGCCGCCACCGCACGCCACCGGGACGGCGAACGCGGCCGTGCCGGCCAGCGCCACCACGACTCCACGTATCCGCACGCACAGGAGTCTGTGGGCTCGGCGGCCCGGCGGGCGCGGTCTGCGTGCCGCACCGGCGAAGATCTGAGGCTTTCTTTACGAGACGGCGGCGGGACGGGAACCCCGCCGCCGTGCTCCTCACTGCACCCGCAGGTCACTCCACGGGGATGTCGGGCGCCATGCCGCCGCCCTCGGTGCCCTGGCCGGTCGCGACGCCGACGGAGGCCGCGCCGGGGGTGGCGATCGGCCGCGCCGAGGTCTTCCTGCTGCGCCTGCTGCGCCGCTCCAGCAGGGTGGCCAGGTAGCTCAGCGTCATGTTGAGCGCCACGTAGATGACGCCGATGACGATCGCCGCCGGGATCAGCGAGCCGAAGTACGCGGCCGGCAGGATCTTGAACCCGGTGTTGAGCAGGTCGACGTAGGCGATGATGTAGCCGAGCGCGGTGTCCTTCAGCAGCACCACGAGCTGGCTGACGATCGCCGGCATCATCGTCGTGACCGCCTGCGGCAGCAGCACCAGGCGCAGCACCTGGTTCTTGCGCATGCCCACCGCGTAGGCGGCCTCGGCCTGGCCCTTGGGGATGGCGTGCACGCCCGCGCGCACGATCTCCGCCAGCACCGAGCCGTTGTAGAACATCAGGCCCAGCACCACCGCGATGAAGGCGTAGTCGCCGCCGCCGGCGATGGCCGGGGCCAGGTAGAAGATGAAGAAGATGAGCAGCAGCAGCGGGATGGACCTGAAGATCTCCACCACCGCGGCCGCCGGCACCCTGATCCAGGCGTGGTCGGAGAGCCTGGCCAGGCCGAAGACCGCGCCGAAGACCAGCGCGAGCACCGCCGCGGCGGCCGCCGCCTCCAGCGTGCCGAGCAGGCCCGGCAGGATGAACTCCCGCCACACCTCGGCCGTCAGGAACGGCTGCCAGATCTTGCCGTCCCACTGGCCCTTGGCGTCGAAGCCCCGGTAGACGAAGTACACGACGGCCAGGACCGCCAGGACACTGATCGCCGTCAGCAGGTGGTTGCGCAGCCTGGCCCTGGGGCCGGGGGCGTCGAACAGGACGGACGCGCTCATCGTGCCACCGCCAGACGCCGGGCCAGCCAGCCGGAGAAGAAGCCGATCGGCATGGTCACGATCATGAAGGCCACGACCACCCCGAGGAAGATCGGGATCGAGGCCCCCGTGGTGTCGAACGTGAGCTTCATCTCGGCGGCCACGTCGGCGGCGTACCCGCCGGCGACCGCCACCGTCGTGTTCTTGATCATCGCGATCATCACGCTGGCCAGCGGCGCGATGACCGATCGGAACGCCTGCGGCAGGATGATCAGCCGCAGCGTCTGCATGAAGCTCAGCCCGATCGCGCGGGCCGCCTCCGCCTGTCCCATCGGGACCGTGTTGATGCCCGAGCGCACCGCCTCGCACACGAACGCCGACGTGTAGATCGACAGGCCCATCGAGACGATCCAGAAGGAGTTCGTCCGCGGCTCGCCGGAGAAGACGAGGCCGAGTTTGTCGCTCAGGCCCAGCGCCGAGAACGCCAGCACCAGGGTGAGGGGGGTGTTGCGCACCACGTTCACATAGACCGTGCCCACCGCGCGCAGCACGGGCGTCGGGGAGACGCGCATCCCGGCCAGGACCGTCCCGAGGACGAGCGAGACGACCGCGGCCACGAGCGCGATCCTGATGTTCCCCCAGAAGCCCATCGCGAGGTCGGGCAGGTACTTGATTAGTTCATCCATCGTGCTCCACCGCATAGAGCGGCGGCGGCCGGGATGCCGGCCGCCGCCTCTGGCGTGACTAGCTGCAACCCTCGGCCGGGGGCGCGGTCTCCGACAGCTTCAGGCCCTCGATGCCGCCGAACCACTTCTCCAGCAGCTGCTTCATGGTGCCGTTGTCCCAGATCTTCTTCACCGCGGTGTTGACGGCCTCACACGTCTTGGTGTCGCCCTTCTTCAGGCCGATGCCGTACTTCTCGTCGGTGAAGCCCTGGCCGAGCACCTTGAAGTTGCCGCCGGCCTGCTTGGCGAAGCCCGCCAGGATCAGGTCGTCGGTGGTGACGGCGTCGAGGTTGCTGCCCGACAGCTTCTGCACGCACTCGGAGTAGTTGGCCGCGTCGACGGTCGTGGCGTCGATGTCGAGCTTGCCGTCCGGGGGCGGGTCGGTGACGCGCTTGTAGGAGTTGGAGCCGGCCGCCTTGCAGATCTTCTTGCCCTTGAGGTCCTGCGGGGTGTTGATCGCGGCGTCGTCCTTGCGGACCATGATGTCCTGGTGCGCGATCACGTACGGGCCGCCGAAGGACACCTTGGCCTTGCGCTCCTCGGTGATGGAGTACGTGGCGAAGATGATGTCGACGGTGCCGTTCTGGAGGAAGGGCTCGCGGTTGGAGGAGGCCGACTCCTTCCACTCGATCTGGGCGTCCTTGCCGCCGTTCATCTCCTTCAGCACGGCCTTGGCGACGTCGACGTCGAAGCCCTCCGGCTCCGACCCCTTCTTCAAGCCCAGGCTCGGCTGGTCCCACTTGGTGCCGACCACGACCTTGCCGCCGTCCTGCACCTTCTCCAGGACGCTGGCGTAGGTCTTGTCACCGCCGCAGGCGGCCAGAGCGGCGAGCATGCCCACTCCCGTGACCACCGCTCCCAAACGACGCATGTGCATGTATACCTGCCTCAAAATCTCAGTGCGTGAGGATCTTCGAAAGGAAATCACGCGCGCGGTCGGTCTGCGCGTTGGTGAAGAACTCGTCGGGGGTGTTCTCCTCCACGATCTGTCCGTCCGCCATGAAGACCACCCGGTTGGCGGCCCGGCGGGCGAATCCCATCTCGTGCGTGACGACCATCATCGTCATGCCGTCGCGTGCCAGCCCGATCATCACGTCGAGCACCTCCTGGACCATCTCCGGGTCCAGGGCCGAGGTGGGCTCGTCGAAGAGGATCATCTTCGGGTCCATGGCCAGCGCACGCGCGATCGCGACCCGCTGCTGCTGGCCGCCGGAGAGCTGGGCCGGGTACTTGTCCGCCTGCGCGGCGATGCCCACCCGTTCCAGCAGTTCCATGGCCCGCGCGTCGGCCGTCCGGCGGTCCTTGCGGCGCACCTTGATCGGGCCGAGCGTGACGTTCTCGCGGATGGTCTTGTGCGCGAACAGGTTGAAGGACTGGAACACCATGCCGACCTCGGACCGCAGCCTGGCCAGCCCCCTGCCCTCCTCGGGCAGCACCTGGCCGTCGAACACGATCCTGCCGTCGTCGATCGTCTCCAGGCGGTTGATCGTCCGGCACAGCGTGGACTTTCCACCGCCCGAAGGCCCGATGACCACCAGAACCTCGCCACGAGAGACGGTCAAGTTGATGTCCTTCAGGACGTGCAACGCCCCGAAGCGCTTGTTGACGCCCTCCAACTGAACGAGTGGAGTGGCGTCGCCGTTCTCCGTCATGGACCAAAACGGTAGAGGTCATTAAGACGCTGGTCACTAACCAGGTGGTACCGATCCGGTCACATCGTGCCGTCAAGCTGGTGTTTTAGACGGGGGCGGCTGCCGCGAGCCGGACAACGACTACCCTTGAACCTGCCATGACTGTGACCCAGGAGAGCGCCCGCACGTACGAAGTGCGCACATACGGGTGCCAGATGAACGTGCACGACTCCGAGCGCCTTTCCGGCCTGCTGGAAGACGCCGGCTACGTGCCGGCCCCCGACGGCCAGACGGCCGACGTCGTCGTGTTCAACACGTGCGCCGTGCGGGAGAACGCCGACAACCGCCTTTACGGAAACCTCGGCCATCTGCGGCCGGCCAAGATGGACAACCCGCGCATGCAGATCGCGGTGGGCGGCTGCCTGGCCCAGAAGGACCAGGGCGACATCGTCCGCAAGGCGCCCTGGGTCGACGTCGTCTTCGGCACCCACAACATCGGATCCCTGCCGGTGCTGCTGGAGCGGGCCCGGGTGGCCGGCGAGGCGCAGGTCGAGCTGAAGGAGTCGCTGGAGGTCTTCCCCTCCACGCTGCCCACCAAGCGCGAGTCGGCCTACGCGGCGTGGGTCGCGATCTCGGTCGGCTGCAACAACACCTGCACGTTCTGCATCGTGCCGTCGCTGCGCGGCAAGGAGAAGGACCGCCGCCCCGGCGACGTCCTGTCCGAGGTGCGCACGCTGGTGGGCCAGGGCGTCCTGGAGGTGACCCTGCTCGGCCAGAACGTCAACACCTACGGCGTCGAGTTCGGCGACCGGCTGGCCTTCGGCAAGCTGCTGCGCGCCTGCGGCGACGTCGAGGGCCTGGAGCGGGTGCGCTTCACCTCGCCCCACCCGGCCGCCTTCACCGACGACGTCATCGCCGCCATGGCCGAGACGCCCAACGTCATGCACCAGCTCCACATGCCGCTGCAGTCGGGCTCCGACCGCGTGCTGCGGGCCATGCGCCGCTCCTACCGCGCCGAGCGCTACCTCGGCATCATCGAGCGGGTGCGGGCCGCCATGCCCGACGCGGCCATCTCGACCGACATCATCGTCGGCTTCCCCGGCGAGACCGAGGAGGACTTCCAGGCCACCCTCGACGTCGTCCGGCAGAGCCGCTTCGCCAACGCCTTCACCTTCCAGTACTCCATCCGTCCCGGCACCCCGGCGGCCACCATGGAGGACCAGATCCCGAAGGAGGTCGTCCAGGAGCGTTACGAGCGCCTGGTGGCCCTGCAGGAGGAGATCTCCTGGGAGGAGAACAAGAAGCAGGTCGGCCGCACGCTGGAGGTGCTGGTCGCCGAGGGCGAGGGCCGCAAGGACGACGCCACGCGCCGCCTGTCCGGCCGCGCCGCCGACAACCGGCTCGTGCACTTCGCGGTGGGCGAGGAGACCCCGAGGCCCGGTGACATGGTCACCGTCGAGGTCACCTACGCCGCCCCCCACCACCTGGTCGCCGACGGCGCGGTCCGTGCGGTGCGGCGCACGCGGGCCGGCGACGCCTGGGAGGCCCGCCAGGGCGCCCCGGCGAAGGGGCCCGGCGTGCTGCTCGGCATGCCGTCCGTCGGCCGCCCGGCGGCTCCCGCCCCGGCCGCCGGAGCCTGCTCGGCCCACTGAGCCACCGCGTATCGACACCCCGCCGCTCCTTCGGGACGGCGGGGTGTTCCGCGTGGGTCAGCGTCTGAGGCGGTCGAGGAAGCTGTAGCACGGCTGCCGGCGGAAGTCGTCGAACGTGGCGCACGGGTCGGGCCCGCCCGGCCGTACGGAGGGAGGCGGCGGCGGGGGAGGCGCCTGACGGTCCGGCTCGGGGACGACCCGTTCCCTGGGCGGCGCCTGCGGGGACGCGTGCGGAGCCGGACGCCGTACGGCGGCCCGCCGGGACGGACGCGGCGGCGCGACCAGCGGCGGACGCGTGGGAAGCGCCCTGGGCGAGAGCGGCGACGACGGCTCGCCCCGCACCGGCCTGCCCCTTCCCGGAGAGTGCGAGGGCTCGCCCGGCTCCGGCTCCGCCGTGGTGGGCCGGTCGGGCGCCGGCACGGCCTCCATCCACCCAGGCGACCAGGGGCCGGGCGTCCAGGGGCCCGCCGACGGGGTCAGCGGCGCCGGGGACGGCTCGGCCGCCGGCGAGCCCGCGATCCGCGAAGGAAAATACGATCTTGGGATAAGCGGTGTTTCCTGATCGAATTCACGGCGGATTTGCGGGCGCGATTCCGGAGAACTGGTGAATGCGAGGAAAATCCCGAGCCCGGCCGTGACGAGTACCCCGGCCGCCCCGGCCGCGGCGCCCAGCCGGGGACGGCCACCTGGGCAAACAGATCTTTGGGGGGACAAGTCGTGATTCCTTTGTGATTGGTGTGCGAGCATTCCGCTGATGCGGCTAGTGTGGTCCATCACCCGCGGAAGCCGGCGAGCTTTCCCCGATACGACCGCAGGGAGCTGCACCACCATGCATGATCCGACCGAGCCGGATCGTCAGGAGATCCTCTCCGGGCCGGGCTCGTCCCCGAGGCCCCCCGGCAGGAGCAGGAAGACCGCCGTCATCGCCGCGTTCGCCCTCGTCGGCGTGCTCGCCGCGGGCGGCGCCGGCTACCTGCTGGCGGCCAAGCCCGGCCAGAGCGCCCAGCAGGAGCAGGGCTCCGGCCGCCCGTCCCCGGCCACGAGCGCCGGCGACGAGGTGTTCGAGGCCGACGAGGACGCCACCATGGGCGACGCCACCACCGACGCCCCCGACGACGGCCTGCCCGCCGACGGCTCCGACGACTCCGCCATGGGCGACGCCGTCACGGACCCGGGCGGCGGCCCCGACCCCGCCGACAAGGGATCGACCGGTTCCGACGGCACGACGCAGACGGGCACCGGCAGGAAGCCCGGCACGCCGTCCACCAAGGCCCCGCAGCCGGCGGGCGACAACCCCGCCGACGGCCCCGCTGGGGAGCTCAGCGGCCAGTGCGCCAAGAGCGGCTGCTGAGACACCGTCCCCAAGTGGCTCGCGCTTTCCGGCCGGTAATGGATCTGCTGGAGAGCCGGCCGTCCTCGTAGGGTGCCGGGCATGACGACTGACAGAGCGGCCACGTTGCGACGGCTGCACGTGCCCGGCAGCCCGCTGATCCTGCCCAACGTCTGGGACGCCGCCTCGGCGCGCGCGGTCCAGGAGGCCGGGTTCCCGGTGGTGGCCACCGGCAGCGCGGCCGTCTCCCGCGTGCTGGGGTACGCCGACGGCGAGAGCACGCCGGTCGGCGAGATGATGGCGGCCGTCGCCCGCATCGCCAGGGCCGTGGACGTGCCCGTGACCGCCGACGTCGAACGCGGTTACGGGCTCGCGCCCGGCGAGCTGGCCGAGCGGCTGGCCGAGGCGGGGGCGGTGGGCTGCAACGTGGAGGACTCCGACCCGCGTACCGGCGAGCTGGTCGACGCAGGGGCGCAGGCGGACTTCCTGGCCGGCATGCGGGCGGCCGCGGGCGACGCCCTGGTGATCAACGCCCGGGTCGACACCTATGTGCGGGGCCTGCGCGACCGGGCGGCGGCGGTGTCGCGCGGGCGGCGCTACCTGGAGGCCGGGGCCGACTGCGTGTACCCGATCACGCTGGCGGACGAGGGCGAGATCGCGGCCCTCGTCGCCGAGGTGGGCGGGCCGGTGAACATCCTGTTCCGGCCGAAGGCGCCGTCGTACGCGCGGCTGGCGGAGCTGGGGGTGGCCAGGATCAGCTTCGGCGGCGGCCTCCACCAGGCGGTCCACGCCTACACGCAGGGCCTGCTCGCCGCCGTCGCACAGGGCCACGACCCCTACACGACCTGACCACCGGCTTGGGGCGGGTGGCGCGTACGCTTGCGCTCGTGCTTGTCGCCGCGGCCGTCTGCCCGCAAACCCCGCTGATCGTGACCGGGCTGCCCGAGCTGCGCGCGGCCTGTCGTGCCGCGGTCGCCGCGCTCCGGGCCGCCCGTCCCGACGTGCTGGTCGTGGTGGGCGGCGCGGAGACGACCCGCTCCTACGACGGCGCCGCGGCGGGCACCCTGCGGCCCTGGGGCTTCGACATCACGGTGGGCGAGGGCCGGCCCGTGCTGCCGCTGTCCCTGACCGTCGGCCGCCGGCTCCTGAACGACCCCGGACAGCCCCCCACGGCCGACGCCGACGGGGGTGCCGCGCAGGCGGTCGCCTTCGATGCCGCTCCGGCCGAGTGCCGCGCGATCGGCGCCGGGCTGGCCGCACGCGGACGGGTCGCGCTGCTGGTCATGGCCGACGGCTCGGCGTGCCTGACCCCGCGGGCGCCGGGCCGGTACGACGAGGCGGCCGGGCCGTACGACGACCTGATCGCCGAGGCGGTCGGCAGGGCCGACGCGGCGGCGCTGGCCGCGCTCGACCCCGCCGAGGCCGACCGGCTCTGGGTGACCGGCCGCGCGGCCCTCCAGGTGCTGGCCGGCGCCGCCGAGGGGACGCCGCTGACCGGCACGCTGCTCATGCGGTCGTCGCCCTACGGCGTCGGCTACTTCACGGGCGTGTGGAGCTGACGGGACGGCACCGGGAGGCGCGTCAAGCCTGGGGGCGGCGGCGGGGGACCGGGATGCGCATCAGGTCGCGGGCCGTGATCACTTCGCCGTCGAAGCTGCGGCGCACCTCCTCGACGAACGCCGGCTCCTCGGCGAACCCGTACCGCTCGGAGAAGTGCGTGAGCACCAGCCTGCGCACCCCCGCGTCGGCCGCCACCACACCCGCCTCGAACGCCGTCAGGTGCCCGTACTCCTTGGCCAGCGCGCTCTCGGCGGACAGGAACGTCGACTCGATCACCAGCAGGTCGGCCCCGAAGGCCAGCTCGAACACGGAGTCGCACAGGCGGGTGTCCATGACGAACGCGGCGCTCTGCCCCGGCCTGGGCTCGCTGCACTCGGCGAGCGTGACGCCCCGGACCGAGCCGGTGCGCTGGAGCTCGCCGACCTCCGGGCCGCGGATGCCGTGGCGGGCCAGCCGGTCGGGAAGCATGCGGCGGCCGGGCGGCTCCTGGACGCGGTAGCCGTACGACTCGACGGGGTGGGACAGGCGGCGGGCGATCAGCGGCCCCACCCCGGCCAGCGCGCCGGAGACCGGATGCTCCTCGATCACCTTCGTGTCGGCGAACGCGGCCGCGTGCCGCAGCCTGCGCCAGTAGGTCTCGCCGGCGGCGGGGAAGACCGCGCGCACCGGATGGCGCACCCGGTCGCGGGCGATGCGCTGCACGACCCCGGGCACGCCCAGGCAGTGGTCGCCGTGGAAGTGGGTCACGCACAGCCAGTGGACGTCGTTCGCGCTCAGCCCGGCGTGCAGCATCTGCCGCTGCGTGCCCTCGCCTGGGTCGAAAAGGTAGCCTTGCCCGTCCCAGCGCAGAAGGTACCCGTTGTGGTTACGGTGTCGGGTGGGCACCGCGCTGGAGGTGCCCAGCACCACGAGTTCACGTGAGGACATGATGACCACGCAGTCCACGCTGTCCACGGTCGCGTTCGCCGAGGTGCCGACGCCGGTCGGCCCGTTCGTCCTGGCCGTCACCGAGCAGGGGCTGGTCGCCTCGGGATGGGGATCGCCTGCCGGACTGGCCGGCCGGCTCGGCCTGGCTGAGGTTCATGATGCGGATCGTACGGCCTGCGCGGTCGCCGAGCTGAACGCTTATTTCGCCGGCGAGCTGCGCACGTTCAGCACCCCCGTGGACTGGCGGCTGATGACCGGCTCCCGGCTGCAGGTGCTCCAGGCCCTGCACCGCGTCCCGTACGGCACCGCCGTCACCTACGGCGAGCTGGCCCGGCGCGCCGGGTCGAGCGTGCCCGCCCGCGGCATCGGCTCGATCATGGGCTCCAACCCGCTCCCCATCTTCGTGCCCTGCCACCGGGTGGTCGCGGGCAACGGGCTGGGCGGGTTCAGCGGCGGCGTGGGGGTGGAGACCAAGCGCTGGCTGCTGACGCACGAGGGATACCTCCAGCCGACGCTCCTCGACCTGTAGGTGGTCCGTCCACACCCGGACAGTTGACACACTGGTCGGTGTGCGCCAGCAGCCAGTCATCGCCGTCGTGGGCCCCACGGCGGCCGGGAAGTCCGATCTCGCCGTCGACCTCGCGCTCCGGCTCGGGGGCGAGTGCGTCAACGCCGACTCCATGCAGCTCTACCGCGGCATGGACATCGGCACGGCCAAGCTCACCCTTGCCGAGCAGCGCGGCGTCCCCCACCATCTGCTGGACATCTGGGACGTCACGGTCACGGCCAGCGTCGCCGAGTACCAGCGGCTGGCCAGGGAGCTGTTCGCGAAGATCGACGTCCCGGTGCTGGTGGGCGGCAGCGGCCTCTACGTCCGGGCGGCCCTCGACGACCTGGAGTTCCCCGGCACCGACCCGGTGATCAGGGCCCGGCTGGAGGCGGAGCTGGCCGAGCGCGGCCCGGCCCCCCTGTACGAGCGGCTGCGCGAGCAGGACCCGGCCGCGGCCGAGGCGATCCTGCCGAGCAACGGCCGCCGCATCGTGCGCGCGCTGGAGGTGATCGAGCACTCCGGCCGGCCGTTCTCGGCCACCATGCCGTCCTACGACGCCGTCTACCCCAGCGTGCAGCTCGGCCTGGAGGTGCCGCGGCCGGTGCTCGACGAGCGCATCGAGCTGCGGGTCGAGCGCATGTGGGCGGCCGGCCTGGTCGAGGAGGTCCGCGCGCTGCTCGGGCAGGGCCTGGCCGAGGGGCGCACGGCGGGCCGCGCGCTCGGCTACGCCCAGGTCATCAGGTTCCTGGAGGGGGAGTGGACCGAGGAGCAGGCGTTCGCCGAGACGGTCAGGGCCACCAGGCGCTTCGCCCGCCGCCAGGAGTCGTGGTTCCGCCGCGACCCGCGGGTGCGCTGGCTCCCGTACGACGCCCCCGACCTGCTTGAACGATCCCTGGCGCACATCGCCGACCCGGGTGCGGCATAAACTCAGGCAATGCGGTTTCTCAAGGGGCACGGCACCGAGAACGATTTCGTCATCCTGCCCGATCCCGACGACGGCGTGGAAGTGACGGCCGCGCTGGTGGCCAAGATCTGTGACCGGCGGGCCGGGATCGGCGCCGACGGCGTGCTCCGGGTCGCCAGGACCAAGCAGCACGCCGAGGTGGCCGAGCAGGCCGCGGTGGCCGACTGGTTCATGGACTATCGCAACGCCGACGGCAGCGTCGCGGAGATGTGCGGCAACGGCGTACGCGTCTTCGCCCGCTACCTGGTGGACGCGGGGCTGGTGGAGGGGACGGAGTTCTGCCTGGCCACCAGGGGCGGCCCGCGGCGGGTCCGGGTCGAGCCCAACGGCGACATCACGGTCGACATGGGCAAGCCGGCCGTGCTGGGTGAGAGCGTGGCGGGCGTCGGGGGGCACGAGTACCCCGGTCTCCACGTCGACATGGGCAACCCCCACCTGGCCTGCGCGATCGGCGACCCGGTCGTCCAGCTCGACCTCAGCCACCAGCCCGGCTTCGACACCGGGGTGTTCCCGGCGGGCGTCAACATCGAGCTGTTCAACCCGGTGGGCGTCAGCCGCGTGGTGATGCGGGTCTACGAGCGCGGCTCGGGCGAGACGCGGTCCTGCGGCACCGGCGCCGTGGCGACCGCCGTGGCCGCCGCGCACATGTCCGGCGACACCACCGGCACCTGGACCGTCGAGGTCACCGGCGGCTCGCTGACCGTCATCCTCGACGAGGACACGAGCTACCTGTCCGGCCCGGCGGTGATCCTGGCGAGCGGCGAGCTGATGCTTGCAGAATGATGTTCTCCTGAGGGATGCTGGGTCCACTTTCCGAACCGAGGAGGGGTTGAGGATGGCGGACCCGCGTACCACGGCGGTCCAGGTCAAGGCGCCGATCGGCCAGTACGGCGGCGGCTTCATGGTCTCCCGCGAGGCCAAGGCCGTCTGCGAGCAGCACGGGCTCGGCCCGCGCGAGCTGTACTTCCGCGGACGCTGCGGGGTGCTCGGCGAGTGCCACGCCGACGTGGTCACCTCGGTGGCGGTCTTCTTCCCCGCCGCCCACGTCGAGGAGAGCTGGAACGGCGGCAGGAAGATGCCCGTCGAGCAGGCCGTCGAGCTCTACACCGAGGCGTGCCGGCAGTGGGGGCGGCGCAAGCTGGGCGGATACGACGGCTGCGCCCGTATCGCCGAGCTGCTCGAACCGGTCGTCGCGCAGGCCTCGCCGGTGGGCGCGCCGCTGTTCGCCGGCTGGCGGGCGGTGCCGCTGCCGGACGACCCGCCCGCGCGCGCCGTCCAGCTCATGCACGTCCTGCGTGAGCTGCGCGGGGGCCTGCACGCCGACGCCGTGCTCGCGGCCGGCCTGCACCCCCTGGAGGCCACGCTCGCCGCCGTTCACGACACCACCCCCTTCGGCTACGCCGACGGCGTGACGATCGCCAGGTTCTTCACCTGGCCCGAGCCCTACGCCACCCCCGGTCCCGACGTCGTGGCGCGGCGGGCCCAGGTCGAGGAGACCACCGACGACCTGATGGCCCCGGTCTTCTCGGTCCTGCGCGACAGCGAATCGGACGAGCTGATCGAGCTTCTGCGTTTTGGGCACGCTCGTTGACCTGGCAGACTGACTGCCCATGGACGTGGACATCTGGGCCTGGGTCGGCGAAACCCAGCAGCAGCTTTCCGAGGCGGGCAACGTTGGCCTCGCCATGGCGCTGGGAGACCTTCCCGCACAGGCCTACGAGGGCCGGTATCCGCAGCTCGACGTGATGGCCCCGGCCATCGCCCAGCAGGCCGAGACGCTGGAGCTGCCCTGGCTGGAGTTCTACGCCCGCTACTGGCACCTCATGGGCCGCATCGGCGACCGGGCCCAGGGCGCGGTGGCCATCGACGACGCGCGGCAGCTGCTCACGTTCGCCCAGCGCGAAGACGTGCGCGACTGCCCGGCCACCCCGGCCGCCGTCGAGGCGATGGCCATCGTGTGGGCCAACACCGACGGCCCCGGCTACGCCGGCGACCGCCTGGAGACGGTGGGCGCCTTCCTTGAGGGCATGAGCCCGGAGCGGCCCGCCTTCAGCGGCCTGGTCACCCAGTACGTCGCGGCGCTCGTCGACGCGGGCAAGGCCGGCGAGGCCGTCGCCTACGCCGAGTCCGCGGTCGAGCGGCTGCGCACGGCCGGTCGCGCGGCGAGCTGGGAGCTCGGCGCCGAGGGCGCCCGCGCCCTGCTGGCCGCCGGCCGGGCCGACGACGCGCTGGCCGCCCTGCAGGCCGCCGCCGACCTCGCCCCCGACGACCCGCCCGCCAAGGCCCACCGCGAGGGCGTGCGCCGCGCGCTCATCCTGGCCGAGCTCGGCCGCACGGCCGAGGCCGTCGACGCGCTGCCCGACCTCGACGTGGTCGGCGAGCACCCGCGCGTCTTCGTCGAGTGGTCGCGCGCGGTCGCCAAGCTGGCCGGGTCCTCCCAGATCACCAACACCTGGCAGCTCGGCCGGGTGCTGCGCCAGTGGATCGACTACTTCGGCATGATGGGCGGCTACCGCGCCCGCGTCGAGCTCGCGCTGGTCGCGGGCGAGCTGGCCCTGGCCAGGAACGGCGTGTGGCAGGCCCGCCTGCTGGCCGACCTGGCCGAGTCCGGCGCGGCGGAGCTGCGCGGCGAGACCGGCGACCTGACCGAGCGCGTCGCCGCGCTGCGGGCCGCCGCCGACGCCACCTCCGAGCCCGAGGCCCCCGGGCCCCTGACCGAGCGGGTCGGCCTGTTCGACGCCGCCGACGGCTTCAACGCCGACCCCGAGAAGTGGGTGGGCTGGCTCGCGCCGCTGTCCGGCGAGGACCTGGAGGCCACCCGCCGCCACACCACCACGCTCGGCTTCCTCGGCTTCCCCGCGGCGGGCGCCGACATCTACTGGAAGCTGCTGGTCGACTCCGGCGACATCGCCTCGGCCGACCCCGACGACATCGCCTACCTGACCACCCTGCTCATCGAGGCCCGCCAGGACGAGCGCCTGGAGCAGATGGCCGCGCTGCTGCCGCACGCCGCCCAGTACCTCGCGCTGGCCAGGCTCCACAGCGCCCGCGAGCGCTGGCCGGAGACGCTCGACGCCGCCGAGCACGCGGTCGCGGCCGGGGCCGGCATCGAGGCCAGGCGCCTGCTGTCCGGCGCCGCCCAGCAGCTCGACCACAACGACAGGGCCGCCGGCGTCCTGGCCGAGGTGCTCGACGAGCTGACCGACGAGGACGTCTGGCGCATGGTCGTCATGGCCACCTCGGCAGAAGACTGGGACACCGTGCGCAAGGGCGCGGCCAAGATCGGCATGCCGATCAAGTCCAAGCAGGGCCCGATCGAGGAGGAGATGGGCCTGATCCGGCTCATCCTCCCGGCGCCCGACGGCGGCCAGCGCCAGGTGCTGTCCATCCGCACCGGCCCGGCCACCGCCCGGCTGGCGCTGCCGCAGCCGCGCGGCATGGACTACAACGCCGGCGACCTGGTCGTGTTCGACCCGCAGCTGCTGGAGCCCGTCCCGGAAGACCCGCAGGAGCAGCAGAACTTCGTGCCGCCGTTCGCGGCCGTGCGCATCCTGCGTCCCGGCGGTTACACCAGCTACTTCTTCGACGGCGCCGCGCCGAGCGAGGAGGACTGGGCGGAGTTCACCGAGGTCATGGCCGAGCGCGGCTGGCCGATGTGGGTCTACAGCGACGAGAACTACACCGTCACCCACCCGACCAGCGGCGAGTCGCTGCCAGGCGTGTTCGGCTGGGTCGCGGTGCCGCCGGACGTGTCGCCCGCCGAGGTCGACGCCCTGCTCGACGACGCCACCGAGCGCTGGGTGCACCCGCTGGCCTGGCTCGACCTGGCCCGCGAGATCGACGTCGAGGTCGAGCGGCACGAGCGCATCGTCAAGGAATACGGGCTCTGACGTGCTGGAGCGCTTCAGCCTCGACGGCAAGGTCGCCATCGTCACGGGCGCGTCGTCGGGGCTGGGCGTGGCCTTCGCCCGCGGGCTGGCCGAGGCCGGCGCCGACGTCGTGATCGGCGCCCGGCGCGCGGACCGGCTGGCGGAGACCGGGCGCCTGGTCGAGGAGACCGGGCGCCGCTGCCTCCCCGTCCCGACCGACGTGGCGGCGCCGGAGGAGTGCGACGCGCTGGTCGCCGCGGCCGTGGCCGAGTTCGGGGCGGTCGACGTGCTGATCAACAACGCGGGGGTCGGCACCGCCGTGCCCGCGCTGCGTGAGCGGCCCGAGGAGTTCCGCCGGGTGGTGGAGATCAACCTGCACGGCACGTACTGGATGGCGCAGGCGTGCGCGCGGGTGATGCGGCCGGGCTCGTCGATCGTGAACATCGGCAGCATCCTCGGCTCGACCACCGCCGGGCTGCCGCAGGCCGCCTACAGCGCGTCGAAGGCGGCCGTGGCCGGGCTCACCCGCGACCTGGCCCAGCAGTGGACGGCCCGGCGCGGCATCCGGGTCAACTGCCTGGAGCCGGGGTTCTTCGCCTCGGAGATGACGGAGCAGTATCCGCCCGGCTACCTCGAACGCATGCTGGAGCTGCGGGTGCCGATGAACCGGCCCGGCGACCCGGCCGAGCTGGTGGCGGCGGCGGTCTTCCTGGCCTCCGACGCCTCGTCGTACGTCACCGGGGTCACGCTGCCGGTGGACGGCGGCATCCTGATCACCTAGACGGTCCTTCTAGTACGTTGTCGGGAATGACCGCCCCCTTCGTACGTTCCTACCGTGCGGCCGATCTGGCCGCCGTCTACGACATCTGCGTGCGCACGGCCGACGCCGGTGGCGACGCCCGCGGCCAGTACGCCTCCGACCTGCTCATGGGCGACATCTTCGCCGCCCCCTACGTCACCCTGGAGCCCGAGCACGCCCACGTCGTGGACGACGGCACGGGCCAGGCCGTCGGCTATGTCGTGGGCACCGCGGACACGGCGGCGTTCGTCCGCCGCTACCGCGAGGAGTGGATCCCGGCGTCCGCGGCGCGCTGCCCCCTTCCCGCCGACCCGCCGGTCACGGCGGACGACGTGATGCTCGCCCTGCACCACCGGCCCGAGCGCATGCTGGTGCCCGAGCTGGTCGATCACCCCGCCCACCTGCACATCGACCTGCTGCCCGACTGGCAGGGCAAGGGCTGGGGACGCCGGCTCATGAGCGCCTTCGTCGACGGCCTGCGCGCCGCCGGGGTGCCGCGGCTGCATCTGGGGATGGTCAGCACGAACGCGCCCGCGCGCGCCTTCTACGACCGGCTCGGCTTCGTGGAGCTGGCGGTGGCCGACGCCGGGCCGGTGACGTACCTGGGACGGGACACCTCGCCGCTCGGCTAGCTCTTGTCCGCGGGGATCCAGGGCCTTATGTTCGTTGCGTAGTCCGGTGCGTGTTGCGTATTAAGGAACAACCGGAGGCGTGATGGGTCGGCCGCGCGTGGTGATCATCGGAGCCGGGATCGTGGGGTGCGCGGTGGCCGACGAGCTCACCGAACGCGGCTGGAGCGACGTCACCGTGGTGGAGCAGGGCCCGCTCTTCGCCGCGGGCGGCTCCAGCTCGCACGCCCCCGGCCTGGTCTTCCAGACGAACCCGTCCAAGACCATGACCGAGTTCGCCGCCTACACCGTGCGCAAGTACACCGCGCTCGGCGCGCACTGCTTCCGGCAGGTCGGCGGCCTGGAGGTGGCCACCACCCCCGAGCGCTGGACCGACCTGCACCGCAAGCTCGGCTGGGCGCAGTCGTGGGGCGTCGAGGGCCGCCTGCTGGACGCCGCGCAGTGCGCCGAGCTGTGGCCGATGCTGGACCGCGACCGGGTGCTGGGCGGCTTCCACGTGCCGAGCGACGGCCTGGCCGCCGCCGTGGCCTGCGGCGAGACGCAGGCGGCGCGGGCCACCGAACGCGGGGCGCGCTTCCTCGGCGGGCACACCGTCACCGGCGTCGAGCAGCAGGGCGGCCGGGTCACCGGCGTCTCCTGCCTGGCCGCGGGGGAGTACCGGACGATCCCGGCCGACGTGGTCGTGTGCGCGGCCGGATTCTGGGGCCCGTCGATCGGGGAGATGGCCGGGCTGACCGTGCCGCTGCTGCCGCTGGCCCACCAGTACGCGAAGTCCGGCCCCCTGCCCCCGCAGCCCGAGGGCCCCATCCTGCGCCACCAGGACCGCGACCTGTACGCCCGGCAGCACGGCGACCGCATCGGCATCGGCTCCTACGCCCACCGCCCCATGCCGGTCGCCCAGCACGAGATCGGCCCCAAGGGCACCACCATGCCCTCGGTCCAGTCGTTCACCGAGGAGGACTTCGAACCCGCCTGGCGCGACGCCGCCGAACTGCTGCCCGCCCTGGCCGGATCCAAGTACGAGGACGGCATCAACGGCGTCTTCTCCTTCACCGCCGACGGCTTCCCGTTGATCGGCGAGGCACCGCACCTGGACGGGTTCTGGCTGGCCGAGGCCGTCTGGGTGACGCACTCGGCCGGGGTGGCCAGGGCGGTCGCCGAGCTGCTGGTGACCGGCCGGTCGCAGGTGGACCTGCACGAGTGCGAACCGGCCAGGTTCGAGCAGGCGCAGCTGTCGCCCGCCTACGTCGAGGAGCGCGGCAGGCAGAACTTCGTCGAGGTCTACGACGTCATCCACCCGTTGCAGCCCATGGAGTCGCCGCGGCCGATGCGGACCAGCCCCTTCCATCCGCGCCAGGTGGAACTGGGCGCGTACTTCCTGGAGTCGGCCGGATGGGAACGTCCGCACTGGTTCGAGGCGAACGAGCCGCTGCTCGCCGGCCTCGAAGAGCCGCGGATCGGCGCCGACCGCCGGGACGCGTGGGCCGCCCGTCACTGGTCGCCCGTCGCGGCCGCCGAGGCGTGGGCCACCCGCGAGCGGGTCGCGCTCTACGACATGACCTCGCTCAAGCGCATCGAGGTCAGCGGGCCGGGCGCGGCGGCCTTCCTCCAGCACATGACCACCAACAACGTGGACAAGAAGCCCGGCACGGTCACCTACACCCTGCTGCTGGACGCCGGCGGCGGCATCCGCTCCGACCTCACGGCGGCGCGGCTGGCCGAGGACAGGTTCCAGCTCGGCGCGAACGGCAACCTCGACCTCGACTGGCTGACCCGGCACGCCCCCCGCGGGGTGCACATCAGGGACATCACGCCCGGCACCTGCTGCGTCGGCGTGTGGGGGCCGCAGGCCAGGGAGCTGGTGCAGGGGCTCACGGACATGGACCTGTCCAACGAGGGCTTCCGCTACTTCACCTGCCGGTCCGGGTACGTCGGGCAGGTGCCGGTGCTCGCGATGCGCGTCTCGTACGTGGGCGAGCTGGGCTGGGAGCTCTACACCGGCGCCGACATGGGGCTCAAGCTGTGGGACACGCTGCGGGCCGCCGGGACGCCGGTCGCGGGCGGGCGGGCCGCGTTCAACAGCCTCCGGCTGGAGAAGGGGTACCGGCTCTGGGGCGTGGACATGACCACCGAGCACGACCCGTACGAGGCCGGGCTGGGCTTCGCGGTCAAGCAGGACAAGGACTTCCACGGCCGCGACGCGCTCCGCGCCGAGCCGTCCCGCAGGCTCGTGCCGCTGCTCAGCGCCGAGGTGGTCATGGGCAAGGAACCGGTCTGGCACGCCGGCCGCGTCGCCGGGTACGTCACCAGCGCCGCGTACGGGCACACCATCGGCCGTCCGATCGCCTACGCCTGGCTGCCGGCCGAGCTGGCCGGACCGGGGACGCGGGTGGACATCTCGTACTTCGGCCGCCGCGTGCCCGCGGAGGTCGCCGCCGAGCCGCTGTTCGACCCCCGGATGGAGAAGATCAGACGTTGACCCACCCCGGCTTCCTCTGGCGCAACCCCGATCCGCGGTCCTCCTACGACGTGGTCGTCGTGGGCGGCGGCGGGCACGGCCTGGCCACCGCCTACTACCTGGCCAGGAACCACGGCCTGACGAACGTCGCCGTCCTGGAGAAGGGCTGGCTGGCCGGCGGCAACATGGCCCGCAACACCACCATCATCCGCTCCAACTACCTGTGGGACGAGAGCGCCGCCCTCTACGAGCACTCGCTGAAGCTGTGGGAGGGCCTGAGCGCCGAACTGGACTACGACCTGCAGTTCAGCCAGCGCGGCGTGCTCAACCTGGCGCACAACCTGCACGACGTGCGCGAGGGCAGGCGGCGGGTCAACGCCAACCGGCTCAACGGCGTGGACGCCGAATGGCTGGACGCCGACGAGGTCAGGAAGTTCTGCCCGATCGTCAACGTCTCCGGCCGGGCCCGCTACCCGGTCCTGGGGGCCACCCTGCAGCGGCGCGGCGGCATCGCCAAGCACGACCACGTCGCCTGGGCGCTGGCCCGCCAGGCCGACGCGTACGGCGTCGACCTGATCCAGGGCTGCGAGGTGACCGGGTTCGAGATCACCGGCAACCGGGTGACCGGCGTGCGCACCTCGCGCGGGCCCATCGCGGCGGGCACGGTCGCGCTCGCCTCGGCCGGGCACACCTCGGTCCTGGCCGAGCGGGCCGGGATCCGGCTGCCGCTGCAGTCGCACCCGCTCCAGGCGCTGGTGTCGGAGCTGCTGGAGCCGGTGCTCGACTGCGTCGTCATGTCCAACGCCGTCCACGTGTACGTCAGCCAGGCGCACAAGGGCGAGCTGGTCATGGGGGCGGGCATCGACGCGTACAACTCCTACGGGCAGCGCGGCGGGTGCCACGTGATCGAGGCGCAGATGGCGGCCGCCCTGGAGCTGTTCCCGCTGTTCAGCCGGGTCCGCGTGCTGCGGACGTGGGCCGGGATCGTGGACGTCTCGCCGGACGCCTCCCCGATCATCGGCGCCACCCCCGTGGACGGTCTGTACGTCAACGCCGGGTGGGGCACCGGCGGCTTCAAGGCGACCCCCGGCTCCGGCTGGGTGTACGCCGACACGATCGCCAACGGCCGGCCGCACCCGCTGGCCGAGCCGTTCGCGCTGGAGCGGTTCAGCACGGGCGCGCTCGTGGACGAGCACGGCGCGGCGGCGGTGGCCCACTGATGCTGCTCCTCGACTGCCCCCACTGCGGCCCCCGCGACGAGACCGAGTTCCACTACGGCGGCCAGGCCGGGATTTCCTACCCGCAGGCTCCCGGCGAGCTGTCCGACCAGGAGTGGGCCGCCTACGTCTTCCTGCGCGACAACCCCAAGGGCTGGTTCCGCGAACGCTGGTTCCACACGCACGGCTGCCGGACCTGGTTCACCGTCGAACGGCACACGGTCACGCACGAGATCAGGAAGGCGCCATGAGGTTCACCTTCGACGGCCGTCCCCTCCAGGGGGAACCGGGCGACACGCTGGCCGCCGCGCTGCTGCGCAACGGGGTGCGGGTGGTGGGCCGCGGTGTGGAGTCCGGCCGCCCGCGCGGCGTCTTCTCGGCCGGTCCCGAGGAGCCGAACGCCCTGGTCCGCGTGGGCGCCGACCCGATGCTGACGGCCACGACCGTGGAGCTGTACGACGGGCTGGAGGCGTGGAGCCTGCGCGGCAAGGGCCGGGTGGACCTCGACGCGGCCGACGACCGGCGCTGCGACAAGGGATACCTGCACTGCGACGTGCTGGTGGTCGGCGGCGGCCCGGCCGGGCTCGCGGCGGCCGCCGCGGCGCGCGCGGCCCGGGTGATCCTGCTCGACGACCAGCCGCGCCTCGGCGGCGACCTGCTGAACAGCCGGGTGCTGCTCGACGGCGCGCCCGCGCTCGACTGGGTCGACTCGCTCGACCTGTCCGGCGTGCGGGTGCTCACCAGGACCACGGCCGTCGGCTACCACGACCACAACTACGTGGTGGCCGTCGAGCGGCGGGCGCGCGGCGAGCGGCTGTGGCACATCAGGGCCCGCCGGGTCATCCTGGCGACCGGCGCCCACGAGCGTTCGCTCGCCTTCCCCGGCAACGACCGGCCCGGCGTCATGCTGGCCTCGGCCGCGCGCGCCTACGCCAACCGGTACGGCGTGCTCCCCGGCCGCCGGGCGGTCGTCCTCGCCTGCGCCGACTCCGGGTACGAGGCCGCCGCGGACCTGCGCTCGGCCGGCGTGGAGATCGCCGCGATCGTCGATCCGCGCCCCGAAGGGCTCACCCCCGACGCCCTGGCCGGGCAGGTGATCACCGGCACCACGGCCGGCGCGGACGGCGTGCTGACCGGCGTGCGGGTGGGGGAGCGGCACATCGAGGCCGACCTGCTGGCCGTGGCGGGCGGCTGGAACCCCGCCGTGCACCTGTTCAGCCAGTCACAGGGACGGGTGCGCTTCGACGAGGGGTTGCAGGCGTTCGTCCCGGACGTCTCGGCGCAGGCCGAATGCTCCGCCGGCGCCTGCCGCGGCCGGTACGGCACCCGCGAGGCCATCGCCGACGGCCACGCCGCCGGCCGGGAGGCCGCCGGATCCGCCGCCCGCGAACTCCGCGTGCCCGACTGCGACGAGCGCCCTCCGCGGCCACCCGCCGCTTTGTGGCTGGTCGAGGGGGACGGCGACGAGCCCGCCTTCGCCGACCTGCACCGGGACGTGACCGTGGCCGACCTGGCCAGGGCCACCGGCACCGGGATGCGCTCGGTCGAGCACGTCAAGCGCTACACCACCGCGGGCACCGGCGCCGACCAGGGCAAGACGTCGGGCACGGTCGTCGTGGGCGTGATGTCGGCGCTGCTCGGGACCGCGCCGGGGCAGGTGGGCACGACCACGTTCCGGCCGCCGTACACGCCGGTCTCGTTCGCGACGCTGGCCGGGCGCGACCGGGGCGCGCTCTCCGACCCGGTCAGGACCACCGCCATGCACGCCGCGCACGTCGCGGCGGGCGCGGTGTTCGAGGACGTCGGCCAGTGGAAACGCCCCCGCTACTTCCCGCTGGACGGCGAGACCATGGAGGCCGCCGTGGCGCGCGAGTGCCGGGCCGCCCGCACCTCCGTCGCCGCCATGGACGCCTCCACCCTGGGCAAGATCGACCTCCGGGGCGCGGACGCGGGCGCGTTCCTGGACCGGATCTACACCAACATGTACTCCACGCTCGCCGTCGGCGCCTGCCGCTACGGGCTCATGTGCCGGGCCGACGGCATGGTGTTCGACGACGGCACCACGACCAGGCTCGCCGCCGACCACTATCTGATGACCACGACCACCGGCAACGCCGCCGCGGTGCTCGACTGGCTGGAGGAGTGGCGGCAGACCGAGTGGCCGGAGCTCGACGTCTCCTTCACCTCGGTGAGCGACCACTGGGCGACGGTCGCCGTGGCCGGCCCCAAGGCGCGGCGGGTGATCGCCGCCGTCGCGCCCGGCGCGCTCGGCCTGCCCTTCATGCGGTACGCCGGGACGGACGTGCTCGGCGTGCCCGGCCGGGTGTTCCGGATCAGCTTCTCCGGCGAGCTGGCCTACGAGGTGAACGTGCCCTGGCCGTACGGCAGGGCGTTGTGGGAGGCCGTGCTGGAGCTGGGCGCGGTGCCGTACGGGACCGAGGCGATGCACGTGCTGCGGGCCGAGAAGGGGTTCGCCATCGTCGGCCAGGAGACCGACGGCACGGTCACGCCGCAGGACCTCGGCATGTCGTGGATCGTCTCCCCGCGCAAGCCGGACTTCGTGGGCAAACGCTCGCACACCCGCCCCGACACCGCCCGCGAGGGCCGCAAACGCCTGGTCGGCCTGCTCGCCGACGACCCCGCGGCGCCGATCGAGGAGGGCGCCCAGCTCGTCAGGGGCGGGCCGGGCGCGCCCATGCTGGGGCACGTCACCTCCGGCTACGCCAGTGCGGCGCTCGGCCGGACGTTCGGGCTGGCCATGGTCAGGGACGTCGTGCCCGGGGACCGGCTCACGGCGGTGTCGGGGACGGCGGCCACCGGCGTGACGGTCGTCGAGCCGGTCCTGTACGACCCGGACAACACCCGCCGCGACGGCGACCCCCTGGAGGACGACGCGCCCGCGGCACTCGGGGGCGTCCCTGCGCGGGAGAGCCCGGCGGCGGCGTTCGCCGGCCGGTTCGCGGCGGCGAGCGGGCCGGCGGTGCGGCTGCGCGAGCTGCCGTTCGAGCCGATGTGGGAGGTCAGGGGCGCCGATCCCGGCGTGGGCCTGCGGCTCGGCCCGTCGTGGTGGCTGGTGACCGGGGACGCCGCGCCGGGGCCAGGCTGGGTGGACGTCTCGGGGCAGCGGACGATCCTGGAGCTGTCCGGGCCGGCGGCGGACGACGTCCTGATCACCGGCTGTCCCGTGGACCTGCATCCCGACGTGTTCCCCGGGCACGCGCAGACGCTGCTGGGCCGGGCCCCGGTGATCCTGGAACGGCGGGCGGCCGGCGAGTACCGGATCCACGTCAGGTCGTCGTTCACCGCGTACCTGGCAGAGTGGCTCTTGGACGCTCTTTTGGCGTTATAAGACCATTTAGGGGTACTTGCTATACCTAGACTTTACGAAAACCGAAGTCTGGGGGATCACGTGCGCACACGGGCGTTCACGGCCGGTCTGGCCATGGTGACGATGCTGGCCGGCTGCGGCGGCCTGGAGGCGCAGTCGGGCGGCCCGGATCCGGCCAAACCGGACTCCGCGTCGGTCTCGGACGCCCGCAAGAAGCTGGACAAGCTCAAGGTCAAGGGACGGGCCCCGCGCACCGGCTTCGACCGCGACGCGTTCGGCCCCGCCTGGGCCGACGTCGACCACAACGGCTGCGACACCCGCAACGACATCCTCAAGCGCGACCTGAAGGACGAGACGTTCAAGTCGGGCACCCACGACTGCATCGTCCTCACCGGCACCCTGGACGACCCCTACAGCGGCAAGACCATCAAGTTCAAGCGCGGCCAGGACACCAGCACGGCCGTCCAGATCGACCACCTGGTGCCGCTGTCGGACGCCTGGCAGAAGGGCGCGCAGCAGTGGTCGCCCGCCAAGCGCAAGGAGTTCGCCAACGACCCGCTGAACCTGCTGGCGGTGGACGGCCCGCTGAACAACCAGAAGAGCGACTCCGACGCGGCCACCTGGCTGCCGCCGCGCAAGGCGTACCGGTGCGCCTACATCGCCCGCCAGATCGACGTGAAGAGCAAGTACGACGTCTGGATCACCGACGGCGAGAAGAGCGCGATGGAAGGCATACTCAAGGACTGCTGAGGGCCCCGCCGGGGGCGGTCAGCGTCAGCTCCACGCGGGCCCCGCCGCCCTCGGGCGCCGAGACGACGAGCGTGCCGCCGCACGACTCGGCGGTGCGCCGCGCGATGTCCAGCCCCAGGCCGGTCGAGCCGCCCCCGCTGATCCCCCGCGCCAGCGCCCCCGGGTCGAACCCCGGCCCCGAGTCCTCGACCACCAGCAGCGCCCCGCCCGGCCGGGACGACAACCGCACGGCCATGGCGGTGCCCTCCGGGGTGTGCGCGAACACGTTGCCGAGCAGCGCGTCCACGCACGCGGCCAGCTCCTCGCCGCCGACGGCGACCGGCGCGGGCGCGTCGGGCAGCGACACCGACACCGGCCGCCCCTGGTCCTCGGCCAGCACCGACCAGAACCGCACCCGCTCGCGCACCACCTCGGCCGCGTCGCACGAGCCGCGCCCGGCCGAGCGCCGCCGCGCCTCGGTGATGACCGCGCTGACCGCCCGCTCCAGCGCGTCCACCCTGTTCTGGACCCGGGCGGCCTCCTCCGGGTCGCGCAGCGACTCGGCCTCCAGCCGCAGCCCGGTCAGCGGCGTGCGCAGCCGGTGGGACAGGTCGGCGACCGACTCGCGCTCGGCGGCCAGCAGGTCGCCGATGCGCCCGGCCAGATGGTTGAGCGCCAGCGCCACCGAGCGCACCTCCGGCGGCCCGCCCGGCTCGGCCCGCGCGCTCAGGTCGCCGCCGGCCAGCCGGTGCGACACGCGCGCCAGCCCGACCACGGGCCTGGTCACGGCCAGCGCCAGCCGGTCGGCCAGCACGATGCCGAGCACCATGAGCCCCAGCCCGAGCACGAGCAGCGCCAGCCAGGCCGCCCGCACGCCGTGCGTCAGCTCGTCGTCCGGCACGAACACCCTGATCACGG
Organism: Nonomuraea sp. NPDC001636; assembly: GCF_040298265.1. NCBI lineage: Bacteria > Bacillati > Actinomycetota > Actinomycetes > Streptosporangiales > Streptosporangiaceae > Nonomuraea > Nonomuraea sp. NPDC001636. The sequence goes on from NZ_JBEOZT010000004.1 coordinate 93,587, forward strand.
CCGTGCCGTCGGGGGACTGCGCCGAGACCAGCACCTCCCGGCCGCCGGGGGCGGCGGCGCTCACGCTGCGGCCCGTCGCGGCCAGCCGCACGGCGTCGGAGCGGGCGGCAGGCGCGCCCATCGTGCCCCCGCCGGGCAGGAACACCGTCACCCGCCGCGGCACCTGCTCCACGGCCAGCGGCAGGTCGGGCGTGCCGACCGCGACCGCGACGGACTCGGCGGCGGCGGTGGCCCGGCTCATCGCGCCGTTCTCGGCCACCGTGCCGATCAGCAGCGCCATCGGCACCAGCAGCGCGATCAGCACGAGCGACGTCGTCGCCGCCACCAGCAGCGCCAGCCAGCGCCTCACGACGGCCCGACCAGCTTGACCCCGACGCCTCTGACGGTGTGCAGGTAGCGGGGCTCGGCCGCGGTCTCGCCGAGCTTCCTGCGCAGCCACGACAGGTGCACGTCCACGGTCTTGTCGGCGCCGCCGTACGGCAGCCGCCACACCTCCGTCAGCAGCTCGCGCTTGGTGACCACCTCGCCGGGCCGGGCCGCGAGGAAGTGCAGCACGTCGAACTCGCGCGGCGTGAGGTCGAGGGACACGCCGTCGAGCGTGGCCGTGCGCGCGCGGGGATCGACCCGCAGCCCGCCCACGGCCAGCGGCTCGGGCGCGGCCTCGCCCGCGCGCCGCAGCACCGCCCGCACCCGGGCGTCGAGCTGCCGGGCGCTGTACGGCTTGACCACGTAGTCGTCGGCCCCCGCGTCCAGGACGGGCACCATCTCGGCGTCGCCGTCGCGGGCGGTCGCCACGATCACCGGCACCCGGCTCACCGCTCGCAACATGCGCAGCAGCTCGACGCCGTCGAGGTCGGGCAGGCCCAGGTCGAGCACGATCAGGTCGGGACGGTCCTGCACGGCCAGCCGCAACCCCTCCAGCGCGGTCGGGGAGGAGGAGACCGCGTGGCCGAGATCGCGCAGGCCCCGGCTCAACGACGTCCGGATGGTCACGTCGTCCTCGATGAGCAGGATGTCAGCCATATACCCAAACCGTAGACGGTCCGTGGTGATGCACCGAGCATCGTTAGCGTCGCCTTAACCTGCGCTTAGCCGTACGTGGGGGAGGGTGTGAGCGTGAAGCGTCTCGTGCTGGCCTGGGCCGTCACCGCGGCCGCCGCGACCGGGGCGGCCGTGGCCGTGCTCGGCCTGCTCGGAACCGGGGTGACCGGCACGTCCAGCCGCGTGCTCAGCGGGCCGGAGGTGCGCGCCGCGCTCTCCACCGCCACCGCGCGCGCCGCCACGCCCGTGCCGCGGACGTCCGCCCGCGCACAGGACCGGCTCATGCGCACCGGCGCCGGCACGGTGATCGCCTCCTGCTCCGGCGGCCTGGTCACCCTGCGCTCCTGGAGCCCGGCCCAGGGCTACTCGGTGGACGGCGTCCAGCCCGGCCCGGCCCACGAGGCGAAGGTCGAGTTCGAGCCGGAGGACGGCGAGGAGGTCGAACTCAAGATCTTCTGCACCCCCGACGGCCCCGCCACCCGCTGACCGGCCCGCCGGGGCGCGGACGGGTCACCGACCGCCGCGGACTTCCAGCGCCCCCAGCAGCTCCTCGGAGGCCCTGGTGATCGCCTCCACGGCCCGGTCGAACGCCTCGGCGTTGTGGGCGGCAGGGGCGCGGAATCCGGAGATCTTCCTGACGTACTGGAGCGCGGCGGCCCGCACGTCGTCCTCGGTCACGCTCTCGGCGTACGGCGGCCGCAGGGTCTTGATGCTTCTGCACATGCCCTCAACGGTAATAGCCGATGCGCTGGCTTATCTCCCTCGCGCCCGCGGCCAGCAGCTCACCGACCTCGGGCAGCCGCTCGGGCGTGAGCCGGTACGACGGCCCGGACGCGCTCACCGCCGCCACCACCGAGCCGTCGGCCCCCCTGATCGGCGCCGCCACCGCGTTCAGCCCGACCTCCAGCTCCTCCACCGTGGCCGCCCACCCGCGCCGCCTGATCTCCTCCAGGCCCAGGCCGGCCGGGGAGGTGACGGTGCGCGGGGTGTAGCGCTCCAGCTCGCCGGCCAGGCGCAGGGCGCCGAAGGCGAGCAGCACCTTGCCGCTGGAGGTGGCGTGCGACGGGGTGCGCTGGCCGACCCAGTTGTGGCCGCTGATCGCCGCCGGGCCGCGCACCTGGCTGATGTTGACCGTGTCGCCGTCCTGGGGGACCGCGATGTTGACGGTCTCGCCGACCTCCTCGGCCAGCCGCAGGCACACCTCGCGGCCCTCCCTGGACAGGTCGAGCTGGGCCGTGGCCGCGCCGGCCAGCCGGACGACGCCGAACCCCAGCCGGTAGCGCCCCCGGTCGCCGCTCTGCTCCACCAGCCCGCCCTGCTCCAGGGCGGCCAGCAGCCGGAACGCGGTGGACTTGTGCACGTCGAGCTCGACCGCGAGGTCCGTCACCCGGGTGGCGCCCTCGCGGGCCAGGATCTCCAGGATCGCGATGGCCCGGTCGACGGACTGAACCGTCGTGCTGTTGCTCACAGCGCAACAGAATAGCCGCCGAAGCCGGACGGCAGGCGCTACTTCGACGAGGCCGGGGCGAGCTCGCGGCCGAAGTCGGCGGCGATCATCCGCATGCCCTCGGCCAGCTCGTCGCGGTCGAGGGCGTCGATGCGCTCGGCCGGCCCCGACACCGACATCGCGGCCACCACCCGCTCGCCGTCCCGGACGGGCACCGCCAGGCAGTGGACGCCCAGCTCCTCCTCGCCCAGGTCCGTCGCGTAGCCGCGCTCCTTGACCCGGCCGAGCTCGGCCAGCATGCCGGCCGCGTCGGTGATCGTGTTCGGGGTGCGCCGCGGCATGCCCGTACGCTCGAACACCGCCATCGCCTCGGCGGCCGCCCGCCCGGCCAGCAGCGCCTTGCCCACGGCCGTGCTGTGCGGCAGCACCCGCCTGCCGACCTCGGCGAACATGCGCAACCTGCGCGGCGAGGGCACCTGCGCCACGTAGACGACGAAGTCGCCTTCGAGCACCGCCAGGTTCGCCGTCTCGCCGGACAGCTCCACCATCCGCGTCAGGTACGGCTGCGCCCACACGCCCACCATGCTCTCCGCGATGCCGCCCAGGCGGACCAGCCCGCCGCCCAGCGCGTACCGGCGGTCGGACTCCTGGCGCACGTAACCGCGGGCGAGCAGCGTCTGCAGCAGCCGGTGGATGGTCCCGTACGGCAGGCCCGTCCGCGCCGCTATCTCCGACAGCCCGGCCTCGCCGCCGTGCTCGGCCAGCGCCTCCAGCACGTCGAGCGCCCGCTCGACCGACTGCACGCTCACAGCGACACCCCGCGCAGGGAGGCGTCCAGCACTTCGGCGGTGTGGGCCACCCTGATCTCCTTCCCGGCCCGGCGCAGCGCCGTGGCGATCTGCATCGTGCATCCCGGATTGGCCGAGACCAGCAGCTCGGCCCCGGTCGAGGCGACCGCCCCGGCCTTCCGGTCGCCGAGGTCGCGGGCCGCCTCCGGTTGCAGGATGTTGTACGTCCCCGCCGACCCGCAGCAGATCGCCGACTCCGGGACCTCCCGCAGCTCCAGCCCGGGGATCCCGCGCAGCAGCTCGCGCGGCTGCGCCCGGACGCCCTGGGCGTGGGCCAGGTGACAGGCGTCGTGGTAGGCGACGGTGAGCGGCAGCGGATGCCGCCTGGCCGCCGGGCCCAGCTCGGCCAGGAACTCCGACAGGTCACGCACCCGGAACCCGGGATCGGCGCCGAACAGCTCGCCGTACTCCTTCATGACGGAGCCGCAGCCGGCCGCGTTCACCACGACCGTCTCGACCCCCGCCCGCCGGAACGCCCTGATCGTCCGGCGGGCCAGCCGCCGGGCCTGATCGGCGCGCCCGGCGTGCACGCTGAGCGCCCCGCAGCAGCCCTGCCCGGCCGGGACGAGCACGTCGCAGCCCTCCAGCGCGAGCACCCGCGCGGTGGCCGCGTTCACCTGCGGGAAGAACTCGCCCTGCACGCACCCGGTGAGCATGCCCACCACGGCCCTGCGCCGGCCCCTGGCCCTGACCAGGCGCGGCAGGCGCTGCCGGTGCTCCACGCGCGGCGCGAGCGCGGCCATGGCGCCCAGGCTCGGATGGGCCCGCGTCAGGAACGGCGCCATCCGCCCGGCCAGCCACATCGTCGGCCGCAGCAGCCGCAGCCTGCGCGGGTAGGGGAACAGGCTGAACACGATCTCGCGCACCGCCCGCTCCCGCGGCTCGCGCACGTGCGTGCGCTCGACCTCGGCGCGGGTCTGCTCGATCAGCCGGTCGTAGCGCACGCCCGACGGGCACGCCGTGACGCACGCCATGCAGCCCAGGCAGGCGTCGAAGTGCCCGGCCATCTCCGGGGTGACCGGAACGCCCTCGACGTGCTGCTTCATCAGGTGGATGCGCCCGCGCGGCGAGTCCATCTCCTCGCCCCACAACGCGTACGTCGGGCACGTCGGCAGGCAGAACCCGCAGTGCACGCAGTCGCCGATCAGCTCCGGGTCCATGGTCACAGGCCTCCCGCCAGCCGTCCGGGCGACATCCTGCGCCCGGGGTCGAACCGTTCCTTGACCCGCCGCATCAACGGCAGCGCGCTCACCCGTCCCCACCTGTCGACCCCGGCGCACGGCGCGGCCAGCACGTTCACCCGGCCGCCCGCGGCCTCGACCCGCTCCCGCAGCCCGCTCACCAGGCCCGGCAGCGCGTCCTCGGCGACGGGCGCGCCCGGCTCCAGCAGCACCCGGCCGGCCACCACCGACCCGCGCAGCGACAGGCCGCACCCGGCCGCCGCCCGCAGCACGGCGCCGGCCGCCGCGGGCGGGAAACGCACCTCGACCAGCACCTCACCCCGTGGGACCACCCCCCACCAGGACGGCGGCTCGCCGGTCACCGCCCCGCCGCCGGTCAGGTCGCGCAGCGCCTCGGCGCGTGCCCGCGCGGCCGTGCCCTCCACCAGCACCGCCAGCGTCACCGGCCCGCCCGGCTCCGGACGGTCCACCTCGACCGCGCTCGGCTCGGCCTGCGCGGCCGCCAGCGCCGCCGCGACGCCCGGCACGTCGTCCGCGGGCATCACGGTGACCACCCAGCACCGCTCGCCGGGCAGCGGATGCAGCCGGAACGTGGCCTCCGCGATCACCCCGAGGGTGCCGTACGAGCCGGTGAACAGCTTGCCGAGGTCGTAGCCCGCGACGTTCTTGACCACCTTGCCGCCCGACCGGGCGATCGTGCCGTCGGCCAGCACCACCGTGACGCCGATGAGCAGGTCGCGGGCGGTGCCGTGGCGGAAGGCGCGAGGGCCCGGCAGGGCGGCGGCGAGGGTGCCCCCGACGGTCGCCTGCCCGGCGAACGGCACGTCGAGCGCCAGCTCCTGCCCGCGCGCCGCGAGCGCCGCCGCCAGCGCCGCCGTCCGCACGCCGGCCTGCGCGCGCACCACCAGGTCGCCCGCCGCGTGCTCCAGGACCGCGTCCAGGCGGGACAGGCCGAGCAGCACGTCGCACCGCTCCGGCGGCGGACCCCAGTGCAGCTTCGTGCCGCCTCCCACGGGCACCGCCGCCAGGTCGGCCGCGGCGCACGCGCGCAGCACGGCGGCGACCTCCTCGACGGTCCCCGGCAGCGCCACCCACCGGGCGCCCCACTCGTGCGCGGGGTCTTCGGGCCCGGCCGCCCTGACCGGCACGCCGGTGCCCGAGAACGGATCCGCCATCAGAACTGCTCCGCCCTGCCCGACTCGACCAGCGGGTGCGCGCCCTTGCGCACGCCCGGCACCTCGCCGCACAACCGCGGCGTGGGGAACACCTTGCCCGGGTTGGACAGGCCGCCCGGGTCGAACGCGCACCGGACGAGCTGCATGGTGTCCAGATCGGCGCCGGTGAACATCTTCGGCATGTAGCGGGCCTTGTCCACCCCGACGCCGTGCTCGCCGGTGATCGAGCCGCCGTGCTCGACGCACAGGTCGAGGATCGCGCCCGAGACCGCCTCGGCCCGCTCGCCCGCGCCCGGATCGGCGTCGTCGAACAGCACCAGCGGGTGCAGGTTGCCGTCGCCGGCGTGGAAGACGTTGGCCACCCTGATGCCGTGCTCGCGCGAGAGCCGGTCGATGGCCGCGAGCACGCCGGGCAGCGACGTGCGCGGCACGACGCCGTCCTGGACGATGTAGGCCGGGCTGATCCGGCCGACCGCCGCGAAGGCCGACTTGCGCCCCTTCCAGATGGCCGCGCGCTCCTCGGGACCGGCCGCCACACGCAGCTCGAAGGCGTCCGAGCAGATCTCCGTCAGCCGCGCGAACTCCCGCTCGACCGACTCCCGCGGCCCGTCCAGCTCCACGATCAGCACCGCGCCCGCCCCCCGCGGGTAGGAGCAGGCGACCGCCGCCTCGGCGGCCTCGATGGCCAGCGCGTCCATCATCTCGATCGCGGCCGGCACGATGCCCGCCCCGATGATCGCCGACACCGCCCGGCCGCCCTGCTCGATGTCCTCGAACGCGGCCAGCACCGTGGTCACCGCCTCCGGCGCCCGGCTCAGCCGCACGGTGATCCTGGTCGCGATGCCCAGCGTGCCCTCCGAGCCGACGAACGCGCCGAGCAGGTCGTAGCCCGGGTCCATGCGGTCGAGGACGACCAGGTCGCCGTCGGGGGTGACGATCTCGCACGCCTCGACGTGGTTGACGGTGAAGCCGTACTTGAGGCAGTGGGCGCCGCCGGAGTTCTCCGCCACGTTGCCGCCGATCGAGCAGACCTGCTGGCTGGAGGGGTCGGGGGCGTAGTAGTAGCCCGCCTCGCGCACGGCCTCGGTGATGGCCAGGTTCGTCACGCCCGGCTCGACCACGGCCCTGCGGTCGGGCAGGTCGATCTCCAGGATCCGGCGCATCTTCGAGGTGACGATGAGCACGCCGTCCTCGCGGGGGAGCGCGCCGCCGGACAGGCCCGTGCCCGACCCCCTGGCCACGAACGGCACCCCGAAGTCGTTGCACAGCCGGACGACCCCGGCGACCTGCTCGGCCGTCGCGGGCAGCACGACCACGCCCGGCGTCGCCCGGTGGCTGGTCAGCCCGTCGCACTCGTAGGTGCGCAGGCGTACCGGATCGGTGATCACCGAGTCGGGAGGCAGCAGCGAGCGCAGCGCCGCCGTCAGCGTGTCGAGCACCAGTCACTCTCCAGCACATCTACGGCATCTGGGCGTACGCCGGCAGCGTCAGGAACTCGGCGAAGTCGTCGTCCAGCGCCACCTCCTTGAACAGCGCCGTCGCCTGCCCGAACAGCCGCTCGTCGTAGCCCGGCTCGGCCGAGATCCGGGCCAGCTCCTCGGCGATGATCCGCTCGACCAGCTCCTTGGTCACCTGCTCACCGGTGTCGGCCAGCGTGATGTCGTTGTGGATCCACTGCCAGATCTGCGAACGGGAGATCTCGGCCGTCGCGGCGTCCTCCATGAGGTTGTGGATCGCGACCGCGCCCAGCCCGCCCATCCAGGCGGCCAGGTAGCGCAGGGCCACGTCGACGTTGTTGCGCAGGCCCGTCTCGGTGATCTCGCCGGGCGTCTCGGAGACCGACAGCAGGTCGGCGGCCGAGACGCGGACGTCCTCGCGCAGCCGGTCGAGCTGGTTGGGCCGCGCCCCCAGGACGCCGTCGAACACCTCGCGGCACACCGGCACGAGGTCGGGGTGCGCCACCCAGGAGCCGTCGAACCCGTCGCCCGACTCGCGCGTCTTGTCCGCCCGCACCTTCTCCAGCGCCACCGCGTTGACCTCGGGGTCGCGCCGGGAGGGGATGAACGCCGCCATCCCGCCGATGGCGTGCGCGCCGCGCTTGTGACACGTCCGCACCAGCAGCTCGGTGTAGGCCCGCATGAACGGCGCGGTCATCGTCACCGCGTTCCGCTCGGGCAGCAGGAACTCCCGCCCCCGCGTGCGGAACTTCTTGATCACGCTGAACAGGTAGTCCCAGCGGCCCGCGTTGAGCCCGGCCGAGTGGTCGCGCAGCTCGTAGAGGATCTCCTCCATCTCGAACGCCGCCGGATAGGTCTCGATGAGCACGGTCGCCCTGATGGTCCCGTACGGGATGCCCAGGAGCTCCTGGGCCCGGGTGAACACGTCGTTCCAGAGCCGCGCCTCCAGGTGCGACTCCATCTTCGGCAGGTAGAAGTACGGCCCCTTGCCCTTGTCGAGCTGCCGCTGCGCGCAGTGGAAGAAGTAGAGCCCGAAGTCGAACAGCGACGCCGACACCGGCCGCCCGTCCACCTGGGCGTGCTTCTCGTCCAGGTGCCAGCCGCGCGGGCGCACCACGATCGTGGCCAGCTCGTCGTCGGGCCGCAGCGCGTACGTCTTGCCGCCGGTCTCGAAGTCGATCGCCCGGTCGAGCGCCTCGCGCAGGTTGAGCTGCCCGGACACGCAGTTCTCCCACAGGGGCGAGTTGGCGTCCTCGAAGTCGGCCAGCCACACCTTGGCGCCGGAGTTGAGCGCGTTGATCGTCATCTTCCTGTCGACCGGCCCGGTGATCTCGACGCGGCGGTCCTCCAGGCCAGGGGCCGGCGGCGCGACCTGCCAGTCGCCCTCCCTGACCTCCTTGGTCTCCGGCAGGAAGTCGAGCGTCCCGCCGGCCGACAGCTCCGCCTGCCGGGTCTGGCGGGCTTCGAGCAGCTCCAGCCGCCTGGCGCCGAACTCCCGCTGGAGAGCCGCCACGAAGCCGAGCGCCTCCGGCGTGAGGATCTCGTCGAACCGTTCGAGCATCGGGCCGGTGATCTCCATGTCCCCTCTTTTCCGTAGAGTGGAAAACTGATTCTGGATTGTGGAAGTGAAGCTACTCCGCCCGAGGTTCCCGGGTCAAAGGCTGGGGTACCCCTGGGGGCGTCTTCGGGGGCATCCCCGATGCGGAGGGGGTCATGCCCGCGGAAAGATCGGGGACATGAAGACGATTGCCGTGGCGGGCGGGCTGCTGGCCGCCGCGCTGGTGCTGACGGGTTGCGGGCTGGAGAGCCTGGGCGGTTCCTCCAACCAGGACACTGTGTCCTACGAGGTGAAGGACAAGGTCTCCAAGTTGCGGGTCAAGAGTGACAACGGCGATGTCGTGATCACCGAGACCGACGGTCCCGCCGTCCGTGTCGTCGAGACCTTGCGTTGGCGGAACGACGACAAGCCCAAGCCGCAGCACAAGGTCGAGACCGACGCGCTTTTCGTGACGTACGACTGCCCCTCGAACTGGGGGAGCTGCAGCGTGGACTACAAGATCGAGATCCCCAAGGGCCTTGCCGTCGATCTCGACATGGATTCCGGCGACGCCACCTTGCGGGCGCTGAGCGGGCAGCTCGACGCACGGGTCAGCTCCGGCGACCTCGACGGCTCGGGCATGACCGGCAAGAAGGTGCACGCCACGAACGACTCGGGCAACATCGAGCTCAAGTACACCTCCCCGCCCGACAGCGTCGAACTGGACTGCGACTCGGGCGACGTCGTCCTGCGCGTGCCCGCCGGCTCCTACGACGTCAGAACGGACGTGGGGTCCGGTGACGCCACCGTCTCGGTCAAGTCCGACCCCGCCTCGCCCCGCAAGATCTCCCTGAGCGCCGATTCCGGCGACGTGACGCTTTCGGCGGGATAACCAGGTGATGACGCCGGGGATGTCGTGCCACCATCGTGGGAAGACACCGAGGTGTCCAGACGTTCCCTCATAGAGATGACACGAATGCACGAATACACCGCGCTCGACGAGTTCGAGACCGGCGACATGGACCTCGAGGAGCGCCAGGCGCTGCGCCGCGTGGCGGGCCTCTCCACCGAACTCCAGGATGTCTCCGAGGTCGAGTACCGGCAGCTGCGGCTCGAGCGGGTCGTCCTCGTCGGCGTCTGGACCTCCGGAACCGCCGAAGACGCCGAGAACTCCCTGCTCGAGCTCAAGCTCCTGGCCGAGACCGCCGGGTCCGAGGTGCTCGAAGGGCTCATCCAGCGGCGCCAGAAGCCCGACCCGGCCACCTACATCGGCTCGGGCAAGGCCCTGGAGCTGCGCGACGTGGTCGAGTCGACCGGCGCCGACACCGTGATCTGCGACGGCGAGCTGACCCCCGGCCAGCTCCGCCAGCTGGAGGAGACGGTCAAGGTCAAGGTCATCGACCGTACGGCGCTGATCCTCGACATCTTCGCCCAGCACGCCAAGAGCCGCGAGGGCAAGGCCCAGGTCGAGCTGGCGCAGCTGCAGTACCTGCTGCCGCGCCTGCGAGGCTGGGGCGGCAACCTGTCCCGCCAGGTCGGCGGCCGCGCCGCGGGCGGCGTGGGCATCGGCGGCCGCGGCCCCGGTGAGACCAAGATCGAGCTCGACCGGCGCCGCATCCGCGACCGCATGTCCAAGCTGCGCCGCCAGATCAGCGGCATGTCCACCTCGCGCGAGACCATGCGCCACCGGCGCCAGCGGCGCGAGGTCCCGGCCGTGGCCATCGCGGGCTACACCAACGCGGGCAAGTCCTCGCTGCTCAACCGCATCACCGGTGCGGGCGTGCTGGTCGAGGACGCGCTGTTCGCCACGCTCGACCCGACCGTGCGCCGCGCCCGCACGCCGGAGGGCCGGCTGTTCACGATCGCCGACACCGTCGGCTTCGTGCGCCACCTGCCCCACCAGCTCGTCGAGGCGTTCCGGTCCACGCTGGAGGAGGTCGCCGACGCCGACCTGATCCTGCACGTCGTCGACGGCTCGCACCCCGACCCCGAGGGTCAGCTCGCGGCCGTCCGCGAGGTGTTCGCCGACATCGAGGGCGCCTCCGAGGTGCCCGAGGTCGTGGTGATCAACAAGGCCGACGCGGCCGACCAGGAGGTGCTCGACCGCATCGCCAGGCGTGAGCGCGACAGCATCGTGGTCTCCGCCCGCACCGGCAAGGGCATTCCCGAGCTCATGCGGCTCATCGAGGAGCGGCTGCCGCGCCTCGACCACGAGGTCCACCTGCTGGTGCCCTACGACCGGGGCGACCTGGTCTCGCGGGCCCACAAGGAGGGCGAGGTGCTCTCCGTGGAACACGTCCAGGACGGCACCGTCCTGCACGCCCGCGTGCTGCCGAGCCTGTTCCAGGAGCTGGAGCGGGTAGGCAAGCCGGTCGAACGCGTCTCTTAGCCGGACGGCTGGGCAGCTCTCGCTCAAAGTAGCGCAGAGCTGCCCAAATAGTGCAGTGGTCCAGGAACCCTGGGGTTGCTAGGATGGCCAGACCTAACGTTGGTCTGGTTTTTTGGTTTCGGTTCTGGGTTTCGGATGATGACGTTGAGTGCGGCAGTCGTCAGCGGGGGCCAGGGGGGCAAGGCGTGGCCGGGTGACGGATGGGATGAGTGGTCTTTCTTCCGAATAACCCTGTACACCAAGCCCGGCTGTGAAATAACGTAACTGAACTGAAATCGCCGGGTCATGTCTCCGGCGATACGGTCACCGCACAACATCACGCGGATGAGAGCAGGAGACCCCCCATGTCGTCCGGACCCGGAGCGGACTCAGTGGGCGCGGCACAGGCCGTGCGCTGGGTGTTGCGCCTGCAGGGGGCGGTGGTGCGATGACCGTTCGGCTCTTGACCAACATCGGCCGCCTGTGGACGGGTAACGAGGTCCTCAGCAACGCGGCCATCCTCGTGCACAACGACCGCATCGCCTGGGTCGGGCGGGCGCCCGACCTCCCGCAGAGCGTGCCCGGCGTCGTCGACGACATCGTCGACGTCGACCACGTGGAGAACCTCGGCGGCGCGCTCGTCACGCCCGGCCTCATCGACGCCCACACGCATCCGGTCTACGCCGGCAACCGCTACGCCGAGCTGGCCATCCGCACCGGCGGCTCCAGCGCGGCCTCGATCACCGCGGCGGGCGGCGGCGTCGGCTCCACCGTCACCGTGACGCGCGGCACCGACCCCTGGACGTTGTGCAACGGCGTGCGCGAGCGGCTGCGGAGCTGGCTGCTCAGCGGCACCACCACCGTCGAGGCCAAGACCGGCTACCACCTCACCCGCGACGGCGAGCTGGCCGACGTGCGGCTCCTGCGCGAGCTGGAGAAGGAGCCGATGATGCCGCGGGTGCACGTCACCTTCCTCGCGGCGCACGTCGTGCCTCCCGAGTACTTCGGCCGTCAGCGCGAATACGTCGAGGCCGTGGGCGCCTGGTGCGCCGACGCGGCGGCGGCCGGCGCCGACAGCGTCGACGTCTACTGCGACGAGGGTCACTTCACCACCGAGGAGTCCCGCTGGGTCCTCGCCTCGGGCCGCAACGTGGGGCTGCTCCCGCGCATCCACGCCGGCCTGTTCAGCCGTCGCGGCGCCGTGCAGCTGGCCGCTGAGCTCGGCTGCGCCTCCGCCGACGGTCTGCACCACATGTCCGACGAGGACATCGCGATCATGTCCCGCTACGGCGTGCCCGCGGTGGTCTGCCCGGCCACGGCACTGCAGCGCGGCCACGTGCCGCCGGTCCGTCAGATGATCAAGCACGGCGTGCAGATCGCCCTCGGCAGCGACCACAACCCCGGCTACTGCGGCATCACCTCGATGTCGCTGGTCATCGCCATGGCGGTGTCGGCGTTCGGCATGAGCGTCAACGACGCGCTGCGCGCGGCCACGCTGGGCGGCGCGACCGTCCTCGGGGCGCCCGACCGCGGGGTGCTGGCTCCCGGGCGGCTGGCCGACATCGTGCAGTGGGACGCCGACCACGAAGGCGCCTTCGCCTGGTCCTTCGGGCTCAAGCCGCGCCGGGTCTGGCGGGGCGGCACGCCCGTCCAGTAACCCCGGACTCGGGAGCGGGTGGCTAATCTCGGGATATGCCGCCCTCTGTCGCCGTTGTCACCGATTCCACCGCTTACCTGCCCGCCGTGCCCGGTGTGACGGTGGTGCCGGTACAAGTGGTCGCCCGCGGCATCCCGCGCGACGAGCACACCTTCACCGGCGACCTGGCCACCGCCACCACCTCACGTCCGTCGCCCGCGCGCTTCGCGGCCTGCTACGACGAGCTGGCCGCCGCCGGCGCCACGGGCGTGGTCTCGATCCACCTGTCCGGCGAACTGTCCGGCACCGTCGAGTCCGCCCTCGCGGCGGCCAAGGACGCGCCGGTGCCGGTGGAGGTGATCGACAGCCGGTCCATCGCGATGGGCCTGGGCTACCCCGTGCTGGCCGCGGCGCGCTCGGCCGCCGCCGGAGCCTCCTTGGGCGACGTGGCCGACGCCGCCCGCCGCACCGCCGCCGTCACCCGGACCTTCTTCTACGTGGACACCCTGGAGTACCTGAGACGGAGCGGCCGCATCGGCGCCGCCACGTCGTTGTTCGGGTCGGCCCTCATGATCAAACCGCTGCTGCACATCGTGGACGGGCGCATCTCCCTGCTGGAGAAGGTGCGGACGTCGGGACGGGCGATCGCGCGGCTGGAGGACCTGGCGGTGGAGGCGGCCGTGGAGCTGGGCGGGGCCGGGGTGGCGGTGCAGCACATGGGGGCTCGGGGGCGGGCCGAGGCGTTGGGGGGACGGCTGTCGAAGCGGGTGGCGGGGGTTCGTGAGGTGCGGGTGGTGGAGGTGGGGGCGGTGATCGGGGCTCATGTGGGGCCGGGGATGCTGGGGGTGACGGTTACGGCGTACGAGGGGTGACCTGGCGTCCTCTTTGTTTTGCGGGCCTTCCCTTGGTCGGTGTCGGGTTTTCCACAGTCATCTCGGTTCTTGGCTCCGTCGTCCCCAGAACTCGGTTCGGTAGCTTGTGGACGGGGGGTGCAGCCCTAGGTTCGTCGGCGTGCGATCTCAGGACCCGACGGCAGAGCGGACCATAGCCGAATCCAGGCTCCGGTCGATCACGAGCCCTGCCCGGCGGCCGCGTCCGGGACGACGCAACAGACATCCTTACGGCGACGAGGCCCAGAACCTTCCGACCTCCCGACTCAGCGCATCTCCGCCACCCTCTGCGCCTACTTCTTCTGCGTTCGCTTCTTCCGTGAGCGCTTCTCCTGCATCTGGGGCTCCTGTGCTGGATGCTCCTGCGTTCGCGTCTCCCGAGCGGTGGGATGGGCGTGGTGAGTCAGCTTCCGAGCTGTGGGGCGACCTTGGGGTTGTGCCTTCCTGTGAGCCGGGGAGTGAGGGCGGGGGTGAGCCTTCGTCCGGGCTGTGGGGTGAGCCTCGGCCTGAATCGTGGGGCGGGCGTTCGGCGGGGCCTCAGGCGATGTCGCAGCCCGAGCGGCAGGCAGAGCGGCAGCCCGAGCGGCAGGATGAGCCGGAGGAGAGCGTCCCCGGAGCCGAGCGTCGAGCTGAGCGTCGGGCTGGGCGTCGGAGCGGGCCGGGGATCGAGCCCCAGGGCGTCACAGGGGCGCCCCCGCACATCCCGCGGCGGATCACAGGCAGCCCCGCTCCCATGCCTCCGACTTTCCAAGCGTTCCGCGACGCCATCACCTCGGCCCAGCCGTCCACCACCATCGACCTCAGCAAGCCCGGCCTGCGCGTGCTCGTCGCCGTCGGTGCCCTGGCCGTGGCGGTCGCCGTCTTCTTCGTCTGGCGCTCCCAGCCCACCCCGGAGCCCCTTCCGCCGCCACCCGCGACAACCCTTCCATCCCCGTCACCCACCGCCGCCAAGGTGACCGTCCAGGTGGCGGGCAAGGTCCGCACCCCCGGCGTCTACCTGCTCCCGCAGGGCTCCCGCGTTACGGACGCGGTGACGGCGGCGGGCGGGCTCAAACACGGAGCCTCCACGGGCCCCCTCAACCTAGCCCGACGCCTGATCGACGGAGAGCAGATCATCGTGGGAGCCCCCTCCGCGGTCGTCCCCGCCGTACCTCCCGGATATTCCGGCTCGGACCCCGCCACAGCCATCCTCGACCTCAACGCCGCCACCCCCGACCAACTCGAAGAACTCCCGGGAGTGGGAGAGGTGCTGGCCGCCCGGATCGCCGAGTTCCGCACCGCCCACGGCGGCTTCACCAGCGTGGACCAGCTCCGCGAGGTTAGTGGCATCGGCCCGAGAAAGTACGAGGAAATCAAGCCGAAGGTCCGCGTCTGACATGCCGCCCTCCGACGCCCCCTCGAACCCCGGCCCTTCTGCAATCCCCATGCGCCCCGCCGATCCTCTGTGCCCCGCCACCATCGATCCTCCGCGCTATGCCGCCACCGACCCTCTGCGCCTCGCCACCGCAGACGGCGGCGAGCACAAGCGCTCCTGGACACTGGTCCTCCCGGCGCTGTCCGCTTGGGCCAGCGCCCTGATCATGCTCGGCCAATCGCCCATAGTGGGCATGACGGCAGCCGCCACTACCGTCCTGGCCGCAGGCGTCCTGGCCTGGCGCACCCGCTCGCCGTTCACCCACTGGCCCCTCATCGGTTCATTGATCAGCAGGTTCCTGCCTGGGACGTTCGGATCTGTCCTGTCCGCCCTTCCACTGCTCCTGCCGTTCAGCCGACACCATTTGCTACGTTCGTCGCCCTCTCCCTCAGGACGGATTTCGCCCGGTCGGCCTTCGCCGCCCTTCTTGGGGGCTTGGCGGAACGTGGTGCTCGCGACACTCATCTGCGCGGCGGCGGCCTCCGCGTCTGTCGCCTTCCGCGTCCAGGCGCTGACCACCGGCCCGGTGGCCGAGCTCGCCGCCAGGAACGCGAACGTGACCGCCCAGATCGTCCTGTCCGACGACCCGAAGCGCAGGCCACGCAGAAGCGGCCACTTCAACCAGGACAGCTACGTGATCCCGGCCACCCTCAAGATCATCGAGGTGTCTGCGTGGCAGAAAGGCAGATCCGCTACCGGTCGACCTGAGGGGAACCGTCCTGACGTCCCTGGAGGCAGTGACGGAGGTGTGGCGCAGGCAGCATCCCCGCCACCGGAACGCCAAGCCGTCGACGTCCCCGTCACGGTGTTCGCCGGCGGCAACACCTGGAGCACCCTGCTGCCGAGCCAACGCCTGCAGGTCACCGGCCGCCTGGCGCAACCAACGCCCGGCGACCTGGTGGCAGCCATCCTCCTGGTACGAGGCGAGCCCCGCATCCTGACACCGCCTTCGTCCATGCAGACCATGGCGGGCACTCTCAGAACCGGCCTCCGGACAGCCGCCGACCCCCTCCCGCCCGACCAGCGGGGCCTCCTGCCCGGCCTGGTCGTCGGAGACGTCTCCCGCATCGCCCCTCAGGTGGCCGCCGACCTCAAAGAAGCGGGCCTGAGCCACCTGAACGCCGTAAGCGGCGCAAACCTCGCCATCGTCGCAGGCGCCGCCCTGGCGCTCTCCCGCCTGGTCGGCCTCTCCCTGCCGCTGAGAGCCGTTTTCGCGGCCGTCGCGATGCTCGCGTTCACCGTGGTGGCCAGGCCGTCCCCGAGCGTCCTCCGTGCCCTGCTGATGGGTCTGGCCGCGGCCCTCGCCCTGGGTACCGGGCGGGCGAAGGACGGCCTCGCCGCCCTCTCGGCAACCGTCCTCTTGCTGGTGCTGTTCGCACCGGAACTGGCGCGTTCGTACGGCTTCGCCCTTTCAGTCGCGGCCACCGCCGGCATCCTCCTCCTCGCACCACGCTGGCGCGACAAACTCTCCACTCCGTCACCGACGGAGACCGGCGACCGCGACGCCACCGAAGCGCCCACGACGACAGACCGGAAACCAGAAGAGGGCAGGGAACGCGGCAGCGTGCAGGGGCGTGCGGCAAGTGCGTCCGAAGAGGCCGGCGACTGCCGCGCGACCTCGCCCCCCGAAGACGCGTCCACCGGTCGAGGACGTGCCGTCGCAAGGATGCGCCGCTTGCCGAGATGGCTGGCGGAGGCGCTGGCCGTGTCGGCTGCCGCGCAAGCGGCCGTGACGCCCGTCCTGGTGCTGATGTCGGGTCAGTTGACGTTGGTGGCGGTGCCCGCCAACCTGCTCGTGGCCCCAGCCGTGGCTCCCGCGACCCTGCTCGGCTTCGTCGCCGCCCTGGTGGCCCCGATCTGGCCGGACGCCGCCGGCATGCTGGTCATCCCGGCCGGATACGCGGTGGGCTGGATCGTCACCGTGGCTCGCTGGGCCGTGAACGTCCCTCTCGCCACCCTGCCCTGGCCGGGCGGCCTGCCCGGTCTGGGGCTCCTCGCCCTCGCCGTGGCCGTCGCGATCCCGGTGCTCAGGCACCGCCGCTGGCGGACGATGGCGCTGCTGACGGCAGGGGCCGCTCTGGTCGCCGTACTGGTGATCCGTCCGCTGACGGGGGGTTGGCCGCCCAAGGGCTGGCTGATGGTGATGTGCGACGTGGGGCAGGGCGACGGGCTGGTGGTGGCGGCCGGACCTGGACGAGGCGTGGTCGTGGACACCGGCCCGGACCCGGTCGTCATGGATCGATGCCTGCGCAGGCTCGGCGTCGAGGACGTTCCCCTGCTCGTCCTGACCCATCCGCACGCCGACCACGTGGACGGCCTGCCGGGCGTGCTCAGGAACCGACGTGTGGGAGCCGTGATCGTCAGCCCTCGGCCGACGGCGGTGCAGTCCAGCGCGCGGATCTCAGCCGTACTGGCTCGGCACCGGATTCCCGAAGGGAACGCTGCACCAGGCACGCGATGGCGGTTCGGCCCGTCCGAGCTCACTGTCGTCGCCCCTGACCCGACGTCAGGCGGGAGTAACGGCCAAGGCGAAGGCAGCGTGATCAACAACTCCAGCGTCGTGATCGCCATACGCTGGCGCGCCGGTTCCGCCCTGCTCGCCGGAGACCTGGAGACCGAGGCGCAGGACGATCTCGCACGCCACCTCGCCCTGCATGCTGACATCCTCAAGACCCCGCACCACGGCTCGAATCGCCAGTCCCCGGCCTTCCTCGGCGCGCTGGGTGCACGGGCCGCCCTGATCAGCGTGGGCACCGGCAACGACTACGGCCACCCGGCCACATCGACCCTCGCCCTCCTCCACCGCCTCGGCGCCGCCATCTACCGCACCGATCGATCGGGCGACCTGGCAGTCGTCGAACACGAAGGCAGCCTGGCCGTTGTCCCCCGTGGACCATGAATGCTCCGACGCCGAACGAGCGCGACCCAGGCTCACCGAGGCGGATGGCACCGGTGGGTCGCCCGAATGGATCAAGAACCGGCCACCGGAGCCGTGGTCGCAGTTGTGAGCGAGTCGCGGGCTGGCGACGTCTCACGCCCGATGCCGAGCCGATCTCCTGGACGGGGATGCCAGCGGTTCTTAGGGCGGTGACTGTTCGCGCCTGGTGACGAGCCGATCTTCCGGACGGGGATGTCGACGGGGCGAGGGCCGGTGTCTCTTCACGCCCGAAGAAGGTCTCTGGGCCGGTCGAAGAACCCAGGGCTGTAAGGGCTGGCCGCCGGTGTGGGCCGCTCGGACGGCTGCCGGGCGTTCTGTCGAATCAGAGAACCGGCCCTGGTCCCGCAGATCCCCCTGTCCGGTTGATGCAGCGTTACTGCCGGGGGATCGGCTTGCCATCGGCGTGGAGAGTCGCCGGCGACCTGCTCCACAGCCTCTCGGCAGTGTTGCGCTGCTCTTGGAGCTCAAAGGCAGGTGTGACCGTCGGTCGCCGCAGAGAAGCGCGGTGCTCTGCGGCGGCCGCGGTTGGGGGCCAGGGGCCCCCTGGCTTTCTGGAGGCCATGGCCGCTGAAGGTCGGGGTCGGGGTCGGCGGCGGTGGCAGGGGCGGGCCCCGCGGCGCGGCGGGCCACGGTCGGTCAGGGCGTCGAGCCGTTCGAGGGTGCCCGGATGGGGGCGAGGTGTTCGGGCAGGGCGTCGCGAGTCGGCCCGCCGAGCCGGAAGCAGGGCAGATTTACTTGGCATCGTTCATGTGCGGCATGCTACTGTCCTCTTATCATTCAGACTATGAACGATTTTGGGAGAGAATAGTGATCGATCCCCGTACCGTGCAGATCGTCTTCGCCGACCTGCAGGACAGCATCGTGGCCCTGAGCAGCACGAACAGCCCCGACGTCATCAGGCGGTCGGCTGGCGTGCTCGCCGCGGTCGCGCAGGCGCTGGACATCCCCTTCACCGTGTCGGTCGCCCCGAGGCCCGGTGGCCCCGGTGTCATCGTCGAACTTCCCGAGACGTCCCCCTTCGTGCGCGGCGGACCGTGCTGCTGGGACGACCAGGCATGGCGCGAGGCGATCGCTGCCGAGGGCCGTAAGACGCTGGCCGTTTGTGGTGTGACCTCGGAGATCGTCGTCCTGCACACCGCGCTCGACGCCCTGGCCGACGGCTATGACGTGATTGTGCTGGTTGACGCGAGCGGCGGCATGTCGGAGCGCACGGAGAGCGCGGCCTTTCGCCAGATCGAAGCGGCGGGTGGCACGGTGACGTCCGTGGCGAGCTTCGTCACCAGCATGGTGCGTGACTTCACCACCCCAGTCGGCCGCGAGGTCATCACCGCACTGCACGGCCTGTCGCGCTAGCGATCACGGCCGCGGCCCCCGCCTGAGACTGCGGCCCCCGCCTGAGACTGCGGCCCCCGCCGTCAGGCTGCGGCCTTCGCCTCCAGCCCGCGGGCCCCGCCGTCAGGCGTGATCCTCGCCGTCAGGCCGCGGGCCCCGCTGTCAGGCTCTGTGCTCCGTCGTCCGTTCAGACCTCCGGAAGAAGTTCCATGAGACTCGCTCCCCATCTGCACCGCCTCGGCAACGACGTCGTGGCCTGCTATCTCGTCGACGCCGACGAGGGCATCACCCTGATCGACGCCGGACTGCCCGGCCACTGGCGGGATCTGCGGCGCGAACTCCGTTCCCTCGGCAGGTCCGTGGACGACATCCGCGGACTCGTCCTGACCCACGGCGACTCCGACCACCTCGGTTTCGCCGAACGCCTGCGCAGCGAGCACGGGGTGCCGGTGTTCGTGCACGCCGCCGACGCCGTCCGCGCCCGTACCGGCCAGAAGCCCAAGGTGGCGGTCGGGCCGGTGCGGCTCGGTCCGGCGCTCGGCTTCCTCGGGTACTCCATCCGCAAGAACGGGCTGCGCACCCGCCACGTCGGCGAAGTCACCGAGATCGGTGACGGCGACGTCCTGGACCTGCCCGGGAGCCCGGTGATCGTGGGCATGCCGGGGCACTCGCCCGGGAGCGTGGCGGTGCACGTCCCGCTCGCCGACGCCGTCTTCGTCGGGGACGCCCTGACCACCCGGCACGTCCTCACCGGACGCGAAGGCCCCCAGCCCGCCCCCTTCACCGACGACCCCGCCGAAGCGCTCGTCTCCCTCGACCGGATCGCCCGGCTGCCGGCGTCCTGGGTGCTTCCCGGACACGGCGCTCCCTGGCGCACCTCACCTGCCCGAGTGGGGGAAGAGGTTCGGGCGGCGTCGGCCAGAACCCGCGGATGAACCTGGCCTTGAGCCCGGTAGCCACTTTCCTCGGGCCCGATGCCCGCTTCCCTCAGGGCCCGGAGCTCGCATCCCACGAGGCCGGTGGCGGCGGCCGGGACGGCGGCCGGGGCCGCGTGGCCCTGCGAGAGGAAGCCGAACGCCGGGACCAAGACGCACAGGCCCGGCCGTGACCTTGGGCTTTTGTCAGGTACGGGCGCGGACGGCGTTCGGCGGCGTGCACGAACACCGGCACGCCGTGCTCGCGCGGACGGCGAGCGGACGGCGAGCGGACGTTGAACGCCGGCAGGGCGCGCTCAGACGGCCTTGTCTGCGGTCGCGACGGCGTCCAATTCGAACAGCATGTCGGGCAGGGCGAGCGCGGCCATCCCATGAGCGTCTGAGCCGGCGGCAGATCCCCCCAGACGTCATGGACGGCCTTGAGAAGAACCTCCAGCCTGTCCTGGTCCTGGTCGACGATGTGGGTGCGGATCTGCACGACGTGGCTGTGGTCGAGGTCGGCCGCGGCCGGCGCGTTGCCCAGGTTCGCGAACGACGGCCTGGCCTGCTCGGCGAAGCCCTCGGAGACGACGTGGCCCTCGCGGTCGGAGGCGCACTCCCGGGCGACGAAGACGGTCTCTCCGGAGGCGCAGGCGATGTCGCTGGAGCCGTATCCGACCGGGTCGTGCAGAGTCTCAGGGTTGATGATGGTGTCCTCTTGCCGACGGAAGAGCGTCCGCGAACAGGGGACGGCACGTCGCGCTACTTCGCGATCGCCTCGCGCACGGACGGCACGATCTCCTGGGCCCAGCGGGCCAGCGTGGTGAGGTCGGTGGCGCCGTGGCCGGCGGAGAAGAGGACGAAGCCCGAGGCGTCGTGCTCCAGCACCGCTTCGGTCAGCTCTTCGACCCACTGCCCGACCGAGCCGCCGATCCAGCGTCCGTCGTGGTCGCGGGTGGCGGGCAGCGGACGGTCGGTGATGCGGCCCGGGAAGTTGTAGATCGTACGGATCTCGCGTGGGTCGCGGCCCACCGCGGCGGCCGCCTCGTCGATGATGGGCCGCGAGGCGCGATACCGCTCGCTGCGCCAGTCGGCCGCGTGACCGGGGATCCAGCCGTCGGCCACCCTGCCCGTGGCGGCCAGGGATTTGGGCCCGTTCGATCCGGTCCATACCGGGGGCGCGGCGACGGGGGCGGGCTCGATCCCGCGTACCCGGTAGTGGCGTCCCTCGTGGGTGACCGGCGCGCCGCCGCCCGACAGCTTCCGGATCAGGACGATCGCCTCCTCGAAGGCGTCCACGGCGTCGCCGGGGGTCTGCCGGGGCACGCCCATGTCGGTGATGCGGTCCCACAGCCCGCCCGCGCCCATGCCGAGCACGACGCGGCCGTTCGACAGCGCCGACAACGACGTCACCGTCCTGGCCAGCATGGGGGCGGGCCTGGTCGGCAGGTTGGTGACATTGGCCAGGCCGGCGATGTGCCGCGTGCCGCCCAGCAGGAAGCCGATCGTGGCGTAGGCGTCCAGGCGGTCGCCGAGATAGGGGTGGTCGGACAGCGAGAAGAGATCGAGCCCGTCCCGGTCGGCCTGCTGAACCATGTGCAACAGCTCGGGCAGGTCCTCGAAACCGGAATGCGCGCCGAAACCGAACACCACATCAGATGCAGACACAGTATTGCCTTTCATACTTCACACGGAGAAAGAAGGAGAGGTCACCAGGCGTACGCTTTTGGTGCTGGTTTGGGGCCGGGCGGCGGGAACAAACTCGTCCAGCCTGGCCAGAGCGGGTGCATCGAGGGTGATCGCGGCGCGCGCAGCGAGCCGTCGAGCTGTCCTGCCGTCCCCTTGGGCGAACCAGCGGCCGATGATCTGCTCGGTGCGGCCGTCGGCATGGACGTCGGCGGTGTCGAAGAAGTCGATGCCGTGCTCGTGTCCGCGATCCATGATCACGTGACTGTCTGGTTCGGACTTCTCCGTCCAGAAGTTCATCGTGCCCAGGGCCGGCCGGGACCCCGACAGCCCGCTGCGGCCGCCGCCTCGGCGGCCGCCCTCCGGGGGACCGCCAAGCCGCCGTGGCCCACAACCGTACGACTCGTCATCGTCACTCCCACCAAAACTCAGTTCGCTACCCGAACTATAGTCGTTCGTAACGCGAACTACAACGGTCGAGTACCAGGTTGTCGGTGCCGCATGGCATGCTGCCTGACATGGCGGGAACCGATCCAGCACGTGTCACCCTGGTCCTCGGCGACGAGGAGCTGCTTGCCGAGCGGGCGGTGGGTGCCGTCGTCGCGGCGGCGCGCGCCGGCGATCCGGGGACCGAGGTGCATGATCTCGTCGGCGGAAAGGTCTCCACCGGCGAGCTGACCCAGCTGACCTCGCCCTCGCTCTTCGGCGACCACTCGGTGGTGGTCATCCGCTCGGCGCAGGACCTGCCGAAGGACGTCATCACCGAGGTGGTGTCGTACGCGAAGCAGCCGTCCGACGACACGGTTCTCGTGCTGGCGCACCCGGGTGGGGTGAAGGGGAAGGCGCTGGTCGACGGGGTGAAGAAGGCCGGGGCCCAGGTGGTGACGATCAACAAGGTCACCAAGGCCGGCGAGCGGCTGGAGTTCATCAAGGGAGAGGTCAAGCGGGCCGGGCGGAACATCGCGGGCGACGCGGCCCAGGCGTTGCTCGACGCGGTGGGCAACGACCTGCGGGAGCTGGCGGCGGCGTGCAGCCAGCTCGCGTTCGACACCGAGGACAAGACGATCAGCGCGGCGGCCGTGGCGCGCTATCACAAGGGCCGGGCCGAGGTCACCGGCTTCAACGTCGCCGACTCGGCGATCGAGGGGCGCCTGGCCGAGGCCCTGGAGCAGTTGCGCTGGGCGCTGAGCACGGGCGTCGCGCCGGTGCTGCTGGTGAGTGCGCTCGCCGGTGGCCTGAGGTCGCTGGCCAAGGTGGGAAGTGCCCCGCGCAACCTGCGCGGGGCGCAGCTCGCCGGCCATGTGGGCATGCCGCCCTGGAAGGTCGACCGGGTCAAGCGCCAGCTGAACGGCTGGGGGCCGGAGGGCTTGTCCCGGGCGATCCAGGCGGTGGCCACCGCGGACGAGCAGGTCAAAGGCGGCGGCGCGGACACCGCCTACGCCCTTGAGCATGCCGTGCAGGTGATCGTCGCCAGCCGTACGGGCCGGTAACGAACACCCGCGCGGCGGTGGTGGCGCTCCTCAGGCCGGGCGCAGGGCGCGGAAGAACGTGGTGATGTCGGTCGCCAGTTGGGCCGGTTCCTCCAGGGCCATGAAGTGGCCGCCCCGGGCCGGGGTGTTCCAGTGGCGCAGGTCGGTCAGGGCACGTTCGGCGAAGCTGCGGGGGAGGTTCGCCACGGAGGGTTCGTGGCTGAGCGTGACGGCGGACGGCACGGTGATCGGCGGCCGGGGCGGGTTGCTCGGCCAGTCGTAGTACGACTTGAACGAGGTGCCGATCGAGCCGGTGGCCCAGTAGAGGGTCAGCATGGTGAGCAGGGTGTCGCGGTCGAACCGGGACTCCAGGTCGCCGTGGCAGTCGCTCCAGGCGCGCAGCTTGTCCACGATCCACGCGGCCAGGCCGGTCGGCGAGTCGAGCAGGGCGGCGGCGATCGTGTCCGGACGGGTCAGCATGATCTCGCTGTAGCCGCCGTCGCGCTCGTCGTAGGCCGCTTCGGCGTCCAGGAAGGCCTGTTCGTCGGGGGTCAGCGGCGGGACGTCCAGGGAGGCGGGGGCGGGCGGGTGGATGAGGTGGATTCCGGTCACCTGGTCCGGATAGAGGGCGCCGAGCCAGCCGACGGCCGCGCCGCCGATGTCGCCCCCGAAGGCCCCGTACCGTTCGTGGCCCAGGACCTCGGTCATCAGCAGGTGCAGCAGGCGGGCCATCGCGGGCCGGGTGAGGGGCTCGTCCGGCAGGTCGGAGTAGAGGAAGCCGGGCATCGACGGGATCACGACGTCGAAGGAGTCGTCGGGGTCGCCGCCGTACCGGGCGGGGTCGGCCAGGCGTGCCGCCAGGGGGAGCATCTCCATGAAGCTGCTCGGCCAGCCATGGCAGAGCAGGATGGGCAGCGGCGCGCGGCCGGTGCCGGGGATGCGGACGAAGTGGAGGTCCCGTCCCTGGACGGGGGCTTTGCAGTGGTCCAGCTCGTTGAGGCGGGCTTCCTGGGCGCGGAAGTCGAACCCGTCGGCCCAGTACGTCACCAGTTCCCGCAGGTAGGCCGGGTCGGTCCCGCCTTCCCAGGGGCGGTGGTCGAGCGAGCGGGTGAATCTGGCGTTGCGGAGACGGGTACGCAGGTCGTCGAGTACGTCGTCGGGAACCTCTATGCGGAACGGCGTCACGGCCATGTGGTCTCCGAGGTCGGAAGTTTCATCCCAGCATGGGTACCACCGGACGCCCGCCCGCCTCAATGCAATTGATTGGGGTTCGTCTCCACGTAGAGCAGGAGCTGTTTGAGCAGGTTGTCCAGGGTGTCCTGGTCGTCGGGGGAGAGGGCGTTCACCATGGCCGCCTCCAGCACGGCCAGGACGGCCATGGCCTCCATCCAGAGGTCGTGCCCCTTGGGCGTGAGCTCGATGTCCACGCGACGGCGGTCCTCGGTGCTGCGGACGCGGCGCACCAGACCGGCCTTCTCCAGCGTGTCGAGGCGGCCGGTCATGCCGGCGGGGGAGAGCAGCAGCTCGGCGGCCAGCTCGGTCGGGGTGGCGGTGCCGTTGTGGGCGGCGAGCCGGTGGAGCGTCTGGAACTCGAAGTCCTGGACGCCGGTCTGGGCCAGCGCTGCCGCCTTGGCGTGGCCGAGGTGTTTCACCAGCGACTGCATGCGGGTGACGATGCCCTCCACCTGCTCGTCGAAGGGCGCCTTGCCGCGCCAGCGGGCCAGATGACGATCGACGGAGTCCTCCACGGCACAGGATCATACGCCAACAAGTAATTTGTTGACGAATCATTCGCTGACGAAATACCTTGCTGGTCATGTCGTTTTCGTTGTTCGCCGGGCCCAGGAACCGGCTGCTGGCCGGACGCTGCATGTCCGCGCTGGCCACGGCCATGATCCCGACCACGCTGACCCTGGCCGTGCTGCGCGCCACGGGGTCGGGGGAGGCGCTGGGGCTGGTGCTGGCCTGCGAGATGGTGCCGTTGTTGTTGCTGCTGCCGGTCGGCGGCGTGCTGGCCGACCGCGTCCGGCCCGGACGGGTCGTGCTGCTCGCCGACCTCACGCGCTGCCTGGCGCAGGGGCTCATGGCGGTCGAGCTGCTGGCCGGGGTGGCTCGGGTTCCCGACCTCGCGGTGTTGTCGGCGGTCTCGGGGGCGGCGATCGCGTTCGGGAGTCCGGCCGTGCCGCGGCTGGTGGTGGCGGTGGTGCCGGGGCCGGACCGGTTGCGGGTGAACGCCCGGATCGGGGTGGTGACCAGCCTGTCGGCCGTCCTGGGGCCGGCGCTCGCGGGGACGCTCACGCTGGCCGCCGGGCCCGGATGGGCCGCGGGGGTCACGGCGATCTTGTTCGCCTGCTCGGCGCTGACCCTCGGCGGGGTCCGTACGGCTGCCGGGGGCGCAGGGGGCGAGAAGGCCGTGGAGGAGCGGAAGGCGGTCCCGGGCGGGCAGGCCGGGCGGCGGCGGTGGGGGGTCGGGTTCGGGCGGGAGCTGGTCGAGGGGTTCGGTGAGGTCAGGAGGCGGCCGTGGTTCCTGGCCTGTGTGCTGTCGCACGGCGTGTGGCACTTCATGGCCGGGTTGTTCCTCACCCTGGGGCCGGTGGCGGCCGTGCAGCGGCTGGGCGGAGAGACCGGTTGGATGATCATCGTGCAGAGCGGCACGGTCGGACTGCTGGCGGGGGTGCTGGTCGCGCCGCGCTTGCCGGTGCGCAGGCCGCTGGTCGTCGTCCAGGTGGGGGCCGCGCTCTATCTGCTGCCGATGGTGGCGTTGCCCGTGGCGGTGGGGTTCGGGCTGTCGGCCGTGGTGGTCGCGGTGGCGTACTTCGTGGCCATGGTGGGGCTCGGGGTGCTCAGCCCGTTGTGGGAGACGGTGGTGGCCGAGGAGATCCCGGAGGGGGCGTTGGGGCGGGTGCGTTCCTTCGACCAGCTCATCTCGTTCGCGGCGCGGCCGGTGGGGCTGGCCGTCGCGGCGCCGCTGGCGGCCGTGACCGGGATGGGGGTGCTGATGGTCACCGGTGGGGTGGTGGTCGCCGTCGCCAACCTCGCCGCCGTGGCGCGCTCGCCCAGGCCCGCGGCCTCTCCGCCCGCCGGTGAGCGGGCGGAGAGAGCGGAGGAGGGGCGGGTCAGGTGAGGGACGGTTCGCGGACGACGCCGTCGCTGATCTCCAGCACCCGGTCCGCCAGCGTGATCAGGCTGGGGTCGTGCGTGGCGACCAGCGCCGTCACCCCCTCGCTGCGCACCAGCGCGCGCAACAGCTCCATGATCTGCCGCCCGGTCTGCGAGTCGAGCTGTCCCGTCGGCTCGTCGGCCACCAGCAGCTTGGGCCGGTTGCCCAGGGAGCGGGCGATCGCCACCCGCTGCCGCTGCCCGCCCGACAGCTCGTACGGCCGCTGGTTCATGTGCTTGTCCAGCCCCACCAGCGCCAGCAGCAGCCGGACCCGCTCCTCCCGCTCGGCGGACGGCACGCGGGCCAGCCGCATCGGCACCCCCACGTTCTCGGCCGCCGACAGCACGGGGATCAGCCCGAACGACTGGAACACGAAGCCCACCACGTCCCGGCGCAGCGCCAGCAGGGCGTCCTCGGACATGGACGTGACCTCGTGCCCGTCCACGACGACCCGTCCGGCGTCCGGCCGGTCCAGGCCGCCGATCTGGTTGAGCAGCGTGGTCTTGCCCGACCCCGAACGTCCGCGGACCGCCACCAGCTCGCCGGGGAACACCTCGAAGGACACCTCGCGCAGCGCGACGACCTCCTTGGGCCCGCTTCGGTAGACCTTGCGGACCCCCTCCACCACGACCAGGGGCTCATTGCTCATGGGAGGGCTCCTCTCGGGCGGGCCAGACGCCGATGTGGTCGGATTCGAGTTCGAGGCGCACCCGGCGTTCCATGTCCAGGGCGTTCATGAAGTCGCGGGGGAGCTGCAGGCGGCCCACCCGGTCCAGCACGGCGTACTCCTCGGCGACGATCTGCCCCTCGGCGCCCTCGCGCCGCAGCGTCTCGCTGCTGGTACGTCCGTCGCGGATGCCCACGGTGCGGTCCACCTGCTCCGACACCAGCGGGTCGTGGGTCACGATGACCACGGTCACGCCGAGCTCCCGGTTCGCCTTGCGCAGGGAGTCGAAGACCTGCTCGGACGTCTCGCTGTCCAGCTCGCCGGTGGGCTCGTCGGCCAGGATGAGCTGCGGCTCGTTGGCCAGGGCGACGGCGATGGCGACCCGCTGCTGCTCGCCGCCCGACATCTCGGGCGTGCGGCGGTCGGCGCAGTAGCCGACGCCGAGGAGCTCCAGCAGCTCGCCGGCGCGGGCGCGGCGCGCCCGGCCGCCGCCGGCCAGCTTCATGGGCAGCTCGACGTTCTCCCTGGCGGTCAGGTACGGCAGCAGGTTGCGCGCGGTCTGCTGCCAGATGAAGCCCACCACGGACCGCCGGTAGCGCAGCCGGTCCTTGGCGGTCATCGCCAGCAGGTCGGTGCCCGCGACCCTGGCCACCCCCGCGGTCGGCACGTCGAGCCCCGACAGCACGTTGAGCAGCGTGGACTTGCCCGACCCGGACGCGCCGACGATGGCCACCAGCTCGCCCTTGTCGATCACCAGGTCGAGGCCCTGCAGGGCGACGACCTCGACGCCCTCGGTCTTGTAGATGCGCACCAGGTTGTCGCAGACGATGTGCGCGTCGGCGCCGAACGCGGTCTTCTCCCGCGTGGCCTTGGCTTCCAGCTCTGACAGGGTCGGGTTCATGTGAGGTCCCCCACTCGAAGGACGGCGCCGAGGCTGCGACGGCGGCTGATGGCGGTGTGCGTGTACGCGCCGAGCACGGCCACGACGGCCAGCCCGGCCGCCAGCGCGGTCGGCGTGATCAGGTCTAGGGAGTAGTCGCCGACGGGCAGGTCGCCGGCGTAGGAGGACAGGTCGACGCCCGGCCCGAGCGCCGCGGGCAGCCCGAGGCCGAGCAGCAGGCCGGCCAGTGCGGTCAGCAGGATCATCGGCATGATCTCCAGGACGGTGAGCCGCTGCGCCTGCCGGTCCGACAGGCCCAGCGTGCGCAGGAACGACAGCGCCCTGGCCCGGTCGGCCGCCCCGATCACCAGCGACAGGATGACGGCGACCAGCGCGTACGCGGCCAGTGCCACCGTGACCACGACCAGCGTGGTGCGCACGGTGCCGGTCAGCGGGTCGTCCTGGATGGCGGCCAGGGTCACCGCCTGGGACTCCACGGTGCCGAGCGGGACCAGCTTGCGCAGCTCGTCGAGCGCGGGGTTGCCGCGGATGAGCAGGGTGTTCACGGCGGGCCGGACGAGCGAGTCCATCGGCAGGATCACGAACTTGCCTGTGGTGAAGAAACCGGGCACCGAGGTGATCACGCCGCCCTCGGGCAGCTTGAGCCGCGACTGCCAGCCGATCTCGTACGTGCCCCGCCCCTTGAGGTCGGGCGAGACGAAGACGCCGCCGCCGGTGGGCACGCCGATCGGCGCCCCGCCCAGCAGCCGCCGCCACTCGGGCAGGTTCACGGCGATGGCGTCGGCGCGCTCGGCGCCGTAGCCGATCTGGACCTCGCCGGTCTGCGCGAGCACGACCTGGTCGACGCCCGCGACCTTGCGCACCCGCTCGATCGCGTCGGCCGGGATCTCGATCCGGGAGGTGACCTTGACCGGCGCGCCCACCTGCTGCCAGGACGCCAGCTGCTGCGTGCTCACCAGCCCGTCGGAGATCACCGCGGCGAACACCGACACGCCGAGCGCGGGCAGCAGGATCAGCACCGGCAGCACCGACGCCGAGCGGGCCCTGGCCGCCCTGGTCAACCCCAGGAACGGCACGGCACCGGGCCGCCGCGCGGTCAGCCGGACGAGCAGCCGCAGCGGGTACGGGTAGCAGCGCAGGATGATCACCGCCGCGGCGAGCGTCAGGGCGATCGGCACCACCAGCAGGAACGGGTCGAACCCGGCCGAGGCGGCCAGCCCGCGGGTGCGCAGCAGGTAGGCCCCGGCCAGCGCGAGCACCACGACCAGCACCTCCAGCGTGAGCCGGCGGGCGGACGGGCGGGCGGTGCTGACGTCCGCGCGCTGCTCGTGCAGCGGCACCCGGTGGGTGACCGCCAGCCCGGCGGCGGTGTACCCGACGGCGGCCAGCACCACCAGCAGCGGCCCGACGTGCACGATCGGCAGGACGGGCCCGGGGACCAGCCAGGACAGCGCGTACCCGGCGAGCCCGGCGGGTGCGACGGCGAGCGCGGTCAGCGCCGCGCCGGTGCCCGCCACCTGCCCCAGTGACCCGCCACGCGCCCGCGTCAGCGCCAGCGTGTGGTCGAGCCGGTTGGACAGCAGCTGCACCGCCAGCACGATCACGCCGACCGCGACCAGCAGCAGGCCGCCGAGCACCAGGTACATCACGGTCTGCGCGGTGGACTGGGCGGCCAGGAAGTCCGTCAGCAGCTTGGGCAGCGCGGTCAGCACCCGGTACGGGCTGTACGCGCCCGACGCCTGCAACCCGATCACCCGCTCGAACTCGCTGAGCGCCGCCTGGAGGTCGGTCGCGGCCAGCGCGTCGGCCTTGTCCGGGGCGATGGGCAGCACCCAGAAGTAGGTCAGGTTGCGCCCGTCGCCGCTGAGCGCGGTCAGCCCGTCGTCGGACATGATCGTCGTGATGTGCTTCTCGAACTCCATCTTGCCCGGCGGCAGGATCCTGGTGACGCTCAGGACGTCCCTGTTGTGGTCCCAGTAGCGGTCGTCGGCCTTCTTGGCCTTGAACGCGCCGACCAGCTTCACCGCCACGTAGTGGCTCTCGCCGAGCACCTTGACCTGGCCGATCCGCAGGTCCATCGCGGTCAGCGCCGACTCGACCAGGCCCACCTCGATGAGCGGGATCGTCTCGCCCTCGAAGCGCATGGTCGAGGGCTTGCCCGGAGCCTGCCCCTGAACCCAGTCCACCCGCCGGTCGGCGTCGGACAGCCAGCCGAGGTTCATGAACATGGTGCCGCCCGAGCCGTGGATCGGGGTGACCACGGTCTTGGCGCCCATGTGGCTGTTGCCCGTGCCGGCGGGCACCACCAGCGGCCGCAGCGCCGGGGGCACGAGCCGGCGCCAGCGCGCGTCCCTGGACTCGAACTGGCCGCGTTCGTGCAGGTCCTCTTCCTTCGACATCGACGCGACGGCCACCGTCAGGTCGGCCTGCTCGGCCGTGGCGGTCCTGAGCGCCTCGCGCAGCGCCTGGTCGAACGACGACTGCATCGCCCTGGGCAGCCCGCCGACGAGCAGGCAGGCGGTCAGCGTCAGCACGAAGAGCACGGCCACCGCGCCCAGGTGCGTACGGGCCAGCAGCGGGATCCTCACTGTTCCTCCCGAATGCCGAGACCCTGCCTGCGCAGGTTGCGCGCCAGTCCGGCGACGATGGCGAGCAGCACGGCGGCCACCCCGGCGAGCATGGCGCCCGTGGCACCCCACGGGATGTCGAGCACCACGCCGGGCGTGACCGCCGACGCCTGCCCG
The DNA here is from genome assembly GCF_040298265.1 of Nonomuraea sp. NPDC001636. Classification (NCBI taxonomy): domain Bacteria; kingdom Bacillati; phylum Actinomycetota; class Actinomycetes; order Streptosporangiales; family Streptosporangiaceae; genus Nonomuraea; species Nonomuraea sp. NPDC001636. The sequence goes on from NZ_JBEOZT010000004.1 coordinate 124,392, forward strand.
GTGAGCACGATGTGCGGCACCACGAGCATGCCCACGACCACGGCGAGCCCGGTCCCGGCCGCCAGCGACAGCCCGATCACGAACGTCTGCTCGATCGCCAGCATCCCGAACACCTGCCGGGAGCTCACGCCGAGCGCCCGCAGGATCGCGAACTCGGTCATCCGCTCGCGGGCCGCGACCGCCGCGTTGACCAGGAAGCCGAGCGCCGCGAACACCAGCGCCGCGAGGAAGCCCAGCATCAGCGCGCCCTGGAGGCCGCTGGCCAGCGGGTCGTCCTGCATCTTGGCGGCCAGGGCGCGCTGGTCGATCGCGGTGACGTCCCATGCGGGACGGCCGGTGAGCGCGGCCGCCGCCCGGCCGTCCGGAGTGGCGAGCCACCACTCGGTGGCGGGCCTGGGCAGTTGCGCCGCCGCCAGATCCTGCGCCTGCATCGTCCCCCAGTCGGCCAGTACGGCGTGTTGCCCGGCGGTCGTCGTCGGCATCGTCTCCACGACGGCCACGACCTTGACGTCCATCACCCTGCGGTCGATGCTGGCCCGTCCCACCTGGCCGACGCCCAGCTTGAGCGACTCGGACAGGCCGGCGGTGAGCACCACGGGCAGCGGCCCCTGGACGGGCGGCGACCCGAAGACGGCCGTCGCGGGCTGCCGCCCGGTCGCCTTCACCGACACGGCGGGCGCGGTCACCGGCCGCCCGTCGGCGCTGATCCCGGTCACCGTCAGACTCCCGCTGCCGGAGGCCGGCGCGCTCACGACCAGCCCGCGCAGCGACAGCGGGTACGTGATCTTCCCGCTCCGTCCCGCCAGCGCCGCGAGGTCCACGTCGAGGGTGTTCTCGCCCTTCTTCAGCACGCCCAGCGACACGTCGCGCCACACCCCGAGGGCGTCGGACAGGACCAGCCGCACCGGCAGGTCGTCGTCGGCCGTGGCGCGCAGGGTGAGCGCGGCCGGCTGTCCCGGCAGGTCCAGTTTGCCCGCCTGTGGCCCGGTCAGCGCCCGGGAGATCTCCGCGACGGGCCGGTCGGCCAGGTCGGGGCGGAGCTGGAACAGCGTGCCGAGCTTGGCCGCGTCGATGCCGATGAGGATGGCGTTCTCGCTGCTGACCTCGGTCTGGCCGCGGAAGACGGGCGAGGCGGCGGTCACGCCGGGCAGGGCGGTGAACGCCGTGCCGCGGCCCAGCGGGCCGAGCTCCGGGGCGTCCGGCGGGCCGGACAGGCGCAGGTCGGCCCCGGCCTGGTGGCGGGCCTGGTCGAGCTGGGAGGCGCGCCAGGTGGCGGCGGTGGCCATGGACACGATGCCGATGGCGATGGCCATGGTGAGCAGCAGCGCGGGGCCGGCGTACTTGAGCGGGCGCCTGCTGACCTGCCACGCGCCGAGCGCCGGGGCGAGGGACGGGCGCCTGGAGGTGATCCGCTCGGCCACCGCGGAGATGCGCGGCACCAGCCGCAGGCCGAGCATGCCGCCGGTGAGCAGGGCCAGCGCAGGGCCGGAGATGATCAGCGGGTCGATGCCGAGCCCGCCGCCCGCGGTCGTGGTGACCGGCGCGCCGTAGTGCTGGAGCTGCCAGATCGCCAGGCCGGCCACGACCAGCAGCGCGACGTCGGCGCCGGCGCGCTGGATCAGCCCGCGCCCGCCGCCGCGCCCGCGCGCCGACTGCTCCTCCACGTACGTGCGCCGCGCGCCCGCCAGCGCGGGCAGCACCAGCAGCACCGCGGAGGCCACGGCCACGGCCACCGACACCAGGAACGTGCCCAGGCCGACCGAGGGGTCGAGCCGCACGCCCGACGCCCTGATCCAGGGCAGCCGGCTCACCAGCCCGAGCAGCGGCGGCCCGAGCAGCGGCGCGACGATCGCGCACGGGACCGCGACCAGCATCGCCTCGCCCCCGGCCAGGGCGGCCAGCCGCAGCGTGCCGGCGCCGCGCGAGCGCAGCAGCGCCACCTCCATGCGCCGGTGGTCGGCCAGCAGCCGCGCGGTGAGCATCAGCGCGTACGCCGCCAGCAGCAGCAGCTGCAGCACCGGGATCAGCATGGTCGAGCGGGCGACCAGGGAGGCGGTGTCGAGCTGGGTGAGCATCTCGGGCAGGCGGCTGGTGGTCACGCAGCTCGGGCAGTCGCCGGCCTTCAGGTGCGCGCCCACCTCGCCGACCGCCGCGGCCAGCGGGCGCAGCTGGGCCGGCGTCAGCGAGCGCAGGTCGGGCTCGGCGGTCCAGGTGGCGTTCACGTTGGTGGCGAAACGGCCGATGAACGTCTCGCGCGCGACCATCAGCGGCCCGTACGTGGTGAAGTCGCCGCGTTCGACGCCTCTGCTGAGCAGGGTCTCCCCGGTCCAGCGCTCGCCGAAGGGGTCGTCGAGCTGGAACACGCCGGTGATGCGCACCTGGACGGGCTCCGGCGACAACCGCCCCACGGTGGTCAGCTCCTGGCCGACCTTGAACCCGGCCGCCGAGGCCGCCGACAGCGAGACCGCCGCCTCCACCCGGCCGTCGGCGGCCTTGGGCCAGGCGCCGGAGACGAGCTTGGCGTGCTGGTCGAGGCCGTCGTAGCTGCCGAACCTGAGCAGCTCGGGCCGCTCCTGCTTCTCCTGGCCGGGCATGGCGTAGGAGTCGGAGCGGAAGCTCGTGGTGAGCGCCGGCGCCTTGGTGTACGCCTTGGTCAGCTCGGCGCGCACCGCCCGGTCGTAGACGGGGAACGTCTTGTCCGTGACCGGCGCGCTGATCGTCGCGGACGTCTGGCGCAGGGAGGCGGTCTCCATCGTCCTGCGCACGCCGGCGTCGGCGATGGAGGAGGCGTACATGGTGAGCGCCACCAGCGTGGTGGTGGCGAGCAGGATCGAGCCGAACGCGGCCAGGAGGAGCAAAGGCTCGCTGAACGCCCGTTTGACGACCAACGGCCCCCGCATGTGTCCCCCTTCGTCCGTTTAGTGAACCCTCACGGAGAGGGCGGACGGGAGGCAAGGTGATCTTGTTAAGGGATGCTCAGCCGATACCCGGCGGCGATGCCGATGTGATATCGAAACTGTGACAAAAAGTGCACAAAACCAAGAACGCCGCACCCCATGAAGGAGTGCGGCGTCAGCGCTCGCCCGGACTGTCGCCGGGCGGCAGGAGCTTACTTGGCAGCCAGAGAGGCAGCCTGCTTGGCGATCGCCGACTTGCGGTTGGCGGCCTGGTTCTTGTGGATGACGCCCTTGCTGACGGCCTTGTCGAGCTGGCGGGCGGCGACGCGCTGCAGCGCCGCGGCCTGCTCGACGTCGCCCTGCTCGGCGGCCTCGCGGAACTTGCGGACGGCCGTCTTCAGAGAGGACTTGACCGCCTTGTTGCGCAGACGCGCCTTCTCGTTCTGCTTGTTGCGCTTGATCTGGGACTTGATGTTCGCCACGAAGAAGCCTCGGTGAAAGTCTAAGGATGGATGGGGCGCGCGGGCTCGATGAGAGGGCGCGCCACACGCAAGTGAACAGGGTACCAATAACCCAGGTGGCTGCTCAAATCAACGCCCCGGGTGTTCTCAGTTTAGGCCAGCCAGCGGGTCATGTACTCCTTCCAGTCCTCTTCGGTGGCGGCGAAGTCGACGTACAGGGCCAGGCCGAAGCGTTCGCGGCGGCCGTGCTCGGACAGGGCCAGCCGGGCGCCCTCGGCGGCCGTCGCCACGCTCTCGGCGGCGTCCAGCCAGGCCAGGCCGTGGTCGTGGTAGGCGGGGGCGCCGACGAGCAGGGACTTGTCCTCCGGGACGAGGTCGAGGGCGAGCGCGGCCTGCCGGGCCACGTGGCCGCCGTAGAGGGACTGGGCGGGCGCCCCCGAGTCGTACGTCATGATCGCGACCTGGTCCACCCGGTTCACGACCTCCTGGAAGTAGCCCTGCGACCAGTATTTGTCGTGGCCCAGGACGAGCCTGCCCGCCGGGCGCATGAGGGGATAGGGCTCGATCTGCGGGGTCGAGGTGGACAGCAGCCTCGTGTACGTCCTCGTCCGGTCCAGCAGGTCGAGGAACTCCGTGTCGCCGTCGCCGATCGGCTCGAAGTCGTAGTGGACGCCGTCGTAGCCCGCCTTCATGACGTCGGCCACGCCGGCCAGGACGTTCGCGCGGGAGCGGGCGTCGTCGAGGTCGAGGCCGTTCTTGACGGACTGGCCCAGCCAGGCCGAGACGCGGACGCCGGGCAGGTGCCGATGCATCCATGTCACGAAATCTGCGGCTTTGGGGTGCTTGGCGGGATCAAGGCGGCCGTCCCACTCGAACGGCCCGGAATGGACGTACACGTCCTTGATGCCGGTCGTGCGCAGGCGGACGGCGAGCCGCTCCACGTCCGGCTCCGCACGGCGGCCGTCGACCCAGGCGTGGCCGAGCCAGAGGGCGTCGTTGCCGGTGCTCTTCGCCCAGGCCGCCGGGGCACCGGTAAACTGGATACGGAGCGCGACGGCGAGCAGGCCGGCCAGCGCCACCACGACGGCCACGGCCAGCGCGACCAGGCGCAGGCCGCGGCGGACGACGGTCCGGATAATCATCTGGGCATGTCACCATGAAAGACGCTTGACCTCAACCCTGTCGAAACGGACTTCGGTGCGCACTCAGCCTGGCCAGACCGACCCCGCGTTGATCCGCAACTTCTGCATCATCGCGCACATCGACCATGGCAAATCGACCCTTGCCGACCGGATGCTGCAGATCACCGGCGTGGTCGACGACCGCTCCATGCGCGCCCAGTACCTCGACCGGATGGACATCGAGCGCGAACGCGGCATCACGATCAAGTCGCAGGCCGTGCGGCTGCCCTGGGACGGCCACGTCCTCAACATGATCGACACCCCCGGGCACGTCGACTTCACCTACGAGGTGTCCCGGTCGCTGCAGGCGTGCGAGGGCGCGATCCTGCTGGTCGACGCCGCGCAGGGCATCGAGGCTCAGACCCTGGCCAACCTCTACCTGGCCATGAACGCCGACCTGCACATCATCCCGGTGCTCAACAAGATCGACCTGCCCGCGGCCCAGCCGGAGAAGTTCGCCGAGGAGCTGGCCGGCCTGATCGGCTGCGACCCCTCCGACGTGCTCAAGGTGTCGGGCAAGACCGGCGTGGGCGTGCGCGAGCTGCTCGACCACGTGGTGGCGACCGTCCCGGCGCCCGTGGGCCAGGCCGACGCCGCCGCGCGGGCGCTGATCTTCGACTCCGTCTACGACACCTACCGCGGCGTCGTGACGTACGTCAGGGTCATCGACGGCCATCTGAGCAAGCGCGAGCGCATCCTCATGATGTCCACCAACGCCACCCACGAGACGCTGGAGATCGGCGTCATCTCGCCCGAGCCCAAGCCCTCCGAGCGCGGCCTCGGCGTCGGCGAGGTGGGCTACCTGATCACCGGCGTGAAGGACGTGCGCCAGTCGCGTGTGGGTGACACCGTCACCTCGTCGGTCAAGTCGGCCAAGGAGATGCTGGCCGGCTACGAGCACCCCAAGCCGATGGTGTTCTCCGGGCTCTACCCGATCGACGGCGACGAGTACCCCGAGCTGCGCGAGGCGCTCGACAAGCTCCAGCTCAACGACGCCGCGCTGGTCTACGAGCCGGAGACCTCGGCCGCGCTCGGCTTCGGCTTCCGCGTCGGCTTCCTCGGCCTGCTGCACATGGAGATCGTGCGCGAGCGCCTGGAGCGCGAGTTCGGCCTGTCGCTGATCTCCACCGCGCCCAACGTGGTCTACCGCGTGGTCATGGAGGACGGCAAGGAGCTCACGGTCACCAACCCGTCCGAGTTCCCGACCGGCGGCAAGATCGCGCAGGTCTTCGAGCCGGTCACCAAGTCCACGATCCTGGCGCCGGCCGAGTTCATCGGCGCGATCATGGAGATCTGCCAGGGGCGGCGCGGCCAGCTCCTCGGCATGGACTACCTGTCCGAGGACCGCGTCGAGATCCGCTACACGCTGCCGCTCGGCGAGATCATCTTCGACTTCTTCGACCAGCTCAAGTCGCGCACCCGCGGCTACGCCTCGCTCGACTACGAGCCCGCCGGAGAGCAGGAGGCCGAGCTGGTCAAGGTCGACATCCTGCTGCAGGGCGAGGCCGTCGACGCCTTCAGCGCGATCGTCCACAAGGACAAGGCCTACTCCTACGGCGTCGACATGGCCAAGAAGCTGCGCGAGCTGATCCCGCGCCAGCAGTTCGAGGTGCCGATCCAGGCCGCCATCGGCGCCCGGGTCATCGCCCGCGAGAACATCCGGGCCATCCGCAAGGACGTCCTGGCCAAGTGTTACGGCGGTGACATCTCCCGTAAGCGCAAGCTGCTGGAGAAGCAGAAGGAAGGCAAGAAGCGGATGAAGATGGTCGGCCGCGTCGAGGTGCCCCAGGAGGCCTTCGTCGCCGCGCTGTCCACCGACTCCAGCGCCGCCGCCGACAAGACCAAGAAGTAGCCGCTACAGGCCCAGCACGGCGGGCGTTCGCGCGAGCGCCCGCCAGTGCGTGCCCGGGTCGGGGAGCAGGCGGCGGGCCCGCAGGTCCATCAGGCCGCCGACGCCGGTCAGCTCGGCGGCCGGCTCGCCGTCCGCGCCCCTGAACTCCTGCCTGATCCGGAACGTCTTGCCCGTGCCCCACTCGAACGCGCAGGTCACCTCCACCTCGTCGCCGGCGCGCAGTTCGCGGTGGAAGCGGATGGTGTTCTCCAGCGTCACCGGGCCGACGCCGGCCTCCCGCAGGTCGTCGATCGAGATGCCGGCCGCGCGCAGGCACTCCCAGCGGGCGTGGTCGCCGTACTGGTGGTAGACCACGTTGTTGAGGTGGCCCTGGGTGTCGAGCTCGTAGCCGCGTACGGCGATGCGGACCGAGAAGGTCATGATCGTTCCTCCAGCCAGGCGTGCGATTTGGCGGTGAGGTAGCGCAGGCCGTCGTCGCCGAGCTCCACCCAGTCGCCGCGGGCCCAGCCGCCCGTGGTCTGGGGGGCGAAGCCGTGCCGCTGGAACAGCGCCGACGCCTCCTTCTGGGTGAGACCGCGGCGGCCCCACTCCGCGATGACCCGGGCCGTGCGCTCGGCCTCGCCCAGCTCCTCCTCGCCCAGGGCGGCGGCCAGCTCCTCCAGGCCGCGCGCCATCAGACGCAGCGAGGCCTGCACGCGGGCGATGTCCATCGGCGCTCCCTCATCGCTGTTCGATTGCTACCGATAGCTTAGCGATGGTAGCGGATACCCTGAAAGGGTGGAAGTGGTACATACGGAACGAATGGTCCTCTCCCGGATCCGTCCGGAGGACCTCGAAGCCGTGCACGAGATCCACTCCGACCCGCGCACGAACGTCTACAGCTCCGCCGGGCCCCCCGTCGACCTGGAGGCCAGCCGGGTCATGCTCGACCTGTGGCTGGCCGACTGGGCGGACCGGGGGATCGGCTACTGGGCCGCCCGGCTGACCGAGGGGTCGCAGGTGCTGGGCATCGGCGGCCTGCGGCACGCGGCCCTGGACGGTGCGGACGTGCTCCACCTGTACTACCGTTTCCGTCCCGCCGCCTGGGGCCGCGGATACGCGGTCGAGCTCGCCAGGGCGGCCCTGCGCGTCGGGCGCGACCTGGGCACCGTGGTGGCCCTGATCGGGGACGGCAACGAGCCGTCCCGCCGGGTGGCGGAGAAGGCGGGCCTGCACAGGGAGCGCACGATCCCGTACGGCGGCGTGCCGAGCGACCTCTATGTCGCCTGACCGCCCAGAGCCGTCACCTGGCTGCCCGGAGTCGTCACCTGACCGCCCTGAGCCATCGCCTGAGCCGTCGCCTGGGCGCTCTGAGCGGTCGTCCGAGCCGTCGTCTGACCGCTCAGGGGCGGGAACGCCGGGCCGGGCGGGGCCGCACCAGCACGCCGGCCAGCGCCACCAGGCCCGCCACCGCCTGGGCCGCGAGGAACCCGCCCGGCGCGGCCGGCCCGGTGGCCAGCGCGACCACCGCGGGCAGGCAGCCGAGCAGCGCCAGGTCGGCGCCCGTCGCCGCCCACAACACCGGGCCGGTCGGCACCGCGCCGCCGGGGGTGTCGATGACCGGCATCGAATGGTCGACCGGCCCCCTCCTGGCCATCCGCAGCGCGCCCGCCGCGAGCGCGGGCGCGCTGAGCAGCCCGAACAACCACGCGCCGGACGGAAGGCCGCCCACCGCCACGACGCCGGCCAGGGCCAGGGCCGCCCACACGCCGCCCAGCAGACCGGGCAGCAGCGCCCGCGCCGCCAGCGCCGGACGCCGGCCCACGCCGGTAAGCCGGGCCAGGGCGGGGTTGTCGGCGTCCCGGCGCGCGCCGGACGTGCCGGACGCCGCCACCGCCAGCGCCCCGCCGAGCACGACCAGCCCGAGAGCCGCCGGAGCGGCCCCCGCCTGGGCGAACACGGCGGGCAACGCCGCGCTCGCCGCCGTGGCCGCCAGCCGCCAGGGCCGGCGGCCGAGCCGCACCCAGTCCTGCCAGGCCAGCGCGAGCGGCGCGGGCAGCCCCGGCCACGGCCGCGAGGCGAGCTTCCTGGCCCGCCAGTGGTTGTCCTCGGCGATCCAGCTCAGCGCGCCGGGATCGAGGGTGACGGCGGCGCTGGTGACGTGCCCGGCCCGGGTGGAGGCGGTCAGCAGCAGACGGGTGGGGATGGCGGCCAGCGACCCCCACGCCCGGCGGGCCAGGACGGCGGCGAGCGCGGCCATGGCCGACGCCGTGGCGGCCAGCGCGGGCAGGGGCGCGTTCGCGGCGGCCGCGAGCGCCGTACGGGCCTGGCCGCTGACGGCGACCACGGCCAGCACCAGGAGCGTGAGCAGCACGCCGGTCAGCCACAGGTTCCAGGTCGGGGAGGACTGGGCGAGCATCGCCAGCGCCATGCCCGCCACGCTCGCCGCCGTCGCCACCGCCAGCGCGGCCAGCAGCCGCCACACCAGCGCGCCGGGCGCGCCGAGCGCCGCCAGCAGCCCGAGCCCGAGCAGCAGCCCCGCCACCAGCGCGACGACCATGAGCACCCGCCCGGAACGCCCGAGCAGCCGCCGCCGGTCCAGCGGCGAGGTCAGCAACCAGGACGCCTCCGCCGCCGGCACCATCACCGGCCCGGCCGCCCGCGCCAGCGCCAGGCAGCCCGCCAACCCCAGCAGCACCAGGGCGACCCCCGCGCCCGTCCGGCCCGGCTCGACCGTCCCGCCCAGGCCGGAGACCACCGAGGACAGCGGCTGCCCGACGACGGCGAGCAGCATGCAGAGACCGAACAGGCTGACGTAACGATCGACCAGCCCGGCCGGGGCACGCCCGCGTGCCCGGACGAACGCCCGCACCGACCGCACGCTCACCTCGCCCGCGCTCACCTCGCCCGCGCTCACCGCCCGCCCGCCTTCCCCGTCCGGCCGGTCTTCCGGACGACGGCGTCGTGACCGCTCATGCGGGCACCCCGGCGGGGGAGACCCGGCGGGCGGCGTCGGCCAGGGTCTGGTCGTGGGTGGCCATCACCACGGTGCCGCCCTCGCCGGCGTACTCCTCCAGCAGTTCACCGAGCCGGACGCGGAAGGCCGCGTCGAGGCCGCGTTCGGGCTCGTCGAGCAGCAGCAGCGTGCTCGGCCTGAGCAGCGTGGCGGCCAGGCAGAGACGCTGGCGCTGGCCGGTGGACAGGTTGAGCGGCGGCGCGTCGGCCCGTTCGGTCAGCGCGAACTCCGCCAGCGCCGAGTCCACCGTCATGCGCGCCTCGGCGTACACGGCGCCCATGAGCTCCAGGTGCTCGCGCGCCGTCAGCCCCGGGTACCAGGCGGGCTCGTCGCCGAGCAGCGCCACCCGGCGCCAGAAGGGCGCGTCGTCGGCGGGTTCGGCGCCGAACACGCGGACCTCGCCGGAGGTGGCGGGCTGGAGGCCGGCCAGGCAGCGCAGCAACGTGGACTTGCCCGATCCGTTGGGCCCGACGACCGCCACGACCTCACCCGGCTCGACGGCCAGGTCGAGGCCCCGGAACACCGGATTGCCCCCGAGCTCGACGGACAGGTCCGCGACTTCGATGATCAAACCGCTCACCGTTCGAGCGTAGCCACCCCACCGGCCGCCCGCGCGACCGGTCTCCGGGGCCTTCCCGCGGCCTTCCCTGGCCCTTCCCTGGCCCTTCCCACGGCCTTCCCACGGTTTCCCGCGGGCTCGCCCCGCTTTCCCGGGGCGGGAGAGCCGATTCTGTCGGTGCCGGTCGCTACCTTTGCTGTTCCCGAACACCAGTGCTACTGGAGGGTGACGTGATTGCTTCTGAGCGATTCGAGCGTGCCGCTGTGCTGGGGGTGGCCGTGGCGGAGGAGACCAGGCGGCTGCTGCGGCTTCACCTGAGACCCGCCGAGGTGGGCGGCGACGGCAGGGTGGTGGTCGACGTGCCCTATCCCGACGCGGCGGTGGTGGCGGCGCTGCTCGACGTCGCGGCCGAGTGTTTCGGCGAACGCGGCGGCTCGGTCGAGGAGACCCGGCAGGCGGCCCTGGAGACCCTGTTACAACTGGCCGAGTTCGACGCCGACTCCCCGCTCGCCCGGGTGGCGCCGGAGCCCGGCGACAGGCGCGGGTGACGGCTCGGCGAACAGGCCGAATGGGTACATGTCTGTTCTTCTCCACTGATGGGATGAGAAAGGCGGAAAAATCGGTGCGTCGCGGGCCCGTTCGTCCGCTACCGTCGCGGCATGCGCATCCTCTCCGTCAACGTCGGGCGGTCGATCGACGCGGAATGGGCCGGCAAGCTCGGCCGTACGGCGATCGACAAGCGGGCCGTGCCCCACCGGGTGGAGGTGCTGCGCAACGGCCTGGCCGGCGACGAGCGGGCCGACACGCCCAACCACGGCGCCCCCACCCATGCCGTCTACGCCTATGCCCGCGAAGACTACGACTGGTGGCAGGGCGAGCTCGGCCGTGACGTGCGCGACGGCCGGTTCGGGGAGAACCTGACCACCGCCGGCCTCGACGTCAACGGCGCCCTCGTGGGCGAGCGGTGGCGCGTCGGCAGCGCCCTGCTGGAGGTCACCGGCCCGCGCATCCCCTGCGTGGTGTTCCGCAACTGGATGGACGAGCCCGGCTGGCTCAAGCGCTTCACCCGCGCCGCGCGGCCGGGCGCCTACCTGGCCGTGGTCGAGCCGGGCGAGCTGGGCGCGGGCGACGAGGTGGAGATCGTCTCGCGCCCGGAGATCGGGATGACCGTGGCGGACGCCTTCCGCGCCCGCCACGGCGACGCCGACGCGCTGGCCCGGGTGCTCGCGGTCCCCGGCCACGCCCCGGAATGGGACGAACTGGCCGCGCGGGCGAGCGGCTGACAGCCGCCCACCCGGCCGGGCGCCCGTCCAGAAACCCGCGGCCGGGTGCTCGTCCAGAGACAGCCCACCCGGCCGGGTGCCCGTCCAGAAACCCTCGGCTGGGCGGCCGTCTAGCGCAAGACGGCGTACAGGGCCGAGGTGAGGGAGGCGCGGGCGTCGTCCTGGTCGATCGACCACATCATCGAGCCGCCCAGGCCCTTGAGCCGGATGTAGGCCGCCTTCTCCAGCAGCGACGCCGGGTCGTCGTAGGACCAGAACTCGTTGCCGTCGTAGAGCCACATCGCGCCGGTGCGCACGTCCCGGTAGCGCTTGCCGGGCTTGGCGGCCAGGTCCTTGTAGTCCTCGCTGCCCGGCCCCCACTTGCCGGCGGCCGGTCCGGTCGCGGGCTGCCAGAGGCCGTCGCCGCCGCCGGTCACGCCGGTCCAGCCCTGCCCGTACGCGGGCACGCCCACGACGATCTTGCGGCCGGGCGCGCCGCGCGACAGGTAGTCGCGGACGGTCTGGTCCACGCTGTACCTGACGGGGTTGGGGTCGCGCCGGTCGGTGAACAGGTTCCCGTTGTGCCCGGTGCGCGACTCCCAGGTGCCGTGCAGGTCGTACCCCTGGACGGTGGCGAAGTCGAGCGACCGGAACACCCGGCGCACCTCGAACCCGGCGTCGATCTTCGCGGCGGCGGCCGGGAGGAAGGCGGTGAGCTGGGAGCTGGAGGAGAACGCCCGGAGCTGGGCGCGCAGCTCCTCGACGAAGAGGGTGAAGTTGCGCCGGTCCTCGGGCCTGATCACGTTCCCGTCGTTGCCCGCCGAGCCCGGCCACTCCCAGTCCAGGTCGACGCCGTCGAACACGCCGGCGCCCGCGCCCGGCTCCAGGCCCGGCAGGTTGCCGCGCAGCCACAGGTCGACGCACGACCGGGCCAGCGCGGACCGCGACTCGGCGGTGAGCACGGCGTCGGAGAAGTACTTGGACCCGGTCCAGCCGCCGAGCGAGATCAGCACCTTGAGGCCGGGATGCTTGGCCTTGAGCTTGCGCAGCTGGTTGAGGTTGCCGTTGAGTGCCTGGCCCGGCTGGTCGGCGACGCCGTCCACGCTCTGCTCGGCCGGCACCGGGCGCTGCCAGTCGGCCCAGGGGTCGGCCGAGTAGCAGGAGCCTTCGGCGTTGACGAAGCCGAAGGCGTAGTTGAGGTGGGTGAGCTTGGCGGCGGCGCCGCTGGTGTCCACGTCCTTGACGTGGTAGTTGCGCCCGTACACGCCCCACTGGATGAAGTAGGCGACCCGCTTGAATCCGGGATGGGCCTCGGCGGGCGCGGACACCGCCGTGAGCCCGAGTAAGAGCGAGAGTGCGAGGAGGATCTTCTTCACGGGCGCTCCTGGGGGGTGAACTTATAAGAAACTTTCCTATAAGTTGACGCGATCGTAGAACCGTCACCCCGTGCCGTCAACGACGCGCGCCACCTCCTCGGCGCTGGAGAACAGCCGCCACGCCCGCGCCGGGTCGCCGAACAGCGACAGCACCAGATCGGCCACCTCCTGCCTGGTCGCGGCAGCGGCGAGCAGGGCGAGGACGTGCTCGGCCGGCGGCCGCAGGAAGGCGTTCGTCCACGCGACGACCGGCTCGGCCGCCACCCACATGCGCCGGGCCGTCTCCCGCGCGAACGCCGCGTCGTAAGGGCCGCTCGCCGCGATGGCCTCGGCCGCGATCCAGGCGCAGGCCGAGCCCAGGTTCGCGCCCTGCCCGGTGATCGGGTCGTTGGTGACCCAGGCGTCGCCGATCGCCAGCGCCACGCCGCCGCCGGGCAGCTCGGCCACCGCCTCGCGCACGACCGGCGTGATCGCGCCCTGCAGCAGGTCCTCCGGCCCGAGCAGCTCGAACGCGGCCGGATCGATCAGCTCGGCCAGGCGCGGCGCGTGCTCGGGCAGCAGGGCGAGCAGGGTCGTGCAGAACTCGTCGGCGGGCACCCGGGCCAGCACGTCGAGCGGCCCGCCGGGGATCGCCTCGACCAGGACGCCGCCATGCACGCCCGACCGCGTCATCATCGCCATGCACAGGATCTCGCCGCAGCCGGGCGAGATGTTGAAGCCGAAGGCCGGCCCCGGATCGAACCCGTGGAACAGCCCGGCGGCCAGGATCCGCTGCGGCGCCTCGTACGGGGACCAGGCCGGAACGCGCGGGAACAGCTCGCGCACCGAGCGTCGCCCGGTGGCCACCACCATCAGCTCGTGGTCGCGCGACCAGTGGGCGACCTGGCCCGCGTCCGGCGGGAGGGGATCGACGACCAGGCGGCCGCCCCTGCTGGTGTAGTCGTCCATGAGCGCCGGCAGCAGCACCCGGAAGTCGACCCCGTGGAACGGCTCGGTCACGCGGCCGGTGAACTCCAGCGGCGGATCGCCCTTGATCGAGAGGCTGCCGCTGACCAGCAGGCAGCCGGGGTCGAGGAAGTGCAGGCTGCCCAGCTCCCGCTCGCGGTCCTGCGCGCGGCCCATCCTGCCGACCGTGTTCGGCAGCCGCCCGCGGCCCAGGTCGGCCGCGTCGCCCTCGCTGTAGAGCGTGGTCGCGACGCCGAGCTGCTGCAGCCGCAGGGCCAGCGTCAGCCCGGAGATCCCCGCGCCCACGATTCCGACGCCCGTCATGTGCCGCCTCCCTCGATGGCTCGGAGCACACCCGTGAGCAGGCACACTGGATGACGTGCCATCCACCCTGCCCGACGGCGATCCGGCGCCCGCCTCCGGCGAGCTGCCCGACAGCGCGCTGCGCGGGCTCGGCGAGCGCCCGTTCGGCTTCTACGTGCACGTGCCCTTCTGCGTCACCCGCTGCGGCTACTGCGATTTCAACACCTACACCGCCGCCGAGCTAGGGCCCGGCGCCTCCCACCGCGACTACGCCGACACGGTCGTGGCCGAGGTGCGCCTGGCCCGGCGCGTGCTCGGCGACGCCGACCTGCCCGTGGAGACGGTGTTCTTCGGCGGCGGCACGCCCACGCTGCTGCCTCCCGAGGACCTGGCGCGCGTCCTGGCCGCGATCGACGCCGAGTTCGGGCTGCGGCCGGGGGCGGAGGTCACCACCGAGGCCAACCCCGAGTCCGTCGACCCCGGCTACCTCGACAAACTCCGTCAGGGCGGCTTCAACCGGGTCAGCTTCGGCATGCAGAGCGCGCGTGAGCACGTGCTCCAGGTGCTCGACCGCAGGCACACGCCGGGGCGTCCGGCGCGGGCCGTCCGGGAGGCGCGTGAGGCCGGGTTCGAGCACGTCAACCTCGACCTGATCTACAGCACGCCGGGGGAGTCCGACGACGACTGGCGGGCCTCGCTGGCCGCCGCGATCGAGGCCGGGCCCGACCACGTGTCGGCGTACTCGCTGATCGTGGAGGAGGGCACCAGGCTCGCGGCCCGGATCCGGCGCGGCGAGCTGCCGATGCCCGACGACGACGTCGCCGCCGACCGCTACCTGATCGCCGAGGAGATGCTGGCCGAGGCCGGTTTCTCCTGGTACGAGGTGTCCAACTGGGCCACCTCCGAGCAGGCCCGCTGCCGGCACAACCTGCTCTACTGGACCGGCGGCGACTGGTGGGCCGCCGGCCCCGGCGCCCACAGCCACGTCGGCGGCACCCGCTGGTGGAACGTCAAGCACCCGGCCGCCTACGCCCAGCGCCTGGCGTCGGGCGCCTCGCCCGCGCACGCGCGCGAGGTGCTCACCGGCGACGACCGGGCCGCCGAGCGGCTGATGCTGGAGCTGCGGCTGATCTCCGGCTACCCGCTGGCCGAGGTCGCCCCCGGCGCGCGTACGTCCGTGGCGAGCGCGCTGGCGCGCGGGCTGCTGGAGCCCGAGCCGTTCAGGGCGGGCCGGATGGTGCTCACCCTCAAGGGGCGGCTGCTGGCCGACGCCCTGATCACCGAGCTCATGTGACCAGGCGGATGGCGAACGGGTAGCGGTAGTTCTCGCCCCGGTTGGTGGCGATGGCCGCCTGGACGTGGAAGATCAGCGACACGATCCAGATGATCGGGAACAGCAGCAGGCCGACCAGCACGATCGACAGCACCATCGCCACGGCGTAGCCGATGAACATCGTGATCTGGAAGTTCAGCGCCTCGGCCGCCTGGTCCCTGACATAGGGGGACTCGTCCTTCTTCATCAGGTAGATGACCAGCGGGCCGATCCACGAGACCAGCAGGCCGAGCAGGTGGGCGAGCATCGCCATCGTGGTGTCGTCGCTGCCGCGGCGCGGGCCGAACCGGCCGGGCACGTACGGCCCGGCGGGGTAGCCGTAACCCGGTTGCTGCCCGTAGCCGGGGGCCTGCCCGTGGCCGGGGGGCTGGCCGTGGCCGGGCGGCGGGGGCACGTAGGGGGGCGGCGTGGGCATGGGGCCCGGCTGCGGACCGGGCCCGCTCGGCGGCTGCCGCCCGTAGTCGGGCTGGGAACCCGGCTGCTGCCCGTAGCCGAGCTGGGGTCCCGAGCCCTGGTCGCGGGGCACGTCAGAAGGCGGCGCGTCGTAAGGCGGCACGTCAGAAGGCCGCGCGTCAGAAGGCCGCACGTCGTAAGGCGGGACGTCAGATGGCGGGGCGCCGGGGGTGGGGTCGTCGGGGGTGGGGTCGTCGGGGGGTGGCGGGGCCTGGCTCATGATGCCTCCGTAACGAAGTCGATCAGTTCCTCGACCCGGCCGAGCAGTTCCGGCTCCAGGTCGGCGTAGGACGAGACGGCGCCCAGAATGCGCCGCCAGGCGTCCGCGGGCTCCATGCGCCAGCCCAGTGCGGCGAGCACGCCCTCCTTCCACGGCACCCCGCGCGGCACGTCGGGCCAGCCCGGGATGCGCAGCACGGACGGTTTGACCGCCTGCCAGATGTCGATGTACGGATGACCCACGACGAGGACGTGCGGCGAGGTGATCCGGGCCGCGATCCGGCTCTCCTTCGACCCCGGCACCAGATGGTCGACCAGCACGCCCAGCCTGCGGCCCGGCTCGGGGGCGAACTCGGCCACGATGGCGGGCAGGTCGTCGACGCCCTCCAGGTACTCGACCACGACCCCCTCGACCCGCAGGTCGTGGCCCCAGATCTTCTCCACGAGCGCGGCGTCGTGCACGCCCTCGACGTAGATCCGGCTCTCCTTGGCGACCCGGGCCCGCAACCCCTCCACGGCGATGGACCCGGACGCGCTGCGCCTGGGCCCCGACGGGGCCGCGGCCGCCGGGCGCACCAGCGTCACGGGCCTGCCCTCCAGCAGGAACGCGGCCGGCGCGAGCGGGAACAGGCGGCGTTTGCCGAACCGGTCCTCAAGGGTGACGGCCTCCTTGTCGCAGGCCACCACGGCGCCGCAGAAGCCGCTGTCGGCGTCCTCCACGACCAGGTCGAGTTCGGCGGGCACCTTAGGGATCTTGCCCTTGCCCGGCCGCCGCCAATTGCCCGCCAGCACATCGCCCTCGTACACACGGGGACCGTAGCAAATCACCCGCTGACCGCAAGGCGCTTACGCGCGCCGCTGCGCCGTACGAGGACGACGACGGTGCCGATGATGCCGATGAGCAGGCCGGCGCCGGGGAACAGGAACAGCGCCGCCACCCCGCCGAACAGGCCGCCCGCCGCGGAGAGCACGTCACGGCCCACGCCGAAGCGGGCCGACGACTCCTCCTGCGTGGCGCAGGTCAGCTGGTAGTCGCCCTTGGCGGGGGCGTTGACGGCGAGGATCTCCTGCCAGGTGGTGCCGCCGGCGCTGAGCGTCTGGCTGCCGGAGACCTTGACCAGCCTGGCCTGGGCCGGGCCGCCGGAGATCTCGCACTGGTAGTTGACCCGCGAGTCGGTGGCGATGTAGACGGCCGGGCGCTGGGCGGGGTCGATCGCGACCTTCACGCTTTCGCCCGACGCGAACGTGGTCGTCGGGGCCATGTCCGAGACGCTGCTCAGCACGCCCCCGGCGAAGACCACCACGCCCACGACGCCCAGCACGACGGCCACGGCCCACACGACGGCGATCCACCACAGGCGCGGCTTGATCGCCTTGCCGTCGATCCTGGCCGGGAACTGCGGCTGCCCGCCGTACTGGTTGTGCGGGCCGTACTGGTCGGGCTGGGCGTACTGGTTCTGCTGGCCGTACTGGGGCGGGGGGCCGTACTGGGCGGGCGGCTGTTGCTGCTGGTAGGGCGGCTGGCCGTGCTGCTGGGGCTGGTACGGAGGCTGGGCGTACTGGTTCGGCTGACCGTAGTAGGGACCCTGCCCCTGGGGCGGTCCGTACTGCGGGGGCTGGGAATTGTCGGTCATGCGGCAAGTGTGAGGCCTGTCGCTTGTAAGTCGCTAGCAACAGGATGGGACCTGGTGTTATCGCACCTTGTGGGCGAGAGCCGTACACTTGGCACTCGGGAACACGGAGTGCTAGACCTGTCGTTTCCCTGTTAGGCAGAGGCAGGAGGTGAGCACGTGCTCGACGAACGGAAGCTGGCGGTGCTCCGCGCCATTGTCGAAGACTACGTGTCCACCAACGAACCGGTGGGCTCCAAGGCGCTGGCCGAGCGCCACAACCTCAAGGTCTCCCCGGCAACGGTCAGGAACGACATGGCCGCTCTGGAGGAGGACGGGTACATCACCCAGCCGCACACCAGCGCGGGCCGCGTGCCGACGGACAAGGGCTACCGCCTGTTCGTCGACCGGCTCTCGCAGGTCAAGCCCCTGTCCGGGGCCGAGCGGCGGGCGATCGAGACCTTCCTCGCCGGCGCGGTCGACCTCGACGACGTGGTCTTCCGCACCGTGCGGCTGCTCGCGCAGCTCACCAGGCAGGTCGCGGTCGTGCAGTACCCGACGCTGACGCGTTCCACGGTCAGGCACGTCGAGCTGGTCCCGCTCAGCGAGCGGCGGGTCATGCTCGTGCTGATCACCAACACCGGGCGCGTCGAGCAGCGCGTGATCGAGCTGCCCGAGGTGGTGGAGGACGACCGCATCGCCCATCTGCGCGCGGTGCTCAACTCCTGCCTCGACGGCTGCGGGCTGAGCAACGTCCCCGAGCTGGTCGCCGACCTGCCAGAGCGGCTGCCCGCCGAGGATCGGCCCGCCGTGGCCACGATCCTGTCGGTGCTGCTCGAAACCCTCGTCGAACGCCATGACGAGAAGATCGTGTTCGCCGGCGCGGCCAATCTCGCGGGCGCCGACTTCGCCACCGGCCTGCGCGACGTGCTGGAGGCGCTGGAGGAGCAGGTCGTGCTCATGCGGTTGCTCGGCGAGACTTCCACAGACACCCCGTCCGCGCTCACCGTGCGCATCGGCTCGGAAAACCCCTACCTTCGCGGCACGTCCATCGTCGCAACCGGATACGGTTCTGGCGACAACCAACTGGCCCGGCTCGGCGTGCTGGGTCCCACGAGGATGGACTACCCCGTGACGATGGGCGCCGTACGCGCGGTGGCACGCTACGTCAGCCAGATCCTGGCTGCATCTTAAGAGGTCGATAAGTGGCAAACAGCGACTACTACGCCACCCTCGGGGTGCGCCGTGACGCCAGTCAGGACGAGATCAAGAAGGCCTACCGCCGCCTCGCCCGCGAGCTGCACCCCGACGTGAATCCCGATCCTGAGACCCAGGAGCGGTTCAAGGAGATCACGCAGGCCTACGAGGTGCTGTCCGACCCGAACAAGCGCCAGATGTACGACCTGGGCGGCGACCCCTTCGGCGGCGGCGCGGGTGCGGGCGCGGGCGCCGGCGGCTTCGGCGCGGGCTTCCCCTTCAGCGACATCATGGACGCCTTCTTCGGCACCGCGGGCGGCACCCGCGGGCCGCGCTCGCGCGCCAGGAGGGGCCGCAACGCCACCATCCGGGTCGAGCTCGACCTGCGCGAGACGGCGTTCGGCACCACCCGCGAGCTGGTCGTGGACACCGCCGTGCTGTGCGAGGTGTGCCACGGCGCCGGCGCGGCCCCCGGCACCCACCCCGACACCTGTGACATGTGCAGCGGGCGCGGCGAGATCTCCCAGGTCACCCGCTCGTTCCTGGGCCAGGTCATGACCTCGCGGCCGTGCCCCCAGTGCGGCGGCTTCGGCAGCATCATCCGCCACCCCTGCCAGGAGTGCTCGGGCGACGGCCGGGTGCGCACCCGCCGTACGATCAAGGTCCGCATCCCCGCGGGCGTCGAGGACGGCACCCACATCCAGCTCGCCGGCGAGGGCGAGGTCGGCCCCGGTGGCGGCCCGCCCGGAGACCTCTTCCTGGAGATCGTCGAGCGCGCGCACGAGATCTTCGAGCGGCGCGGCGACGACCTCCACTGTACGGTCCAGATCCCCATGACGGCCGCCGCGCTCGGCACCATCCTCGCCGTCGAGACGCTCGACGGCTCCGAGGAGATCGACGTGCGCCCCGGCACCCAGTCCGGCCAGGTCATCACCATGTACGGGCGCGGCGTGCAGCGGCTCAACGAGTCCGGCAGGGGCGACCTGCTCATCCACGTCAACGTCGAGACCCCGATGCGGCTCGACCAGACGCAGGAGGACCTGCTGCGCGAGCTGTCCAGGCTGCGCGGCGAGGAGCGGCCGCCCGGCAAGTTCGCCCCGGGGCAGCAGGGTTTTTTCTCCCGCCTGCGTGACGCCTTCAACGGCAGGTGACGATCACCCGTGACCGTCCCCGTGTTCCTCGCCGAGGACCTCAACGGCGCCGAGCTCACGCTCGACGGTCCTGAGGGGCGGCACGCGGCCTCCGTGCGGCGCCTGCGCGCCGGCGAGCGGGTCGACCTGACCAACGGCGCGGGCGACGTCGCCGAGTGCGTGGTGCGCGAGGTGTTCAAGGACGCCCTCGCGCTCGACGTGCTCGCCCGCTACACCGTCGAGCCGCCCGCGCGGCGGCTGGTGGTCGTCCAGGGGCTGCCCAAGGGCGACAGGGGCGAGCTGGCCGTCGAGATGATGACCGAGGTGGGGGTCGACGTGATCGTGCCCTGGGCCGCCTCGCGCAGCATCACGCAGTGGAAGGGCGACAAGATCGCCAAGGCGCTGGGCCGGTGGCGCGCCACGGCCCGCGAGGCCGGCAAGCAGGCCCGCCGGTTCCACCTGCCGCAGGTGGCCGAGCTCGCCTCCACCGCCCAGGTCGAGGGGCTGCTGGCCGACGCGGCGCTGGGGCTCGTGCTGCACGAGGAGGCCGCCGAGCCGCTGTCGAGGGTGGCGCTGCCGCCCGGCGGCGACATCGTCGTCGTCGTGGGGCCGGAGGGCGGGGTCTCGGAGGAGGAGCTGCGCAGGTTCGCCGCGGCCAAGGCGGTGCCCGTGCTGCTCGGGCCCACCGTGCTGCGCACCTCCACGGCGGGGGTGGCGGCGGCGGCCGTGCTGCTCGCGCGTACCGGGCGCTGGTAGGCCCGGCTCAGGGCGCTCTCACGGTGTCGTGTGCGGCACGTCCACCAGCGGGCTGCTCAGGTCGCTCGGGCCGGTGGGCAGGTCGTCCGGCGGGCACTCGTCGGAGGGGCACGACGTCGGGGTGTCGGTCGTCTCCGGCGGGGTCGGCGTGGGGGTCGGCGTGATCTCGGGGCACTCCTGGTCGCCGGCGGCCTCGCCGCTCGGGCAGGGCGTCGAGGACGGCGTCGGCGACGGCGTGGGCTGCCTGGTCGACCTGGCCGTCTCCGAGGGCCGGTGGGTCTCGCTGTGGCTCGGCGGCACGACCACCGCGGGCGGCGGCTCGGCGCTGTGACTGTCGCGCCTGGGCGGCGTGGACAGCCTGGTCGAGGAGTTGCCCGGTGCGATGGTCGAGTTGTCCACCACCTTGACGGGCGTCTCGAAGATCTGGGAGCGCAAACTGGGCACGACCATCACGATCGTCCCCGCCACCAGCACGGCGCTGACCGCCGCCGCGCCCGCACGCCACCAGAACAGGTTACGGACGCCGCGCCGCTCGATGCGGGCGCGGATGATCTGCAGTCCTTCCGGCGAGGGCACGACCGCGTCCGCCTCCGCGCGGAGCGCACGGCGCAGGACGTCGCCGTACTCGTCGGGGGGCTGGGTCATGACATCTTCTCCAGGACGGACCGCAACGCGGCCATTCCACGGGCGGTGTGGCTCTTTACCGCGCCCTTGCTGATGCCCATGGCGTGGGCGATCTCAGCTTCGGACAGATCTCCGTAATAACGCAGAACCAGTGCTTCTCTCTGTCGGGTCGGCAGGGCGCGTAACGCCTCGATGACGGCGGAGCGTTCCAGCTCGCCGATCGCGCCGTTCTCGGCGCTCGGGGCGTCCGGCAGGCCCTTGGGTGCGTACTTCTCGACGACCGCGCGGTGACGCAGCACGGAACGGGACCGGTTGACGACAGACTGACGCAGGTAAGCGAGTGCTTTGTCGGGATCGCGCAGTCTGCGCCAGGCGCCGTGAATGGCGACGAACGCGTCCTGCACGACTTCCTCGGCGGTTGCCATGTCACGCACCAGCAACACCGCGAGACGCACCAATGACCGGAAGTGCGCGCTGTAGAGCGCGGTCACGGCCATGTCGGCATCCCACCCGACCGGCACCGCCCCCATCGACCTGTCGGCCAGAAGGGTTTCGGTGGTCACATCAGTGGGACGCGCGGCCTTCCCAGAGGGTTTACTCTCTTCCGGTTCTGAAGGTTTCCCCGGTTCCTTAGGGTGCATTACCCAGTCGTGTTCCTCGCCAGGTGGCGCTCGCCCGACCCTGAATCATCTTTTTTGCTCTGAAGTGTCGCACACTCACCCTAACCGCGCGGATCTTCGGGCGCACGACACCACGGATTACCGATTCGCAACGGACTGCCGAACGGTCGCTCTCGATAGGGTACTGCCGTGAGCGACTGCCTCTTCTGCAAAATCGTGGCCAAGGAAATTCCGGCCGACGTCGTCTACGAGAACGCCAGGGCGCTGGCGTTCCGCGACATCAATCCGCAGGCCCCGACGCACGTGCTGGTCATCCCGCGCGCGCACCACCCCGACGCGGCGTCCATGGCCGCCGCCGACGACGGGCTCGCCGACGACGTGCTCAAGGCCGCGCACGCCGTCGCCGTCCAGGACGGCGTGGCCGAGGGGGGTTACCGGGTCGTCTTCAACACCGGCCCCGGCGCCGGCCAGACCGTCTTCCACGTGCACGCCCATGTTCTCGGAGGGCGTGACCTCACGTGGCCGCCCGGCTGATATTGACGCGAGCAATCAGCCTGGTGCCGGATACGATGGGCGGAGAAGAACACCGAACAGACCGGGAGGCATCAGGCCGCTGGCCTGCCCATGTCCGAACTACATGAATCCCGACGCACGGCACCTCCCTCGCGCACTCAAGCCAAGGTGCTGATTCCGGACGAATACCCGATGGTCAGCCTCCTCGGCTCCCGCGACGAGCTGCTTCGCGTCATCGAGGGCGCCTTCAGGGCCGACATCCACGTGCGGGGCAACGAGATCACCGTCACCGGCAGCCCCGACGAGAGCGGCGCGGTCGTGCGCCTGTTCGAGGAGCTGGTCGAGGTGTTGCGCAGCGGGGGCGAGCTCACGCCCGACGCGGTCGAGCGGAGCATCGCCATGCTGCGCATGACCTCCGACCGTCCGGCCGAGGTGCTGTCCCTCGACATCCTGTCCTCCCGCGGCCGCACGATCAGGCCGAAGACCGTCAACCAGAAGCGGTACGTCGACGCGATCGACCAGCACACGATCGTGTTCGGCATCGGGCCCGCGGGCACCGGCAAGACGTACCTGGCGATGGCCAAGGCCGTGCGCGCGCTGCAGGAGAAGCGGGTCAACCGCATCATCCTGACCAGGCCGGCGGTCGAGGCGGGCGAGCGGCTCGGCTTCCTGCCCGGCACCCTCTACGAGAAGATCGACCCCTACCTGCGGCCGCTCTACGACGCGCTGCACGACATGGTCGACCCCGACTCGATCCCGAAGCTGATGGCCGCGGGCACGATCGAGGTCGCGCCGCTGGCGTACATGCGCGGCCGTACCCTCAACGACGCCTTCATCATCCTCGACGAGGCCCAGAACTCCTCGGCCGAGCAGATGAAGATGTTCCTGACCCGGCTGGGGTTCAACTCCAAGATCGTGGTGACCGGCGACGTGACCCAGGTCGACCTGCCCTCGGGCACGGTGAGCGGGCTGCGGGTCGTCCAGGACATCCTGGAGGGCATCCCCGACATCCACTTCGCCCGCCTGTCCAGCGCCGACGTGGTGCGCCACAAGCTGGTGAGCGACATCGTCGACGCCTACGGGCGCTACGACGCCACCCAGGCCGCCCAGGAGCCGAAGGCCATCCACCGGGGGAAACGACGCCCGTGAGCATCGAGATCAACAACGAGTCCGGCGTCGGCGTCGACGAGGAGAACCTCGTCGCGCTGGCCACCCACGTGCTCGGCGAGATGGGCATCAACCCGCTCGCCGAGCTGTCCATCGTGGTGGTCGACGAAGACGCCATGTCCGAGCTGCACGAGAAGTGGATGGGCGAGCCCGGCCCGACCGACGTGCTGGCCTTCCCGATGGACGAGCTGCGTCCCGGCGGCGGCGCGCGCGGCGACGGCGAGGGCCCGGCCGACCCGGCGCTGCTCGGCGACGTCGTGCTCTGCCCGCAGGTCGCGGCCAGGCAGGCCAAGGAGGCCGGGCACAGCGCCCAGGCCGAGCTGGAACTGCTGTGCACCCACGGCATCCTGCACCTGCTCGGCTACGACCACGCCGAGCCCGAGGAGCACAAGGAGATGTTCGGGCTGCAGGCCCAGATGCTCGAGTCCTGGCAGGAGGTGCGCGACTCGCGGTGAACGCCTGGTTGCTGTGGGCCATCGCCCTTGTGATCATCGGTGGCCTGATCGCCAGTGCGGAAACGGCACTGACGCGCATCTCCAGGGTGCGCGCGGAGGAGTTCGTGCGCGAGGGCCGGCGCGGGGCCGACCGGCTCCAGGCCATCGTCACCGACCCGCCCCGCTACCTCAACCTGCTCCTGCTGCTGCGCCTGAGCTGCGAGCTGGTGGCGACGGTCATCGCCACGCTGCTGTTCATCGACCTCATGCACGACCAGGGCTGGGCCTACGTGGCCGCCGCGGCCGTCATGATCGTGGTCAGCTACGTCGTCGTCGGGGTCATGCCGCGTACGCTGGGGCGCCAGCACGCCGAGCCGGTCGCGCTGGCCGGGGCGCCGATCGTCTACGGCCTGACCCGCATCTTCGGCCCGCTGCCCAAGCTGCTCATCCTGCTCGGCAACGCCCTGACCCCCGGCAAGGGCTTCCGCGACGGCCCGTTCACCTCCGAGGCCGAGCTGCGCGACCTGGTCGACCTGGCCGAGGAGCGCCGGGTGATCGAGCCGGACGAGCGCGAGATGATCCACTCGGTCTTCGAGCTGGGCGACACGCTGGTCCGCGAGGTCATGGTGCCCCGCACCGACATGGTCTACATCGAGCGCGGCAAGACGATCAGCCAGGCGCTGTCGCTCGCGCTGCGCAGCGGCTTCTCCCGCATCCCGGTCGTGGGCGAGAACGAGGACGACGTCATCGGCATCGCCTACCTCAAGGACATCGCCCGCAAGATCCACGAGTCGGGCGAGGGCGGCGGCAAGGAGACGGTCGAGTCGATCATGCGGCGGGCCGCGTACGTGCCCGAGAGCAAGCCCATCGACCAGCTCATGCGGGAGATGCAGGCCCGGCAGATCCACATCGCGATCGTCATCGACGAGTACGGCGGCACCGCCGGGCTGGTCACCATCGAAGACGTCCTGGAGGAGATCGTCGGCGAGATCACCGACGAGTACGACCAGGAGGCCCCGCGCGTGGAGACCATGTCCGAAGGCGCGCTGCGGGTGACCGCCCGCATGCCGGTCGACGAGCTGGGCGAGCTGTTCGACACCGAGATCGAGGTCGACGACGTCGAGACGGTCGGCGGCCTGCTGGCCCACGCGCTCGGCCGGGTGCCGATCGCCGGGTCGCAGGCGGAGGTCGCCGGGCTGGAGCTGACGGCCGAGAGCCTGGCCGGGCGGCGCAACCGCATCAGCACGGTCGTCGTCCGCCGGGTCGCGCCGTCCGAGGAGGACGACGGCCAGGCCGCCGCCGAACGTGACTGACCACTTTGCGGGGAGATGTCGCAAGCGTTCTACAAGTCGTCTGCAAGCGGGGTCCGGCAGTCTCATCCCTGACACCCGGTGCGGTGGGTGTCACGAGGAAGCGTCCGAACGCCGGGTGGGGTTCGCGGCCGGAGGGCGCTCCTGGGGGGACGACGGCGTTCCGGCCAGCTAGCCGGCCAGGACGTCGATCGGCGTAAAGGGTGTTCTCGTCTGGAAACCAGGCGAGGGCACCCTTTTTGCGTTTGGTGGAACCTCTGCGGAGATTGCCGCATTCGTCGCCGGGGGAGGCTGCGGTCCAGGGGGAATCATGAAAGCGCGGATCATCGTGTACGGGCTGCTGGCCGCTACCCTGGCGGGCTGCGCGGGCGGCGGCGGGGCGGACGGGAAGATGGCGGCCGTCGTCGACGCCCAGGCCATGGCCCAGCTCCGTGAGGTGCTCAACAGGCGGCCGAGCCTGCCGGACGGCTTCGCGCAACGGCCCGAGCAGGCCTGGCGGGTGCCGTTCGGCCGGGTGGACCAGGCGTGCCGGGCCGCGCTCGACGTGGCGGCCGGGCACGCGCCCGAGGAGGGGCTCACCGGCCAGGCGGCGGTCAGCTACCAGGGGGACGGCCTGGGGGAGCGGGCGGCCGTCGGCCTGGCCAGGTACGCCGGCGAGGAGGCCGAGGCGCGCTTCGACGACCTGAGAGAGGCCCTGGAGTCGTGCCGGGAGATCCGGACGTCGGGCGGCACCGCCCTGCGGGCCCGCAGGCTGGACGTCGGCGACGCCGCCCGCTCCGGGGACGAGGCCGCCGCGGCACGGCTGCGCGGACGGCTGAACGGCTACCCGTACGCCCTCGACGTCGTGCTCTCGCGGGACGGCGACACGCTGGTGTCGGTCGTGCACGCGGGCATGAGCGACGTCGACCGGGACCGGACGAGGAAGCTGGTCGCCGCCCTGCTGTCGATGTCCACGGCCTAACCTGGTTCCCGTGACTCTCGATCCTGAAGACAGCAAGATCATCACCCTGGCGCGGGCGGTCAGGGCGCGCAACGAGGCCGCCGAGGGCGCCGCCGTGCGCGACGAGACCGGCCGCACGTACTCGGCGACCGGCGTCGCGTTGTCGTCGCTGACGCTGTCGGCC
This sequence comes from Nonomuraea sp. NPDC001636, assembly GCF_040298265.1. Classification (NCBI taxonomy): domain Bacteria; kingdom Bacillati; phylum Actinomycetota; class Actinomycetes; order Streptosporangiales; family Streptosporangiaceae; genus Nonomuraea; species Nonomuraea sp. NPDC001636. The sequence goes on from NZ_JBEOZT010000004.1 coordinate 150,713, forward strand.
GTGCAGGTCGCGGTGGCCATGGCGGTCTCCGGCGGCGCGCGCTCGCTGGAGGCGGTCGCGCTGGTGACGGCGGGCGAGCCGGACCCGGCCGACGAGGCGGTCGCGGCCGAGCTGGGCGTCAAGGCCCTGCTCGTGGCCGGTCCCGACGGCACGCTGAGGTCCTGAGGTGGCCATGTCGCCGTTCCTGGCCCGGCTGCGCGCCAAGATCGGCAACGACCTGCTCATGCTGCCGTCGGTCAACGGGTGCGTCTTCGACCGCGCCGGGCGGGTGCTGATGGCCCGGCACGGCGACGACGGCCTGTGGGCCACCCCCGGCGGCGGCGTCGACCCCGGCGAGCGGCCGCAGGACGCGGTGGTCAGGGAGCTGCGCGAAGAGCTGGCCATCGAGGTCGAGGTGCGCGGGCTGGTCGGCGTCTACGGCGGCCCCGAGTACCGCACGGTCTACCCCAACGGCCACGAGGTGGCGTACGTCATCGCCATGTACGCCTGCACCCTCGCCGCCGGCACGCCGACCCCCGACGGCGAGGAGATCAACGACTACCGATGGGTGACCGAGCACGAGGCCGGCGGCCTGACGACGCCGGCCTGGACACCCCTGGCACTGCCCGACGCGTTCGCCTGGTGGCGTGAACACGGCAGCTGATAAGCGACAATGCACAATGTGACTTCGCCAGACAATCATCGCGCCGGATTCGCCTGCTTCGTGGGAAGGCCGAACGTCGGCAAGTCCACATTGATGAATGCCCTGGTCGGCGCCAAGGTGGCGATCACCTCGTCCAAGCCGCAGACGACCAGGCGGGTCATCAGGGGCATCGTGCACCGCCCCGACGCCCAGATCGTCATCGTGGACACGCCGGGCCTGCACCGGCCGCGCACGCTCCTCGGCGAGCGGCTGGACAGCCTGGTGCTGTCCACGCTCACCGAGGTCGACGTGATCGGCTTCTGCGTGCCCGCCAACGAGCCGATCGGCAAGGGCGACCGCTTCATCGCCGACAAGCTGGCGGCGGTGAAGAAGACGCCCGTGGTCGCCGTGGTGACCAAGTGCGACCTGGCGAGCCGGGAGCAGGTCGCCCAGCAGCTGCTCGCGGTGTCGCAGGTGGCCGAGTTCGCGGCGGTCGTGCCGGTGTCGGCGCAGTCGGGCGAGCAGCTCGACGTGCTGGGCGACGTGCTGATCGAGCACCTGCCCGAGTCGCCGCCGCTGTACGAGGGCGGGCAGCTCACCGACGAGCCCGAGCAGGTGATGGTGGGCGAGCTCATCAGGGAGGCGGCCCTGGAGGGCGTGCGCGACGAGCTGCCGCACTCGATCGCCGTGGTCGTCGACGAGATGCTGCCCCGCGAGGGCCGCGACGACCTGCTCGACATCTACGCCCACATGTTCGTCGAGCGGCCCTCCCAGAAGGCCATCGTCATCGGGCACAAGGGCGAGCGGCTGCGCGACGTGGGCACCAGGGCCCGCAAGCAGATCGAGGCGCTGCTCGGCACGCGGGTCTACCTCGACCTGCGGATCAGCGTGGCCAAAGACTGGCAGCGCGACCCCAAGCAGCTGCGCCGCCTCGGCTTCTTCGACTGACCGTGCCGGTGATCCCGCCGGGCCGGGCGGTCAGCGCGCGCGCCGCACGAGGGCCAGCACGGACAGCACGACGACCGCGACCGAGCAGGCCAGCGCGGCGAACCAGCCGAACCTGATGACCGGCTCGACCGACAGCAGCCCGCCCAGGTCGATGGAGAGCCGGTCGCCGACGCGCTGCGGGTCGGCGACGAACATCACCAGCAGCAGCGTGGCCACCGCGCCCGGCACCACCGCGAGCGCCGCCACGCGCGGACGGGCGCCCAGCAGGCCCGTGACGCCGAGCGCCAGCGCGGCCAGCCCGGCGAGCAGCGTGTAGAGGCCCGCGCTGACGTCGACGCCGCGCACGTCGTCGGAGACGCCCGCGCCGATCAGGTCGCTGCGGGCCTCGACGCCGGCCCAGGGCATGATCGCGGTGAGCACCAGGAGGGCGGCCGCGACGGCGACGGCCAGCGCGGCGCCGCGGCGGGCGGACGTCGTCCGGGCGGGCTTGAGGTCATCGGCCACACGATCACTGTAAGCCGGGGCCCCGGCCCTCACCACCCGACGCGACGGACTCGTCACCAAGCCGGACACCCGCCGCGGCGGGCGGTGGGCGACGGGGGCCCGGGTGATGCCCGGGTTGCGGAGCCGCGGGTGCGGAGCAAGCGGGGGGCGGGGTCAGGGGGTGGACAGGAAGGCGCGGGCGTTGGCGGCGGCACGGCGGTCGCCGGTCTCGTCGAAGCCCTCCAGGGCGGCCGTGGCCAGCTCGCGGGCACGCCCGGCGGCTCCCTCGGCGCGGTTGACCCCGGCCAGGGCCAGCAGCGCGTACGCGTCCAGCAGGCGGTCGCCGAGCCGTACGGCGATGCCCCTGGCACGTTCGGCGGCCGACCTGGCATCGGCCTTGGCGCCCTGCGCCAGCCGTACGGCGGCCAGGTCGAGCAGGGTGTCGGCCTGCCGGTGACGGTCGCCCAGCTCCGTCAGGTGGCCGACGGCCGCCGTCAGGTGGACGGCGGCCTCCTCCAGCCGTCCCGCGCGGCGCAGCACCGCCCCGAGCACGCGCTCGGCGTCGGCGGCGTCCCGCTGGTGGTCGGCCGCCTCCAGGCAGGCCAGCAGCGCCCGCTCGGCCTCCTCCAGCCGGTCCCGCTCCAGGTGCACCCGGCCCAGGCGGCGGCGGGTGTGGTTGACGTCGCGGGTGCGGCCCTGCCGCAGGAACATGCCGAGCGCCAGCCGCAGCTTCTCGTGGGCCAGGTCCCAATCGCGCTCGGCCAGGTGCAGGTCGCCCTGGCCGAGCAGGACGAGCGCCTCGCCCCGGTCGTCACCGGCCCGCCGCGCGGACTCCAGCGCCCGCTGCGAGACCGCCCGCCAGTCGTCGAGGAACCGGTGCCGCTCCAGGTACGGCCCCAGCAGGTGCGCCAGCCGCCAGCACGGATCGTCGAGCCCGGCGGCGTGCAGGTCGGCCACCAGGCTCACCAGGAACGGCCGCTCGGCGTCCAGCCACTCGACCGACTCCCTGATGTCCCTGGTCGCCACGGCCGTGCCGGGGTCGCCCGACACCAGCGAGAAGCGCGAGGCCCGCACCCGGGCCAGAACGAGCTCCGACACCTCGGCCAGCACGCCCGGCAGCGGCTGCTCGCGCGCGAACAGCCGGGTCAGGTCGTGCATGCGGTAGCGGATCTGGCCGGCCGCGTCCACGCCGTGCGTCTCCAGCAGACCGGCGTCCACCAGGGCCTCGGCGCCGCCGCCGAGCCGGTCGGTGAGCCAGTCGGCGAAGTCGGGGGCCGACAGGGCGCCGAGGCCGCGTAACGTCCGCCTGGCCGGTTCGGGCAGGCCCTCGTAGCCGATGGCGAGCACGCTGCGGACCGTCTGGTCGCCCGCGTGCAGCCGGTCGAGCCGCTTGTGCTCGTCCTCAAGGAGGCCCACCAGGTAGTCCACCGTCCAGTTCGGGCGGGCGGCCAGCCTGGACGCGGCGATGCGCAGCGCGATCGGCAGGCCGCCGCAGAAGCGGGCCAGCCGGTGCAGCGCCTCGTCCGCGGGCCGTCCGGAGCCGGCCACGAGCAGGGCCAGGGCGTCCTCCTGGCCGAGCACGCCGACCGACAGCCGGGTCGCGCCGGTCAGGCCGCCCAGCGACGAGCGGCTGGTCACGACCGTCGGGCAGGACGTCAGCAGCGGGCGCACCTGGGCCTCGCCGGCGGCGTTGTCCAGCAGCACCAGCAGGCGGCGGTTGGCCGTGTAGGTGCGGAACAGGCGCTCGCGCTGCTCCAGCCCGGCCGGGATGGCCTGGGCCGGGCAGCCGAGCCAGCGCAGGAAGTCCTCCAGGACGGCCGAGGGCGCCGTGGTCTCGCGCAGGTCGGCGTACAGGATGCCGTCGGGGAAGGACTCGCGGGCCCGCCAGGCGGCGTGCACGGCCAGGGCCGACTTGCCCGCGCCGGCCTGTCCGTGCACGACGACGTGGCCGCCGACCACCCGGTCGAGCAGGTCGGCGCGGCCGGTGAAGTTCGCGATGTCCGGCGGCAGCAGCACCGGGGGGCCCGCCGAGACGTGCAGCGACACGTCGTCGTGGAGCATGCGGTGGTAGAGCAGCTGCAGCTCGGGGTCGGGCTCGATCGCGTGGCCGCCGTCGAGCTGGTCGCGCAGCACCGCGTACGCGGCCAGCGCTTCGACCCGGCGGCCGCTGCGGTAGAGGGCCAGCATGTAATGGCCGCGGAAGCGCTGCCACAGCGGGTGCTGCTTGGTCAGCCGCTTCAGCTCCGCCAGCAGCTCGCGGTGGCGGCCGGCGTCGAGGTCGGCCTGGACGCGGCGCTCCAGGGCGAGCAGGCGCAGCTCCTCCAGCTCCTCGCGCAGTCGCCGGGTCTCCGCCCACCGCTCGCCGTCGGGGTCGAGGTCCTCCAGTGCGGGGCCGCGCCACAGCGACAGGGCCTCCTCGTACGAGCCGCGGTCGACCAGCAGCCGGAACCGGTCGACGTCGAGCTGGTGGGCGCCGATCGCCAGCACGTACGAGCCGGACACGGTCGTGATCACGTCCTTGCCCAGGAGCTGGCGGAGCTGGCCCACGTACCCGCGGACGAGGGAGTCGGAGCGGTCCCCGCCCTCGCGGGGCCACAGCAGCCGGCGCAGCCGTTCCACGGTCAGCGGGCGGCCCGCGTTCAGCAGGAACATCGCCAGCAGGTCCCGGTGCTTCGGGGTCGTGGGGGTGCGATCCCGGCCGCCGTCGCGGACGTCGAGCGGCCCCATGATGCGGAATTCCACGCGGCCTTCCTTTTCGGAGGAGATGTCGATCAGAATGGCACATCTGATGGCTCCCCTGATTTCGTCCGACCCTCACCGCTTGGGCCGTTACTGGCTGGCCGGACGGCTGGGCGCGGGCGGCCAGGGCGTGGTCTACGAGGCGTACGGCGAGGCCGGGGAGCGCGTCGCGGTCAAGGTGCCGAGGTCCGACAGCGCGGAGTCGCGGTCCAGGCTGGCCAAGGAGGCGGCGGCGGCCCAGCGGGTGGCCTCGTTCTGCACGGCCAGGGTGATCGAGGCGCAGGTGGACGACGCGCCGCTGTACATCGTCAGCGAGTACGTCCCGGGGCCGAGCCTGCGGGAGGTGGCCGCGGGGGCGGGGGCGTACGAGGGGGACGCGCTGCGCCGCCTGGCGATCGGCGTCGCGACCGCGCTGACGGCCATCCACCGGGCCGGGATCGTCCACCGCGACCTCAAGCCGGACAACATCATCCTGGGCCCGGACGGCCCGCGTGTGATCGACTTCGGCGTGGCCAGGGAAGCAGGGCCGACCACGACCGGGCCGATCATGGGCACGCCGGGCTACATGGCGCCCGAGGTGCTCACCGGGCGCGCCGCCACCGAGGCGGCCGACGTGTGGGCGTGGGGGATGGTGGTGCTGTTCGCGGCGCGGGGGCGCGACGCGGTCGAGGCCGGCGAGCCGATGGCGGTCGTGGGCCGGGTGCTGGAGTTCGAGGCGGACGTCGCCGGCCTGCCGGAGGAGCTGGCCCCGCTGGTGTCGGCCGCCACCGCCCGCGATCCCGCCGCCCGTCCCGCGGCCGGGGACCTGCTGCTCCGCCTGCTGGGCGAGGGCGCCCGCCGGGACGCCGGCGACCCGCTGGCCCGTGGCGGGCTCGTGGCGGGGGAGCTGAGGGGGCAGGCCGGGCCCGATCTGGGGGCGATCGCCGAGGAACTGTACGGCGAGCTGAGCGAGGACGAGCGGACGGCCGTGCCCGAGGTCTTCCTGCGGCTGCTCGACGGCGACGGCCTGCGTCCCGTGGAGCGCGAGGAACTGCCCGAGGCCAAGGCGGTCGACTCGATGCTCGCCGTGTTCGTCTCGGCAGGCATCCTGGCGCCGGGCGGCGGCGGGTACGAGCTGGTCGCCCCCGGCCTGGTGCAGGCGTGGCCGCGGCTGCGCGACTGGCTGGCGGGCAACCGCGAGGGGCTGCCCGTGCACCGCCGCCTGGCCGAGGCCGCCGCCGAATGGGACGGCCACGGCCGCAAGCCCGCCGACCTGCTCCAGGGCACCAACCTGGACCGCACGCTGCAGTGGGCCGCCACCGAACGCAAGGACCTCACCCTGGCCGCACGCGAGCGCGACTTCCTGGACGCCGCCGCCGGGCAGGCCCGCAGGCGCACCCGGCGGCGCGGCCTGATCGCCGCCGTGCTGGCGGTGCTGCTGGTGGCGGCGCTGGGCGGGCTCGGGGCGGCGGAGTACCTGCGCAGGGAGTCGGCCCGGCAACGGGACGAGGCGCTGGCCAGGGAGCTGGCGCTGCGCGCCGCCGGGCTGCGCGAGCTGGAGCCCGCGCTGGCCGGCCTGCTCTCCGTGGCGGCCTGGCGGCTGGCCCCGGGGCTGGTCGAGACGGCGGGCGCGCTGTACGACGCGGGCTCCCAGCACGTCACCGACGTGTTCGTGGCGCCGTACGTGGACGCGGAGAGCGTGCAGGCGCTCAGCACGGACGGCCACGTCCTGGCCTCCGTGACGGACGGCACCGCCCGCCTGTGGGACGTCCCGACCGGCCGGAAGCTGCACGAGCTGGCCGGGCTCGGCGCGGGCGTGCAGAGCGTCGCCGTGAGCCTCGACGGCCGCCTGCTGGCCGCCCGGGACGACAAGGGCGTGCGGCTGTGGGACACCGTCACCGGCAGCCGACTCGGCGGCCGGTTCGCGAGCAGGGCGAGCGGGTTCGGGGCGCTGGAGTTCGACCGCACCGGCCGCCGGCTCGCGGTGCCGTACGGCTCCGACGGCGAGCAATGGTGGGACGTCGCCACCCGTAAGCCCCTCACCGCCCCCGGCGGCGCGATACTCAACGGCGTCAGCCCCGACGGCCGCTACGGCTTCGTCGCCGACAGCGAGGACCGGTCGCAGGTGTGGGACCTGCGTCGCCGCCGGCGGCTGCACCTGCCGGCGCTGCCCGGCACCGGCACCACCGTCGAGGCCAGGTTCAGCGACGACGGCCGTGCCCTCGTGGTCGTCGAGGACGTGGCCCGCCACGACAAACCCAAGGTCCGCCTGTACGAGCTGCCCTCCGGCACCACCGAGTACGAGCTCGAAGGCGAGAACGCCCAGGCCGCGGACCTGGTCTTCGACGGCCGGTACCTGGCCACGTGGCGACCGGCGGACCTGCTCGCCCTGCGGCCGCGCGACAGCCTGGTGACCGCCCTGCTGCTCCCGGTGCCGGAGGGCGTCACGCAGGTCCGCTTCGACCTGGCGGGCAAGGCCGTACGGCTGCTGAACGCGGCGGGCGGCGTCTCCACCGTCGATGTCTCGCCGCTGTTCGATCCCCGGCTCGGCGACGAGCTGCCCGACCTGCGGATGAGCCAGGACGGCCGGGTCCTGGCCGTCAAGCGGGACGACCGGCTCGAACTGCTCGACCCGGCGACCCGCCGCCGTCTGGCCGGTCCGATCGCCTGGAAGGGCGACGGCTCGGCGATGGCCTTCAGCGCGGACGGCACGCGGCTGGCCTACGGCGACGGCGCCCGCGTCCGGGTGCTGGACGTCGCGAGCGGGCGGGAGACACAGGCGGTCGAGCTGGCCGGGAAGGGGGCGGAGAAGGCCGACGCGCTCGCCTTCGACCCCGGCGGCCGGACCCTGGCCGTGCTGCCGTCCAGGTTCGAGGGGCAGCTGCCGCTGGAGCTGCACGACCTCGCGAGTTCGCGGGCGCGGACCACGAAGGTGACGGGCGCCGGGCCCATGGACTTCGCGCCGGACGGTTCGCGGCTGCTCATGGGCGGCCCTGAGCTGCGGCTCTACGATCCGGTGGGCGGGACCGTGCTGCCGGTGGGGGCCGAGGCCCGGCGGGTCGGCGGCGCCTTCGCCTACAGCCCGGACGGCCGCCAGGTGGCCTTCTCGCATCCTGACCGGATCACGCTCTGGGACCGGGACCTGCGGACCATGCTCGGCGCCTTCCCCACCGTGCCGGGCGCGGAGCAGTTCGCGCTGCCGGTCTGGTCGCCCGACGGGCGGCTGATCGCCACGTACGAGAAGGGCCCGCGGATCCGCCTGTGGGACGTGGCCTCGCGGCGGTACGTCGGGGTCGTGTTCGACGCGATGGCCGAGTCGGCGGGCGACAACGTCTGGCTCGGCTTCTCGGCCGACGGCACCAAGCTGCACACCCTGGACGACGACGGCGCCTTCCGTACGCACGACCTCGACCGGCGGCATGTGGCCGCGACGGTGTGCGCCCGCGCCGGCCGCGCGCTCACGGCGGCGGAGTGGCGGACGTACCTGCCGGGGGTCGAGCCGTTCGACGTGTGCCGCTAGGACTGCCGCTAGGACGCCCAGGCGACGACCTGGAACCAGACCGCCTTGCCGGGCGGCACGGGGTTCCAGCCCCAGTCGTGGGACAGGCTGTGGACGATGGCCAGCCCCCGCCCCCGGCAGGCCAGGGGATCGGCCTGGCCCATCCGGGGAAGGGCGGCGCACGAGTCGCGGACCTCCACGGTCAGCAGCCGGCCCTCCCGGACCACCACGACCCGGACGGGGTCCGCCGAGCGGGCGTGGGTGAGCGCGTTGGTGACCAGCTCCGAGACGAGCAGCTGGGCGATCTCGACGGCGGCCTCCGCCGCTTCGTGATCCTTGGCGACGTCGCGGACGAACCGCCGCACGGAGGAGACGCAGCCGGGGTGCCGGGGCATCCGCCGTTCGCCGAGGACCGTGTCCGGCAGGGGCCGCCGGTCGGCGAGCGTCACGGCGGGACTTTCGGATTTCATGTGGCCAGCGTGACGCCATATGACTACGGTCGGTAGTGATCTGATTGCAAGGAGTGGACTTTGAAGTCCGTGCCGTTGTCGTTGAACCCGGGCGAGGGGAGGGCAGGGTGGCCGACTTCTACGCGCCTCAGGCGATATGGGGCAGAGAGTTGCGGCACTACCGGAAGGCGGCGGGCCTGACACAGGGGCAGCTCGCCGAGCGCATCCATTTCAGCGAGGGCCTGATCAGCGGCGTCGAGACCGGTCAGCTCCCGGCCAGCCCCGAGTTCGCCGAGGCCTGCGACAAGGCTCTCGGCACCGGCGGCGCCCTGCGCCGCCTGCTCGACTGGCGCAAGGGTCAGATCTTCCCCTCCTGGTTCGGCAAGTGGCACGAGAAGGAGCAGGCGGCGCTCACCCTGCGCACCTACGAGCCGCTCCTGGTGCCCGGCCTCCTGCAGACCGAGCAGTACGCCCGCGCCCTGCTGCGCGGCAACGAGGCCGCGGTGGCCGCGCGCATGGAGAGGCAGGCGATCCTTGCCCGCGACGACCCTCCGTCGCTGCGCTGCGTCATCGACGAGGCGGTGCTGTTCCGGCCCATCGGCGGGCCGGAGCTGATGAAGGGTCAGCTCCGGCGGCTGCTCGACGCGGTCACCCCGCGGCTCAGCATCCAGGTCCTCCCGCACGGGCTGCACTCCGGCTTGACGGGTGGCTTCGTGATCGCGACCCTGGACGGAGGCTCCGAGGTGTTGTACGCGGAAACCGCGGTGCGCGGCATCACCACGAGCGATCATGAGGACGTCTCGGCGGCCGTGGAGCGGTTCGAGGCCATCCGTACCGAGGCGTTGCCCTTGAGCATGTCCCTTGAAACGATAAAGAAAGCCATGGTGGAACGATGGACCTGAGCTGTGTCCAGTGGCAGAAGTCCAGTTTTTCCGGCGACAACGGCGGCAACTGCGTCGAGATCGCCGAGCTCAAGAACGTTCCTGGCGGCCCTGCGCACAAGGGCGGGCAGGCCGAGCTGGTCGTCGTGCGTGACTCCAAGGACCCCGACGGGCCCAAGCTGTTCTTCACGCCCGCCGAGTGGGACGCGTTCGTGGCGGGCGTGAAGGCGAGCGAGTTCGACCGCGCCTGACGGCGAGGTCACGGCAGGGTTCAGCAGGTGGCGGGGCCGGCGTCCCGCTGGACCTCTATGGCGGGCGTCTCGCCCACGTGCGGCGGCATCGCGGACGCGGACATCAGCGGATCGCCCGGGGTGCCGCCGACCTTCTCCAGGAAGTCGGCCCACTCGGTCGGCACGGTGAGCGCGGTGATCGCATACCACTCGCCGGCCATCGCGGGGTCGTCGCCTTCGAGCGAGACGGGCACGTCCCACTGGCCGGAGGCCCGTACGGGGTCGACGCGGTAGAACCGGGTGTGTCTGGTGCGCGGCGTGCCGGTCGTCCGGCGTACGCCGATCAGCAGGGTCGTGCCCTCGGGAAGCGTGGCGGTGCCTCTCACCAGCGGGCAGGGCGAGGCGGTGGCCCCGGGGCCGGTGACGGGCGCGGTGATGACGAGCCGGGGCGTCTCCCGCTCGCTCTGCGCCTGGCTGTACTTCACCACGACGCCGGGCAGGCCCACCAGCGTCGTGGCCATGCCGACAATGGCGGTGGCCCACTTCCTTCTGACGCTCCATACGCGTGGAGCGGGCCCGGCGCCGTGGCCGAGCTTTCGATTCTTGGCCATTTGCGGTATTTCCCCCGATCGTGCGCCGCGAGATGGATACGCGGAAACGCGACGTAACCGAATTTTTCCGGATAAACGCCGAATTGGAGTCTTTTGCTCAACGGGGTGGAAGGGTGTCAGTATGCACCCGATTTCGGGTGATGCCGTTTCCCCTGCTCATACCCTTGATCGTCCGCGTAACCCCCGGCCGAGGGTGTTTTTGAGATCAACTTGACGGTCGTTCTCAAAGCGCGAATCAGCGGCTATTGGCCCAAATGCGCGCCGATTGCACGATCTCCTCAAGGTTGTCGCTGTGCGCGCCCTGCCAGTAGACCTGGCCGCAGTCGCCGCACCGGCCGTAGGCGTCGTAGCCGCGCCGGGTGCCGGCCTCCAGCAGCGGCCCGACCTCCTCCTTCGTCACCGGCACGAGCACGCCGTTGCAGGCCGTGCAGCGCGTCCAGGGGGCCAGCGGCGGCTCGAAGCGTTCGAGCACGTCGCGGAGCTGGTCGGCGGGGCGCGAGCCGCGGACGTAGGCGCCCAGCCACAGCGCGCGGCGGCGCAGCAGCCCGCGGTCCTGGGTGAGCAGCACCCGCCGCTCCTCGTCGGCCTGGACCACCAGCGCCGGGTCGTCCATGTCGTTGTGGTACGCGGTGTCCACGCCGAGCAGGCGCAGCCGCCGGGCCAGCGTGCCGAGGTGCACGTCGAGCAGGAACCGCGGCCCGGCGGGCAGCGGCTGCGGCCGGGGCATCGGGTGCACCTCGACGGTCTCGCCCGGCGCGAGCAGGTGGGACGGGGCCACGCCGCGGCCGTCGGACAGCATCGGGCCCGCCTCGGTCAGCGGGATGCCGAGCGACTCCACGTGATGGCCGAGCGTCGAGGTGCCGTCGGTGGTCACCCGCTGCCACTCGCCCCGGCGGCTCACGGGCACGAACATCCTCAGCTCGGCGGCGATGCGCAGGCGTGCGTCCCGTTCGGTCACACTGTCCATTCTGCGCGACCGGATACCGTGACATCATGCCCATGTCCCGCCGAGCCTTCCTCGGGCTCGCCGCGCTGGCGGCCGGCTGCTCCACGGCCAGGCCCGCCGAGCTGCGGCTGGTCACCGGGCTGGCGTGTGGCCCGTACGGCGCGCTCGGGCAGCGGCTGGCGGGCGAGCTGCGGCACGACGGGCTGACCGTGCGGGTGGTGGAGACCGCGGCCAGCGTCCAGAACCTCACCATGATGGCCGGCGGCCGGGCCGACGTCGGGTTCGCGCTGGCCGACAGCGCCGACGACGCGGTCAGGGTGCGCCACCAGCCGGTCGCCGCGCTGGCCCGGATGTACATGAACTACGTGCATCTGGTCGTCCGCGAGGGGGCGCGCATCACCGGCGTCGGCGACCTGGCGGGGCGTCCGGTGTCGATCGGGGTCGAGGGGTCGGGCACGGCCGTGACCGCGACGCGCGTGTTGTCGGCCGCCGGGCTGCGCACGCCGCCGCAGATCAGCAGGCTCGGCCTCGACGCCTCGATCACCGAGCTGCGCGGCGGCCGGATCGAGGCGTTCTTCTGGTCGGGCGGCGTGCCGACGCCCGCGCTCGCCGCGCTCGACGACATCGCGCTGGTGCCGCTGGAGTCGCTGGTGCCGGTGCTGCGCCGCCGCTACGGGCCGGTCTACGAGCACGCCGCCGTGCCGGCCGGCGCGTACGGGCTGGCCAGGCAGGTGCCGACCGTGGGCACGCCGAGCTACCTGATGTGCCGTACGACGCTCCCCGACGACCTGGCCTTCACCGTCACCGAGACGCTCTTCCGCGCCCGCGACCGCCTCCAGGCCCCCTCCGCTCCCGGCGGCCGCCTCGACAGGCGTTACGCCATCGGCACCGGCGTCGTGCCCCTGCACCCGGGCGCGGCCCGCTACTACCGCTCGGTCTACGGCTGAGCCAGGGCCAGCTCGACCACCAGCCCGTGCGGCACGGCGGGCAGCAGCCGCAGGGTGGCCCCGCACGCCTTGGCCAGCTCGGCCGCGATGGCCAGGCCGAGCCCGCTGCCCGGGACGTTCGCGTGCGCCCCCGACCGCCAGAACCGTCCCAGCGCCTCGGCCCGCTCCGCCGCGCCCAGCCCCGGCCCGTCGTCGGCCACGCGCAGCACCCCGCCGTCGAGCGTGACCGTCACCGTGCCGCCCTCGGGGACGAACTTCTGGGCGTTGTCCAGGGCGATGTCGGCGATCCTGGCCGCCGCCTCCGGCACCACCGCGCCCGCCGGGACGTCGGCCACCAGGCACACGCCCTTGGCCGCGTAGACCTCGCGCCACACCGCCAGCCGCTCGCCGAGCCCGGCCTCCTTGCCCGCCAGGCCCGCGCCCGCCTCGACCTTGGCCAGCGCCAGCAGGTCCTCCACCAGCAACGCCAGCCGGTCGAGCTCGGACATCGCCTCGGCGTACTCGGCCGTGCCCTCCTCGCGCAGGTGCGGCTCCAGGTTCTCCAGCCGCAGCCCGAGCACGGTGAGCGGGGTGCGCAGCTCGTGCGAGGCGTCGGCCACGAACGCGCGCTGCCGTTCCATCGCCGCCGAGACCGCGTCGGCCATCGCGTTGAAGCGCTCCTCCAGCCGCCGCAGCTCCGACGGGCCCGCTCCGGGATGCGCCCGCGCGTCGAGCTGACCCTGCGCGATGGCCCGCGTGGTGCGGTCGAGCTCGGTCACCGGCCGCAGGATCCAGCGGGCCAGCCGCCGGGCCGCCAGCGCCGACCAGGCCAGCGCGACCAGCGCCCCCGCCGCCAGCGCGCCCCAGACCAGCGACACGTCCAGCCGGGCCTGCCCGGTCGGGGCCTCCAGCAGCACCACGCCGGACACCTGCGCGTCCCGCCCGGCGGGCTCGGCCAGCAGCACCGTGGCCGGGCCGAACGGGCTGACCGTGGGCAGGTCCTCGGTCGTGCGGCCGGACAGCGCGAGCCGGGTCGCCTCCCGGTCGTCGGCCTCGAACCGGCCGGCCGAGACCAGGATCGAGCCGTCGCGGTCGCGCACCCGGACGGCCGCGCCGTACAGGTCGGCGTAGCGGGACACCTCGGTGATCAGGCCCGTGCGGTCGTCGTCGCGGGCCGCGGCGTCGGCCAGCTCGGCGAAGCGGGTGGCGTCGGCGCGCCGGTCGAGCAGCAGGCGGTTGGTCCGGTGGGAGGCGTAGGCCAGGCCGAGCGGCACCGCCAGCGCCGCGATCAGGAAGACGATCAGCGTGGTGAACGTGACCACCAGCCGCGCGTTCATCCCGCCGGGCCCAGCCGGTAGCCGGTGCCGCGCAACGTCTCCACCAGCCCGGGACGCCCGGTCTTGGACCGCAGCCCCGCCACGTGCACGTCGAGCGACCGGGACACCGACAGCAGCGGATCGCCCCAGACCTCGTCGAGGATCTCCTCCCGGCTGCGCACCACGCCCGGCTCGCGGGCCAGCAGCGCCAGCACGTCGAACTCGCGCCTGGTCAGCGCCACCGGCTGCCCGGCCACCGTGACCTGCCTGCACTCCAGGTCGATGCGCACGTCGCCGACGCACACCACGTGGTCGCGCGCCGGCATCGGACGCGTGCCGCGCCGCAGCACCGCCTCCATGCGGGCCATCAGCTCGACCGTGCGGAACGGCTTGACCAGGTAGTCGTCGGCCCCCGAGCGCAGGCCGCGCAGCACCTCGCGCTCCTGCGTGCGGGCGGTGACCACGATGAGCGGCACCGCCGAGACGCGGCGCAGCCGGCGCAGCACGTCGAGCCCGTCCATGTCGGGCAGGCCCAGGTCGAGCAGGACGAAGTCGGCGCCCCCCGCCAGGCGGAGGGCGTCGACGGCCAGGCCGGCGCGGGTGACCGAATGGCCGTGCCGGGCCAGCGCGGTGGTGAGCGCGGAGGCGAGCCGATCGTCGTCCTCGACCAGGAGAACCCGCATGGTGCCAGGTTAGACGCGGGCGGTGACCGGATCCGACGGCTCGGCGCCCTCGCTGCGGGACAGCGCCGCGTCGCGGGTCTCGCGCATGGTCAGGTAGACGATCAGGGAGACGGCGGCGCAGGCGGAGACGTACCAGTAGAAGCCGGACTCGATGCCCTTGTCCTTGAACCACAGGGCGACGTACTCGGCGGTGCCGCCGAACAGCGCGTTCGCGATCGCGTACGGCAGCGCCACCCCCAGCGCGCGCACGTGCGTCGGGAACAGCTCGGCCTTCACCACGGCGTTGATCGAGGTGTAGCCGGTCACGATCACCAGGCCGACGAGCGACAGGACGAGCGCGCCCCCGAAGCCGCTCGCCCCGCCCAGCGCGGTCATCAGCGGCACCGTCCCCAGCATCGACCCGATGCCGAACGTGATCAGCAGCGGCCGGCGCCCGATGCGGTCCGACAGCGACCCGGCCAGCGGCTGCAGGCACATGAAGATGAACAGCGCGCAGAAGCTGACCAGCGTGGCCGTCTCCTTCGGCAGGCCCGCGGTGTTCGACAGGTACTTGGTGAGGTACGTCGTGTAGGTGTAGTACGCGACCGTGCCGCCCATGGTCAGGGCGATGACCAGCAGCGCCTCCTTCCTGTGCGCCAGGAGCTGCCTGATGGTGCCCTTGTCGCGGCGCTCCTCTTCCTCCTCGCCGTACGCCTCGGTCTCCAGCAGGCTGCGGCGCAGGTAGAACACGACGGCGGCGGCCAGGGCCCCGACCACGAACGGCACGCGCCAGCCGTAGGAGTTCAGGGCCTCCTTCGACATCGTGTTCTGCAGGATGATCTGCAGGCCGAGGCCGACGAGCTGGCCGGCGGTCATGGAGACGTACTGGAAGCTGGAGGCGAAGCCGCGCCGGCCGCGCGGGGTGGCCTCGGTCAGGTACGTGGCGCTGGCGGCGTACTCGCCGCCCACCGACAGGCCCTGGAGCAGCCGCGCGACCACCAGGACCAGCGCGCCGAAGTAGCCGACCGACTCGTACGTCGGCGCGATGGCGATCAGCAGCGCGCTGGCCGACATCAGCGTGACGGTGAGCGTGAGCGCCGCCTTGCGGCCCCGGCGGTCGGCGTACCGGCCGAGCAGCCAGCCGCCGAGCGGGCGCATGAAGAAGCCGACGGCGAAGATGGCCGCGGTGTTGAGCAGCTTGGCCGTGTCGTCCCCGTCAGGGAAGAACGAAGCGGCGAAGTACACGGCGAAGCTGCTGTAGACGAACCAGTCGTACCACTCGACCAGATTGCCGACGGAGCCGCCGATCACTGCCTTCCACGGCACGCGCGCTTTGTTCATGTAGGACCTCCTGGGGGGAGTGGATGCAGGCCAGAGCCTCTCCCCAGAAGGTTGTTCGGACAAGGTGCGGCGGCTCAGATCTAACGTGCGCTTAACATCGGGTTTTCCTCAGCGCAACGGGGGCCGGGCGTTCTTCGCGCGTTCGAGCGCCAGATCGGCCCACCACTCGCCGCTCTCCGGCGCCACCACGCCGCGTTCGGGGTCCTTGTCGCCGTTCGTGCCGCGCCGGCAGCGTCCGCCGGAGCTGCCGGCGCGGGTGATCCACAGGTAGGCGTCCGCCAGCTCCTCGCCCGTGTCGGTGGTGGGCCGCTCGCCGACGCCCCGGCCCGGTGGGTTGCACCAGGTCTGCGGGTCTTTGTACTTCTTCGTCGGCGACCACGAGCCCTGGCCGTTCCTGGCCGTGTCCACCACGAAGTGCGGCAGGTCGCCGCCGGGGTCGGCGTCCTTCGGGCAGGTGGCGCCGCCCGTCCTGCGCATGACGGCGATGCAGGCCGACAGCGACTTGCCGTACTCGACGGCCTTGGGGGTGGCCTGGAAGGCGGCGGTGTTGACGAAGAACCCGTCGGCCCGGTCGATCCCGGCGCCGATCAGACGCTGGGCCATGACCTCGGTGCCGGGGTAGAGGTCCTGGCTGCCGTCGAGGTAGACGGCCGTGCCGGGGTGCCCGGTCTTGAGCGATTGAACGGCCTCGCGCAGGTCGCGGTAGCGCTGCTCGGCCGTGCCGGCCAGCGTGCAGTCCTTGGTGCCGGGCAGGTTGACCAGGCTGGACGGCTCCAGGATGATCACCGCCTTGCGGTCGCCGATCTGCCGGGCGACGCCCTTGACCCACTGCTGGTAGACCTGCATCTCGCCCGCGCCGACGGAGGAGCAGTCGCCGCCGCCCGGCATGTAGTTGACCAGGAACACCGGTACGCCGCCCGCCTCCTGCGCGGCGGTCACGGCCGTCTCGACCGTGGCCCTGACCTCGGGCTGGTTCAGGCGGATGGCGTGCGGGACGGCGGCCAGCCGCTCCATGAGCGCGGCGTCGGCCGGACGGTCCTTGCGCCACACGGCGGCCTGGCGGGCGGCGGCCTTCTCCTTCTCCGACCAGAAGGTGACGCCGTTCTCGCGCAGCGGGTTGCGGGGTGTCGCGGTGGAGGCCGGGCCTGTGCCGGTGGCCGTGCGGGTGCTCGCGGGGGTGTCGTCGTGGGGCCACAGCAGGGCCGTGGTGACGCCGGCGGCCGCCACCACGACCGCCGCGGCCGCGGCCAGCAGCCTCGTCCGCCGCTTCCCCGCCGTCGGCGCGTCCGTCCCTTCGGGAGGAGAAGGGGGGACGGTGGCCGGCGTCCCGGCAGCGGGAGGAGAAGGGGGGAGGGGGGCCGGAGTCACGGTGGCGGGGGAGGGGGGCGGGGTGGGGAGGGCGGCCGAGGGGGTGGCGGTGCTGAGGGCGTCCATCAGGTCCTGGGCCGTGGGGCGGGCGGCCGGGCTCTTGGCCAGGGACGCGGTCACCAGGTCGAGCAGCGGCCCCGACAACCCGCGCAGCTCGGGAGCCTCGTTGACGATGCGTAACAGGACCGTCGGCACCGACCCCGACCCGAACGGCGGCAGCCCCCCGGCGGCGAAGGCGACCGTGCAGCCCCACGAGAAGATGTCCGAGGCCGGCCCGACCCGCGACCCCGCCACCTGCTCGGGCGACATGTACGACGGCGTCCCCACGATCGCGCTGCTCATCTCCGACTCCGCCAGCCGCGCGATGCCGAAGTCGATGACCTTGGGCCCCACCTGGGACAGCAGCACGTTCGACGGCTTGAGGTCACGGTGCACGACCCCGGCCCCGTGGATGGCCCGCAACGCCATCGCCATGGCCGCGGCCAGCCCGTCGAGCGCGGAGCCCTTCAGCGGCCCCGAGTCGCGCACCGCGTCGTCCAGGCTGGGCCCCTCGACGTACTCGGTGACCAGGTACGCCACGTCCGCGTGCACGTCGGCGTCGAGCACCGGGGCGGTGCAGAAGCGGGCGACCCGCCGGGCCGCGGCCACCTCGCGGGCGAACCTGCGCCGGAAGTCGGGGTCGGCGTCCATCCTGGCGTGGATGAGCTTGACGGCCACCCGGGTGCCGCCGGGCTCCTCGCCCAGGTAGACGACGCCCATGCCGCCCTCGCCCAGCCGGCCCAGGAGGGCGTAGCGCCCCACCTGCCGCGGATCCGCGTCCCTCAACGCCTCCAACGTCATGACGTGTCAGGTTAGCCGGGGAAAGGTCAGACCGTCAGCCGCCACTCGTCCCACTCGTCGAGCAGCTCGAACCCCATGGCCTCGTTGATGGCCAGCATGTGGGCGTTGGACGTGGCGTTCCAGGTGATGATCCGCTCCAGGTGCGGTTCGTGCTCGCGCAGCCACAACAGGTTGGACAGCTTGAGCAGCAGGCCCAGGCGATGGCCGCGGTGCTCGCGCAGGACGGTGGTGTCGGCCTGGTGGCCCCAGCCGTCGGAGCGGTCGGCGGTGAGGTAGATCCGCGTGTAGCCGGCGGGCGCGCCGTCGGACTCGCGCCTGGCGATCATCGTGTAGCAGGTCTCGCCGCTGAGCGTGACGCGCTCCTCGCGCAGGCGCAGGCGGTCGAGGTCGAAGGTCATGTCCTCGACGTCGGCGTCGCGCGGGGCGTCGTTCATGCCGCTCATCACCGTGGCGAGGTCGGCCAGCAGCTCAGGACCGGCCGGGCCGGTGAACCGCTCGACGCGGTAGCCGGGCACCTCGGGCAGCATGCCGCGCAGCGCGGCCCAGTCGGCCGTGCGCAGGTCGAGCGTGCGGCGGGCCTCCTGGAGCGCGACCGTCATGCCGTGGGCGCGGGCGAAGCGGGCGCCGACGCCGGTGGTGGGCGTCTCGGTGAGCAGCAGGGTGCGGCCGTGGGCGCGCATCCGGCCGAGGGCGTGCTCGAACAGCTCGCTGCCGAGGCCGCGGCCTTGCAGCTCGGGCCGGACCACGAGCGGGAACAGCCAGCCCATGTGCCGGTTGTCGGACTGGGGCAGCGCCAGGCTGTAGCCGCCGGCGACCTTGCCGCCGTCGGTCAGGACCCAGGACTCGACCCGGTCACCGGGAGGGCCCAGGAGGGCGATGACGGACAGGCGGGTGAGCGACAACTTGGGGCCGGGCTCGTGCGCGTGGGCGGCCAGGTAGGCGTCGTGCAGGCCCGTCATCAGCTCGCCCGGCCGGTCGGGGTCGATTGGCTGGATGTGCATCCCTCCAGCCAATCGCATCGGCACTGCCTCCGGCCAGCCGTTTTACCGCCGGTGGGCCCTACTGCCGGTAGTTCTCCACCTCGCCGGCCGGGCGGACGGCCGCGCCGTCGGGGTCCTCGCCCGCGCCGCGCCTGGCCCGGCGCTGCCGGAGCAGGTCCCAGCACTGGTCGAGCGCCACCTCCAGCTGCTTGACCCGTGCGTGCTCCTCGTCGGAGGTGACCTCGCCCGCCGACAGCCTGCCGCGCAGCTCGTGCTCCTCGGCGACCAGAGCGCTGATCCTGGTGAGAATCTCGTCGTCCCGCATGCCCAAGACTCTAACGACTGCGTGATAGAACACGCCCTATGTCTGGTATCGCGCTGGTAAGGAAGCCCGGACCCCGGATCGCCGAGGGCATCGTCACGCACATCGAGCGCGCGCCCGTGGACCACGAACGCGCACGTCACCAGCACGACGCCTACGTCGCGGCGCTGGCCGCGGCCGGATGGCGGCCGGTCTACGCCGAGGACGCCGACCACCTGCCCGACGCGCCTTTCGTGGAGGACGCCGTCGTGGTGTCGGGGCGGCTGGCCGTGCTCACCCGGCCGGGCGCGCCGGAGCGGCGCCCGGAGGTGGAGTCCGTGGAGCGGGCCGTACGGGAGCTCGGCCTGAAGGCGGTCCGGATCGCCCGCCCCGGCACCCTGGACGGCGGCGACGTGCTCCAGGTCGGCCCCACCGTGTACGTCGGCAGGTCGGCCCGCACCGACGACGAGGGCGTCAGCCAGCTCGCCGCCCTGCTGCCCGAGCGGCGGGTCGTGCCCGTGGGCCTGCGCGGCGTGCTGCACCTGAAGTCGGCGGTGACCGCCCTGCCCGACGGGACGCTCATCGGCGATCCCGGCCGCGTCGAGCTGCCCGGCCTGCTGGAACCGCCGGAGGAGCCGGGCGCGCACGTGGTGCCGCTGGGCGGCGACCGGGTGCTGCTGGCCGCCTCCGCCCCGAGGACCGCGGCGATGCTGGAGCGGCGCGGGCTCGCCGTGACGAGGGTGGACATCTCGGAGTTCGAGCGGCTGGAGGGCTGCGTCACCTGCCTGAGCGTGCTCATCCCGGACGAGTGATGACCCGCGCCGGAATTTCGCGGCCCTGACCTGGTGTTTCACCATCGGTGGACCGATCGGCTCTCATGATGTGAGATCTAGGGCAGCGAATCCCGAGACGTCTGGTAGCGTGCTTGGCATGCTGCGCGGGCTGCTTCTTAGCTGCCGCGGCGAGGGCCTGTAAGGCCGGCTCCCTCGTCGCGGAGCCAGTCATGCGCGTCGGCCGCTTTCGACTCGACCGACGAGGAGCAGCAGACATGAACGCCCAGCAGCCCAGTCCCATGCCGGCCCATCGTTATCAGCCGTTCGAACCGATCCGGCTGACCGATCGCACCTGGCCCGACCAGGTCATCACCAAGGCGCCCCGGTGGTGCGCGGTCGACCTGCGCGACGGCAACCAGGCCCTGATCGACCCGATGGACTCCCACCGCAAGCTCCAGATGTTCGAGCTGCTGGTACGCATGGGCTACAAGGAGATCGAGGTGGGCTTCCCGGCCGCCTCCCAGACCGACTTCGACTTCGTCCGGCAGATCATCGACGAGGGCCGCATCCCCGACGACGTCGTCATCCAGGTGCTGACCCAGGCCAGGCCCGAGCTGATCGAGCGCACCTTCGAGGCGATCGAGGGCGCCAAGCAGGCCATCGTCCACCTGTACAACTCGACCTCCACGCTCCAGCGCCGCGTCGTGTTCGGCCAGGACAAGGACGGCATCACCGCCATCGCCGTCGAGGGCGCCAAGCTGGTCAGGAAGCTGGCCGAGGCCACCGACGTCGACGTCTTCTACCAGTACTCGCCCGAGTCGTTCACCGGCACCGAGCTGGAGTACGCCGTCGAGGTGTGCGACGCCGTCAACGAGGTGTGGCAGCCCACCCCCGACCGCAAGGTCATCATCAACCTGCCCGCCACGGTCGAGATGGCCACGCCCAACGTCTACGCCGACCAGATCGAGTGGATGCACCGCAACCTGCGGCACCGCGACTCGATCGTGCTGTCGCTGCACCCGCACAACGACCGGGGCAGCGCCGTGGCCGCCGCCGAGCTGGGCTACATGGCCGGCGCCGACCGCATCGAGGGCTGCCTGTTCGGCAACGGCGAGCGCACCGGCAACGTGTGCCTGGTCACCCTGGGCATGAACCTGTTCTCGCAGGGCGTCGACCCCGAGATCGACTTCAGTGACATCGACGAGATCCGCCGCGTCACCGAGTACTGCAACCAGCTGCCGGTGCACCCGCGCCACCCGTGGGGCGGCGAGCTGGTCTACACCGCCTTCTCCGGCTCCCACCAGGACGCCATCAAGAAGGGCTTCGAGCACCTGGAGCGCGACGCCGCGGCGGCCGGCACGCCGGTGGCCGAGTTCACCTGGGCGGTGCCCTACCTGCCGATCGACCCCAAGGACATCGGCCGCACCTACGAGGCCGTCATCCGGGTCAACAGCCAGTCGGGCAAGGGCGGCGTGGCCTACATCATGAAGGCCGACCACCAGCTCGACCTGCCGCGCCGGCTGCAGATCGAGTTCTCCAAGGTCGTGCAGGCCCGCACCGACGCGGGCGGCGGCGAGATCAGCCCCAGCGCCATGTACGAGATCTTCCGCGACGAGTACCTGCCCACCCCCGCCAACCGCTGGGGCCGGCTGAGCCTCATGGCCCACCGCCACGAGTCGACCGTCGACGACAAAGACCGCATCGGCGCCGACGTGCGTCTCGACGGTGAGATCCGGGAGATCGCGGGCGTGGGCAACGGCCCGATCTCGGCCTTCATCGACGCCATCGCGGGCGTCGGCATCAAGGTGCGGGTCCTCGACTACGTCGAGCACGCGATGAGCGCAGGCAGCGACGCCAAGGCCGCCTCCTACCTGGAGTGCGAGGTCGACGGGCAGGTGCTGTGGGGCGTGGGCATCGACGCCAACACCACCACGGCCTCGCTCAAGGCCATCATCTCGGCGGTCAACCGCGCCGCGCGCTGACGTTCTCGCGCAAGGGGCAGGAGTGCACGTGCACCCCTGCCCCTTTCGGCGTGCGGGGACGTTCCGGTCACGTGGCGAGGCCGAGCGCCGCGGCGGCCAGCCGGAGCGCGTGGTCGAAGGCCGCCCGCCGGCTCTCGATCGTGTTGTTGAACTGGCCGAACACCTCGAAGTTGACCCAGCCGTAGAGCGTCGACCAGGACGCCATCGCCCGCCACACCACGTCGTCGGGCACGCCGGGCATCAGGGCGCGGATGTTGTCGGCGTCCGCGGCCACCTCGGCGGGCGGCTCGGGGACGGCCGGCGGGTGCAGCTCGCCCGCGTTCCAGGCGTCGGCGACGATCGCGCCGAGCACGGTGACGTCGCGCAGCCGGGCCGCGACGGTGTCCTGCGGCGCCTGGTAGCCGGGCACGGGGGAGCCGTAGATCAGGGCGTACTCGTGGGGGTGGGCCACCGCCCAGTCGCGCACGGCATGGCCGGCGGCCAGCCAGCGGCCGAGGTGGGCCGTGCGCGGGCAGGCGGCCTCGGCCTGCTCGACGGCCTGGCCCAGCGCGTTGTAGCCGTCGATGATCAGGGCGGTCAGCAGGTCGTCGCGGCTCGGGAAGTAGCGGTAGATGGCCGAGGAGACCATGCCCATCTCCCGGGCCACGGCCCGCAGCGACAGGCCGCCCGCGCCGTCGGTGGCCAGTTGGCGGCGGGCGATGTCGGTGATCTCCCTGGTGAGCTCGGCTCTGACGCGCTCTCGCGCGGTACGGCTGGCTGTCATGCACAGCAGGTTACCAGAGCACTGGCAAAAAACGAGAGCACTGCTCTTGACGAATGCCGCTCTTTTGAGAGAGCATTGCTCTCGTAAGCGAACAGCGCACCCCCTCAGGAGATCCCCATGCTCGCCCTCGCCAAGAACGCCAACGCCGTCCTGATGTTCTTCCTGGAGCTCGGCGTGCTCGGCGCGGTGGCCTACTGGGGCTTCACGCTCAGCCCCAACTGGGCGATCAAGCTCCTGGCGGGGCTGGGCGGCCCGGCGCTGTTCATCGCGGTGTGGGCGCTGTTCGGCGCGGGAGGCGGCGCGAACGCCACGATCCCGCTCACCGGCCTGGCCCGCGTCGTGCTGGAGATCGTCTGGTTCGGCGGCGGCGCGCTCGCGCTCTACGCCGCCGGCCGGGTCACCCCGGCGATCGTCTTCGCCGCCGTCTTCGTCGTCAACGCGCTGCTGCGCTTCATCTGGAAGCAGGTCTGATCATGGGTAAGCACGTCGTCGTGGGGTCCGGCCAGGTCGGCACGCACCTGGCCGCCAAGCTCGCCGCGCAGGGGCACGAGGTCGTCGTCGTGACCCGGTCGGGCCGCGGGCCGGAGGGCACGGTCAGGGTGGCCGCCGACGTGGCCGACCAGGCCCGGCTGTCCGAGCTGGCCAAGGGGGCCGACGTCCTGTACAACTGCGTCAACCCGGCCTACCACCGGTGGCTGACCGACTGGCCGCCGATGGCCGCCTCGTTCCTGACCGCCGCGGAGTCGAGCGGGGCGGTGCTCGCCATCCTGGGCAACCTCTACCCGTACGGGCCGGTCTCCGGCCCGATGACCGAGGACCTGCCGCTGGCCTCCACCACCCCCAAGGCCCGGGTACGGGCGCAGATCTGGCACGACGCGCTGGCCGCCCACCGCGAAGGGCGGATCAGGGTGACCGAGGTGCGCGGCTCGGACTTCTTCGGCCCCGGCGCCACCGACCAGTCCCACCTGGGCACCCGCTTCATCCCCGCGCTCAGGGCCGGCCGGACGATCCGGCTCGTCTTCCCCGCCGACGTCCCGCACAGCTGGACCTACCTGCCGGACGTGGCCGACGCCCTGATCACCGCCGGCGCCGACGAGCGGGCCTGGGGCCGCGCCTGGCACGTGCCCACCAACGACCCGATGACCTTCCGCGAGGTCGGCACCCGGATGGCCGCCCTGCTGGACCTGCCGGCGCCCAGGATGACCACGCTGCCGTGGCCGCTGCTGCGGGTGTCCGGGCTGTTCTCGCCCATGATCGGCGAGCTGCGGCACGTGCGCTACCAGTTCACCGCGCCCTACGTGCTCGACTCCTCGGCGTTTCAGCAGGTCTTCGGCGTCGCGCCTACGCCGGTGGAGGCCGCGCTGAAGGCTACGCTCGACGGATGAAGATAGCCATGATCGGCCTGGGCGACATCGCGGAGAAGGCGTACCTGCCCGTGCTCGCCGCCCAGTCCCTCGACCTCCACCTGTGCACCCGCAACACCGCGCGGCTCGACCGGCTCGGTGACGCCTACCGCGTCGCCGACCGGTCCACCAGCGTCGACGAGGTGATCAAGGCGGGGGTCGACGCCGCGTTCGTGCACGCCGCGACCGAGGCGCACCCGGAGATCGTCGAGCCGCTGCTCAGCGCCGGGATCCACGTCTACGTCGACAAGCCGATCGCCTACAGCCTGGCCGAGTCCGAGCGTCTGGTGCGCCTGGCCGAGTCCGAGGGCAGGTCGCTGATGGTCGGGTTCAACCGCCGCCACGCCCCCGGCTACGCGGGGCTCATGGCCCTTCCCCGTCATCTCGTGCTGCTGGAGAAGAACCGCGACAACTACCCCGACGCCCCCCGGCGGGCCATCTTCGAGGACTTCATCCACGTCGTGGACACGCTCAGGTTCCTCGCCCCCGGCCCGGTCACCGAGACCAGGATCCGCACCCGCGTCCGCCGCGACCTGCTCGAACACATCGTCCTCGAACTGTCGGGCGCCGGGTTCACCGCGATCGGCGTCATGAACCGGGTCAGCGGCGCCGCCGAGGAGACCTGCGAGGTCATGGGCGACGGCATCAAGCGGCGGGTGGTCAACCTCGGCGACGTCCTCGACTACGAGGGCGGCGAGACGCTCACCAGGCGGCCCGACTGGGTGCCGGTCGCCCGGCAGCGCGGCATCGAGCAGATCTGCCAGGAGTTCCTGCTCGCGGTCCGCGAGGGCCGGGTGATCAGCGCCGAGGACGCCCTGCTCACCCATGCCATCTGCGAAGAGGCCGTCAGCCTGGCTTCCTGACCCGCATCGACTCGTCGGCCCTGGTGAACATGCGGTCGAACGTCGTCCCGCCCAGCCGGGCGAGCACCGTGTAGCCGTCGGTGTCGCTCAGCGGGCTGGAGGACGAGACCACGCCCGCCACCGAGTCGCCGTACAGCACCGGGCCGCCGCTCCCTCCGGCGGCGGCATGGCAGTTGCGGGTGACCATCACCCCGGGGCCCACCGTCGAGCCCTCGACCGCGTCGCCCAGGCAGCGGTACATCTGCGTGCCCGGGTAGCGCTTGCCCGCCGGGTAGCCGAGCAGTTCGAGCCCGCGCAGCTCGGCGCCGCGGCTCGTGCGCAGGGGCGGCAGGCCCTGGCCGACCACGTCCTCCAGCGGGCGCCTGCCCTTGACGACCCCGACCAGGCCGACGTCGTACGGCAGCACGTCGGGGGAGTCGGGGTTCGCCCGCCAGCGGTCCGGCGCCCACGTGCGCACCGCGGACCAGACGCCGTGCCGCGGGTTGCCCCTGTCGAACCCGGGCATGAAGACCAGCCGCTTGAGCGGCCGGCCGTCGTGGTAGAGGCAGTGCGCGGCCGTCAGCACCAGGCTGCGGCTGCGCGAGCCGATGATCGCGCCGCCGCACCACACGTCGGTGCGGGTGACGGGGTCATGACCGAGCAGCACCCCGGTCAGCCGCCGCGCCCCCGTGTAGGGGCGCGGGACCGGCGCGTAGCCCAGGCGGTCGCCGTCCGGGGTCAGCACCTGGGGGACGGGGACGCTGCGCTGCGCGACATCGGTGACGCCAGCCGGATCGAGCAGGACCAGAGACAGTACCAACCTGAGCACTTTCCCACTCTACGTGGAAGATGATCAATGCCCTGACCTGCGACACCAAGGTTTACCTAAGTGGGGGATTGTCATGCGTCGTACTGGGCTCCCAGGGCGCGCAGGCGGGCGTGGACGTCCTCGTACACCGAGGGGGCGCCCAGGTAGGTCTTGGGCAGCTTGGCGACCATGGTGTAGTTGGTGTCGCACACGTTCCCGACCGGCGCCTGGCCGGCCTGGCTGACGAGCTGGTACGCGTCCAGCGTGTCGAGGCCGGTCAGCTCCGACGTCCAGGTCACCAGGTCGTGCTGGCTGATGCGGTAGGCGTCCTCCAGGGGCCTGGCCGAGCCGGTGGACATCAGGTGCAGGTCGTCCTCCAGCCGGGGCCACGGCGTGGCCACGCCCTTGATCAGCTCGACCGCGACCACGGTGTTCATGGCCGACTCGACGGCCGTGCCGCAGACCTCGCCGTGCCCCTGCAGGCCGTGGCCGTCGCCGATCGAGAACATGCCGCCCTCGACGTTGACGCCCAGGTAGACGGTGACGCCGGCGCGCAGCTCAGGGGTGTCCATGTTGCCGCCGTGCGCGTCGGGGGTGATGGTCATGCGGGCCTCGTTCGCGCCCGGGGCCACGCCCACCGTGCCGTGCATCGGGTCGAGCGGCAGCGCGACGCTGAAGTCGCTGTTGCGCGCGTGGTAGACGGCCACGCCCTTGTCCACGTCGATGTCGTAGCGCCAGACCCGCTCCTCCAGCGGCGGCTGGAGCGTCGCCGTGGTGTGGGTGCCGGTCAGCGCGCCGAAGTGCGGGAACGTGGTGGAGACCGCCCAGTCGCGGGCCGGGGTGATCCTGACGAAGTGCAGCGCCAGCGTGTCGCCCGGCTCGGCCCCCTCCACGTGGAAGGGACCGGTGACGGGGTTCAGGTACGGGAACTCGCAGACCCGCGACGGCAGGTCCTCCACGGTCCGCACCCGGCCGCCGAAGCAGTCCTCGGTGTACAGCTCCATCACCGTCCCGGGCCGCACCCTGCCCAGGGCGGCACGGCCGCCGAAGGTGTAGCTGAGCTCCTCCGGCGTGGGGTGGTAGGAGACGACGTTCACTTGACCTCCGAGGGAAGAACGGGCCTGCGGCCGACGAGATAGCTGACACCCAGGATGACCAGTCCGGCCGCCAGCCAGATCAGGCCGACCGTCTGGGTCACCAGCTTGGTGTTGTACACCACGGCGGCCAGGACGAGGAAGCCGATCGCCGGCGCGATCACGTGCGCCCACACGTTCCCGCTGCGCCTGCGGAACCAGTGGTGGACGACGACGGCCACGTGCAGGATCAGGAAGGCGGTCATCGCGCCGAAGTTCACGAGCTGGCTGAGCAGCGGGATGCCGTAGTTCTCCAGGCTGCTCATGTAGAGGCCGATGCCCAGCGACAGCACGGCGACGGCCAGCGTGGCGTTCACCGGCACCTTGTGCCTGGGGTGGACCTTGGCCAGGAACGAGGGGAGCATGCGGTCGCGGGCCATCGCGAACAGCAGCCGCGAGGTGGCCGCCTGGGCGACCAGCGAGTTGGCGAAGCCCCACGCGATCGCGGTGGCGACGGCGGTCAGCACGCTCAGCCAGTGGCCGCCGGCGAACTCCGCCATGCGGTAGAAGGCGTCACCGTTCTCGTCGCCCTTGGCGATCAGCTGCGCGCGGTCCGGCATGAGCAGCGCCGCGACCCAGGTCTGCGCCACGAACAGCACCGCGGCCAGTCCGAGCGCCGCCACCATCGAACGGCCGAGCCGCCTGCCGTCCTCCTTGTTCTCCTCGGCCAGCGTGGAGATGCCGTCGAAGCCGAGGAAGGACAGCACCGCCGTGGCCGCCGCGCCGAACACCAGCGTCCAGGTGAACGTCGAGGGCTCGAAGATCGGCGTGAACGCGCCCGCCTGGGCCTTGCCCTGCGCCAGCGCGATGCCGCCGACCACCAGGAAGATCGCCAGCACGGCCAGTTCGGCGACCAGCATCACCCGCGTGATGCGCGCGGTCATCTGGATGCCCATGTAGTTGACGGCCGTGTTGAGCAGCACGAAGATGACCAGCCAGCCCCAGACCGGGATGCCGGGGACGAACGAGTTCATGGCCAGGCTGGCGATGAGGTAGAGCAGCGACGGCACCAGGATGTAGTCGAGCAGGATCGCCCATCCGGCGATGAACCCGACGGGCGCCGAGATGCCGCGCCCGGCGTAGGTGTAGACGGAGCCGGCCATGGGGAACGCCTGGGCCATCTGCGAGTACGACAGCGCCGTGAACGCCATGGCGACCAGGCCGATGATGTAGGCCAGCGCGACCATGCCGCCGGACGACTGGAACACGCCGCCGAAGATGCCGAACGGTGCGATCGGCACCATGAAGATCAGGCCGTAGATCATCAGGTCGGCGAAGCCCAGAGAGCGTTTGAGCTCTTGGCGGTAGCCGAACTGCTCAACGGTGCTCATGTTGCGCGGCTCCTTGTTGAGGTTGGGGGGCGTCTCGCACCTTAGAGCCAAAGCTTTCTAGTGAAAAGGTTTCTCAAGCAAGAAATCCAGGCCGTCCGCCCTGCCGAGGTGCACCGTGCGCCGCACCTGCCGGTTCAGCAGCGTGAGCGGGCCGCGCGCGCTGACGATCGTGGTGCCGTCGGCCACCGCGTCGAGGGCCGGGACGGCCAGGCTGCCCGCCCGCGCGGACAGGGCGGCGAGCATCGCGACGGCCTCGTAGCAGCCCTGGCCGTGGGCGTTGAGCATGGGGGCGTGCGGGCCGAAACGTTTGGCGTACCGCTCGGCGAAGTGCAGGCTGGCCTCGGTCGGCAGGTCGCGGAAGTAGCCCATCGACGCGTAGAGCTCGCCGGTGCCGTCGCCGCCGATGCCGAGCAGGCCGTGCTCCTCCAGCGCCCCGCACAGCCGGGCCGCGCCGAGACCGGCGGCAGCGTAGGCCCGGTTGAAGGCGACCAGGT
Source organism: Nonomuraea sp. NPDC001636 (assembly GCF_040298265.1). Taxonomy (NCBI): domain Bacteria; kingdom Bacillati; phylum Actinomycetota; class Actinomycetes; order Streptosporangiales; family Streptosporangiaceae; genus Nonomuraea; species Nonomuraea sp. NPDC001636. Next base: position 179,363 of record NZ_JBEOZT010000004.1, read on the forward strand.
CGCTGCCGATCAGCGTGAGCAGGATCGCGTCGGGGCGGGCGTCGGCGATCCGGCCGAGCCAGGAGGCCGCCTCGCCGTACCGGACGAACGCCTCGCCGACGACGGTCGCGCCACGCGCGCGCAGCCGGCGGCGGGCGCCCGCGTGCACCAGGCGCGGCCAGACGTAGTCGTTGCCCAGCAGGTACCAGCGGCGTGCCCGGTGGACGCTGACCAGCCATTCGATGCCCGGTTCGAGCTGCCTGCCGGGGGTCTCGCCGAGGAAGTAGACGCCCGGCGCGTGCCCCCCGCCCTCGTACGGCGGCGCGTACACGAACGGGACCCGCCCGCCGATGGCCGCGACCACGTCGATCCGCACGTCGCTCGCGTGCGTGCCCACCACCGCCTCGACCGTGCCGGACGCGACCAGGCCGGCCACCTCGGCCGCCACCTCGCGCCCCGGCCGCCCGCCGTCGACCAGCACCAGCTCGACCTGCCTGCCGAGCACGCCGCCCCGGGCATCGACCTCCTCGGCGGCCAGCACCGCGCAGTTGATCGCACACGGCCCCACCAGCCCGAGCACCCCCGACACGGGCACGACCAGGCCGATCCGGACCGCGTCCGAGGGGATGAGCCGGGCCTCGAAAGGATCGACGATCGCCGCCACGCCGACGAGTATCCTCCGAACTAGCTCTCCGGTGAAAGGACCTGATCTCTCATGGCTAAATCCGGGCTGGGGTCCTCACTCGCGTACGTGCTCAGCCGCGCCGAACGCGAGGTCACGCGCGGCCTGGCGGCGACCCTGGCCGGGGAGGACGTCACCGTCGAGCAGTGGCGCATCCTGCGCGCGCTGGCCGACGGCCGCGGCCACTCGATGGGGGAGCTGGCCGAGGCGGTGCTCATGCCGCACCCGACGCTCACCAAGGCGGTCGACCGGCTGATCGACCGGGCGCTGGTCCACCGGGGCGCGTCGGCGGGCGACCGGCGGCGGGTGGCGGTGTTCCTGGCCGACCGGGGGCGCGACCTGCTGGCCCGCGTGGACGGCTCGGTGGCCGAGCACCACCGGGCCATCGCCGCCGCGTTCGGCCAGGAGCGCACCGAGCGGCTGATGCGCGAGCTGGAAGAGCTGGCCGCGGCCCTCGACCGGGCCTCGGCGCAGGCGCCGGGCCCCGTCAGTCCAGCCAGTACGTGTCGTGGCGGATGAAGAACTCGGCCTTCTCCTCCTCGCTCTTGCCGGCCAGGTCGAGCAGCCCCTCGAAGTAGCCCTCGCGAGGGGCGCCGGGGGCGAAGTGCAGCAGCATGGTCGCGGGCTCGCCCGACTCGTTGCGGAAGGCGTGCACGCCGCCCTCGGGCACGTGCACCCAGTCGCCGGGACGGGTGTCGATCCAGCGGCTGCCGTCGTAGATCCGCACCGATCCGTCGAGGATGTAGAACGACTCGGAGATCGACTTGTGGAAGTGGGGGCTCGGGCCGGACGGCTCGGGCCCCATCACCCAGCGGTAGAGCCCGAACTGGCCGTTGGTGGTGGCCCCGGTGGCCAGGTAGTGGGCGGTGTTGCCGCTCGGGTAGGTCAGCTCGGGGCCGTGCTCGTAGGGGCGGTACGTGGCGGACAGCTCGCCGGTGTCGCCCGAATAGCGTGGTTCCGGATAGGTCATGAGGCCATCCTGCCCGACCCGCCCGCGATCAGCTCTCGCGGTTCTTCCTGTCGTGGTCGGACCACAGCAGCAACGCCAGGCCCGCGACCGCGAGCCCCAGGTAGGCCGCCAGCGGCAGCTCCACGAACCGCCCCACGAACCCCCACTCCGTGTCGAACCAGACGCGCCCGGCGAACCCGCCGAGTCCCTGGATGATGGCGATGACCCCGATGAAACCCCTCATGCCCCTGACCGTCGCAGAACGGGACCCGCCCCGGCATCCGACCTTGGGCGGGTCACGTGCGACCAAAGTAGGTCAGGGGTAGAGGCCCCGCATGCTGTGGGCCTCGGCGACCCGGCCCACGCCGATCACGTGCGCCGCCTCCCGCAGCGTCAGCCCGCGCTCGGCGGACATCGACTTGACCTCGGCGAAGGCGCCCTCCATCAGGTCGCGCAGCTTCACCTCGACCTCGCGCGAGCTCCAGGAGAAGGCCTGCATGTTCTGCACCCACTCCAGGTAGGACACGATCACCCCGCCCGCGTTGGCCAGGATGTCCGGCACGACGGTGGTGCCGTTCGCGGCCAGGATCTCGTCGGCCTCCGGCGTGGTGGGGCCGTTGGCGCCCTCCACGATCAGCCGGGCGCGCACGCGGGGCGCGTTCGCCGCGGTGATCACGCCTTCGAGCGCGGCCGGGACGAGCACGTCCACGTCCAGCTCGAACAGGTCGTCGTGGGCCATCGCGTCGGCGTGCGGGTAGCCGGCCACGCCGCCGGTCTCGGCCACCCAGGCGCGCACGCGGGCGACGTCGAGGCCGCCGGGCGCGTAGAGCGCGCCGGTGACGTCGGAGACGGCGACGACCTTGCAGCCCTCGTCGGACAGGTACTGCGCGGCCAGCGCCCCCACCTTGCCGAAGCCCTGCACGGCGACCGTGACGCCCTCCGGCGAGCGCCCGAGCGCGGCCAGGGCCGCGATCTGCACGCCGCGCGAGGTCGAGCCGGTGCGGCCGAGCGAGCCGCCGAGCGTCATCGGCTTGCCGGTGACCACGCCGGGCACCGAGTAGCCGGCGTTGACGCTGTAGGTGTCCATGATCCAGGCCATGGTCTGCTCGTCGGTGCCGACGTCGGGGGCCGGGATGTCCTTCTCCGGGCCGATCAGCGGCAGGATCTCGTTGACGTAGCGGCGGGTGAGCCGTTCGAGCTCGATCGTGGTCAGCGCGCCCGGGTCCACGGCCACGCCGCCCTTGGCGCCGCCGTACGGGATGCCGACCAGTGCGCACTTCCACGTCATCCACATCGCCAGGGCGGTGACCTCGTGGATGTCGGTGCTGGGATGAAAGCGGATGCCGCCCTTGGCCGGGCCGCGCGAGACGTTGTGCTGGACGCGGAAGCCCTGGACGACGTCCATGCGCCCGTTCTCGCGGCGCACCGGGACCGAGACGGTCAGCGAGCGGCGGGGCGTGGCCAGCATCGTGCGGAGGCCGTCGTCGAGCCCGAGGTGGGCGGCGGCCTGGTTGAGTTGGTGAAGAGCGGAGTCGAGCGCTTGTTGACCAGGTGTGATCAGCGCCGGCGTCTTTGACGGCACCATGATGCTCATGGTCGAGTTTCCTCCTGTATGCGCGCCCATTTTGTGGGAGAAGGCGCCGTTGCCTTCCCTCTTGGGCGTGTTGTCTCGATCATCCTAGGCCGGGCAGTTTGACCTTGCCTAGGTTATGAAGGGATATCCAAGCCGTTGATCAACGTGCTGGGAACGTGCCACTCTGGCAGGCTATCGAGCGAGAGTGTGCCGAATCGTCGAAAACCGGAGGGTTGGATGCCCGCACTCGTGGTTGGGCCGATGTTGCGTCACGTCGACTCGGTCAGTGCCTCGATCTGGGTGGAGACCAGCGAGCCCTGCACGGTCACCGTCGAGACGGCAGGCGGGGCTTATCGGTCGCCCACCTTCACCGTGCACGGTCACCACTACGCGATCGTGGATCTCGTTGACCTGTCCCAGGATATCGCCTCCTATTCCGTCAGCCTCGACGGGGACCAGGTCTGGCCCCTGGCGGGTCGCCCGGCCAGCCGGGTGCGGCTGCTGCCCGCCGAAGGGCCCCGCAGGCTGGCGTTCGGGTCGTGCCGCACGAGCGTGCCGCACGACTCGGCCCACGTCCGCACCCACGGCGACGACGTGCTGCGCGCCTACGGCGTGAGCCTCATGCGCGCCGACGAGGAGGAGTGGCCCGACCTGCTGCTGCTCCTCGGCGACCAGGTCTACGCCGACAGCCCCTCGCCCCAGATGCTCGACTACATCCACGCGCGCAGGACCACCGAGCCGCAGGGCGAGATCGCCGACTACGAGGAGTACGCCGAGCTCTACCGCCAGGCGTGGACCGAACCGGAGATCCGCTGGCTGCTGTCCACCGTGCCCACCGCCATGATCTTCGACGACCACGACCTGCGCGACGACTGGAACACCTCCCAGCCCTGGCGGGAGAAGATGGCCCTGACGAGCTGGTGGCCGCGCCGGGTGATCGCCGGGCTCGGCGCCTACTTCGTCTACCAGCACCTGGGCAACCTGACGCCGGCCGAGCGCGCGGCCGACCCGCTGGTGCGCGAGCTCACCGAGGGCGGCGGCGACGGCGGCCCGGCCCTCGACGCCTTCGCGGCCAAGGCCGACGCCGAGCCGAGCAGCAACCGCTGGAGCTACACCCGCGACCTCGGGCACACCCGGCTCATCATGATCGACACCCGGTGCGCCAGGCAGCTCACCCCGGGCGACCGGCGCATGCTCGACCCCGAGGAGTGGGCCTGGCTCCAGGAGCAGGCCGCCGCCCCGGCCGAGCGGCTGGTCATCGGCTCCTCCATCCCGTTCCTGCTGCCCGAGGGCGTGCACGGCGTCCAGAACTGGAACGAGGCGCTGTGCGACGGCAAGTGGGGCCGTACGGTGCAGCGGTGGTCGGAGCAGCTCCGCCAGGCCGTCGACCTGGAGCACTGGGCGGCCTTCCGGCGCTCGTTCGAGGACCTGGGCAGGCTGCTGGTCCGGCTCGGCAAGCCGGCGGTGATCCTGTCCGGCGACGTCCACTACTCCTATCTGGCCAAGGCCTCGGCCGGGCAGATCTACCAGGTGGTCTGCTCGCCGATCCGCAACCCGCTCAGCCGGCTGCTGCGCTGGGCCAACGTGCTCACCCAGTTCGGGCTGGCGACGCTGGTGGGCAGCCTGCTGGCGCGGCTGGCCGGCATCCCGCGGCCGCCGTTCCGCTGGCGGGTGACCAAGGGCCCGCTGTTCCAGAACGCGCTGGCCACGCTGACCTTCCCCGACACCGTCACCTGGTACGAGTCGGCGGGCGACGGTGTCAGGCCGATCGACTCGGCCCGGCTGGCGTAGAAATGACCCATGAATGACGACCAGTACTCCAGAGCCGTGCCGTTCTACGACCTGTGGCACGAGGACGGGCACGTCCCCGAGATCCGCGAGCTGCTCCCGCCGCTGCTGAAGGGGGTGCGGGGCGGCGTCATGGAGATCGGCGCGGGCACCGGCCTGATCACCGAGGTGATCGTGCGCGCGACGGAGGGCGAGGTGTACGCCGTCGAGCCGGCGCTGGCCATGCGGTCGGTGCTGCTGTCGCGGCTGGCCGCCGACGAGGAGGCCCGGCGCCGGGTCACCGTGCTGGCCTGCGGGGCGCTCGACGTCGACGTCGACGAGCCGGTCGGGGCCGTCGTGATGATCTCGGTGCTGCAGGCGTTCCCGGCCGGGCGGCGGGAGGAGTTGTGGCGGGTGCTGGCCAGGCAGCTCGAACCGGGCGGGCTGCTGCTGTTCAACTGGCGCGAGCGGCCCGCGCCCACGCCGGGTGAGCTGGAGCTCATGGGGTCCTACCAAGTCGGGCGGCACGCCTACGAGGTCTGGGGCCAGGTGCTCGACGTCACCGGCGAGACCGTGCGCTCCCGCTTCCGCTACCGGGTCAGGCAGCGCGGCGTGGTGATCGGCGAGGACGAGGTGACCAGCGAGGCCCACCGGCCCGGCGGCGACCGGCTCGCCGCCGAGCTGACGGCGGCCGGGTTCATCAGGGACGAGGCCCCCGACGGCCTGTCCGCCTGGCGAAAGCGGCGAAAGGTGGCGTAACCCGAAAAAGGTGGAACCGGGCTTCCGGGTGCGGCCAACAACAGGGTGACCGCATGAGAGAGGACCGGATGTGGTGAGTGTCGAGGACACAACCGCAACGCTGGATGACTCGACCCTGATCGGGCATTCGCTGAGCGATCCTGAGCGTTTCGCCGCGCTGTTCGACCGGCACGCCGACGAGATCCACAGGTACGCCGCCCGCCGCCTGGGCGCCGAGCTGGCCGACGACGTGACGGGGGAGGTGTTCCTCGTCGCCTTCCGCGGCCGCGGCCGCTACGACCGCACCCTGCCCGACGCCCGTCCCTGGCTGTACGGCATCGCCACCAAGGTCGTGTCCCAGCACCGCAGGGCCGAACGGCGGCGCACCGCGGCCATGGCCAGGGTCGGCGCCGAGCGTCCGGGCACGTTCGACGAGCGCAGCGCCGACCGGGTCACCGCCGAGCAGCTCCAGCCCCGCCTGGCCAGGGCGCTGACCAGGCTCAGCGCGAGCGAGCGCGACCTGCTGCTGCTCGTGGCGTGGGCCGACCTGACCTACGAGGACGCCGCGCGCGCCCTCGGGGTGCCCGTCGGCACCGTCCGGTCCAGGCTGCACCGGCTCCGCGTCAAGGTACGCAGGGCGCTCGGCGGCATCGATCCCTTCGCAGAGGAGCCCCAGCATGGATGACGAGATCCGGACGTTCGCCGACGGCAGGCCGCCGGCGCCGCCGTACGAGCCGCAGGCCCGCGCGCGGGCCAGGGAACGGCTGCTGGCCGAGGCGCGCGGCGGGCGGCGCCTGCGGCTGCCCAGGCTGGGCTGGCAGACGGCCGCGGCCTTCGGCGTCACGGTGGTCCTGGTGGGCGGCGTGGCGGTGGCGCTGTCCGGCCAGGGTGGGACGGACGCCCGCCCGGCCACCTCCGTGATGCTGTCGGCCGGCGAGCTGAACCCCCGGCCGGACCAGTTCATTTTGATCGAGTCCGACACCATGTACGGCTCGCAGTCGATCGACAGCTCCGGCGCGCAGAGCCGCTACCTCTACCGCCAGCACCGCAGGATCTGGAAGTCCGTGGACGGCAGCAAGGACGGCCTGCTGCAGATCGAGGGCCGCGAGCCGCGCCCCTGGCCGGGTCAGTCGCTGCCGACGGACGCCACGAGCCGGCAGGGCAGCGAGTGGAACTGGCTGGCCGCCTGCCCCGACCTGCGCGGCCCCTACCGCGACGACTACGCCTACCTGAGCACGCTCCCGGCCGACGCCACGGCCATGCGCGACCGTCTGTACGAGTCGGCCCCCAAGGGCGGCAAGGACGTCGATCCCGACGCCGTCGCCTTCACCCGCGCGGGCGACCTCGTCAGGGAGAACTACCTGCCCAAGGCGCAGCGGGACGCCCTGTTCGAGGCGGTCAAGTCGATCCCCGGCGTCGAGGCGGCCGAGGGCGTCGCCGACTCCTCCGGACGCGTGGGTGTGGCGCTGGGCCGGGTCACCGACTGGGGCGTGCGCGAAGAGCTGATCTTCGACCCGGCCGGGCACACGTTCCTGGGCGAGCGGCAGGTCGCGGTCGGCGCCAAGGCGGGCGCGCCCAAGGACAGCGTCCTGGCGCTGACGGCCCAGCTCGACGTCTCCGTGGTGGACGCGCTGCCGGAGGCCCCCGACGCCGCCGCCGACGCGAGCTGCACACCGGAGACAGTGGCCCCCACGCCCATCCCCTCGGAGCTCGACTCCACGATGGCGGGGCTGCCGACGGCCGAGGCGACGATCACGTTCACCCCGGAGCCGACCAGCGAGCCCGCGGTCGAGTCGACCGACACGCCGGAGCCGACGGTGACGCATACCGTCACCCTTACCCCGATGGAGAGCACCCCCGCCGGCTCCTGACCCGTGGCCGGCCGGCCACCCAGGAGGCCCACATGGGCGCGCCGTCACGGCGGCGCGCCCATGCAGGGCCGGCGGCCGAAGCCGCAGGAGACCTAGAGTTCTTCGAGGACGGCGGCGAGCTGGTCGACCGCCCAGACCAGGTCCTCCTCGGAGATCACGATCGGCGGCGCGAGCCGGATCGTGGACCCGTGGGTGTCCTTGGCGAGCACGCCGCGCGCCATGAGCGCCTTGGAGACCTCGCGCCCGGTGCCGAGGGCCGGGTCGATGTCCACGCCCGCCCACAGCCCGCGCCCGCGCACCGCCACCACGCCCTTGCCGGCCAGCTCGCGCAGCCGCGCGTGCAGCACCTCGCCGAGCCGGGCGGCCCTGGCCTGGAACTCGCCGGTGTTCAGGATGTCGATGACGGCGATGCCGACCGCGCAGGCCAGCGGGTTGCCGCCGAACGTGGACCCGTGCTGGCCCGGCTTGATGACCCCGAGGACGTCCTCGTCCGCGGCGATCGCCGAGACCGGCACCACGCCGCCGCCGAGCGCCTTGCCCAGGATGTAGACGTCGGGGACGACGTTCTCGTGGTCGCAGGCGAACGTGCGGCCGGTGCGCCCGAGACCCGACTGGATCTCGTCGGCGATCATCAGCACGTTGTTCTCGGTGCAGATGCGCCGGACCTCGGTCAGGTAGCCGTCCGGCGGCACCAGCACGCCCGCCTCGCCCTGGATCGGCTCGACGAGCACGGCCACGGTGTTGTCGTCGATCGCCTCCCTGATCGCCTCGGCCGAGCCGTAGCGGACGATCCTGAACCCGGGCGTGTACGGCCCGAACCCGTCGTGCGCGTCGGGGTCGGTGGAGAAGCTGATGATCGTGGTGGTGCGGCCGTGGAAGTTGTCCTCCATCACGATGATGTTGGCCTGCTCCGGCGCGACGCCCTTGACCTCGTAGCCCCACTTGCGGGCCACCTTGATCGCGGTCTCGACGGCCTCGGCGCCGGTGTTCATCGGCAGGATCATGTCCTTGCCGGTGAGGTCGCCGAGCCCGGCGCAGAACTGGGCGAACTGGTCGTGATAGAAGGCCCGGCTGGTCAGCGTGAGGTTCTTCAGCTGCTCCTGGGCGGCCTCGATGATCTTCGGGTTGCCGTGGCCGAAGTTCAGTGACGAGTAGCCCGACAGGCAGTCGAGATAACGCTTGCCCTCGACGTCGGTGACCCACGCGCCGTGCGCCTCGTGGATGACCACGGGCAGCGGATGGTAGTTGTGCGCGCTGCGGCGCTCGCTTACTTCGATCAGCTCTGCGCTGGTGCTCATGTTACTTTTCCCCCCTGATCTCCAGTGTGCAGCACTTCGGACCGCCGCCCGCCTTGCGCAGCTCCGACAGCTCGACCGGGATCACCTCGTAGCCGTGCCGCTTGAGCTCCAGCTGGAGCCCGGACGCCTCGGAGTTGATCACCACGTTCCGGCCGTCGCTGACGGCGTTGAGGCCGAGCACCTCGGCGTCCTCGGCGGTCGCGATCACCGCGTCCGGGAACATCGCGCGCAGCACCTCCTGGCTGCCCTGGGAGAAGGCGCCGGGGTAGTAGGCGACGTTGCGGCCGTCGAGCGGGAACAGCGCGGTGTCCAGGTGGTAGAAGCGCGGGTCGACCAGCTTCAGCGAGACGACCGGGCGGCCCAGGTACTCCTGCGCCTCCTGGTGGGCGACCACGTCGGTGCGGAAGCCGGTGCCGGCCAGGATGACGTCGTCGAGGGTGAGGAAGTCGCCCTCGCCCTCGTTGACGTGCGTGGGCTCCAGCGCCGGGTAGCCGCGCTCGACGAACCAGCGCAGGTAGGCCGGGCCCTCGGGGCCGCGCTCGGGGAAGGTGAAGCGGGCGCCGTAGACCCGGCCGCCGACGACCAGCGCGCCGTTGGCGGCGAACACCATGTCGGGCAGGCCCTCGATCGGGTCGATGAGGCTGACCTGGTGCCCGAGCTCCTCGTACGCCGACTTCAGCCCTTCCCACTGCCGGATCGCCACCTCACGGTCGGCGCCGGCCTCGGGGTCCATCCACGGGTTGATGGCGTACTCGACCGCGAAGTAGTCCGGGCGGCACATGAGGAAGTGTTTGGGCATGCAGGGCTCCGTCGTCGTCAGTTCAGGGGAAGTTCCCGTGTCGGGGGAGACGGGGACAGCCTAAGAATTGACGTTTGCGCAGGCCAAGCGGTGCGCATTGCGCGTTGGCGCAGGTCTGTTGCGTCTATCGGCCGGCGACGTGCGATCCGTTGCGCGGGTCCGTCAGGGCGGCTCCCGGCGGGATGTCCACCAGCCGCGACAGCACGATCGAGCTCTTGGTCCGCACCACGAAGGCCTCCGCCGCGATGCGCTCGATGACCCGCTCGACGTGCCGCACGTCGGTGGCCCTGATGTGCAGCAGCGCGTCGGCCTCGCCGGTGATCGTGGCCGCCGCCACCACCTCGGGGAACCTGGCCACCGCCAGGGCGATGTCCGACGGCTTGGTCTTGCCCTGGCAGAACAGCTCGACGTACGCCTCGGTGGTCCAGCCGAGCGCCTGCGGCGCAACCCGCGCGCTGAAGCCGGTGATCGCCCCGCTCTTCTGCAGCCGGTCGACCCGCCGCTTGACGGCCGACGCGCTCAGCCCCACCTGCTGGCCGATGTCCGCGTAGGTCGCGCGGGCGTCGTCGACGAGCGCCGCGATGATGTCACGATCGAGCCGGTCCAGTTCCACGGGCTCTGTATACCGCCTGGCCAGGCTGGCGCGCGACGAGCGCCGCGCGGGAGACTGGGCGTTCGGTCCACTGCCGGAGGATTGCCGCCACATGAATATCGCACGTTTTCCCGAGGGTTTCGTCTGGGGGGTCTCGACGTCGGCCTTCCAGATCGAGGGCGGCACGGCCGCCGACGGCCGCGGGCCGTCCATTTGGGACGCCTTCGCCGGTGGCCCGGCCGACGCCTGCGACCATTACCACCGATATCGCGAGGACGTCTCGCTGATGAAAGAGCTGGGAATGGCCGCGTACCGGTTCTCGGTGAGCTGGCCGCGCATTCTTCCGGACGGCTCGGGAAAGGTGAACGCGGCCGGTCTCGACTTTTACCAGCGACTGGTCGACGCCCTGCTGGAGGCGGGCATCACGCCGTTGGCCACCCTTTATCACTGGGATCTGCCGCAGGCGATGGAGGAGCGCGGCGGATGGCCGTCCCGCGACACCGCCCGCTGTTTCGCGGACTACGCGGCGATCGTCGCCGAGCGGCTCGGCGACCGGGTCGGCACCTGGTTCACCGTCAACGAGCCGTGGGTGGCGGCCTTCGTCGGCCACGGCTCGGGGGTGCACGCGCCGGGCCGCCGGTCGGCCGCCGAGGCGTTCAGAGCCGCCCACCACCTGCTGCTCGCCCACGGCCTGGGCGCCCAGGCCCTGCGCGCCGCCGGGGCCGCCGAGGTGGGGGCGGTGCTCAACTTCTCGCCCGTGCTGACGCCGGCCCAGGTCGGCGACTTCGACCGGCCGCTGTCGGAGGAGGACGCCGAGGCCGTGGCCAGGATCGACGCGCTCGTCCACCGGCAGTTCCTCGACCCGATGCTGCGCGGCGCCTACCCGGCCGACCTGCTGCCGGTCATCGAGGAGCATGCCGGGCTCGGGCACGTCCACGACGGCGACCTGGCCGACATCGCCCAGCCGCTCGACCTGCTCGGCGTCAACTACTACGCCCCGGCCGTCGTCCAGGCGCAGCCCGGCGAGCCGGCCGACCCGGCTTATCCGGGAAGCGCGGGCGTGCTTTTCAGCACCATTCCCACGGCGGTCACCGCGATGGGCTGGCCGATCGTCCCGAACGCCCTGTCCGTGTTACTGCGACGACTCGCCGGCGAATATCCGGACCTCGAACTGATGATCACCGAGAATGGCGCGGACTTCGTCGACACGGTCACTCCCGACGGCATTCACGACGTGGACCGCGTGCATTTCATCGAGGAACACCTGCGGGCCCTGCGGACCGCCGTCGAGGAGGGCGCGAACGTCCGCGGATATCTCGCCTGGACACTGCTCGACAATCTCGAATGGGCCGAGGGATACCGGCGCAAGTTCGGCCTCGTGCACGTCGACTTCGACACCCAGCGCAGGCGGCCCAAGGACAGCGCCCTGTGGTACCGCGACGTGATCAGGCGCAACGGCCTGACCGGGGCCCCGCCCAGGCGTCCCACGCTGGAGACGGTGGCCGCCCGCGCCCGCGTCTCCCGGGCCACGGTCTCCCGCGTCGTCAACGGCGAGGCGTCGGTCAGCCCCGAGGTGCGCTCCACGGTCCTGCAGGCCGTCAAGGAGCTCGGCTACGTGCCCAACGCCGCCGCCCGCAGCCTGGTGACCCGGCGCACCGACACCGTCGCGCTCGTGCTGCCGGCCCCCAGGCGCGCCGCCGACCCGATGGTCGCGGCCGTCGTCCAGTACGTGACGAGCCTGCTGGAGGGCGCGGGCAAGCAGATTACCCTCATGCTCGCCGACACCGCCGAGAGCCAGCGCCGCATCGTCCGGCACGCCGAGGCGCGCCTGGTGGACGGCGTCGTCCTGCTGCCGCCCGAGCGGGGCGACACCCTGGCCGAACGGCTCTCGCGCACCGGCGTGCCGCTCGTGCTGCTGGGCCGGCCGCCGGTCGCCTCGCTGGTGCCGTACGTGGACGCCGACAACGCCGCGGGCGCGGCGGCGGCCACCGAGCACCTGCTGGCCGCCGGCCGCCGCCGGATCGGCATGATCTGCGGCCCGATGGACCTGGTCGCCACCCAGGACCGGCTCGCCGGCCACCGCACGGCCCTCGACCGCGCCGGGCTGCGGCCCAGACTGGCGATCGGCGACCTGACCCGGGCCTCCGGCACGGCGGCGGCCGGGCAGCTCCTCGGCGACGCCCCAGACCTGGACGCGATCTTCGCGGCCGACGACCAGATGGCGATCGGCGCCCTGCTGGCCGCCCGCGCCACGGGCCGGCGGGTGCCCGACGACCTGGCGATCGTGGGCTTCGACGACATCGACGCCGCCTCGGCCACCACCCCGGCACTCACCACCGTCCGGGTGCCCGTGACCGAGCAGGCGCTGGCGCTGGCGCGGCTGCTGCTGTCGCGGCTGGAGGGCCGGAGCACCACGCCGGTCGTCCTGCCCACCCGGCTGATCGTGCGGGAGTCGGCCTAGATCTGCCGCTCGAACAGGCTCGGGAAGACCTTGGACACCTTCGACAGCAGGTACTCGCCGTAGGTGCCGGTGAAGTCGACCTGGCCGTCCCAGCGCTCGCCGGCGGCGTAGGGGAGGGGCGGCACCACGCTGTCCCAGCCGGGGTCGAAGAAGAACGGGTAGCTCAGGCGTTCGTTGCCGCTGCGGTTGCGCACGCGGTGCGGGGTCGAGCGGTAGCGGCCGCCCGTGAGCTTGTCGAGCATGTCGCCGATGTTGCAGACGAACGTGCCCGGCAGCGGCGGCGCCTCGATCCAGCCGTCCGCCGTCCGGACCTGGAGGCCGCCGTTGGCGTCCTGGAGGAGCAGGGTGAGCAGGCCGTAGTCGGTGTGCTCGCCCACGCCCCAGGTCTCGTCGTCGTCCGGGGGCGCGGGCGGGTAGTGGAAGATGCGGAACAGGACGGTCGGGTCCGCGGTGTAGCCGGTGCGGAAGTAGCCCTCGTCCAGGCCCAGGCTGAGCGCGATCCCCGACATGACGGCCTGCGCGACCCCTGTCATCGTGTCCAGGTAGGCGAGCACGGCCTCGCGCAGCTCGGGCACCTGGACGGGGAACTGGTTGGGGCCGTGCAGCGGGAGCGGGCCGGGCGGCTGCTCGGCGCCGAAGTAGACGCCCTCCTTCAGGTCCGGACGCCCCGAGGTCAGCTCGCCGCCCACCGGGAAGAAGCCGCGCCAGGCCGGGCCGCCGCGGTCCATCGAGATCTCGTCCTTGACCTCCTCGGGCAGCGCGAAGAAGCGCCGGGCGGCCGCGTCGAGCCGGTCAAGGAGGTCCTGCGGCACGCCGTGCCCGCGGACGTAGAAGAAGCCGCTGTCCCTGCAGGCCGCGCCGATCGCCGCACCGACGGCCTGCCTGTCACCGCCCGGGGTGTCGCCGAGCAAGGGGGAGATGTCGATCACCGGCAATTCGCGCACCGTCTCATTGTCCCCCAGCCCGGGGGCGGCGAGCCGGGCCTTGGGCACGCCCGCCGCCCCCGAGGAGGACCCTGAGAGGGGGTCAGGCCGTCGAGAAGGTGAACCAGTTGACGTTGACGAAGTCGGCGGGCTGGCCGCTGCTGAAGGTCAGGTAGACGGTGTGCGTCCCGGTCACGCCGCTGATGTTGGCGGGGACCGTGCGCCAGCTCTGCCAGCCGCCCGTACTGGCCAGCGCGAAGTCGCCGATCGGCGGGGCGGACGGGCTGTCCAGCCGCACCTGCACCAGCCCGCTCACGCCGGCCGCCGCCCCGGACGCCACCCTGGCCTTGAACTGGCGGGCGGGCTCGGAGCCGAAGTTCACCCCGTCGTAGCGCAGCCAGTCGCCGCTTGCGATGGCGCCGACGTTCTGGCCGCCGCCGGTGTCGGTGGTGGCCTCGACGATGGTGCCCGACTGGGCCTGGTAGCGCTCGGCCTGGATGGTGGAGCGCGCGTCCACGCCGCCCGGGACGGTCGGGGTCGCCGTCGGCGTGGAGACCGTGCCGCTCTGCCAGACGGCCACGTAGTCCACCAGCAGCGGGTGCCCGGGGACGGTCGCCGCCGTCGGCGTGCCCGTGCCGGCCAGGGCGTTGGGGAACGCGCCGCCCATGGCCAGGTTGAGCAGCAGGAAGTAGCCGCCGTGCCCGGTCATGTTGGTCCAGGTGGTGGCGTCGAGCTGGTTCTGGCTCACGCTGTGGAACTGCTGGCCGTCGACGTACCAGCGGAGCTGGTTCGGGCTGGCGGCGCGGTCCCATTCGAAGCGGTAGGTGTGGAAGGCCGACTGGCAGGACGATCCGGGGCAGGCCCGGCTCGCGCCCAGGCCGGTCGTCTCGTTGCAGGGCCCGCCGGGGCTGACGCCGCAGTGGAGCACGCCCCACACCGAGTTGATGCCGTTGACGTTCTCCATGATGTCGAACTCGCCGATGCCCGGCCAGTTCCAGTAGTTCCCCCGGTACGGCGCCCCGAGCGCCCAGAACGCCGGCCAGTAGCCGAGCGCCGCCTGACCGGTCACGTCCGGCATCTGGATCCGGCCCTCGATCCGCAGGACGCGCCCGTCGGCCGGCTTGAAGTCAGCCCGCCTGGTCTCGATGCGGGCCGAGGTCCACTCGCCCGAGCCGCTGCGCAGGGGCGTGATGCGCAGGTTGCCGGAGCCGTCGAGGCTGACGTTGGAGGTGCTGGAGGTGTAGTTCTGGATCTCGCCGGTGCCCCAGTTGCCCGGCCCGCCGGGGTAGCCGTGCCCGGTGTCGATGATCCACTCGGCGGACGAGGGCGGCGTGCCCGCCGAGCCGTTGAAGTCGTCGGACCAGACCAGCGACCAGCCGGACGGCGTGGACGGCACGGACGCCGAGGCGCTGACGGCCACTTTGACGAGCAGGCCGGTGAGTGCCACGAGCACCACCGCCACGGCCACCAGGCGGCGCCTGTGCCGGATCTCTGTTGTCATCCCTGCTCCATGGGGGGTGGTGGAGTCGAGTGAGAGAGCGCTCTCTTGAGGTGACGTAAACACGCTGCGGACGGCCTGTCAATATGGGAGAGCGCTCCAGAGCAGAGCGACGGACGACGTCCCGGCGGCCTCGGACGCCGCCCGCCGGAAGCTCTCCGGCATCGGTGGCCCGCACGCGAAACGGCGGCCACCGGCGCCCTGGTCGGGAGCCCGTGACCGCCGTCGTGTCCGGAGGGGGAGGTGGCCGCTCAGCCCTTCTCCGCCTCGCCGGTGGCCTGTTCGAGCGCGTCCTCGGGCGAGGCCTCAAGGTCCTGCTCGGCGTCGGCGCCGGCCTGCGCAGAGGCCTTGTCCAGGCGCACCCAGCTCGTCACGCTCTCCACCGCGAACAGCACGAACAGGTACGCCGTCAGCACCGCGAGCACCGGCGTCAGCCAGCCCAGCGCCGCACCGGCACCGATGATCAGCAGGCGCAGCTCCCAGCCGAGCCCCGCGTGGAACACCCACGCGGGCGGCCAGATGCTCTGCCGGGTGCGGTAGACGGTGTCGTAGGTGTGGTAGCCCACCACGTAGACCAGCACGAACAGCAGCCACTTCGGCGCGCCGGCGGCCAGGCCGATCGCGATCATGGCGAGGAACTCGGTGCCGCGCAGCAGCGGCGGGGTGAGCCAGTCGAAGCGGCCCAGGTGGTCGCGCGGCGCGGTCGGCAGCACGAGCAGCAGCGTGATGGCCACCGGCACGAGCAGCAGCGGCCCCTTGTCGGGCAGCCCGACGACGGTGACGGCGACGACGGCGAGCAGCGCCACGAGCGTGGCGGGCACGGGCGGCAGGCCCTTGCCCAGCTTGCCCGCGAGGGCGTGCACGAGCGGGCCGTCGTCGCGGTAGGCGAGCAGGCGGGCGGTCTGGATGCGGCGGCGTTCCTCGTCGGGGTCCGGCGTGGGGGTGGCCATGGCCTGCGGTTGAGTGATCATACGAGCGACCTCATGAGGCGTCCGGTGAGGGTGTAGGCGGCGGCGACGGAGCCCCAGATCACGAGGGTGAGGAAAGTGATCCGGGCGTCGAAGAGGGCGGCGGTGATCGCGATGGCCGCGAACCGCTCGCCGATGGGGAACACGATCATCTTCCGCGCCCAGTGGACCGCGCGGAACTTGCCCGCCCTGGTCCACATCTTGAGCACGCCGCGCAGGCCCTGGCTGCGCTCGGCCTTGCGCCGCTCCAGCGCCCTGCGCAGGTCGCGGTCGTCGGGGGCGTCGAGCGGGAGGGTGGGCAGCTGCGCGGGCGGCTTGCGCCGGTTGGAGATGCCGAAGGAGAAGTCGAGCAGGTGGCGCACGGACTGGAGCCCGATGGCGGCCAGCGCCAGGATCCAGATGTCGTCGCCGTTGCCCGAGACGACCCAGCCGACGGCCAGACCGGCGAAGACCACGTATTCCTTGAAGCGGTCGAAGGTGGCGTCGAGCCAGGCCCCCAGCACGCCGAACTTGCGGGCGTACCGGGCCACCTGCCCGTCGACGCAGTCGAAGACGAAGGCGAAGTAGATCAGCAGGCCGCCGGCGACCATCCACGGCCGGTCGCCGGTGGCGAAGCAGGCGGCGGCGGCCACGCCGAGCGTGATCGAGATCAGCGTCACCTGGTTGGGCGTGAGCCCGCGCCGCGCCGCCCAGCGGGCGATGAAGCGCGAGTAGGTGGAGACGAAGTACGTGGTGAAGAAGCCGTCGGCGCCCTTGACCGCGTTGTTGAGCCGGGCGCGGTCCTCGTTCATGCCGGCCATCTCGGCGCCGGCCTCGTTGACCTCCTCCGGCGTGCTCACCCGGCGGTAGAACAGGTCGCGGCGGCCGCGCACGCCGACCGACACGCCGTTGCGCACCAGGCCGAACACCACGAGCTGGACGAGGTCGTCGTCCGCGCCGAAGCGGTCGGCCATGAGGGCCAGCTCGCGGCAGGTCTGCGCGAGCACGGGGGCGTTGCGGGCGCTGATGTGCAGCGGGCCGAGCACCACCGCGTTGGGCCTGGTCACCGCGTGGTTGGCGGTGCCGACCGACACGATGCGCGACTTGCCGACGCGCGCGCGCACCGGCAGCCCTTCGAGCCGGCCGTAGCCGATCTCCGGGTCGGCCTCGTCGATCGGTACGGTGTCCTCCTGCGCCTCCTCGGTCACCTCCAGACGCGGCTCCTTGGCCACGAGCGCCAGCGCGCCGCGCTTGGCCTTGGTGATCTGGTAGATCAGCTCGTCGTGGACGACCGAGTTCTGGGGGATGATGAAGAGGCTCTCCGTTGCCGATTCTGCGACGTCGGCCAGGGCACGCAGGGCGGCGGCCACGTCGCCGGTCTCGATCGTGGCGGGCCGCGGGTCATAGGAGACGAGCTGGCTGCGCAGCCGCTCGGCCACGGTGGGATTGCCGGGCAGCGCGGCCAGCCTCAGGCCGGTCGGAGAGGTGTCGGGGCCGGGCGAAGAGCCCAGCAGGACCACGCGGGTCATGACTCCCTTTCGAGGCAGTAGCGGGGGGTTGAACAACGGGTGATGCGGGGACAGACGTCAAAGTCTAGTGACGGCAGGGCAAACTCGCGTCACCAGAGCATGCCCGGAACATGCCGCGCGGGCGGCCGTAAGATGGGCAAGTGAGTCTCTACCGCGACGAAGGCGTCGTCCTGCGGACGCAGAAACTCGGTGAGGCCGATCGCATCGTCACCGTTCTGGCCAAGCGCACCGGCAAGATCCGGGCGGTGGCCAGGGGCGTGCGCCGCACCAAGTCCCGCTTCGGCGCGCGGCTGGAGCCGTTCACGCACGTCGACCTCCAGCTCCACACCGGCCGCACGCTCGACGTGATCACCCAGGCGGAGACCATCAGGCCCTACGGCGAGGCCCTGGCCGTCGACTACCCCCGGTACACCGCCGGCAGCGCCATGCTGGAGACGGCCGACCGGCTGACCCACGGCGAGAAGGAGCCGGCGCTGCGGCAGTTCCTGCTGCTGGTCGGCGGCCTGCGCACGCTGTCCGAACGCGCCCACGAGGCCAGGCTGGTCCTCGACGCGTACTTCCTGCGCTCGCTGGCGGTGGCCGGTTACGCGCCCGCGCTGGAGGCGTGCGCCAAGTGCCAGGCCCCGGCGGTCAGGGCCTTCGCCATCGTCGCGGGCGGCGTGGTGTGCGGGGCGTGCCGTCCGGCGGGCTCGGCGGTGCCGGCGGGGGAGACGATCGGGCTCATGACGGCGCTGCTGCGCGGCGACTGGGCCACCGCCGACGCCTCGGAGTCGCGCCACCGCAGCGAGTGCAGCGGCCTGGTGGCCGCATATCTGCAATGGCATCTGGAACACGGAATACGCTCTCTGCGACACGTCGAAAGGGAGCATGCGTGAACGTCCGGCCTCCGACCCCTCATCCGTCAGGCGCCACTCCGCCGCCGATCCCGCGTGACCTCGTGCCCCGGCACGTCGCCATCGTGATGGACGGCAACGGCCGCTGGGCCAAGGCGCGCGGCCTGCCGCGCACCGAAGGGCACAAGGCGGGCGAGTCCTCGCTGTTCGACGTCATCGAGGGGGCTCTTGAGCTGGGCGTCCCCTACCTGAGCGCCTACGCCTTCTCCACGGAGAACTGGAAGCGCTCGCCCGACGAGGTGCGCTTCCTGATGGGCTTCAACCGCGACGTCATCAGGCGGCGGCGCGACGAGCTCAACGCCATGGGCGTGCGGGTGCGCTGGGCGGGCCGGCCGGGCCGGTTGTGGAAGAGCGTGATCTCCGAGCTGCAGAGCGCCGAGGAGATGACCGAGGGCAACAGCAAGCTGACGTTGCAGTTCTGCGTCAACTACGGCGGCCAGGCCGAGATCGTCGACGCGGCGGTCAAGCTGGCGGCCGACATCGCGGCCGGGCGGGTCAAGCCGTCGAAGGTGAGCGAGAAGGTGTTCGCCCGCTACCTCGACGAGCCGGAGATCCCGCCGGTCGACCTGTTCGTGCGTTCCTCGGGCGAGCAGCGCTTCTCGAACTTCCTGCTGTGGCAGTCGGCCTACGCCGAGATGGTCTTCCTCGACCGGCTCTGGCCCGACTTCGACCGCCGTGACCTGTGGGCGGCGTGCGAGATCTACGCCAAGCGCGACCGCCGCTACGGCGGCGCGATCCCCAACGAGGTCGCCGGCGCCTAGACGAACCCCCGGGGTTCACCCCTGCTGAGCTGCCGCGCTGGACAGTGACTATACGCCGATATAGCGTCCTGCTCGTTCGGATAGTCAACTGTACGAGCGAACAGTCACGAGGCAGATCATCATGAGCGACGCCATCTCGGTGGCCGCACTCGTCAAGACGTACGGACGGACCAGGGCCCTCGACGGGCTCGACCTGAGCGTGCGCACCGGCGAGGTGCACGGCTTCCTGGGCCCCAACGGCGCGGGCAAGAGCACGACCTTCCGGATCCTGCTCGGCCTCGCGCGGGCCGAGGCGGGCAGCGTCCGACTGCTCGGCGGCGACCCCTGGCGCGAGGCCGCCGAGCTGCACCGCCGCCTGGCGTACGTGCCGGGCGACGTCACGCTGTGGCCCGACCTGTCCGGCGGCGAGGTGATCGACCTGCTGGGCCGGCTGCGCGGCGGCCTCGACCGCGGGCGCAAGGGGGAGCTGCTCGACCGGTTCGGCCTCGATCCGCGCACGAAGGGCCGGGCCTACTCCAAGGGCAACAGGCAGAAGGTCGCGCTGGTCGCGGCGCTCGCCTCCGACGCCGAGCTGCTGCTGCTCGACGAGCCGACCTCCGGGCTCGACCCGCTCATGGAGGAGACGTTCCGGGAGGTCGTCAGGGAGGAGCGGCGGCGCGGCGACCGTACCGTGCTGCTGTCCAGCCACGTCCTGTCGGAGGTCGAGGCGCTGTGCGACCGGGTCACGATCATCCGCGACGGCCGCGCGGTCGAGAGCGGCACCCTGGCGGCGCTGCGCCACCTGACCCGCACCACCGTGCACGCCGAGCTCGACCGGCCCGCCGAAGGGCTGGCCGGGCTCCCCGGTGTGCACGACCTGCGCGAGGAGGGCGGCCGGGTGCGCTTCGACGTGGACGCCGACGCGCTCGGCCCGGCGCTGCGCCGCCTGAGCGCGGCGGGCGTGCGCACCCTGGACAGCCGCCCGCCCACGCTGGAGGAGCTGTTCCTGCGCCACTACGCGGGCGGCCGGGCGGCGGGGGCCGTGCGATGAGCGGCACGTGGACGCTCGTCCGCCTGGCGCTGCGCCGCGAGCGCGCCGTCGCCCCCTGGTGGCTCCTGCTGCTGGTGGCCCTGAGCCTGGCCATGGTCGGCTACATCAACCGCAACATGGGCACCTACGAGCTGAAGCTGGCCTACACCGAGGTCGTCCGCCGTTACGCCTTCTTCCGTGCGCTGGGCGGCGGGGTCGTCGAGCCGCGCCTGGAGGTGCTGGCGACCTGGCGCAGCGGCGGCTTCCTCTACGTGATCAACGCGTTCGCCGCCCTGACGACCGTGATCAGGCACACCCGCGGGGAGGAGGACGCGGGCCGGACCGAGCTGGTCCGCGCGGGCGTGGTGAGCCGCCGGGCGCCGCTCGGCGCGGCCCTGCTGGTGGCCGGGGCGACCGGCCTGGCCGGCGGGGCGCTGACCGCCGCCGCCCTGCTCGCCGCCGGCCTGGAACCCGCCGGCACGCTCGCCTACGGCGCCGCCGTCGTGGCGGCGGGCTGGGTGTTCGCGGGCGTCGGCGCCGTCGCCGCGCAACTGGCGCGCGACGCCCGCACCGCCACGGTCATCGGCCTGTACGCCCTCGGCCTGGCCTACGTCCTGCGCTACGCCGCCGACGCGAGCGACCGGCCGTGGCTGAAGGCCCTGTCACCGCTCGGCTGGAGCCACCTGGTGGACGCCTACCGGGCCGACCGCTGGTGGCTGCTCGGCGTCTCCACACTGGCCGCCGGTGGGCTGTGCGCGCTGGCGTACGCGCTGCTCGGCCGCCGGGACCTGGGCTCGGGCCTGCTGCCGGAACGGCCAGGCAAGCAGGAGGCCCCCCGGCTGCGCGGCCCGGTCGCCCTGGCCTGGCGGCTGCACCGCGGCCTGCTGCTGAAGTGGGCGGCGGGGACGGCGGCGTTCGCGGCGGCGGGCGGCGCGATGGGCCCGCTGGCCAAGGACGTGCTGGCCCGTCCGAGCATCGTGGTCACCAACATCACGCACCTGCTCGGCGTGCCCGCGGCGGACGCCCTCGACGGTTACATGTGGTACTACCTGCTGATCCTGGCCTACGGCAGCGCGCTCTACCCGGTGCTCATGGTCGTGCGGCTGCGTTCGGAGGAGACCTCGGGCCGCGCCGCCCAGCTGCAGGCCACGCCGCTGACCCGGGTCCGCTGGGCGGCCGGGCACCTGGCGGTGGCCGCGCTCGGCACGGCCGCGCTGATGGCGCTCGCCGCCCTCGCCTTCAGCGCCGTGTACGCCGCGCTCCTCGGCGACTTCGCCGGCACCGCGCCGCGCTTCCTGGCCGCCGCCCTGAGCCAGGCCCCGGCGGCGTGGTGCGTCGGCGCGGTCTGTGTGGCGGCCTACGGGCTGCTGCCCCGGGCGAGCGTGCCGCTGTGCTGGGCGGCCTGGATCCTGACCGCCCTGCTCGGACAGGTCGTCGCGCCCTTCTACGGGGTGTGGGGCGGCACGCCGTTCGAGCCGTTCCACTACCTGCCGAACATCATGGCGGGGCGGGCGTTCGGCACGGTGCCGGAGCTGACGCTGCTCGCGCTGACGGCCGCGCTGACGGCCGGCGGGCTGCTCGCCCTGCGGCGGCGCGACGTCGGCTGAGGAGACGTGGCTTCCCGGCGGTATCCGGAATTCTGGCACGAGGGTCAGGCTGAGAGCCGGTGAAGGCGGGTACAACCCGTTCCCCCACGATGAAGGAGGGCCGATGATCCCAGGTTGCGGCTCGTGCAACTGTTCCGACGTCTTCGCCACCGCCAAGCCGCCGTGGTGGCAGACGTCCAGCGAAGCACCCTGAATCACCCGCACCTGCCGCCCGTCCCCCGATCGTCGCGGGGACGGGCGGCTCGCGTGCGGGACGGTCAGGCGCGGCGGCGGGCCCGGTAGGCGGCGACGTGCATGCGGTTGCCGCAGGTGCGGCTGTCGCAGTAGACCCGCGAGCGGTTGCGGGACTCGTCGACGAACACGCGGTCGCAGTCGGGGGCCGAGCAGGTGCGCAGGCGCTCCATCTCGCCCTCCACCAGCAGGTGCGCCAGCGCCACGCCGCAGTCGGCGGCCACGTGCTCGGCCAGGGAGGCGTCGGTGGCGAAGTAGTGCACGTGCAGCGGGTGGCCGTCGTGCTCGGTCAGCCTGGGCGTGATGCGCGTCTCGGCGAGCAACGCGTTGAGCGTGCGCACGGCGCTCGCCACGTCGGAGGCCGTGAACACCCGGTGGAACGCCTCGCGCACCATGCGCACCTGGCCGAGGTCGCGGGCGGTCAGCGCGCCGATGCCGCTGATCTGCCGGGACTCCACGAACGCCTGCAGCTCGGCCAGGCTGGCCAGACCGTCGTCGCCGCCGGTGGACGGCGAGGTGTTGACCAGGTCGACAACGGTCGCCAAAGAATGCACCATGTCATGGCCAAACGGCATGTTGACTCCTGTCGGGGCCGGTTCTAGCGTGGTCGCAGCGTATCTCTCCCATGGGGCTCCGGGGGTTTCCGTGAGTGCATATCGGCGTATCGTCCTGATCGCGATCGCCGGAGCACTGATCATCTCCACCTCGGCGCCCCTGGTGCGGCTGTCCGGGGTGTCGCCCGCGACGTCGGCGTTGTTCCGCTGCGCGTACGCGGTGCCGCCCATGCTGCTGCTCGCCTGGCTCGAACGGCGGAAGCTGGGGCCCCTGCCCTGGCGGAACGCGCTGCCGGCCTGGGCGGCGGGCGTGCTGTTCTCGCTCGACCTGCTGTTCTGGCACCAGTCGATCAAGCTGGTCGGCGCGGGCCTGGCGACCGTGCTGGGCAACCTGCAGGTGTTCATCGTGGCCTTCGCCGCCTGGGGCCTCTTCCGCGAGCGCCCGTCCAACCGGCTCATGGCGAGCACGCCGATCGTCTTCGGCGGGGTCGTGCTGATCTCCGGGGTGTTCGACGGCGCGGCGTACGGGCTCGACCCCGTCATGGGCGCCGTCACCGGGCTGGCGACGTCCGTCGTGTACGCCGCCTACCTGCTGCTCATGAAGGCCGGGCCGGGCCGGACGGCGGGCCCCCTGGCGCACGCGACCGTCGTGGCCACCGTGCTGATCGCCGCGCTCAGCCCGCTGTTCGGCGGCGCCGACCTGGCGCCGGAATGGCCGGCGCACGGGTGGCTGCTGCTGCTCGCGCTGGGGCCGCAGGTGGCCGGTTGGCTGCTGATCACGTACTCGCTGCCCAGGCAGCCCGCGGCGCTCACGGCGCTGCTGCTGCTCGTGCAGCCGATGACCACGGTCGCCATCTCCACGCTCACGCTGGGGGAGCGGCCCTCCGCGCTGCAGCTCGCCGGATGCGCCGCCGTCGTGCTCGGCGTGCTGTACGGCTCCCGCGGACCTCAGCCCACGCGGGCCGGCGCCGAGCAGGACGAGCAGGTGCCGAAGACCTCGACCGTGTGAGTGATCTCGGTGAAGCCGTGGTCGCTGCCGACCGCCTCCGCCCAGCGCTCGACGGCCGGCCCGGCCACCTCGACCGTGTGCCCGCAACGACGGCAGACCAGGTGGTGGTGATGGTCGTCGCTGGCGCACGCCCGGTAGACCGACTCGCCCTCGTCGGTGCGCAGCACGTCGACCTGGCCGCAGTCGGCCAGCGCCTGCAGCGCCCGGTAGACGGTGGTCAACCCGATCTTGGCGCCGTGCAGGCGCATCTCCGCGTAGACGTCCTGGGCGCTGCGGAACCCCTCGCTGCGGCGAAGGGTGTCGTGCACGGCATCGCGCCTCGTCGTCATGCGACCTCCTCGACACGGACATGTGGTCGCCGGCTCACTGGGGACTCCTGGATACGGCCTCGCCGTACGAATTTACCGACAGCCAGGGCCAGGACGAAGCCGGCGAGGGCGAGAAGCACGATCGCCGCGCCCGGAGGCACCCGCGACGACATCGTCGAGGCCAGCAGACCGCCCACCGAGGCGAGCACGCCGAACAGCATCGCCAGGCCCATCGTGGCCCGAAAGCCCCTGGTGAGCTGCTGGCTCGTGGCCACCGGGATCACCATCAGGGCGCTGACCAGCAGCAGGCCGACCACGCGCATGGCGATGACCACGGTGAGCGCGGCGGTGACCGCGATCAGCAGGCTGAGGAAGCGCACCGGCAGGCCGCTGGCCTTGGCCATCTCCTCGTCCTGGCAGAGCACGAACAGCTCCCTGCCGAAGACGACGACCACGCCGATCACCGCCACGGCCAGCCCGCCGATGATCCAGATGTCCTCCCGCGTGACGCTGGCGATGGCGCCGAACAGGTAGGAGTTCAGCTTGGCGTTGCTGCCGCCGGGGGCGATGCCCATGAGCATGACGCCGCCCGCGATGCCGCCGTAGAACAGCAGGGCGAGCGCGACGTCGCCGCTGGTCCGGCCGCGG
The DNA here is from genome assembly GCF_040298265.1 of Nonomuraea sp. NPDC001636. Lineage (NCBI taxonomy): Bacteria > Bacillati > Actinomycetota > Actinomycetes > Streptosporangiales > Streptosporangiaceae > Nonomuraea > Nonomuraea sp. NPDC001636. The sequence goes on from NZ_JBEOZT010000004.1 coordinate 203,989, forward strand.
GCCCTGACCAGCTCGATCGCCACCGCGCCCAGCACCGAGACGACCACGGCCGTCAGCACCGGCGCGGTGCCGGTCAGGAAGCCCAGCGCCACGCCGGTCAGCGCGACGTGCCCGATGCCGTCGCCGAGCAGCGACAGCCTGCGCTGCACGATGAACGTGCCCACCGCGGGCGCGCACAGCCCCACCAGCAGCGCGGCGATCAGCGCGAGCTGGAAGAGGTTCTCCTGCAGAAGGTCGATCATCGCGGTTCTCCCTGCCAGCCGGTCAGCGGGCCGGCGGCCGGCTCCTCGGCGTGCGGATGCTGGTGCTCGTGTCCGGGCCTGGCGCACTCGCCCTCGGGCCGCGGCGGCTCGCCGTCGTGCGCGACGCGGCCCTCGCGGACCACGACGCCGCGGGTGATCAGCGGCTCCAGCGGGCCCAGCTCGTGGGCGACCAGGACGATCGTCTTGCCGTCGCGGACCAGGCCGCCCAGCGTGTCGGCCAGGAGCTGCTGCGTCTCGGCGTCGACGCCCGCCGTGGGCTCGTCCATCACGTACGTGTCGGGCTCCCCGGCCAGGGCGCGGGCGATGAGCACGCGCTGCTGCTGGCCGCCCGAGAGCGACTGCACGGGGTCGCCGGCCCGGCCGGTCAGGTCGACCGCGTCCAAGGCGTGCGCGACCGCCGCCCGGTCGGCCGCGCTGGTCCTGCGCAGCCGGCTCTGCCTGGCGACGCGGCCCGAGGCCACGACCTCGCGGACCGTGGCGGGCACGCCGCCGCCGACCTGGAGGCGCTGGGGCACGTAGCCGATGCGCCACCAGTCGCGGAAGCGGGCGGGCGGGCGGCCGTACAGGAGGGTCTGGCCGCCGGACAGCGGGGTGAGGCCGAGCAGCGCGCGGACCAGGGTGGACTTGCCCGAGCCGTTGGCCCCCAGGAGGGCCACCACCTCGCCGGGGCGGACGGTCAGGTCGACGCCGCGCAGGATCTGGCGGCCGTCGAAGCTGACCCGGCCGCCGGTCATCGCGAAGGCCGTCTCGCTCATGCCGCGCACCCCAGAGCCGTCCGGAGGGTCTTGAGGTTGTCGCGCATGGCCGTCAGGTAGTCGCCGGCGGGCTTGCTCTCCAGCGGGTCGAGCACGGCCGTCTTCGCACCCACCTCGCCGGCCAGCACCTCGGCCACCTTCGGGCTCACCAGGGACTCGGTGAAGATCGTGGTGGCGCCCTCGGCCCTGGCCAGCGCGGCCACCTCCGACAGGCGCTTGGGCGACGGCTCGGTCTCGGGGTCGAGCGTGATGCCCACCTGCTTGAGCTTGTAGCGGTCGGCCAGGTAGCCGAACGCCTCGTGCGCGGTGACCAGGGTCTTGCCGGCGCAGCCGGCCAGGCCCTTGGCGAACTCCTGGTCGAGGCCGCCCAGCACGCCCGCCGCGGTGGCGGCGCGGTCCTTGTACGCCTGCGCGTGGGCGGGGTCGGCGGCGGCCAGGCGCCCGCCCAGCTTCCCGGCGACCGTGGCCAGCCGGGACGGGTCGAGCCAGATGTGCGGGTCGTAGGAGACGCCGTGCTCCTCGGCGTGCCCCTCCTCACCGGCGTGCCCGCCCGCCGGGATCGTGGTGACGACGGCGGCGGCGTCGAAGGCGGTGTCGGCGGAGACGGCGTCGTCGACGGCCGGCTGCACGCCCTTGACGTAGACCGTGAGCGCGGCGTCCTGGAGCTTGGTCATCTGCTGGATGCCGAGCTCCAGGTCGTGCGGCTCGACGCCGGGCGCGGTCAGGACGGTCACGTCGGCGTCGGGCCCGGCCACCTGCTCCGTGAGCCACTGGAGCGGGTAGAAGGCGGCGATCACCGCGGGCCTGCCGCCCGCGGCGGTCTCGGTGCTCTCCGCGGCCCCGGCGCCACAGGCGGACGTGGCCAGCAGGGCTGCTCCGGCGAGGAAGGTTACGGCGCGCATTGGGGGCGTACGGGACATCACGCCCTCAAGTATGGAGAAAATGAAAATGATTGTCAAAATCTCCGGCGGGCCGGACTAGAACGCCCCAAACCGGTCAGCGGCCAGGAGCGCCAGGAAGACCAGCATCACGACCCGCAGCAGCCGCCCGCCGATGCCCAGCGACGGCCACGACAGGTACGCCAGCCACCCGACGAACGCCAGCACCACCAGCGCCGCCACGCCGCCCAGCCAGTTGGCCAGCGCGAAGGCGGCCAGCAGCAGGATCACCAGCACGGCGGGGGCCACCCACCTGGGCACCTGCGTGAACAGAAACGTCATCGGGACCGCGCTGCGCCGCTCGACGGCCTTGCGCGCGCCGCCCGCGCCCGGCGTGAAGAACTGCTCGCCCCGGGGCAGCGGGCGCTTGTTTTTGGAGGCCACGTCGAGAGCCTATGGGAGTTCGCGTGACAGCAGGGTGCGCACCTCTAGGCTGGGCTGGTGCTCGCCGTGATCCGATACACCGTGCCAGAGTCCCAGTCCCAGGACTTCCTCAAGCAGGGCCACGCCATCCTCGACACCTTCGCCGCCCAGCCGGGTTTCCACCGCGGGCGGCTGGCCCGTTCGGTCGACGAGCCCAACCTGTGGGCGCTGGTCAGCGAATGGGAGGGCGCGGGGTTCTACCGCAGGGCGCTGTCGGCCTCCAGGATGGTCATGTACCCGTTGATGATCCTCATGGTCAACGAACCCAGCGCGTACGAGGACGTGTACACGCAAGAGGGTGCGTAGCGATACTCGCGCGCGGGACCGGGTGAGCGTCCCCTAAGCTGGGATCTCACCGAATTCACTCGCCGACCTCCAGCCGGAAAGAGACGCAACCAAAATGGCACGACGCACCGACGTCATGGACACCATCGTCAGCCTCGCCAAGCGCCGCGGGCTCGTTTACCCGTCGAGCGAGATCTACGGCGGACTTCGCGCGTCGTGGGACTACGGTCCTCTGGGTGTCGAGCTGAAGAACAACGTCAAGCGGCAGTGGTGGCTGTCGATGGTCCAGTCGCGCGACGACGTGGTGGGCCTCGACTCCTGCGTCATCCTGGCCCCCGAGGTCTGGCGGGCCAGCGGCCACGTCGAGACCTTCACCGACCCGCTGACCGAGTGCCAGTCGTGCCACAAGCGCTTCCGCGCCGACCACCTCGTCGAGGCGTACGAGGAGAAGAACGGCAAGGAGCCCGAGAACGGCCTGGCCGACATCACCTGCCCCAACTGCGGCAACAAGGGCACCTTCACCGAGCCCCGGCAGTTCAGCGGCCTGCTCAAGACCTTCCTCGGCCCGGTGGAGGACGAGTCCGGCCTGGCCTGGCTGCGTCCGGAGACCGCCCAGGGCATCTTCATCAACTACCTCAACGTGCAGCAGTCGGCGCGCAAGAAGGTCCCGTTCGGCATCGGCCAGGTCGGCAAGTCCTTCCGCAACGAGATCACCCCGGGCAACTTCATCTTCCGCACCCGCGAGTTCGAGCAGATGGAGATGGAGTTCTTCGTCAAGCCCGGCACCGACGAGGAGTGGCACCAGTACTGGATCGACGAGCGTTTCCGCTGGTACTCCGACCTGGGCATCAACAAGGACAACCTGCGCCTCTACGAGCACCCGAAGGAGAAGCTGTCCCACTACGCCAAGCGCACCGTCGACGTCGAGTACCGCTTCAACTTCCAGGGCTCGGAGTGGGGCGAGCTCGAAGGCATCGCCAACCGCACCGACTTCGACCTCACCGCCCACTCCAAGGCCTCGGGCGTCGACCTGAGCTTCTTCGAGCAGGACACCGGTGAGCGTTACGTCCCCTACGTCATCGAGCCGGCCGCCGGCGTCGACCGGGCCACGCTGACCTTCCTGCTCGACGCCTACACCGAGGACGAGGCGCCCAACGCCAAGGGCGTCCTGGAGAAGCGCACGGTGCTGCGGCTCGACCACCGGCTCGCGCCGGTCAAGGCCGCGGTGCTGCCGCTGTCGCGCAACGCCGACCTGTCGCCGAAGGCCCGCGACCTAGCCGCGCAGCTGCGCAGGCGGTGGAACGTCGAGTTCGACGACGCGGGCGCGATCGGCCGCCGCTACCGCCGCCAGGACGAGATCGGCACCCCGTTCTGCATCACCGTCGACTTCGACACCCTCGAAGACCACGCCGTGACGATCCGCGAGCGCGACAGCATGGCCCAGGAGCGCATCGCCATCGACCAGGTCGACTCCTACCTGCGCCAGCGTCTCAACGACTGACCGCGGCTTCACCTCGCCAGCGCCGCCCCGGCTCTCCGCCGCGGGCGGCGCTCGCGTTTTCCAGCCAGACCGCAGGACAAACCGGGTCGGTCAGGATAGGTGGCGGCCGAACCAGGTCAGCACGTAGTCGTAGGCCTGCGAGGCGGCCCGCTCGTCGTAGCGGGCGCCCGTGTCGTTGAAGAAGGCGTGGCCGACGCCGGGGACGGTCACCAGCTCGTGCGTGAGCCCCGCCTTCGTCAGCGCCGCCTCGGCCGCGTCCCTGGTGGCGTTGACGCGGTCGTCCTGCTCGGCGTAGATCGCCAGCACGGACGCCTTGGCCCCGCTCAGGTCGGCGTCGTCGGGCAGCGGGCCGTAGAAGGGCGCCGCGGCGGCCAGCCGGGTCTCCCCGGCCGACAGCAGCAGCCACGTCATCCCGCCGCCGAAGCAGAACCCGATCATGCCCAGCCCGGCGCCCTCGGCCCGCTGCTCCAGCTCGCCGACGGCCGCCTTCATGTCGGCCACGAACCGCTCCTGGGGGATCTCGCCCAGTCTGGCCGTGACCTGGGCGGTGTCAGCGAACGCGGCCGTGCCGCCGTCCCGGGAGAGCAGGTCGGGCGCCAGGGCCGAGTAGCCGCTCGCGGCCAGCCGGCCGGTGACCGAGCGGATGTGGTCGGTCAACCCGCGGTTCTCGTGCATGACCAGCACCGCGCCCTTGGGGACGGCGGCGGGGGCCCAGGCGGCCCGCAGGGTGGTGCCGTCCGGGCCGGGGAACGTGATCTCCTGCGTGGGCAGCGGGGCCGGGCCCGCGGGGGAGGCCGCGCCGGACGGCGCGGCGGCGGGCGGCGTCGACGTGCTCGCCGGGTCGGTGTCCGGGGTGGCGCCGCAGGCGGCGAGGAGAGCAGTGGCGGCGGGGAGGGTGAGCCCGAGGAGGCCCAGGCGGCGCAGGGCCTCGCGCCGCGAGATCAGGCCCTCTACGTGGTCGAGTGCCACTTCTTCTGCCAAATATCGCTGGAAGGGCGTCATGGTGGAAAGATCTAATGGCGAGCACCGAAAAATCGTGTAAAGGCGATAGTTATGTGGTCTTTCGCTGGCGTTTGGTGAGGTGGTGCGGAAGCCGGGAACGCCGCTCCGGCCCCATGGCGTGACCCCTCATCCGGAACTATGGTCAAGATCATGCGACTGCTGGTGGTCGAGGACGAGGAAGACCTGGTCGACGCGTTACGGGTGGGTCTGGTCCGGGCGGGCTACGCGGTGGACGTGGCCTACGACGCGCCGTCGGCGCACGAGAAGCTGGAGGTCAACACCTACGACCTGGTCCTGCTCGACCTGAACCTGCCCGGCGGCGACGGCTTCGAGCTCTGCCGTTCGGTACGGGCCGCCGGCCGCGGGGTGCGGATCATCATGGTCACCGCCCGCGACCGCCTCGACGACCGGGTGCGCGGCCTCGACGAGGGCGCCGACGACTACCTGGTCAAGCCGTTCGCCTTCCCCGAGCTGCTGGCCAGGGTGCGGGCGCTGCTGCGCAGGGACACCGGCGGCACCGCCGTCCTCCAGGTGGGCGGGCTGCGCATCGACACCGCCCGCATGGAGGTCTCCCTCGACGGCCGCTCCCTGGCCCTGACCCCCAAGGAGTACGGCGTGCTGCACTACCTGATGACCCGTCCCGGCCATGTGGTCTCCACCGAGGAGCTGCTCGAACACGTCTGGGACGAGCACGCCGACCCGTTCACCAACACCGTCCGGGTCACCGTCGGCAACCTGCGCCGCAAGCTCCAGGAGGACGGCCTCATCGAGACGGTGATCGGCCGCGGCTACCGGCTCAGGGAGCCGGCGTGATCCACACCATCCGCTTCCGGCTCACCGTGCTCTACTCGGGGCTGCTGTTCGTGCTGGCCGCGCTGGTGCTGGGCGGCATCTACGTCGCGGTCTCCAAGACCACCGAGGAACGCCCGTACTCGACCGAGTACGCCAAGGCGTACCGCGGCAACCAGTACGTGGGCAAGCAGGAGGTCGTCTTCATCGAGGAGGTCGAGAACGAGGTCAACATCAGGACGCTGGCCACGCTGCGCGACTACTCGCTGGCCACCCTGGCCGGGCTCTACCTGGCGTCCCTGGGCATCGGCTGGGTGTTGTCGGGACGGGTGCTGCGTCCGGTGCGGTCGATCACCCGGACGACGGAGGAGATCCAGGCGACCGACCTGACGCGGCGGATCAGGCTGGGCGGCTCGCGCGACGAGCTCAAGGACCTGGCCGACACCATCGACACCATGCTCGACCGGCTGGAGGAGGCGTTCAGCGCCCAGCGCCGGCTGATCGACGACGCCTCGCACGAACTGCGCAGCCCCCTGACGATCATCCGGGCCAACGTGGACGCCGTGCTCGCCTCGCCCGACGCCAGCGAGGCGGAGCGGGCCAGGGCCGTGCAGATCGTGGACCGGGCGACCACCCGCATGACCAGGCTCGTGGAGGACCTGCTGGCCAGCGCCCGGCGGCAGGCGACCGCGTTCGCCGACACCGACCTCGACCTGGGCAGGGTGGCGCGGGAGGCGTGCGAGGAGTACGCGGCGCCGGCCGCCGCCCGCGGCCTGACGATCACCCGGCGGCTGGACCGGAACCTGGAGATGACCGGCGACCAGGACGCGCTGCGCCGGGCCGTGGCCAACCTGCTGTCCAACGCCGTGCGCCTGACCCCGCCGGGCGGCATCGTCCGGGTGGAGGCCGGCCGGTCGGGCGGCTGGTTGTGGGTCGCGGTCAGGGACGACGGCCCCGGCCTCGGCGTGGCCGAGCAGGAGCGGGTCTTCGACCGGTTCTGGCGCGGCGAGGCCAGCCGGCGCGACCGGCACACGGGCCTGGGCCTGGCGATCGTCCGGCAGATCGTGGAGTCGCACGGGGGACGGGTGGCGGTGTTCTCCAGGCTCGGCCAGGGGGCCACGTTCGTGTTGTGGCTGCCGCCGCGCGACGGCGCGCCGGGCCCGGCGCCCGAGACCAACCCCATCCCCGCCTGACCGTCCCGCCTGACCGCCCGGCCCCGCTTGACGCCCCGCCTGATCGCCCGCCCGCGCCTGATCGCCTCGCGGGGCCCGCGCCGGCGCGGGCCTGTGCGTCCTACTCCACCACGCGCCCGACGAGCTGCCCGTCCCGCGCCACCGCCACGCAGTAGGCCGTGCGGTGGCGCGGCCACTCCTCCTCCAGCGGCGGTAACGCGGTCACCTCGACCTCGCCCCGCCTGCCCGGCGCGATCCGCAGCCGCGGCGCGCAGAATTCCGTGGCCTGCCGCCTGGCCTGCTCGGCGCCCGGCCACGCCCCCTCCGGCACGACGTAGATCATGCCGAACTCGGCCGCGTGCGGGTTGCCGCACGGCACGAGCGTCGCGATCAGGTCGTCGGGGATGGACACGAGGCAGTCGCCCGGCCGGAGCTGGGTCGCGTGCCGCTGTTCCGCTCCCGGCACCGTCGACCCCCCGGAGGGCTCGGGCGTTCCCGAGCCGCAGGCGGACAGCGCCAGGACCAGGCAGGCGGCCATCAGACCTCGGGGCGTCGTGCGGGGCATGCGAGCAGAGTGTCATGCCTCGATCACGTCCATATCGCGGAACGACCCGAGCTGGGTCACGTTGAGCGATCACGACGGCCGCCGGCCGGTCGCGGGGGCCTGAGGTCCAGGTAGATCACCGTGTCCGCGGGGGCTTGGCCGATCCCGCGACGAAGCCTGCACGACGCTTGGGCTTGGCGCGGGCGGCCATGGGCGTCTCCTGGCGGGACCGGATCCGATTCCCCACCTCTCGCTCCTCTTTCTCAAGAATTGGTGTAAACCAATTGGTATAAACCAATTTATCGGGCAGCGGTCCTATAATTGGATTAGACCTGTCACGGGCCGTTGACCTGCAAAAACGATGACTTAACCGAGGAGTGCAGTTTCATCATCAATTTCGCCGGTAGAGTCCGGGACAGAAGCGTTGGATTGGAGCTGTGGTGGCCAAGTACGTTTACGACTTCACCGAGGGCAACAGGAATCTCAAGGATCTTCTCGGTGGAAAGGGCGCGAATCTCGCCGAGATGACGAATCTCGGGCTGCCCGTACCCCCCGGATTCACGATCACCACTGAAGCCTGCCGTCACTACCTGACGGAAGGCGCTCTTCCCGACGGCCTGGAGCGCGAGGTCGCCGAGCACCTGGACGCCCTGGAGGCCCAGATGGGCCGCCGGCTCGGTCAGGCCGACGACCCGCTCCTGGTCAGCGTACGGTCGGGCGCGAAGTTCTCCATGCCGGGCATGATGGAGACGGTCCTCAACATCGGGCTCAACGACGAGTCGGTGCACGGCCTGGCCAAGCAGGCGGGCGGCAACGACCGCTTTGCCTGGGACTCCTACCGCCGGTTGATCCAGATGTTCGGCAAGACGGTGCTCGGCCTCGATGGCGACCTGTTCGAGCACGCGCTCGACGAGCTGAAGGGCCGCCGCCAGGACACCGACCTCGACGCGGCCGAGCTGCAGGGTCTGGTCGAGACCTACAAGGGCATCGTCAGGGAGCAGACCGGCAAGGACTTCCCCGCCGACCCTCGCGAGCAGATGCGGCTGGCCGTCATGGCGGTCTTCGACTCCTGGAACGCCCCGCGCGCCGTCCTCTACCGCCGCCAGGAGCGCATCCCGGCCGACCTCGGCACCGCCGTCAACATCGTGGCCATGGTCTTCGGCAACGTCGGCAACGACTCCGGCACCGGCGTCGCCTTCACCCGCGACCCCGGCTCCGGCCAGCAGGGCATCTACGGCGACTACCTGCAGAACGCCCAGGGCGAGGACGTCGTCGCCGGCATCCGCAACACCATCCCCCTCCAGGAACTCGAACGCCTCGACAAGCGCTCCTACGACGAGCTGCTGCAGATCATGGAGACGCTGGAGAACCACTACAAGGACCTGTGCGACATCGAGTTCACGATCGAGCGCGGCAAGTTGTGGATGCTCCAGACGCGGGTCGGCAAGCGCACCGCCGCGGCTGCCTTCTGCATCGCCACCCAGCTCGTCGACCAGGGCCTGATCACCCTCGACGAGGCCGTCACCCGCGTCACCGGCGACCAGCTCGCCCAGCTCATGTTCCCCCGCTTCGACGGCGGCGCCGAGAAGAAGAAGATCGCCAAGGGCATGAACGCCTCGCCGGGCGCGGCCGTGGGCAAGGTCGTCTTCTCCTCCGAGCGCGCCGTCGAGCTGGCCGGACGGGGTGAGGACGTCATCCTCGTCCGCCGCGAGACCAACCCCGATGACCTGGCCGGCATGATCGCCGCCAAGGGCATCCTGACCAGCCGCGGCGGCAAGACCTCGCACGCCGCCGTGGTCGCCCGCGGCATGGGCAAGACGTGCGTGTGCGGCGCCGAGGAGCTGGAGGTCTCCACCGGCGAGCGCAGGTTCACCGCCCCCGGCGGCGAGGTCGTCGCCGAGGGGGACGTCATCTCCATCGACGGCACCACCGGCGAGGTCTACCTCGGCGAGGTCCCGGTCGTGGACTCGGCCGTCGTCGAGTACTTCGAGGGCGCGCAGCCGGACGACGACCTGGTCAGGGCCGTGGACCGGATCATGGGCCACGCCGACTCCGTGCGCCGGCTCCGGGTCCGCGCCAACGCCGACACCCCCGAGGACGCCGCGCGGGCCCGCCGCTTCGGCGCCCAGGGCATCGGCCTGTGCCGCACCGAGCACATGTTCCTCGGCGAGCGCCGCCAGCTCGTCGAGGACCTCGTCCTGGCCGACGGCGACCAGGAGCGGCAGGCCGCGCTCGACGCCCTCGAACCCCTGCAGAAGGCCGACTTCATCGGCATCTTCAAGGCCATGGGCGGCGACCCGGTGACCATCCGGCTCATCGACCCGCCCCTGCACGAGTTCCTGCCCGACCTGGTGGACCTGTCGGTCAAGGTCGCCACCTCGCCCGACGTGACCGACAAGGACCGCAGGCTGCTGGCCGCCGTCAAGAGGCTGCACGAGCAGAACCCGATGCTGGGCCTGCGCGGCGTGCGGCTCGGCCTGGTGATCCCCGGGCTGTTCGCCATGCAGGTGCGGGCGATCGCCCAGGCCGCGGCCGAGGTCCCGGGTGCGCGTCCGGAGATCATGATCCCGCTGGTGGCGTCGGTCCAGGAGCTGGAGTCGGTACGCGAGGAGGCGACCAGGATCCTCGCCGAGACCGGCGTCGAGGCGCTGATCGGCACCATGATCGAGGTGCCGAGGGCGGCGCTGACCGCGGGCCAGATCGCCGAGGCCGCCGAGTTCTTCTCCTTCGGCACGAACGACCTGACCCAGATGACCTGGGGCTTCAGCCGCGACGACGTGGAGGCCGCCTTCTTCTCGCGCTACCTGGAGCTCGGCATCTTCGGCGTCAGCCCGTTCGAGACCCTGGACCGCGACGGCGTCGGACGGCTGGTCAGGATCGCCGTCGAGGAGGGCCGCGCGGCCCGCCCCGACCTGCACGTCGGCATCTGCGGCGAGCACGGCGGCGACCCCGACTCGGTGCACTTCTGCCACGAGGTCGGCCTCGACTACGTCTCCTGCTCCCCGTTCCGCATCCCGGTGGCCCGGCTGGAGGCCGGTCGCGCGGCCCTGACCGACACCGACTCCGACACCCGCTGACGAGCGCGGCGGCCGGGCCTCCGGGTCCCGGCCGCCCCTACCCGCGGCGCCGGTTGGCCAGCGCCACGGCGGTGAACACCACGATCCCGATCAGGAGGAAGAAGAGCACGAAACCGATGATGATCTCCGGGACGCCTAAGTTCACGGGGGTTCCCTCCCTGCCGGCGCCCCTGGAGGAGCGCTCCTTGCGACGGATCGTAGGAGCGCCCGGTTGAAGATCTGTTGATTTCCTGTCCATGAACCCCGGAGATCACGCGAAAAGCGGCTTTTGGGATACTTTCCGGCATGAAAGATCTCCTGGAATGGGAGCTGCGGCCCGCCGGGCCGGACGAGGTGGAGGCCATCGCGGAGCTGCGGGCCACGGTGATGCGCCCCGACCTGGAACGGCTGGGCCGCTTCGACGAGCACCGGGTACGGCAGCGCTTCCGCGACTCCTTCGCCCCCGGGCACACCTCCGTCATCCTGGCCGGCGGCGCCTTCGCCGGCTGCGTCACCCTGCGCCCCGCCGAGGACGGGCGCTGGCTGGAGCACTTCTACCTCGCCCCCGCCGTCCAGGGACGCGGGCTCGGCTCGGCCGTGCTGCGGGCGCTGCTGGACCGCGCCGACGCCGAGCGGGCGACCGTGCGCCTGGTCGTCCTGCGGGGGAGCGCCGCCCAGCGGCTCTACGCGCGGCACGGCTTCACCGTCGAGGGCGAGGACCAGGTGGACGTCCTCATGGTCCGCCGGCCGGCCGCCGGGCCGCCCGCGACCGGCTAACGGGGCAGGGGCTCCTCGGCCGGCACGTAGTCGTGGCGCATCCCGTGGTCGCCCAGCCACTGCCGCAGCCCGGCCACGGCCTCCGGATCACCGGCGACCCGGGCCGCGTACTCGGCCAGGGCCACCTCCTCGCCGTCGTCGTACAGCAGCCGGGCGGGGCCCGACCAGGACAGCGTCCACCTGGCCTCGCCGAGCTGGATCAGCACCGCCTCCAGCGCCTGCCCCAGCACCCCGGCGAGCAGCGTCTCCGACGGCTTCCAGCCCAGCTCGCGCAGCCGTTCGGCCAGCTCGGCCTGGCGGCCCCTGGCGATCGCCTCGAAGGCCGCGTCGAGGTAGGGGCGCGCCGCCCCCATCACCCGCTGTCCGGCCACCGCCAGGTCGTGCAGGGCCTCGGCGTTGCGCCCGGCGTACATGCCCTGGGCCACCAGCTCGTCCCACGGCACCGGGCGCAGCCCGGCCAGCGCCTCCGGTGTCCACATCGAGCGCTCGACCGCCTCGGCCGCGATGTCGGGGTCGCGCAGCAGCGTCAGCGCCGGACGCGGGTCGGGGACGTGCTCGGGCTCGGGCAGCACCGCGATGGCGGCCAGCCGGTCGGCCAGGCTGGGATGGGAGTCGTACGGCGAGACCTCCTCGGGCCGCTCGCCCAGCCGGGCGATCTCGGCCCGCCGGACGGGGTCGTTCATCAGCGCGTGGAAGCCGCCGAACACCGAGGCGGGCCGGGCGCCGCCCACGCCGGTCAGCGCGAGGTAGTCGCCGGCGTACAGGTCCCAGCCCAGGGAGGTGTCGTGGATCTTGCGGAGCGCGCCCGACATGGCCTGGCGCCCGCCGATCGCCACCGCGAACGCGTCGGCCTCCAGCTCCTGGCGGCGCGACACGGCCTGCGAAACCCGCAGGTAGAGCTTGGCGTACCAGGCGAAGAGCCGTTGAATGAGCGGATGGTTGCCCAGCCCCTGCACGGTCGCGATCAGGGAGACCCGCCCCCGGTAGACGGGCGCGCCGAGCCGCGTGTGCGCCCCGCTGTAGTGGCCCAGCTCGTGCCCCAGCACGGCGCGCAGCTCGTCGACGGTGAGCGTCTGGAGCAGCGGCAGCCCGATGTACATCCGCCGCCGCGTGGCGCGCAGCCCCAGGAACCGGGTGTCCTCCGAGACCGCCGCGTTCACCTCGGGGACGAGCCGGATCTCGTCGGGCGGCGCGGTGCGCACCCGCCGGGCCAGGTCCTCCACCGCCTGCCAGAGCGCGGGCTCGTGCTCGCGCCCCACCGGCACGCCCGGCAGGTCGCCCCCCTGGTTCCTGCCGACCATGAACAGCGCCCGCACCAGCGCGCCCGCCGCCAGCGTGAGCACGATCGCGACCTTCAGCGCCGCGATGTGGAAGTCCACCAGCAGCAGGACGTCGAAGAACACGGCGGCCACCAGGATGACGCCGACCAGCACGTAGAAGCCGGCGAGCAGACTGAAGGCCAGCACCGCTCGGAACGCTGTCGTCATGGGGGAGGGCTCCCGGGGAAGGGGTTCTCGCGAGGCTCGACACTAGCGGAGACAGGAAACTGGATAAAATCACTGCACCAATGTCGTACTACGACGAGCACGACCAGGAACGATGGGTCCCGGAACCACCCGGCAACCCCGGCCGCGGTGCGTTCGAACGCGACCGCGCCCGCGTGCTGCACAGCGCCGCGCTGCGCAGGCTGGCGGCCAAGACCCAGGTCGTGGGCCCCGGCGAGACGCTCGGCGGCGGCCAGCACATCCCGCGCACCCGGCTGACCCACTCGCTCGAATGCGCCCAGGTCGGCAGGGAGATGGGCGCCACGCTCGGCGTCGACCCCGACCTGGTCGAGACCGCCTGCCTGGCCCACGACCTCGGCCATCCGCCGTTCGGGCACAACGGCGAGGTCGCGCTCAACGCGCTGGCCACCTCGTGCGGCGGCTTCGAGGGCAACGCCCAGAGCCTGCGCCTGCTCACCAGGCTGGAGGCCAAGGTCCTGACCGACGACGGCCGCAGCGCCGGCCTCAACCTCACCAGGGCCGCACTCGACGCCTCCGTCAAATACCCCTGGACGTGCGAGAAGTCCCCGAAGTTCGGCGTCTACCACGACGACCTGCCGGTCTTCGAGTGGATCAGGGACGGCGCCCCGGAGGGCCGCGTGAGCTTCGAGGCCCAGATCATGGACTGGGCCGACGACGTCGCCTACTCCGTCCACGACCTGGAGGACGCGCTCCACTCCGGCCACGTCACCCCCGAGGCGCTCCAGTCGCCCGTGGAGCGCGGCGCGGTGGCCCGCGTCACCCGCGCCTGGTACGCGCCCGGCGCCGACCTCAACGAGCTGGAGGAGGTCTTCGCCAAGCTGATCGCCGACCCGCTGTGGCCGCGCCGCTTCGAGGCCACCCTCGCCGACCTGGCCGGCCTCAAGGCGCTCACCAGCGGCCTGATCGGCCGGTTCTGCCGCTCGGCCCAGACCGCCACCAAGGAGGTCCACGGCGCCCGCCACCGCGCCGACCTCGTCGTGCCGCGCGCCACGCTGCTGGAGTGCGCCCTGCTCAAGGGCGTCACCGCCCACTACGTGATGACCACCGAGGGCCACCACGCCAACCAGGCCAGGCAGCGCGAGCTGATCACCGAGCTGGCCTCGCTGATCACGCTCGGCGCCCCCGCCACCCTCGAACCCGCCTTCCGTCCCGCCTTCCTGGACGCCCCCGACGACCCCGCCCGGGTGCGCGTCGTGATCGACCAGATCGCCTCGCTCACCGACACCTCGGCCGTGGCCTGGCACCGGCGGCTGTCGAAGTGACGGCAGGCCGCCGGGGCCGCTGAAACCGCCCCCACAAGCGGCTTTGCGGACCTGCCTCGTCGGCGGATACTGCGCGCATGGCTACATATGTCATCGTCGGCGCGGGCCTTGCGGGAGCCAAGGCAGCGCAGACGTTGCGCGAGGAGGGCTTCGCCGGCGAGGTGGTGCTCGCCGGCGCGGAGAGCGAACGCCCGTACGAACGGCCGCCTCTGTCCAAGGAGTACCTGCGGGGCGGCGGCGAGCGGGAGAAGATCTACGTCCACGCCCCCGGCTGGTACGCCGACAACGACGTGGAGCTGCGGCTCGGCCTGCCCGTCACCCGCATCGAGCCCCGCAACCACGTCGTCAGGTTCGCCAACGGGTCCCGGCGGGCCTACGACAAGCTGCTGATCGCGACCGGCGCGACGCCGAGACGCCTGCCCGGCCCCGCCTACTACCTGCGTACCGTCGAGGACTGCGAGGCGCTCAGGCGGCGCTTCGCCGAGGGCGGCAGCGTCATCGTGGTCGGGGCGTCCTGGATCGGGCTGGAGAGCGCGGCGGCGGCCCGCGCGGCGGGCTGCCCGGTCACCGTCGTCGAGCCCGAGCCCACCGCGCTCCACCGGGCGCTCGGCCCCGAGCTGGGCGCGGTGTTCGCCCGCCTGCACGCCCGCAACGGCGTGGACCTGCGCTTCGGCACCGCCGTCGCCGAGGTCACCGGCACCGGCGTGCGGCTCAGCACGGGGGAGCGGCTGACGGCCGACCTCGTGGTGGCCGGCATCGGCGTCGCGCCCGAGGTGGAGCTGGCCCGCGACGCGGGCCTGGAGGTCCGGCACGGCATCCGCACCGACGCCTCCCTGCGCACCTCGCACCCCGACGTGTACGCCGCCGGCGACGCCGCCGAGCCCTTCCACCCCCTGTACGGCCGGCACGTCCGCGTCGAGCACCGCTCGGGCGCGCTCAAGGGCGGTCCGGCCGCCGCCCGCGCCATGCTCGGCCAGGACGTCGTCCACGACGACATCCCCTACCTCTACACCGACCAGTACGACCTGAGCATGGAGTTCACCGGCGACACCGACGGCCACGACGAGATCGTCTGCCGGGGGGCGCCGGAGGACCTGCGGTTCGTCGCCTTCTGGCTGCGCGAGGGCCGGGTGGTCGCCGGCATGAGCGTCAACACCCGGGACGCCGTGCCGGAGATCCAGGAGCTGATCAGGTCGGGCGTCGTCATTGACCGAAAGGAGTTGACGACGGGTCCGCCGTGATCGGGTTGTCGTCCTTCGGCTCGGCGGTCTTGCGCGGCTTCCTGGGCTGCTTGGTGGCCTGCGGCACCTTCTTCGACGTGCACTGGACCGCGCAGCGCGGCGTCTCGCCGAGTTTGCCGCGCAGCGCCAGCGTCTCCTTGCGGGGGGAGAGCGTGCGGTTGCCGGAGCGCCAGGCGTCCAGGTAGTCCCACGGCTCGACCATGCCCCGGCGCACCCACCAGTAGGCCGGGCCGGTCTTCCAGGAGATCGCGAAGTAGAGGTTGGAGCCGGCGTCGCGGGCGTTGCCCGACCTGCCCACCCGGCCGAGCAGCTGCCCCGCCTTGACCCGCACGCCGGGCCGCACGCCGTCGGCGACGGAGTCGAGGTGGCCGCCGAGGTAGCGCACGCCGTCGTCGCCGATGATCGTGACGAACCGGCCCTCGCGGTCGGCGCCCTTGTCGGTGGAGGGCGCCCACCGGTTCTTGACGTTGACCTCGTCCACGACGCCGTCCACCGGCGCGACGAACGAGCAGCCCTGCGGGGCCCAGATCGTCGTCTTGGGCAGCACCAGCAGGCTGCGCTGGTAGGTCGTGCCGCAGCCCTTGACCGGGAACGTGTAGGTGAACTTCGACAGCTTGGGCGGCGGCACCTTGACCGGGTCGTCCCCCTTGGGCGGCCGCTCGGCCTGCTGCTCGCCGTCCTGGCCGGACGGGCCGGGCGAGGGGATGGTGGCGGTGACCGCCGGGGTGACGGTGGGCGTGCCCGTGGCCGTGCTCGTGGGCGGGGCCGTGGAGGGCGACTGGGCGCTGACGCCTGCCACCCCGGTCGCCTGGGCGCAGGCGCCGGTGAGCAGCACGGCGCCGGCGACAACCGCCCACCGTACGATATGCCCGGAATGCATAGTCTTCCTCACCCGTGTCACCGTTTCCACCGACAACCCTCACCTTTGTAGCCGACCACGGGACTCCGCATCACCAGTTTCCCGCTTTAGCAACCCAGAGGTGACGCGCGTCTTCCCCGGCCGTCGACAGCCCGTGCCACGCCGTTCACCGGCCGCGGCACACCCCGCGCGGGGCGGAACCGTCGGTCGGGCGGAATAGACTCACCGGCGTGGCTGGCCGGATCCGTGATGTCGACATCGCGCTCGTACGCGAGCGTTCCCCCATCGCCGACGTGATCGGCGAGCACATCCAGTTGCGCAACGCCGGAGGGGGCAACCTCAAGGGCCTGTGCCCCTTCCACGACGAGAAGAGCCCGTCCTTCAACGTCACCCCCGAGCGCGGAATGTACTTCTGCCTCGCCGCGGAGACGCGGGTCATGACGTGGGAGGGCGTGCGCCCCATCGCCGAGCTCGCCGGCGGCGTCCATCGGGTGCTGGCCGCCGACGGCACCTGGGTCGACGCGCCGTTCAGGTCGTTCGGCGTGCAATCGCTGATGAAGATCGTGGTGACCCGCAACGGGCAGCGCAAGGAGATCTTCGCGACCCCCGAGCATCGCTGGTTCGTACGATCCGGGCGGCGCCGCGACAAACGCGCCGAGGTCATCACCAAAGACCTGAAGCAGGGGCACCGCCTGGCCTCGGTGTTCCCCGGGTCGCGCATCAAGCGCACCACCCCGTCCCCGTTCGGCGTGGCCCACGGCATCACCTTCGGCGACGGCACCCGCGCGGGCTCCGGCAGCAGGGCCACGCTCGACAGCGTCAAGGACGCCCAGCTGCTCAAGTGGTTCCCGCTCAGCTTCGTGACGGAGGGCCGGGGCGGGAAGTCGGGCAGGAGGCAGCTCCTGGTCCACCACCTGCCCCGGTTCTTCAAGGAGCTGCCCGCGCTCGACGAGTCCGTCTCCTATCTCTACGGCTGGCTCGCGGGCTACCTCGCCGCCGACGGGCACGTCGCCAAAGACGGCACGATCATGCTCAACTGCGCCGACCGGGAGACGCTGGAATACGTCCGGACGGTCTGCACCAGGCTCGGCATAGGCACGTACGGCGTCACGGAGCAGGTCCGTGTGGGCTTCCCCGGCCGCGAGCCGAGTTCGATCTTCCGCGTCCACTTCGTCAACGACGATCTGACCGAAGACTTCTTCCTCATCGACGAGCATCGGCTGCGGTTCTCCGGCGCCTCCAAGGCGTTCGCGCGGCGCGGCTGGGTGGTCCAGTCGGTCGAGGAGACCGACCGGGTCGAGGAGGTCTTCTGCGCCACGGTCGAGCACGGGCACGCCTTCGTCCTGGAGGACAACCTCCTCACCGGCAACTGCTTCGGTTGCGGGGAAGGCGGCGACGTGATCACGTTCGTCGAGAAGATCGAGCATCTGCCGTTCGGTGAGGCGGTCGAGCGGCTGGCCCAGCGGGCCGGCATCCAGCTCCAGTACGAGCAGGGCGGCTACGTCCCCAAGCGCGACCACGGCGAGCGGGCCCGGCTGATCGAGGCCCACCGGGTGGCCGCCGAGTTCTACGCAGAGAAGTTGTTCGGGCCCGACGCGGCCCCGGGGCGGCGGTTCCTGTCCGAGCGCGGGTTCGAGCGCGCCGACGCCGAGATGTTCGGCGTCGGCTACGCGCCGGCCGAGTGGGAGGCGCTGGCGCGCCACCTGATGGGGCGTGGGTTCACCGCCGACGAGCTGGTCAAGGGCGGCCTGGCCAAGGAGGGCAGGCGGGGGCCGATCGACCGGTTCAGGGGGCGGCTGATCTGGCCGATCAGGGACGCCACGGGCGACGTGATCGGATTCGGCGCACGCAAGTTGCTCGATTCCGACGATGGTCCGAAATATCTGAATACGCCTGACTCGCCGCTTTACAAGAAGAGCCAGGTCCTTTATGGCATCGATCTCGCCAAACGAGAGATCAGCAAGCGCGCCCAGGCGGTGATCGTCGAGGGATACACCGACGTGATGGCCTGCCATCTGGCCGGCGTTCCGACCGCGGTGGCCACCTGCGGCACGTCGTTCGGCGAGGAGCACATCAAGATCCTGCGCCGGTTCCTGCTCGACCAGGCCGAGTTCCGCGGCGAGGTCATCTTCACCTTCGACGGCGACGCGGCCGGCCAGAAGGCGGCGCTGCGGGCCTTCGCCGACGAGCAGAAGTTCGTCACGCAGACCTACGTCGCGGTGCAGAGCGACGGCCTCGACCCGTGCGACCTGCGGATCAAGCAGGGCGACGCGGCGGTGCGCGACCTCATCGCGAGCCGCGAGCCGCTGTTCCAGTTCGCCATCAGGAGCACCATCTCCCGCTACGACCTGCGCAGCAACGAGGGCAAGATCGCCGCCCTCGACGCGGCGGCGCCCATCGTGGCCGGGATCAAGGACGTCGGCCTGCGCAAGCGCTACGCCATCGACCTCGACCGCTGGCTCGGGTTCATGGACGAGCGCTTCGTCATGCAGCGCATCGGCGAGGTGGCCAACACCCAGCAGGGCCGCCCCCAGCGCGCCCCCAAGGCGGCCCCCGTCGATCCGAGCGTGCGGGTGGAGGGCGAGCTGCTCAAGCTGGCCGTCCAGCGGCCGGCGCTGCTCGGGCCGCGCTTCGACGCCCTCGACCCGCAGGCGTTCACCGCCCCCGACCACGTCGCGCTGCACAAGGTCGTCCAGGCCGCCGGCGGCGCCGGCTCGGCCGGTCACGGCGGCCGCGAGTGGGTCGACCGGCTGCTGGAGCACGCCCACGACGAGGGCACCAGGGCGCTGGTGACGCGGTTCGCGGTGGAGCCCGTCCAGGCCGACGCGCACGCCGAGGAGCGTTACGCGGGGGCCATGCTGGCGGCCATCGAGGCGATCGCCGTCGACCGGGCCATCGCCCAGGCCAAGTCCCGCATGCAGCGCCTCAACCCGGTGGAGGAGCAGCAGGAGTACAACAAGCTGTTCGGCGAGCTGGTGGCGCTGGAGCAGCAGCGCCGGGTGCTGCGCGATCGCGCCGCGGGAAGCTGACCGCCGGGGCGTTTTGATAACAGTTCGGCAGCGGGGACAGGCGGTGAACCGGGAGGCGTACGGGGAATCCCGGCCGGTCCACGCTGCCGTAATGGGGCATCTCCGGCGTCTTCCGGGCAGCGAAAGAGATACGTCCGGCCGGCGGACGTCGCCGGACGTGGGATTCCAGACCGCGTAATTGACTTTTCTTTCCTGATCAAACTCGGGCCAAACCTTTACTCGATCTCAATTCGGTAATGCTGATCGTCTTACCTTCCGCAACAAAAATGGGTCTGCCATTTGATGGAACCAATACTGCAGACTGTCTCCCGTGGGTGCATCGGTGCTGCCAAGCGGGCCGCCATCGGTAGATCAGGTGGCGGACCTCGTCGCGAAGGGAAGGGAGCGCGGAAGCGTAACCGTCGATGACGTCGCCGCCGCGCTTGACCGATCCGAGCTGCCGTCCGACGCGCTGGAACGCGTCGTGCGGATGCTCGCAGAGAACGGCGTGGAGGTCCTCGAGCCCCAGGGCGACGAGGAGTCCACCCGCGCCGATGAGGAGGACGTAGGCAAGCGGGCGCCGACCAGCGATCTCGTCCGTATCTATCTGCGGGAGATCGGCCGCGTCCCCCTGCTGACCGCCGAGGAGGAGGTGGAGCTCGCCAAGTCGATCGAAGCCGGCCTGTTCGCCGAGGACAAGCTGGCCAACGGGGTCTCGCGTCTGGCCTTCCCGGAGTTCAGGGAGCTCGTCTGGCAGGGCACCAGGGCCAAGCAGCGGCTGATCGAGGCCAACCTCAGGCTCGTGGTGTCGATCGCCAAGCGGTACGTGGGCCGCGGCATGCTGTTCCTCGACCTGATCCAGGAGGGCAACCTCGGGCTCATCCGGGCGGTCGAGAAGTTCGACTACACGAAGGGCTACAAGTTCTCCACCTACGCCACCTGGTGGATCAGGCAGGCGATCACCCGGGCGATCGCCGACCAGGCGCGCACCATCCGCATTCCGGTGCACATGGTGGAGACCATCAACAAGCTCGTCAGAGTGCAGCGTCAGCTCCACCAGGACCTCGGCCGCGAGCCCATCCCCGAGGAGATCGCCAAGGAGATGGACCTCCCGGTCGACCGCGTGGTGGAGATCCAGCGCATCGCCCAGGAGCCGGTGTCCCTGCAGTCGCCGATCGGCGAGGAGGACTCCGACCTCGGTGACTTCATCGAGGACGCCGACGCCGTCGTGCCCATGGAGGCCGCCGCCTTCATCATGCTGCAGGACCAGCTCGACGACATCCTGGCCACGCTGTCCGACCGCGAGCAGCGCATCATCCAGCTCCGCTTCGGCCTGGCCGACGGGCATCCGCGCACGCTGGAGGAGGTGGGCAGGGAGTTCGGCGTGACGCGCGAGCGCATCCGGCAGATCGAGTCGAAGACCCTGGCCAAGCTCCGTCACCCGACGCGCGCGCAGATGCTCAGGGACTACCTGGACTGACCCTTCGACCCCGCGACGGGCCCGGCGAGCGTGCCGGGCCCGTCCGCATGCCGGGCGGCGGGCTCAGGAGCAGCCCTCGAACGGATGCCGGGCGGCGGGCCTAGGAGCAGCCCTCGAACTGCGGCACGGCGATGTTGGTCAGGTCCAGGCCCGCCTTGCTGAACCACTTGTGCAGCAGCTTGCTCGCGGTCCCGTCCTGGTACATGTCGGTGATCGCCCGGTTCACCGCCTCGCAGCCCGGCACGTCGTCCTTGTGCAGGCCCACCCCGCTGCGCTGCTCGTTGAACTGGGCGTTGGCCAGCCGCAGCCCCGAGCCGTCCTGGTTGGCCAGGCCGGCCAGGATCACGTCGTTGGTGGTGACCGCGTCCACCTGCCGGTTCTTCAGCGCGCTCAGGCACGACGCGTAGTCCTTGAACGGCACCAGCTTGGCCGCCACGCTGCGTTCCTCCACGACCCGCTCGGCGGCGTTCGAGCCCTCCACCGCGCAGATCCGGCGGCCCTTCAGCTGCCGGACGTTGTCCACCTTGTCGTCCGGCCGCGTCAGGATGTCCTGGTAGGAGATGTGGTACGGCCCCGCGAACAGCACCTTCGCCTTGCGGTCCATGCTGATCGTGTACGTCGCCACCACCATGTCGGCCCGCCCCTGGACCAGCACCTTGTCCCGGTCGCCCGCCAGCACGGGGATCAGCTTGAAGTCCTTGCCGAGCCGCTTGGCCACGTAACGCGCGACGTCGACGTCGAAGCCCTCGAAGGTGCCGTCCGGCTTGCGGAAGCCCACCGACGGCAGGTCGGGGCGGACGGCGATGACGATGGAGTCCTTGTCGAGGATCGACTCCCGGCCGCCGGTGCCGCAGGCCGCGGCGGCCACCGCGGTCAGGGCCAGGGCCGCTACCAGTGCCCGCTTCAACGGTACTCCTTGAGTCTCGGCCACACTCCGGCGATCATCAGCAGCCCGATCCCGGCGATCGCGAACGGCAGCAGCCGCCACAGGTTGTCCAGCGCGTTCTCGCCGGCGTCGATGGCCTGGTCGAAGGTGCGCTCGTGCCGTTCGGCCAGGGCCACCAGGGCCCGGTCGTAGGCGTCGAACGCGGCGGTGACCGGTTCGAGCTTGGCGGTCACGGCCTCGGCGGTCCTGCCCTCCAGCGCCAGCGCCCGGAAGGAGGTGTCGGCCTTCTGGAAGGCCCGGTACGCCTCCAGCACGCGGACGCCCTCCGGGCCGGTCAGCTCGGGCCCCAGCATGCCGCGGGCCGCCCCGGCGTCGGCGGCCACCTTCGCGTGGTACTGGGTGAGGTTGCCCGACTCGAAGTAGACGATCGTCTGCGACTTGTCGAGGAACGTGTGCTCGTAGGTGTCGGCGCGGTCCTTGTCCAGCAGGTACCGGCTCTGGTCGCCCTGCATGCTGTTGCTGATCGCGCGGGCCTTGGCCAGCGTCAGGACCGAGTCGAAGCCCTGCGTCTTGGCCGTGCGCAGGTCCGTCTGGTCCTGGCCGAGCACGTTCACGCCGAGGATCAGCGAGACGACGGTGGCCAGCGTGGCGACCAGCAGCGCCGGGCCGAACACCCGGCGGAACCGCCGGGCCAGGTAGATCTGGAGCCAGACCAGGCAGCCCAGCGCGAGCAGCCCGGCCAGCAGCACCGCGGAGCGCAGCAGCGGGACCATGGCGTTCTTGTCGTCGTAGGTGCGGCGGACGATCGTGCCGCTCTCCAGGGTCAGGTTGTAGGCCTGCGGCAGCAGCACCAGCCGCATCAGGTCGGTGGCCTGCCGGTAGGTGCCCACGACGGTGTCCGGCGGCGCGCCGGGCGCGTGCCGGGACTGCTCGTTCAGCAGCAGCGCCTGCCCGGCGAGCCGTTCGTAGCGGCCGAGGCCGTCGAGCACCGACTGCACGGTCCGCCGCTCGGCGGCGTTGTCGCCGGCCAGCTCGAACGCCTTCAGCAGCGCCTGGTTGGCCTCGGTGCGCCGCCGCTCGTACCGGTCGACCGCCTGGCGGCGCTGCTGGCCGTACTGGTCGCCCATGACCAGCGCGTTGGCGACCTGGGCGTCCATGTCGCTGAGCGCCAGGTAGAGCCCGGCGGTGGCGACGACCTGCGGCCCGGCGCCGCGGCCGATGACCTGCAGCCCGTCGCCGGCGGTCAGGCTGCCCACCCCGAGCGCCGCGAACAGCAGCGCGAGCGCCGCCACGGTGACGCCGGAGATGACGCGGATGCGGCCGGGCACGCTGCGGCGCGGCGGGGGGGCCGGGGCGCCCGCCGGGACGACGGCGCCCGGGTGGTTCTGCACCAGGGTCACGGTGTGCCCTCCCTGATGGTGATGACGGTCCAGGCCCCCAGGTGGATCCGGTCGCCCGGACCGACCCGGACGGGCGTGTTGATCTCCACGGTCCTGCCGTTGACCTGGGTGCCGTTGGCCGAGCCCGGGTCCACCAGCGTCCAGGTGCCGTCGGGCTGGGCCAGCAGCACGGCGTGCAGGTGCGACACGCCCGGGTCCTCGGGCGGGCCGGTCAGGTCGATCTCCGGCGCCAGGTTCCTGGCCTTGCTGCGCCGCCCGATGCGCACCTGCTCGCCGACCAGCCCGAACGAGCGCTCGGGACAGTACGGCGGGAAGGCCATGCGCGCCGCGTCGGGACCGCCCTCGGCGACCACCTTCTCGTAGTAGGTGCGGTCGGCGGCGGCGACGGCCTCCCACCGCGCCCCCCGCACCGGGAGCGGGACGCCGCCCCCGCCGCCGGTGAAGTCGTGGCCGCACACCTCGCAGAACTGCCCGGCGCGCGGCGTCTGGCAGACCGGGCAGGCGTCGTCACCCCCGCCGCCGGCCGCCGCCGGCTGGGGCTGGGACGCGGCGGGCGTCCCGGCCATCTGCGCGCCGCAGACGTCGCAGTAGTCGTCGGAGCCGGAGGCGTGCCCCTGGGGACAGGTCGCCATCAGCCCTCGCCCTTACGCAGCCGGCTGGTGCGGACGGAACCGGTGTCCAGCTCGATCTCGTCGGCCTTGTCCACGTTCCTGCGCAACCGGGCCGTGCCGGTCGCGGGATCGACCTCCACGACCTTCTCCAGCAGCCGGGCGGTGTCCTCGCGGCCCGACTCCGCGGCCAGCTCCCTGGCCTTGGCCAGGCGCGCGGTCGCGGCCTCCACGTCCCCGGCGGCGCGGGCGCTGAGGCCGTCCTGGATGAGCTCGTGCAGCTCGGCCTGGCCGGTGTAGTGGGCGACCTTCCGGTTGATCTGGGTGGACTGCGCCAGGTCGTCGGTCCACTGGGCCAGCACGTTGCCGCTGGCCACGACGTCCTGGGTGTCGGGGCGCACCAGCTTCACCCAGCCCGCCCTGATCTCCTGGCCGATCTGGCCCGGCGGCACCTCGACGCACAGGTGGTACTCGCGTTCCTCCTGGCCCCACGAGCCGGTCGGGTAGTCGCCGGTCAGCGGGTTGACGTCGGTGCGCTTGCCGGTCAGGTCGAGCAGCGTGGGGGAGACCTGCTTGACGAACTTCAGCTTGGCGGTCTGCGGCACCCACACCCGCAGCGACAGGTCCGCCACGGTCTTGCTCATCGACGTCTGCGTCACCCGGCGGAAGAACTCGGCCAGATCGCTCTGGTTCCGTACGAACTCGAACGAGCCGAGCATCGCCTCGGCGACCTTCCGCAGCTCGGCGGGCACCCAGTCGTCGCCCACGCCCAGGCTGTCGCAGACGAACTTGCCGCTCCACCCCTGCAGCACGGCGCCGAACACCTCGGGGCGCTCGTTGTTCTGCCCGTCGGTCATCAGCAGCGCGTGCCTGATCGCGTTCGGGTAGCCGCTCAGCAGGTGCCCGGCCAGCTTCAGCCACTCGCCGATGGCCGTGCCGCCGTGCGCGAGCAGCCTGCTGATCGCCCGCTCGGCCTCGGCGCGGGTGGCGGGCGTGGCCCTGACCAGGTTGGCGTTGCCGCCGGGGTAGACGACCCTGGCCTTCTCGGTCCCGGCGATCACCGCGAAGTGCACGCCGTCGCGCAGCGCGTGCACGGCCGCCGCCGCGGCCTGCCGGGCCTCGCGGATCTTGCCGCCGCTCATCGAGCCGGAGGTGTCGACGATGATGACCTCGGCCGCCTCGGTGGGCGCGGCCTGGGCGAAGCCGCCGCCGGAGGAGGCCACGGTGAGGATCGCGTGCACCTCCCTGGCGTCGGTGGACAGGTACTTGTTCTGGTCGATGTTCAGCGTGAACGTGGGCTGGTCACCCATGCGTTTCTCCTAGGGGGATGAGAACGATCGTCACGTTGTCCTGGCCGCCGGAGGCCAGTGCGTGGCGCAGCATCTCGCGGGCCATGTCGAGGGGGGTTCCCGTCTGCGGGAACCGGTAGCCGTCCAGGTAGCGCCACAGCCCGTCGCTGCACACCAGCAGCAGGCCGGGCGCCCCCGGGGCGAGCGTGCGCACATGCAGCGACACCTCGCCGGAATCCGCGCCGAGCCACGCGGTGATCTCGCCGGTCGGGACCACGTCGTCCTCGGTCAGCAGCACGCCCTGCCCGGGGGCCTCGGCGGGCAGCCAGTACGCCCGCGTGTCGCCCGCCCAGCTCAGCGTGATCCCGCCGGGGCCGGCGACCGCGGCGACGTAGGTGCAGGCGGGGGCGTCGTCCACGGAGGTCGCCAGGGCGGTCACCGCCTTTCCGGCCAGCTCGAACGCCTCCTGCGCGGAGGCCCCCCTGGCCAGGGCGGCGCCCGCGGTCTCCACCGCCGCGGCCGAGGCCTGGTCGGCCCGCGGCGAGCTGCCCACGCCGTCGCACACCACCGTGATCACGGCGTCGCCGGTGGTCAGCAGCGCCATGGCGTCCTCGTTGCGGGCGCGCCGCAGGCCCTTGTCGGTGACGGCGGCGGCCCCGCCGTCCAGGACGGTCTCGGCGTGGTCGCGGCCGGTGGGCTGGCGGGCGCCGCAACGTTCGCAGTAGCCCTCCGCGTCCACCGCGGCCGCGCCGCAGGAGGTGCAGACCGGCGCGCCGAGCGCGTGCCCGCACCGCTCGCAGTAGACGTCCCCCTGGACGACGGGGGACGCGCACATCGGGCAGCTCTGGGGGGTCGTCACGGATTCGGTCACAGCCACGTCCTCGGTCGTACGGCGTTCGCCTCGTCGATGAGCGCGTGGCGTTCATGGCGGGAGCCGGCCGCCACCGCGAGCTTCCGGTAGATCGACTCCAGCCGCCTGCGCAGCCCCGGCTCGGTGAAGTCGGCCTCGGCCAGCTTCGTCCCGGGCGGGGCGGGGTTGTTGTCCAGCCAGGCCAGCGCGCAGCGCAGCAGCTCGGCGGTGAGCAGGTCGCGGCGGCGCGGGTCGAGGTCGGCCAGGTTGGCCAGCCGTCCGGCCGCGCCGACCAGGTCGGCGGCGGACACCGTGCTCAGGTCGGCCCGGCGGAACACCGAGGCGGCCAGCGCCACCTGCGCCGCCACCCGGTAGCTGGAGGTGGGCGGCACCTCGTCCAGCACGTTGACGCGGCCCGTCCTGGCCAGCCCGAACGCGGCGCTGACGTAGGAGTGGTCGGTCCGCCAGACGGCGTTGTACCAATGGGCCGACTGCCTGCCGGCGCACTCCAGCGCGAACGCCAGCGCCAGCTTGGGCGCGAGCTCGCCGGGCAGCGCCGACACGCACGCGTCGAACATCGTCACCGCGGTGTCCGTCTGGTGCGTGGCCAGTGCGAGCACGCCGCGGTACCAGGTCGTCCGCCAGTCGCCGGGGAGCTGCTGGTCCAGCTCCGACAGCGCCACGGGGGTCTCGGCGGCGCCCGCCTCGGCCAGCAGCCTGGCCCGCATGAGCCGGGTCTCGGGCGTCGGCGGCATCGCCGAGAGCTGGTCGAACAGCTCCTTGCCGTCGAACCCGAGCAGGCCCGCCAGCGCGCCCGCCGCCGGGTCGAGCGGATCGACGTGCGGCACCGGCAGCTCGACCGCGACCACGGCCGGGTCGAGCGGCCCGAACACCTCCTGGCGGGAGTCCGACAGCGCCGTCCACACGGCCGAGCGCTCGGGCCCGAACAGGGTCGAGGGCGCCGGGAACGGCACGCCCTCCTCGGCCGCGCTGATCTCCCGCAGCACCCCGACGAGCTGCTCCTCCATCTCCCACGCGCTCTGGAACCGGTCGGCGGGGTTGGGCGCGGTGGCCTTGCGCAGCAGCCGCGCGAACGACTCGTGCCCGCAGTCCTGCGGCAGCGGGCTGGCCACGCCGCCCTTGGCCGGGCTCCAGGACGGGATCGTCAGCACCGCCAGGGTCCTGGCCACCGTGTAGAGGTCGGAGGCCACGGACGAGGGATGGGTGTCCAGCTCGGGCGCGTGGTAGCCGACCGTCGCCCAGGACGTGCCGGGCGGCGAGCCGACCGGCTGGACGGCGCCCAGGTCGATCAGCTTGAGCCGCCGGCCGACCCGGATCACGTTGGCCGGCTTGAGGTCGCAGTAGACCAGGCCGTTCTCGTGCAGGTAGCCGAACGCGTGCAGGATCTCGCGGCCGTAGATCAGGGCCTCGCGCAGCGGCAGCGGGCCCTGGCGGCGCAGCTCGTGCAGGGACTGGCCGCCGACGTACTCCATGACGATGTAGCCGAGGCCGCCGGAGAGCTGGAAGTTGAGGATCTTGACGATGTTCGGGTGGTCGACCGTGGTGAGGAACTTGCGCTCGGCCTCGGCCGCCGCCAGCGCCTCGGCGTCGTTGGTGTTGAGCAGGCCCTTGAGCACGACCCAGCGGCCGTCCAGGGCCTCGTCGGCGGCCAGGTAGATCCAGCCGAGGCCGCCGTGCGCCAGGCAGCCGAGCACCCGGTACTGTCCGGCCACCATGTCGTCCTTGGCCAGCTTCGGGGTGAAGGAGTACGGCGTGCGGCAGTGCGGGCAGAACCCCTCCGTCAGCCCCGGACGGCCCTGCCGGGACCGGCCCACCGGCTCCCCGCAGGCCGGGTTGGCGCAGAACCGCTTCTCCTCCGGCACCTGCGGATCGGCCATCACGGCCGTCGCCGGGTCCCGGTACGGCACGGACGGCAGGTCGGCGATGCCGCCCAGCACCCCGGCCCGCGACCTGCCGCTGCTGCTCACCGGCGAGGTCAGCGACCGGCTCACCGGCTGGGTGTGCACCGGGCCCGAGAGCGGCCCCGAGAGTGGCCCGGAAGACGTCCCCGAGGCCGGGGCCGACGCCTGCCGGGGGACGGACACCGCCGGGGGCGGCGCGGCCGCCGCGTTGCCGCACAGGTCGCAGTAGCCGTCCTCGATGGTGCCGGTGCAGCCCGGCTGCGCGCAGCGGGTCATGGCTTACCTCCGTGTATCGCGCGCTGGTAGGTGTCGACCGCGGCCGCCGCCTCGGTCAGGTCGCAGGGGGCGCTCCACAGCAGGGATCGTGCCCGCTCGAAGCACGCGGCGGCGTCGGGGTCCTCGGCCATGCCCTTGCGCACCGCCATGGCCTGGCAGGCGCCGAGCCGGCCGCGTAACTCGTCGCGCCTGCCGACCAGGCCGTACAGGGCCTTGGCGGTGGCCCGCGCCCGGTCGGCCGCCTTCTCCGCCTCGCTCTCCACGCTCGCCAGCCGCCTGGCCCGCACCACCCAGGTGTCGGCCGAGGCGTCGAGCGCGGCCAGCTCGCCGGTCAGCTCCTCGACCCGGCTGCGCGGGCCGGCCTGCGGCGGCAGGGCGATCTTGACCACGACCGCGCCGTGGGCCAGCCTGGCCTCGCTCTCGGCCGCGCGTACCCGGTCGAGGGCGGCCACCAGGTCCTCGCGGCGCCTGGCGTACTCGCGTTTGACCACGATCGCCTGGTCGACCTCCGCGCGGGCCTCGGCCAGCACGCGGGCGACCCCGCCGAGGTCGGGGCCGACGCCCGCGCCGAGCGGGTCGGCGAGCAGGGCCGCGCGCATCCGCCGCAGCTCCGCCTCCTGCGGCTCCAGCCCGGCGCTCTCGCCCAGCTCGCGCTCCAGGTCGCGGATCTCGCGCAGGACGCGGTCGGCGTCGTCGAGCCGGGGCAGGACGGCGTTCCACACGGCGTCGATGTCGTTGAGCGCCGAGGTGACCTCGCGGAAGGCGCCGTCCATGCGGGCGACGGTCTCGTCGAGGGTCAGCCGCTCGTCGGCCTCGGGCAGCAGCGAGCGCTGCTCGACGGGCTTGGCCGCGGCCCGCAGCACGACGGACGTGCCCGACAGCAGCCGGGTCAGCTCGTCGAGCTGCTCGGCGCCGAGTTTCGCGCGCGCGGCCCTGACCTGCTCGGCGTCGCGCAGCACGGCCCGGTAGGCGTCGTTCAGCAGCCACAGCCGGGTCAGCGCGGCCTGGACGGCGGCCCAGCGCCGCGCCGTCACCCCGTCCAGCGTCGCGCCCTTGAGCAGCTGGTACGTGGTGTGGGATTCGAGATCGAGCAGGTCGCCGGAGATCCGGTCACGTTCGTCGGCCCGAGCGCGCAGCGCGTACTCGGCGCCTTCCCTGCTCATGGGTGGTCCCAGACTCATCACGCTCCCCGTGAAGAGGGCCCCCGAAGCCCCGTGTCCTACCGGCTCAACGGGAGTCTTGACCGGTTGGTTCCAAAGGGTAGGGGTGACCCTGACTTGTCCCTGATTCAACCCTCGGTCACCTGCAAACGGCTTAACGGATCTCCTACGGTGGAGACATGGCACGCATCCTTCTGATCATCGCCGCGATCATCGTCGCACTGCTTCTCGTCGGCCCGCTCGTGGGTTTCGTCTTCACGCTCCTCAAGTGGGCTCTCATCATCGGCGCCGTCGTCCTCGGTGTCACGTTCGTCGCGAAGTGGGCCAAGAAGCCGTAGCTTCCGCCCGCGTCCCAAGGCATAGTGAGTGAATGGAGGCGCGGCCGGCGGTTGACGATGCCGCGCTCGGGCGCGAGGCCCTGGCCGTGCTCGAGGCGAACTGGACGGGCAGCGGCACCGTGCCCGCGCCGGGTCTCTACCCGCACCAGTGGAGCTGGGACTCCGCGTTCGTCGTCATCGGCCTGGCCAGGCACCGTCCGGAGCGCGCCCGGGAGGAGCTGCTCAGCCTGCTGAGCGGCCAGTGGGCGACCGGCATGGTGCCCCACATCGTCTTCCACACCCGCGAGGCGTACTTCCCCGGGCCGTCGGTCTGGCGTTCGCAGGAGCACGCCTCCGCGCCCAGGGTCTACACCTCCGGGCTCACCTCCCCGCCGCTGCAGGCGCTGGCGCTGCGGTGGCTCTACCGGCACACCGGCGACGTCGCGTTCGTCCGGCGGACGTTCCCGCTGCTCGTCGCCCAGCACCACTACCTGGCCTCGGCCCGCGACCTCGGCGGCGCCGGACTGGCGGCGATCGTCCACCCCTGGGAGTCGGGCATGGACGACAGCCCGGCCTGGGACCAGCCGCTCGCCGCGCTGCCCGCCATCGGTTACGGCTACCGCAACGTTCAGCTGGCCGACCGCCACCCCGACAGCGACCACGACCGCTACGTCTGGCTGGCCATGCGTTACCGCGACGCCGGCTACCGCGCCGAGTACCTGCGCGACGAGCACCCGTTCGCGGTCGAGGACCCGATGTTCAACGGGATCTGGCTGGCGTCCTGCCAGGCGCTGGCCGAGCTGGCGCCGGTGGCGGGGGCCGACCCCGCACCCCACGCCGAACAGGCCGAACGCATCAGGCAGGCCATGCTCGACCGGCTCTGGGACGGCTGCTTCTACCCCCGCGACCTGCGCACCGGCCGGCTGATCAAGGTCTGCACGGTGGGCGCGTTCGGGCCGCTGCTCGACCCCGGGCTGCCCAGCGACCACCTGCACGCCTGCGTCGAGGTGCTGGAGTCGGCCCGGTTCATGGGCGCGACCGGCTACCCGGTGCCGAGCTGCGAGATCCGCGCCGCCCAGTTCGACCGCACCCGCTACTGGCGCGGGCCGTCCTGGGTGAACACCAACTGGCTGTTACGCCGGGCCGCCGCCGTCCACTCACTCGACCAGCTCGGCCGGCAGCTCGCCAACGGCACCCTGCGGCTGGTCCGGCAGGCCGGGTTCCGCGAGTGCTTCGACCCGTTCGACGGCAGCGGGCGCGGGTGCAGGGACTTCTCCTGGAGCGCGGCGCTCACCCTCGACCTGCTCGCCGATACCGTGGAGATATGAGCCTTCTTCGCCGCCTGCCCGCCGACGTGCGCCGATCCCTGGACACCCGGCCGGGGGAGCGGGTGCTGACGTTCACCGAGACCGCCGACGGTCACCTGGTGGCCACCAACCTGGCCCTGTTCCTGTCGGACGGGACGCGGGTGCCGTACGAGGAGATCGACAAGGCGTCCTGGGACGACGAGGGGCTGCGGGTCGTCACCACCGGCGGCGCCCGCCACTTCGAGCGCGTCGCCGAACCGCGGATGGTGCCCGAGACCGTGCGCGAGCGGGTGAACTCCACCATCGTGGTCAACAAGCACGTCAGCCTGCCGGGGCGCGGCGGCGTCCGGCTGGTGGCCAGGCGTCCGCCGGGCGGCGAGGTGCTGGGCTGGACGCTCGTCTTCGACGACGGGCTCGATCCGACGGACCCGGGCCTGCGGGCACAGGCCGAACAGGCCCTGGAAGGCGTCCGGCGCAGCATGGGCGTGTGAGGGATCACACGTCCGTGCCGCGCCGGATCTCGGGGCCGGATCAAGGGGCCGGATCTTGGGGCCGGGCCCTCAGTAGGGGATGCCGGTCTCGCGGGACCTCCGTTCCGCGAGATCCTCCTCCTCGGGCCAGCCGCTGCCGGACCTGTGGTGGCCGTCGGAGCCGAGGAACGGGATCTTCTCCTGAAGCGTCCCGCCCACCTTCTCCCTGGCCGCCCCGGCCAGCCTCGACGCCTGCGCGCCGACCACCCCCGCGGCCTCCTGGACCCTGGGGCTGTCGGCCACACGCTGGGCCGCCCGCTTGATCTGTTCGTACCGCTCACGGCCCGCCCTGCTGCCGAGCACGTAACCGACAGCCAGACCGACCGCAAATGTCATCCGATAACGCATCTCGCACCTCCGCTGTCTCCCGGCCTACCCCAGTTGCGATGCGACACGCACTCCAAGAGTGCGCTAATCTATTCCTGCGCACGACGGAAGGGCCCAACAAGCCCGACCAGCAGGGCGAACGTTCGATCCCGCGTAGCTCAACGGCAGAGCAGCCGGCTGTTAACCGGCAGGTTATAGGTTCGAGTCCTATCGCGGGAGCTGTAGCCAGACAGCAACTCAGGCCCTCTCACCGAGTCAGGTGAGAGGGCCTGAGTCGTTCCACGGAGACCTCCCCTCGCTGAGGCTCCAGGAAGTCGTCTCGCTGACACCGTCATCGGGAAGTTGTACATTCACAGCGGTTCCAGTGACGTCCTCCTCACTCCGCGAGAAGCCGTTGACCACGTCTGAAGCACCCCTCAGCCCGGAACAGGGCCGCACTCCGCCGGCGGGCCTGACGCGTGCCAGGGCGCGGCAGATCATCGGGCGTCTCACGCTCTGGGTGGTGTTCGGGGTGATTTTCGGGCTGCTTCCCATCTGGATCGATGCCCTGCGTGGCGTCATGTCGCCTCAGCGGTTCAGCTGGATGTCCATCCTGGCCAAGGGGGAGCTGTTCATCGCCTCCTCCGCGCTGGCCGCCGCGGCGGTGGGTGAATTGGTGTTCGCCCCCTTCGGTCATGAATGGCAGATCATGAGAGCCATGATGGTGGGGTCGTCGCTCCTGTGCTGCATCGGGAACGCGGTCGCGTACACCCAGGTGGCCATGGCGGGTCCGGGCACGGTCGCCAACGTCTCCCTGACGTTGTTCGTGCTCACCCTGGCCGCCAGTGCCGCCTGCGTCGGATTGGCGGCGGGCCGATGACCGATGTTCTCGGCCTCGCGGTCGTCCTGGCCGGATCGGGCGCCCTGGGCGCGTTCGCCTCCGCGCTGCTGGCCTGGTTCAGGCTGCGGCGACACGGTGCCGAGGTCCGCATCCGGGTGCGGAACGAGGGCGGGGCGACGATCGAACTGGCGGCGACGAACCTGCGCGGCCTCTCGGGCGAGGAGGTGCGGGAACTGACGCAGCGGATCTCCGACGCGCTCGAGGAGTCACGGATCGCCGATGATCCGAAACCCTGAGCGATCAGGACGTCGCCGAGCAGGCATGTCCTGAAAAGAGAGGGATTCACGCGTTGTAGTGGATGAGTCACCGATTTCGGTATTACGCGGACAACGGGCGTTCGCGGCGGCAAGATGGGGGAGCCGGCCGGGTGCGGCCGGCAGCCGCGGGAAGTCGTGACGGGGGCGTGGAGAGGGCGCCGCCGGCAGGACGTGCCGCCGACCCGGAATCGGCGGGGCGCTCCGCTGAGCGAAATGTTGGTTGCCGCGTGCGTACCTGGATCAGGTCACTGCGTCCCTTCGATGTGCATGCCGTGCACGCGCTGTTCGAGCGCACCACGGACCTCCGCGAGGCGGAGCGGTTCATCAGGCTCTTCCACGCCGAGAACCCCGCCGCCGGCGGCCTGGCCGCCCGGCTGCGCGACGTCGCCAGAGACGTCGCCCGCCACGGCACCTACGTCCACACCTTCGAGGAGCTGGAGTTCGGCGCCCGGGTCGCCTGGCGCAACAGCGGCCGGTGCATCGGACGCCTGTACTGGCGTTCGCTGAAGGTGCGCGACCGGCGGGAGGTGACGACGGCCGAGGGCGTGGCGGTGGAGTGCGTGGCGCACCTGCGCGAGGCGACGGGGGAGGGGCGCATCAGGCCCACCGTCACCGTGTTCGCCCCGGACACCCCGGCCATGCCGGGCCCGCGGGTGCTCAACGACCAGCTCGTCCGCTACGCCGGGCACCGGCTGAACGGCGGCGGCGTCCTCGGCGACCCGCGCAACGCCGAGCTCACCGACCTGGCCAAGGAACTCGGCTGGCGCGGCGGGCCGGGCCGGTTCGACGTGTTGCCGCTGGTCGTGCGGGCCGGGCTCGGCGACCCGCTGGTGTGCAACCTGCCGGGCGACGCCGTGCTGGAGGTGCCGCTGCTGCATCCGGAGTACGCATGGTTCGCGGAGCTGGGGCTGCGCTGGCACGCCGTGCCGGTCATCTCGGACATGTGCCTGGAGATCGGAGGCGTCTGCTACCCGTGCGCGCCGTTCAACGGCTGGTACATGGGCACCGAGATCGGGGCGCGCAACCTGGCCGACTCCGACCGCTACGACCTGCTCCCCGAGGTGGCCAAGCACCTCGGCCTGGACACCTCCACCGAGCGCTCGCTCTGGCGCGACCACGCGCTGGTCGAGCTCAACGTGGCGGTGCTGCACTCGTTCGAACGGGCGGGGGTGACGATCACCGACCACCACACCGAGTCCCGGCGCTTCCTGACCCACCTGGAACGCGAGGAGCGCGCCGGACGGCGCTGCCCGGCCGACTGGTCGTGGATCGTGCCGCCGCTGTCGGGCGGCGCGACCCCGGTCTTCCACCGCTACTACGACACCTGCGAGCTGACCCCCGCGTACGTGCACCGCCACCCCGCCCGCTGAGCCGCTTGCCAGCCCCGCCCAGAACATGGTTCGGTTAGCGCATGGCGGAACTCGTGCTCTCATCGTCGGACCGGGGCGTGCTCACGCTGACCTTCAACCGTCCCGACACGCTCAACGCCTGGACGGACGCCATGGGCCGGCGCTACTTCGACCTGCTGGCCGAGGCCGAGAAGGACCCCGACGTCCGGGCGATCGTGGTGACCGGCGCAGGCAAGGGCTTCTGCGCCGGCGCCGACTTCAGGACGCTCGCCGCCATCCAGACCGGCTCCTACGACGAGACCCCCGACCCCCGTCCCAACACCTTCCCCACGACCATCGGCAAGCCGATCATCGCCGCGGTCAACGGCGCCTGCGCCGGGCTCGGCATGGTGCACGCGCTCGTCTGCGACCTGGTCTTCACGGCCGAGGAGGCCAAGTGGACGACCGCCTTCCCGCGCCGCGGCCTGGTCGCCGAGTACGGCCTGTCCTGGGTGCTGCCCCGGGTGATGGGCCAGCAGCGGGCCATGGACGTCCTGCTGTCGGGCCGGGTGTTCAGCGGGCGGGAGGCGTACGAGCTGGGGCTGGCCAACCGCGCGGTGCCGGGGGAGTCGCTGCTGGCGCAGGCCCAGGAGTACGCCAGGGAGCTGGCCGTGCACAGCTCGCCGGCGTCCATGGCGGTGATCAAGCGGCAGGTGTGGCAGGACTGGGACGTCACCCTGGAGGAGTCGGCCAGGAAGGCCGTCCACGAGATGCTGGCCTCCTTCGGCCGGCCCGACTTCGCCGAGGGCGTCGCCAGCTTCCTGGAGCGCCGCCCGCCGGACTTCCCGGCGTTGTGAATCCGCAGGCCAGAGGGGGTGCGGGCGGAGCGCCCCGAGGTTAGACGGCGATCCCGGCAGGGTAGGGCTGGGCGTGTCCGAAGGGTTCCCGGCCAGGCCGGGACGTGGGGGGACGTCCAGCGCGGGCACGTTCGGGGGGCGCGGTGCAGGCTTTCGTCATGAAGGAGATCGGCCGGGTCGGCTTCATGGACAAACCGGTGCCGCGGCCGGGTCCGCGCGACGCCGTCGTCCGCACCACCACCGCCCTCATCTGCACCTCCGACTCCCACACCGTCCAGGGCGGCATCGGGCCGCGCACCGATCTCACACTCGGGCACGAGGGCGTCGGCGTGGTGCACGAGGTGGGCGAGGAGGTGCGCGACTTCCGGCCGGGCGACCGCGTCCTGGTGGGGGCCATCACCCCCGACTGGGGCGACCTCGCCTGCCAGGACGGCCATCCGTCGCAGTCGGGCGGCCCGCTCGGCGGGTTCAAGTTCGCCAACTCCAAGGACGGCGTCTTCGCCGAGTTCTTCCACGTCAACGAGGCCGACGCCAACATGGCGAAGATCCCCGACGGGGTGCCGGACGAGACGGCCGTCTACTGCGCCGACATGCTCTCGACCGGGTTCATGGGCGCCGAGAACGGCGACATCCCCATCGGCGGGGCGGTCGCCGTGCTGGCCCAGGGCCCGGTGGGCCTCATGGCCACCGCGGGCGCCCGGCTGCGCGGCGCCGGCCTGGTCATCGGGGTCGAGTCGGTGCCCCGCCGCAAGCGGCTGGCCCGCGACTTCGGCGCCGACGAGGTCGTCGACTTCAGCGCCGAGGACGTCGTCGAGGGCGTGCTCCGCCTGACCGGCGGACAGGGCGTGGACACCGCCATCGAGGCGCTCGGCGCGGACGCCACCTTCCAGACCGCGATCAAGATCACCAAGCCGGGCGGGACGATCTCCAACACCGGCTACTACGGCCAGGGCGAGTTCGTCCGCATCCCGCGCGTCGAGTGGGGCGTCGGCATGGCCGAGAAGAAGATCACGACCGGCCTGTGCCCGGGCGGGCGGCTGCGCATGGAACGCCTGCTGCGCGTCCTGGAGGGCGGCCGGGTCGATCCCACGCCGCTGACCACCCACACGTTCCCCTTCGCGGAGATGGAACGCGCCTTCGAGGTCTCGGACAAGAAGCTCGACGACGTCGTGAAGGTGATGATCACCTTCCGGTGACGACCTCGGAGGAGAACGCCGGTCATGCTCGATCTCGATCCACCCTTCCGCCCGGTGCGCCACCGGGAGGGCTACCCGGCGCTGGAGGACCTCGGGCTCATCGGCGACGGCACGACGGCGGCGCTGGTCGCCCTCGACGGCTCGATCCCGTGGTTGTGCCTGCCGCACTTCGACAGCGACCCGCTGCTGTGCGGCCTGCTCGACCGCGAGCGCGGCGGCTGCTTCACGCTGACCACCGACGACCTGCGCGAGGCCAGGCAGTACTACGAGCCGGACACCGCCGTGCTGGTCACCGAGCTGCGCGGCCCGTCCGGCGTGGTCCGGATCACCGACGCGCTGGTCCTGCGCGCCGGGGCCGACCTCAGCGACGACGCGGGCGGCGGACGGGGCGAGCTGGTCAGGTCCGCGGTCGTCCTGGCGGGGGACGTGCGCCTGCGGGCGGAGCTGGCGCCGCGCGGCGGCGGGCAGACCCGGATGCTCGGCAGCGGCCTGGAGGTGCGCGCCTCCCGCCGGCCCGACCTGCGGCTGCACCTGCGCTCCAATCGGCCGCTGGGCGGGCTGCGCACCGTGCACGACCTCCAGGAGGGCGAGCGCCTCGACCTGGTGCTGTCGTGGGGACGCATCCACCGTCACCACCGGTTCGACCCCGAGGCGATGGTGCGGCAGACCGCCGACGCCTGGCGGCGCTGGATGGGCGCGTGCACCTATCAGGGCCCGCAGGAGGCGCTGGTCCGGCGTTCGGTGATCACGCTGAAGCTGTGCGACGACTGGGTGAACGGCTCGCTGGTCGCGGCGCCGACGTCCTCGTTGCCCGCGCCCGTCGGCGGGGTGCGCAACTGGGACTACCGCTACACCTGGATCCGCGACGCCGCCTACGCCGTCTTCGCGCTGCGCCGCGTCGGCTTCGCGGAGGAGGCCGACGGTTTCCTCGGCTGGGTCCTCGACGCCTTCGAACAGAGCGGGCAGCCGCGGATCATGTACACGCTGCGCGGCGACCCCGTACCCGAGGAGGTCGTCGACGCCGACCTGGAGGGCTACCGGCGCTCGGCACCGGTGCGGTGGGGCAACGGCGCGGCCGACCAGCGCCAGCACGACGTCTACGGCGAGGTGCTGGACTGCGCCGACCAGTGGCTGCTGCCCGGCCGCGACCTGCAGCCCGCGCTGTGGTCGGGGCTGTCGGCGCTGGCCGAGGCCGCCGCGCACACCTGGCGGCAGCCCGACCAGGGCATCTGGGAGGTACGCAGCCAGGGCCGGGTCTTCACCTACTCGGCGGGCATGTGCCAGGTGGCGCTCGACCGGGCCGCGGCCATCGGCGAACGGCTGGGCCTGGCCGGTCCGATCGCCAGATGGCGCGCCACCGCCGAGGAGCTGCGCCGGCTGATCCTGGAGCAGTCCTGGGACGAGGAGGCGCAGTGCCTGAGCGAGCACCTCGACGGCGGCGGCGGCCTGGACGCCAGCCTGCTCGCGCTGCCGCTGCGCAAGGTCGTGCCGGCCAATGACCCGCGGATGGCGGCGACCACCGCCGCCGTCGCCGAACGCCTGTCCGCCGGTGACGGCCTGCTCTACCGCTACCTGCACGACCGGTCGCCGGACGGCCTGCCCGGCGACGAGGGCGCCTTCCTGCTGTGCAGCTTCTGGCTGGTGGACAACCTCATCCTGCAAGGTCACCGGGCCCGCGCCGAGGAGCTGTACGCCTCCCTGTGCGCCCGCGCCGGCCCGCTCGGCCTGCTCCCGGAGCAGATCGACCCGGCGACGGGCGCGTTCGCGGGCAACTACCCGCAGGCGTTCAGCCACATCGGGGTGATCGCCAGCGGGGTCAACCTGGCACGGGCGGGAGCGGCCCGCACGCCCTGACCGGCTCAGGCCAGGCGGTGGGCGCCCTGGGCGGCGGTGGCGGCCAGGAAACGCGGGGCCTGGAAGCCACGCTCGGCGTAGGCGGCCGAGACCGACTCGCGCACGCCGTCCAGGCGGTCGTCCGGGACCAGGGCGATGGCCGAGCCGCCGAAGCCGCCGCCCGTCATCCTGGCGCCGCGGGCCCCGCCGCGGAAGGCGGCCTCCACGGCCACGTCGAGCTCCGGCGAGGACACCTCGTACTGGTCGCGCAGCGACAGGTGGGAGGCGTTGAGCAGGGCGCCGATCTCGGTCACCTTGCCCGCGCGCAGCAGGCCGACCAGGGCCTCGACGCGGTGGTTCTCGGTGACGACGTGCATGACGCGCTTGCGCTCGTCGCCCTGGAGCCGGTCGAGGGCCGCGGCCAGGTCGGTGACGTCGCGCAGGGACGCCACGCCCAGCTTGCGGGCGGCGGACTCGCACTCGGCGCGGCGCTTGGCGTACTCGCCGCCGGCGTGCTCGTGGTGGACCTGGGTGTCGATGATGAGGATGCTCAGGCCCTCGGCGGCCAGGTCGAGGGGGATCTTCCTGGAGCCGAGCGAGCGGCAGTCGAGGAACAGCGCGTGGCCCTCCTCGCACAGCGCCGAGGCGGCCTGGTCCATGATCCCGCACGGCATGCCGACGAAGTCGTTCTCGGCCCGCTGGCTGAGCAGCGCGATCTCCATCGGCGTCAGGCCGAGCCCGTGGACGTCGTTCAGCGCGGAGGCGACGGCCACCTCCAGCGCGGCGCTGGAGCTGAGCCCCGCGCCCTGGGGCACGTCGCCGTCGATCGCGATGTCCGCGCCGGCGACCCGGTCGCCGAGCATGGCCGGCACGCCCACGGCGTAGCGGGCCCAGCCGGTCGCCGCCTCCCTGGCCGAAAGCTCGATCGGGCCGCCGGAGGACTGGAGGGACAGCAGCCGGATGGTCTGGTCGGCGCGCGGGGTGACGGCGGCGCTCACGCCCCACGGCACCGCGAAGGGCAGGACGAAACCGTCGTTGTAGTCGGTGTGCTCGCCGATCAGGTTGACCCGGCCGGGCGCGCGCCAGACCGTGCGGGGATCGGCACCGAAGGCGGCACGAAAAGCTTCAGCAACGCGCATAATCCAACACTCCTCAACAAAGGCCCGACCGTAGACTAGCGCCATGGAGGAGCTCCTGGATCCAGCGCTCGGCCAGGTCCGGGTGTTCCTGATGCACGACGACAACAAGCGCCGCAAGCTCAGGTACAACCTGGGCCATCGGCGGCTGCTCACCTTCGGCGGGGCGTACTCCCATCACATCAGGGCCGTGGCCCAGGCGGGAAGGCTGCACGGCATCGAGACGATCGGGGTGATCAGGGGCGAGGAGCACCTGCCGCTCAACCCCACGCTCGCCTTCGCCGCCTCCTGCGGGATGACCCTCACCTACCTCGACCGGGCCGCCTACCGGCTCAAGCACACGCCCGAGGTGCAGGCTCGGCTGCGGGAGCGGTGGGGCGACGTGACGATCCTGCCCGAGGGCGGAAGCAACGCCGCGGCCGTGCGCGGCTGCGCCGAACTGCCGCCCGAGATCGACGTCGACTACGACGTCGTCTGCTGCCCGGTCGGCACCGGCGGCACGCTGGCCGGCATCTCGGCCGGGCTGCCCGAGGGCAGGCGGGCGCTGGGCTTCGCGGTGCTCAAGGGGGCCGGCTTCCTGGCCGGCGAGGTGGCCCGGCTCCAGCACGAGGCCTACGGCCGCACCTGGACGAACTGGTCGCTCAACCTCGACTACCACTTCGGCGGCTACGCCCGCACGACCCCCGCCCTCGACCGGTTCGCCGCCGAGCACCGGGTCGAGGGCGTCTACGTGGCCAAGATGCTCTACGGCGTCCTCGACCTGGCCCGGCGGGGGGCGTTCGCGCCGGGCACCCGCGTCGTGGCCGTGCTGACCGGTCAGCCCTCGACGTCCGTGGCCGCGTGCGGGGCGCCGACCGGCTTCGACTCGGGCGAGCCGCGCTGACGCAGGTAGATCGACAGCACCACCATCGACAACACGGCCAGCAGCTCCGACTGCCAGTTCTGCAGGCTGCGGTTCCAGAACTCGGCGGAGGTCACGTACTGGCCCCACGAGACGGGGTCGCGCAGGTCGCCGAGCCGTCCGGAGTTGTAGGCCGCCTGGCCCGCCACCGACTGGGCCAGCCACGACAGCACGAAGATGGCCCCCATCACCAGCCCGAGCGAGTTGCTGAACAGCCACAGCCGGGCGCCGCGGACCTTGGCCCAGGCGGGGGAGTAGCCGGCGGCGTGCGCGCCGACCTGCTGGTCCTCGTCCGACTCGGCCCCGGCGTCCTCCACCTTCTTGGACTCGGGGGAGCCCTTCTGGACGAGCCAGACGGTCAGCATGATGTACAGGAAGAACTGCAGGTACTCCGACTGCCAGTTCTCGGCCACGTCCACGGCGAAGTCGGAGGAGGTGACGTACTCGGCGAACGACACCGGGTCGGCGCCCTGAACCAGCTGCACGTCGTTGAACTGCAGCATGCCCGCCACCGCCTGGCCGCCGAGCGCCAGCAGGAACATGACCAGGAAGGCCAGCGAGAGGGAGTTCTCCTTCACCCACTTCACAACCGCGCCCACCCGATGGCCAGGAACCAGGCCAGCCCCGCCGCGATGACCAGCAGGGTCAGCGTGAACATCACCCGCATCAGTTCTCCACCTCGCATTCGTAGGGCAGGTCGTGCACGGGCCGGCAGCCCGCGGCCTTGACCCGCCAGCCGTCGTCGAAGCGGTGCAGGAACAGGGTGTCGCCGGCCAGCCGCACCTGGGCCTCCTTGCCCCACACGCGCACCTCGGTGACCGCGCCGCCGGGCCCCAGCTTGAGGTCGCCCAGCGCCTGGGCGCAGGTCTGGCCGCGGTCGGGCAGCTTCTCGGCGGTGCTGCGGGCCAGCAGCCCGCACGCGGCGTCCTCGTGGTGCGCCTCCAGGGCCGCGTGGAAACGCTCGGCCGCGCGGGCGGGGGACGTCGTGTCCACGGCGCAGCCGACGGCCGCCAGGAGGAGCGCCGTCACGACGAACGGAAATCTCATGGGCCTCCCGCTACCCACGGGGGCGGCGGGCATGCTGGCCGGCGGGCGGGCTACCCGAGCTGGTCGAGCACCGGGGCGACCAGCGCGTTGAGCTCGCGGACCAGCACGAGTACGGCCCGGTGGGCGCGCTGCTCGACCTCGTCGTGCGGCCCCTCGGGCTCCGGCGGGAGGTCGCCGAGCGGCACGGGCGCCTCGACGAGCAGCGTGGCGCGCAGGAACGGGATGCGGGCGAGGTCCTGCTGGCTCGGCTCGACGTACTGGCCGAAGGTCTCCTGCCAGCCCAGCCAGCCGCGGTCGCGCCACCAGGCGCGCGACCTGGTCAGCTCGGCGGGCAGCGGCGAGACGATCCGGACGCGCGCGAACAGGGTGCCGTCCCAGGTGTTGCGGTGGCAGGTGGCCTCCAGGACGCGGCGGTCCCAGCGCACGTAGCCGGGGGTGAGGGCGGGCGGGGTGGCCAGCCGCCAGGCCGCGCAGGCGAACCTGACCGGTGCGATGTCACCCCACTCGAACTCGTCGAGGTTCTTGCGCACGTGCACGGCGTAGCGCCCGTCACGGTCCCTGTCGAACTCCTGGTCGATCCAGAACGCCTTGCCCATGCCCCCTACGCTACGGCCCGGCGGCGCCTTCCCGGCGGCGTACGGGAGATCCGGCCTTGCCGTCAATTACGTGACCGTTTAAGCTCATCTGGTCAAACAATTGGAGGACGACGTATGGCCAGAGCGGGCAGGCCCCCGCAGGACCCCGCGCGGCAGGCCGAGCGCGCCCACCGGATCCTCGACGCCGCCGCCGAGCTGATCCTGCGCTGGGGCTACGACAAGACCACCGTCGACGACGTCGCCAGGCGCGCCGGGGTCGCCAAGGGCACGATCTACCTGCACTGGAAGACGCGCGAAGAGCTGTTCGCCGCGCTGCTGCGGCGCGAGCGGGTGCTCATGCTGGACCGGGTGCGCGACGGCGCGCCCGCCACCCTCGGCGAGCTGTTCGGGACCCTGGCCTCGGCGCTGCTGCACCGGCCGCTGCTGCACGCGGTGCTGCTCGACGACTCCGAGGTGCTCGGCAAGCTCACCCGGCTCAAGCGGCAGGGCCCGGCGGCCGGCGGCCTCGAACTCGGCGGCCCCTTCGACGCCTACCTGCGCGAGCTGGTCCGGCTGGGCGCCGTGCGCGCGGAGCCGGCCGAGCACGTCACGGTGATCGGCTCGATCTTCTACGGCTTCATGTTCCTGCCCGGCGCGCAGCCGGAGTCCGAGCGGCTGCCCGGCGACCGCATCGCCGAGTTGCTGGCCGAGACCGTCGAACGCGCGGTGGGCACCGGGCGCGTGCTGCCGCCCGACGACGCCGCCGCCGTCGCGCGGGCCACGCTCGACCTCCTCGACGCCCTCGCCGACGTCGCCCGGCGCAAACTGGCGACATCCATGAGCCCGGCCAAGGAGCGCGTGCAATGAAGTCAGTCATCCCCCTCGACGACGAAGCCGCCGCCGACCTCGGCACCGCCGGCGGCAAGGGCGCCTCGCTGGCCCGGCTGGCCAGGGCGGGGCTGCCGGTGCCCGGCGGGTTCGTCGTGACCACGCGGGCGTACCGGTCGTTCGTGGCGGCGTTCGGCGACGAGATCGCCTCCAGCGGCGACCCCGGCGCGCTGTTCGCCGCGCACGAGATCCCGGCCGACCTGGCCGAGGCGATCCGGGCCGCGCACGCCGCGCTCGGCGACGACGTCGCGGTGGCCGTGCGCTCCTCGGCCACCGCCGAGGACCTGCCCGAGCTGTCGTTCGCCGGGCAGCAGGACACCTTTCTCAACGTCAGGGCCGACGGCCTGCTGGAGGCGGTCCGCCGCTGCTGGGCCTCGCTGTGGAACCCGCGCGCCGTCGCCTACCGCGAGCGCAACGGCGTCCCGCACGACGACGTGGCCCTGGCGGTGGTCGTCCAGGAGCTGGTGGACGCCGACGCGGCCGGGATCATGTTCACCGCCGACCCGGTCACCGGCGCGCGCGACGAGATCGTGGTCAACGCGTCCTGGGGGCTCGGCGAGGCGGTCGTCGGCGGGCTGGTCACGCCGGACACGCTCACCCTGTCCGGCGGCCGGGTCACCGGCTCCAAGGTCGCCGACAAGACCGTCATGACCGTGCGCACCGCGAGCGGCACCCGCGAGGAGCCGGTGCCCGAGGAGCTGCGCCGCGCTCCCGTGCTCGACCCGGCGCAGGCGATGGAGCTGGCCGCGCTCGGCGAACGCGTCCAGGCCCTGTACGGCATGCCCATGGACG
Source organism: Nonomuraea sp. NPDC001636 (assembly GCF_040298265.1). Lineage (NCBI taxonomy): Bacteria > Bacillati > Actinomycetota > Actinomycetes > Streptosporangiales > Streptosporangiaceae > Nonomuraea > Nonomuraea sp. NPDC001636. The sequence continues at coordinate 247,432 of NZ_JBEOZT010000004.1, forward strand.
TCGAGTGGGCCAGGCGCGACGGCACGTTCGCGATCCTCCAGGCCCGCCCGATCACCGGCCTGAAACCGCAGGTCGAGGAGTGGAACGACAGCCTCAAGGGCGACTACCTGTGGACGGCGGGCAACCTGGGCGAGGCCATCCCCGACGTGATGACCCCGGCGACCTGGTCGTTCGTCCGGATCTTCATCCACGAGGCCATGTCGGCCTCGGCGCTGCCCGGGTTCGACCTGGTGGGCAACATCGGCGGCCGCTTCTACATGAACCTCAGCGTCGTCCACTCCATCGCCGCCGCCCTGGGCATGCGGAGCAGGCTGGGCGCGGTCGAGCAGGTCTTCGGCAGGCTGCCGGCCGGGCTGGAGGTGCCGCTGGTGCGGCTGTCGCGCTGGGAGATCGTCCGGCGCGTCCTGCCGATGGCCGTCACCCTCCAGCGGCGGGTGCGCCGGAACATCAAGGACCTGCCGGCCTTCCTCGCCACCTCCCGGCAGCGCTGCGAGGAGCTGCGCGAACGCGTCGCCGCCACGTCCTCCGGCCCCGAGCTGGCCGACCTGTGGACGTCCGACATCGAGCCCCACCTGGTCATCTCCAGCCGCATGCTGGAGGCCGCCGGCCGCCAGGGCGGCGCCACGCTGGTCTGGACCCGCGACCGGCTGCGCAGGCTGATGGGCGAGGCGGACGCCGAGGCCATGCTCACCGGCGTCAACGCCGACGGCGAGCTGGCCAGCCTCGGGCCCGTCCTGGGCCTGGGCAGGCTGGCCAGGGGCGAGATCAGCAGGGAGGAGTTCGCGCTGGCCTACGGGCACCGCGGCCCGCACGAGTTCGAGGTCTCCAGGCCCCGGCCCGGCGAGGACCCGGCCTGGATCGACGCCCAGCTCGCCGGCCTGCGCGACCTGCGGGCCGGCACCGAGGCGCTGCTGGCCCGGCAGGAGAAGGCCAGGCAGGAGGCGTGGGCCCGGTTCGCCGCCCGCCACCCCGGCAAGGAGGCCCGGATGCGCGCCCGGGTACGGCGGTGGAACGCGGTCGTCCGCGACCGGGAGAGCGCCCGCTCGGAGAACATCCGGGCCTTCTGGGTGCTGCGGGCGTTCGTGGTGCGCGCCGGGGAGCTGACCGGGCACGGCGACGACCTGTTCCACCTCTACCTGGAGGAGATCCTCGACGTGCTGCGCGGCGACACCTCGGCCCTGGCCCGGGTCCCGGTCCGGCGGGCGACCCACGACCGGTACGCCGCGCTGCCGCCGTACCCGACGGTGATCGTCGGCCGGTTCGACCCCGTCCGGTGGGCCGCCGACCCGGATCGCCGGGCCGACGTCTACGACGCCCGCGGCTTCGACGTCCCGGTCAGCGACACCGTGACCGGGTTCCCCGGCGCGCCGGGCGTGGTCGAGGGCGTGGCCCGGGTCATCGCCGGCCCGGAGGACGGCGACCGGCTGGGGCCCGGCGAGATCCTGGTGACGACCCTGACGAACGTGGGCTGGACCCCCATGTTCCCGCGCGCCGCCGCCGTCGTCACCGACATGGGCGCGCCGCTGTCGCACGCCTCGATCGTGGCCCGCGAGCTGGGCATCCCGGCCGTGGTCGGCACCGGCAACGCCACCATGCGGCTGCGCGACGGCGACCGCGTCCGCGTGGACGGCGAGCGCGGCACGGTCGAGTTGCTCCAGTGAAAAGTCTGCGCCAAGTCGGCCGTCCCCCGGCGGCCGGTGTGTTCACTGGATGACCATGATCGAACAGTGGATCCTCGACGACGAGCGCGAGCTCGAAGCGCGCTGTGCCCGTTTCCGCCTCGCCCTGCTGGGCCTCGACCGCGACGCCGCCCAGCCCGACCTCCAGGAGGCCCGGCAACCGGATGACACCACCTGAACAGCGCCACTCGCCCGGCCTCCGGATCGGGCCGCCCGGGTGGGACGACCTGCCCGGCGCTCTCGTCCGGGAGGTCGAGCGGCGGCTCGGCCGGGCGGCGGCCGGCTTCGCGGAGCGGCACGGCGGCTTCACCGGCGGCGTGCGCGGCGTGCTCACGCTGACCGGCGGCGGCCGGGTGTTCGTGAAGGCCGTGCCCGCCGGTTCGCCGTACGCGGCCGACTACCGGGCGGAGGCCGTGGTGGGCGCGGCCCTGCCGCCGGGCGTGCCCGCCCCCGGGTTCCTGTTCTCCTGCGAGGCGGCGGGGTGGGTCCTGCTCTGCTCGGAGGTCGCGCCCGGCCGGCTCCCGCACGAGCCCTGGCACGACGACGAGCTGGCCGCCGCGCTCGCCCTGCTCACCGTGTGCGCCCGCGAGCTGACCCCGTCCCCGCTGGCGGGCCTGCCCACGCTGGCCGGGCGCATGTCGGGACGCTGCGAGCTGTGGAACACCCTCGACCCCGCCCGCGCCGGAGCCTGGGAACGCGCCCGCCTGCCCCGCCTGGCCGCGGTCGAACGCCGCTGGACGGCCCTGGTCACCGGCGGCACGCTGCTGCACTTCGACCCGCGCTTCGACAACATCCTCATCGACCGCGACGGGACCGCCCGCCTGGTGGACTGGGGGCGCGCCTGCACCGGCCCGGCCTGGGCCGACCTGGTCTGCCTGCTGCTGCAGTCGGACCTCGGGTCGCGCGACCCCGAGCGCCTGCTCACCACGCACCCGCTCGGCCGCGGGGCGCCCGCCGATCAGGTGGACGCCCTCCTGGTCGCCCTCCTCGGCTACTGGACGCGCTCGGCCACCGCGCCCGCGCCGCCGGCGCTGCGCGACCGGCGCGAACGCTCCCGCCGCGCCACCCTCGCCTGGCTGCGCACCCGCTGGCCCTGACGCGCCCCCGACCCGGCCCCCGAACTGGTTGCGGCCGGTCAGCCGCCGACGTGGATGCCGGGCCGCCGCTGCGGCTCGGGCTCGACCTTGCGGATGATCTCGCGGACGACCGGCGCGGTGTCGCCGCGGCCCAGGATGAGGTAACGCAGCAGGTGGACCATCGGCGAGCCCTCGGCCCACTCGAAGTAGCAGTGGGGACGCACCCCGGTGCCGTCGCGCAGCGCCAGCAGCACGGCCGCGATCGCGTTGGGCGCCGCCGGGCTCTCCGCGCGCAGCACGCGGTGGCCGTCGACCTCGACGCCGCGCACCCGCAGCACGTCGCTGAAGCTGGACGGGTCGATGACGTCGATCTCCAGGAACAGCACGTCGGCCCGGCCGGGCACCGGGTTCATGGACCGCTGCTCGCTCTCCTTGGCCAGGTATTCGGCCGCGTCGCCGGGGCCGCGCCGGTTGGCGATGATGTTGAGCGCGCCGTCGTGGTTCAGCGAGTCGGTGACGAACCGGCGGGCCGCCTCGTCGAACTCGATCCGGTCGGCGCGCAGCTCGGTGGTGCGCGACACCCGCGAGATCAGCGAGATCGCGACGATGCCGAGGATGAAGAACGCCGAGATGGTGATGCCGTCGGGCTTCTCCCTGATGTTCTCCACCAGCGCGTAGACCAGCACCAGGGTCAGCACGGCGAATCCCAGGACGGCCGGGGTCTGGCGGTGGCGGACGGCCGAGATGGTCACCGCCACCGCGCCGGAGACCATCATCGCCAGGATGCCGGTGGCGTACGCGCCGGCCTGGGCGTCGACGTCGGCGTTGAAGGCCAGGGTGAGCAGGACGCAGATGGCCGTGTAGACCAGCACGACGGGCCGGACGGCCTTGCCCCACTCGGGCGCCATGCCGTACGAGGGCAGGTAGCGCGGCACGATGTTGATCAGGCCCGCCATGGCCGAGGCGCCGGCGAACCAGAGGATGAGGATGGTGCTGACGTCGTAGACCGTGCCGAAGCCCTCGCCGAGCCGTTCGTGCGCCAGGTACGCCAGCGCCCGGCCGTTGGCCTGCCCGCCCGGCGCGAACTGCTCGGCCGGGATGAGCACGGTCGTGACGAAGCTGGTGGCGATCAGGTAGACGCTCATGATGAGCGCGGCCACGGTCAGCAGCTTGCGGGTGTTGCCGATGCGCGAGCGCAGCCGCTGCTCGGGGTCGTCGCCCTGGGCGGCCACGAGCGGCATCATGCTGACGCCGGTCTCGAACCCGGACAGGCCCAGCACCAGCAGCGGGAAGGCCAGCACCGCCGGGCCGACCAGCCCGGTGAAGCCGCCGCGCCCGTTGAGCAGCGCGTCCGTCCAGCGCGACAGGACCTCCGGCTCGGCCGCCACGTCGGCGAACCCGACGGCCACGACGACCGCGTTGAGCAGCAGGAACAGCGCCACCAGCGGGATGGCGACGCCGACCGCCTCGGTGAAGCCCATCAGGAACACCCCGCCGAGCACCACCAGCAGCACCACGGTGATGATCACCGCGTGCCCGTGCAGGAAGCTCGGGAAGTACGGGTTCTCCAGGATGTGCACCGAGGCGTCGGCGGCCGACAGCGTGATCGTGATGATCCACGACGTGGCCACGAACCCCAGCAGGACCAGCACGAACAGCTTGCCCCGCCAGAACGGCAGCAGGCGTTCGAGCATGGCGACCGACCCCTGCCCGTGCGGGCTCTCCTTGGCCACCCGCCGGTACATCGGCAGCATGCCCAGCAGCGTCAGCGCCACGATGAGCAGCGTGGCCAGCGGCGACAGCGCGCCGGCCGCGAGCGCGGCGATGCCGGGCAGGTAGGCCAGGGTGGAGAAGTAGTCGACGCCGGTCAGGCACATGACCTTCCACCAGGGCTGCGGCTCGCCGTGGCCCTCGGCCGACTCGGGGCCCACAGGCTGGACCTGGTGCCGCAGCAGCCATCGCGCCGGCCGGCTCGAAGGCGGCCCGGTACGGCCCGCGCTCTCGACCGACGCGGGTATGGCAAGCTCACCGGTACCGCTCACCGGAACTTCCTCTCGGGGACGCCGCCAACGAACGTCCCCACCCTAGGGGGTCGGATCTCGACGGCGTCCGCCGCGGTCCGCCCTCAGAAGCCGTCCTTGCGGGAGTCGGCCGGAAGGGCGGTGGCGGCCGGGCCGTCCGGCTCGGGACCGGCCGCGCGCTCGGCCGGGTCCGGCGCGGGCACCGGCTGCACCAGCAGCAGTGTCAGGTCGTCGCGCAGGTCGCCGGCGTGCTCGTCCAGCAGGTCGAGCAGGTTGGGCAGCGCGTGGTCGAGGCCGGGCGCGGCCAGGGCGTGCCGGACGTGCCGGTCGAGCGGGAACTCCACGCCGTCGGCGTCCCTGGCCTCGCTCAGGCCGTCGGTGTAGAGCAGCAGCCGCTGGGACAGGCCGAGCCCGGCGCGCCGCAGCCGCGGCTCGGGGCCCAGGCCGAGCGGCGGCGAGGGCTCGGGCGGCTCCAGCGCCTCCAGGCGGTGGCCGATGCGCAGCGGAGCCGGATGGCCGCAGTTGACCAGCCGCACCTCGCCGGGCACGAACTCGGCCAGCAGGACGGTCACGAAGTCCTCCTCGCCCAGGTGCGGGACGAGGTCGGCGTCGAGCGCCGTGGCCAGCGTCACCAGGTCGGGCACGTCGGGCGCGTGCCGCCGGAAGGAGGCCAGCACGACCGCGCTCAGGCGGACGGCCTCCATGCCCTTGCCCTTGACGTCGCCGACGATCAGCCGCACCCCCGTGGGCGCGACCAGCGCGTCGTGCAGGTCGCCGCCGATCAGCGCCTGGTCGGTGGCCGAACGGGTGTGGACGGCCAGGCTCATGCCGCCGAGCCGGGGCGGCAGCGGCCGGACGATCGCCTGCTGGGCCAGCTCGGCGATCTGCCGCACCCGGGACAACTCGCGTTCCTGGTCGCACTGGAACCGGTAGGCCACGGACGCCAGCCCCATCGCAGGGGCGAGGACGAGCAGGCCCGTCAGCGGGTCGAAACCGGCGCGCCCGAAGGTGACATAGAGCGCGACAACCCCTTCGACCAGCAGGAACAGCAGGAACCAGCCTCGCTGTGAACGCATGGTGTGTCTCCGGTTATCGGCTTCTTCTTTCCGGACGCGGCGAACAGGGTGAGTAGCTACTTTCTCACTTTTAGTCACGCAGTGCATCAGGTTCCGGCAAGCTGCTGTCACAACTTCATCCGATAGGTGGCGATCACGATGGCAGGTAAGTGGCAGGCGGGCAACCTTCCAGCGGAACTCACGAGCCTGATCGGCCGCGGCGCGGAGCTGGAGCAGGTGCGTAAGGCGTGCCGGCGGTCGCGGCTGGTGACCCTGACCGGGGTGGGCGGCGTCGGCAAGACCCGCCTGGCCCTGCGCGCCGCCGCGGACCTGCGGCCCGACTTCGCCGGCGGCTGCTGGCTGGTCGAGCTGTCGCCGCTGGACGACGGGACCCTGCTGCCGCACGCCATCGCCGAGGCGCTCCGGCTCACCGACCAGACCACCAGGCCCATGTCCGAGGTGCTGGCCGAGCACCTGTTCGGGCGCGAGCTGCTGCTCGTGCTCGACACCTGCGAGCACCTGGTCGGGGCCTGCGCGGCGACCGTCGAGGGGCTGCTGGCGGCGGTGCCCGGACTGCACGTGCTGGCCACCAGCCGCCGTCCGCTGGAGGTGGACCCCGAGCTGGTGATCGTGGTCGACCCGCTGCCGGTGCCGGCCGCGGGCGCCACCGCGCCGCTCGGCCACGACGCCGTGACCCTGCTCGTCGAGCGCGCCGCGGCGACGATGCCGACCTTCGAGATCACCGACACCAACCGCGACGACGTCGTCCGGCTGTGCCGCAGGCTCGAAGGCATCCCGCTGGCGATCGAGCTGGCCGCGGCCCGGCTGCGCGACCTGCCCCTCGGCCATCTGGCCGACCGGCTGGAGGACCGCTTCGCCACCCTGGAGGACGACCTCGCGCTCACCCAGGAGGCCGACCCGCCCTGGCACCAGGCGCTGCGTACCGCCGTCGGGTGGAGCCACGAGCTGTGCGAGCCCGCCGAGCGGCTGCTGTGGGCGCGGGTGTCGGTGTTCGCCGGCGACTTCGACGCCGAGGCGGCGCGCCGGGTGTGCGCCGACGAGCGGCTGCCCGAGGCCGACATCGGGCTGCTGCTCGACGCCCTGGCCGACGAGTCGATCCTGACCTGGCTGCCGACCGGCTCGGGCGAGCGCTACCGCATGCTCGACACGCTGCGCGAGTACGGCGCGGGCTGGCTGCGCGGCCTCGGCGAGGAGGCGGAGCTGCGCCGCCGGCACCGCGCCCACTACCAGGACCTGGCCGTGCGCGGCGCGGCCGGCTGGCTCGGCGCCGGCCAGCCCGCCTGGTACGACCGGATGGTCGGCGAGCACGACAACCTGCGCGCCGCGCTGGAGACCGCGCTCGGCGAAGGGGACGGCGAGGCCGCCCTCGACCTGGCCGGCACGCTGGCCTTCTTCTGGTACGGCTGCGGCTACGCCAAGGAGGGCCGCCACTACCTGGGCCAGGCCCTGGCGCTCGACCCGGCCTCCGGCCCGGTCCGCGCCCGCGCCCTGTGGGCCGACGGCCTGCTCGCCGCCACCCAGGGGGACGCCGCCGCGGTCGAGGCGCGGGCCGAGGAGTGCGAGGCCGCCGCGGCCGACGACGACGCCTTCGCCGCGCTGTGCGTCAAGGCGCTGCGCTCGTCGGCCGGCGTGATCCGCGGCGACCTGGAGCAGGCCATGACGGAGTCGGAGCCGGCGTACGCGATGCGCTGGAGCGGCGACGAGCTGACGATCGCGGGGCTGCTGGCGCTGATGTGCCGGGCGGTCGCGCACACCGTCGCCGGCCGGATCGAGGAGGCGATCTCGGTGCTGGAGGACCTGCGCGCCCTGTGCGACCAGCAGGGCGAGCAGGCCATGCGCTCCCACGGCGACCTGCTGCGCGGCCAGGCCGAGCTGGCCCGCGGGCAGGTGGCGGCGGCCGTCGCCTACGGGCAGGCGGCGTTGCGCACCAAGCGGAGGCTGCACGACGACTTCGGCATCGGGCTGACCGTCGACCTGCTGGCGCTCGGCGCGGGGGCCGCGGGCCGGCCCGAGCGGGCGGCCCGGCTGCTGGGGCTGGCGCAGCGGATCTGGAGCAGCCACGGTCAGGCGCAGGCCAGCGTCCCGGCCTGGGTGGCGGCCCGGCAGGAGTGCGAGCGGCAGGCGCGCGAGGCCCTGGGCGACGACGGGTACGGGTCGGCGTTCCGCGCCGGGTACGACGGCGAGGTCGACGCCGGGATCGCGTACGCGCTCGAAGCCGAGGGGGAGGGGCTGCCGAACGTGTGAGATCACCGATCCTGGGGCTCCGACGTGGCGGAGGAGGCAGATGTTGCCTGCCTGGCGGTGACAACCTCACCCCTTGGATCCATCGGCGTTACCACGGAGAGTAGGGAGACATCCGTACATGGGAGGCTGCATTGGACACCGCGCCACTTCCGTTCCCGGTTCCCGGCGAGCGGACGTCCGACACGATCCGCCGCCTGCGGGACGAGCACGGACCGGTCCTGCCCGTTCTGCTGCCGGGGGAGGTGAACGGCTGGCTGGTGACCTCCTACGAGGCGACGGACGAGGTGCTGGCCAACGACGAGGCGCTCTACAGCAAGGACGCCAGGAACTTCACCGGTCTTCATGACGGCACCGTCCCCGCCGACTGGCCGCTGCGCCAGGTCATCGAGGGCGACCACCTGCTGACCAAGGACGGCGCCGACCACCGGCGGCTGCGCAGCCTCATCAACCGCGCCTTCACCCCGGCCCGGGTGGCCGCGCTGGCCCCGCGCGTCCAGGAGATGACCGACGAGCTGCTCGACCGCATGGCCGAGCGGGACGGCGAGGTCGATCTCGTGACCGCCTTCACCGAGCCGCTGCCGGTCGCCGTGATCTGCGAGCTGTTCGGCGTCCCGCGGGAGGAGCGGGCGCAGATCCGCGAGTGGACGGGGGTGATGTTGTCGCACGCCGCCGCCCCCGACGAGGTGAACGCGGCGGCCGGGTCGCTGCTCGGCTACCTGGCGGCCTTCATCGCGCGCCGCCGCCGCGAGCCGGCCGACGACCTGACCACCGGCCTGATCCGCGCCAACGAGGACGACGGCGGCCGCCTGTCCGACAACGAGCTGCTGTGGATCCTGTGGGTCGTGCTCGTCGCCGGTCACGAGACGACCGTTCACCTGATCGCCAAGGCGGTGGTGGCCCTGTGCGCCGACCCCGCCCAGCTCGACCGCGCCCGTACGGAGGACGCGTGGGAGCAGGTGGTCGAGGAGGCGCTGCGCAGCCGCAACTCGGTCGTCGGCCTGGTCTTCCGCTACCCGCTCAAGGACGTCACGGTCGCCGGCACGACCATCCCGGCGGGCCGGCCCATCGTCGTCGGGCTCACCGGCGCGGGCACCGACCCGGCCCGCTACGGCCCGGACGCCGGCCGTTTCGACCTGGGCAAGGCCAAGGAGGGGCATCTCGGCTTCGGCCGGGGCCCGCACTTCTGCCTGGGGGCGCCGCTGGCCCGGCTGGAGGCCAGGATCGCGCTGTCGTCGCTGTTCGGCAGGTTCCCGGGGCTGCGGCTGGCGGTCCGCCCCGAGGAGATCGCCTACACGGCGTCAATCATCACCGAGGGGCCGCTGGCGGTGCCGGTGCTGCTGCGCTGATTCTGCCTGTCAAACCGGCTTTCCGCGATTCGGAACAGGGCGGCCGGGCCGAGGATGACGTCCTCGGCCCGGCCGTTCCTGGCTTGCCGGATGCGGTGACGCCGCCCCGCTTCGCCCCGGCCTCTTGACATGATCTTCGCCGCAATGGTCTCCTAGCGCCAGTTCGGAATAGCATTCCTCATGACGGAATAGGATGGGGATCTCCATGGAACGCGCGCATTCGACCGCCGGCCGGCCCTCGTGAGGGCTCTCGTCTTCACCGCCCCCGGCGTCGTGGAGCAGCGGGACGTGCCCGAGCCCGCGGCCGGGCCGGACGAGGTGCTGGTGCACGTGGTCGCCTCCGGCATCTGCGGCAGTGAGCTGCACGGCGTGAAGACCCCCGGGTTCCGGGTGCCGCCGCTGGTCATGGGGCACGAGTTCGCCGGGCGCACCGACGACGGGCGGCCGGTGACGGTCAACCCGATCCTGTCGTGCGGCGCGTGCGACGTGTGTCTGATCGGCCGGCCCAACGTGTGCAGGAAGCGGCAGATCATCGGCGTGCACCGGCCGGGCGCCTTCGCCGAGCGCGTCGCGGTGCCGGCCGCCGCCGTGGTGCCACTGCCCGGCGGGCTGGGCTGGACCGCCGCGGGCGTGGTGGAGCCGGCCGCGAACGCCGTGCACGCCTGGGGGCTGGCCGGGCGGCCGGCCGGGGCGCGCGTGGGCGTGATCGGCGCCGGGGCCATCGGCCTGGCCTGCCTGCTCGCCGCCCTTTCCGGCGGCGCGGCCGGCGTGGACGTGGCCGACCGCTCGCCCGAGCGGCTGGCCGTCGCCGCGGGGCTCGGCGGCGTGGCGGCGGGCGCCGAGCTGACCGGCGAGTACGACGTGATCTTCGACGCGGTCGGCGCCGCCGCCACCCACGAGCAGTCGCTGTCCCGGCTGCGCCCCGGCGGCGTGGCCGTCTGGCTCGGCCTGGCCGACCACGTCGCCGGGTACGACGCCGCCGACCTGGTGCGCGGCGAGAAGCGCGTGCTGGGCTCGTTCGCCTACGACGCGGCCGACTTCGCCGCGGCCGTCGACCTGGTCGGCCGCTGGGACCTGAGCTGGGTCCGGACCTTCCCCCTGGAAGAGGGCGCCGAGGTCTTCACCCGGCTGATGAACGGCCAGGCCACCCCCGTCAAAGCCCTGCTGACCCCGGAATCGAGGTAATCCATGGCCCGCATCGTCCTGGTGGGCGCCGGCAGCATCACGTTCGCCAAGAACCTTCTCTCCGACATCCTGACATTTCCGGAACTGTCGGAGTGCACGATCGTGCTCCACGACATCGACAGGGCCCGGCTCGACACCGCCGCGGCGATGGCCCGCTGGATGGTCGCCGAGCTGGGCATCGGCGCCCGGATCGAGGCGTACGCCGACCGCCGCCCCGCCGTCGAGGGCGCCGACTACGTGATCAACGAGATCGCGGTGGGCGGCCTGGAGGCGGTCAGGCGCGACCTGGAGATCCCCGCCGCGTACGGCGTGCGCCAGACGATCGGCGACACCCTGGGCATCGGCGGCATCTTCCGCGCCCTGCGCACGATCCCCGTCATGGTCGGCATCGGCGACGACCTGGCCGAGCTCGCCCCCGACTCGGTGCTGTTCAGCTACACCAACCCGATGTCGATGATCCCCTGGTCGGTCTACGCCGGCACCCCGTTCAAGAACGTCGTGGGCGTCTGCCACGCCGCCCGCGACACGCAGAGCACGCTGGCCGCCATGGTCGGCGTCCCGGAGGAGGAGATCTCCTTCCTCACCGCGGGCGTCAACCACCAGGCGTTCGTGCTGCGCTTCGAGCGCGACGGCGAGAACCTCTACCGGCGGCTCGACGAGCTGATCGACCGGGACCCCGAGCTGCGGCGGCGGGTGCGCGTGGAGGTCTACCGCAACTTCGGCTACTTCCCGACCGAGTCCTCCGAGCACGGCTCGGAGTACCTGCCGTGGTTCCTGCCGCACGCCGAGGAGGTCGAGCGGTACCGCATCCCGATCAACGTCTACCTGGAGTGACTGGCCGAGGGCTACGAGGAGTACGAGCAGTACAGGAGCTCGCTGGAGGCCGGCCGGGGCGTGCCGATCGAACGCGGCGACGAGCTGGCCTCGCTGGCCATCCACTCGATGGAGACCGGCACCCGCAGGCTGATCCACGGCAACGTGCGCAACGGCGGCCTGATCTCCAACCTGCCGCCGGAGGCCACGGTCGAGGTGCCCTGCCACGTCGACGGGTCCGGCGTGCGGCCGCTGCCCGTCGGCGAGCTGCCCGCCCAGCTCGCCGCCCTCAACCGGGCCTTACTCAGCGTCGGCGAGCTGACCGTCAAGGCGGCCCTGGAAGGGCGGCGCGACCACGTCTACCAGGCCGCGCTGCTCGACCCCAACACCGCCGCCACCCTGCCGGTCCGCAAGATCCGCGAGCTGGTGGACGCCCTCATCGAGGCCCACGGCGACCTGCTGCCCGAAGGCATCAGGAAGTGACCCCGTCCGGCGCCGGCCTGCCGCTGTCCCGCTACCGCCCGGTGTCGCAGCTCCGGGTGGCCGTGCACGAGGTCGACCGGGCCCGGCTGCCCGTCGTGGTCCGAGACCGCGACGCCCGGCTTCGGCGAGCGGCTGGCCGCCCAGCTGCGCCGCTCGGCCGCCGAGGGCGCGGCCGGGCTGAAGGTGTGGAAGGACGTCGGGCTGCGGGTGCGCGAACACCGGGGCGAGCTGGTCATGCTCGACGACCCCCGCCTGGACCCGCTGTGGGCCGCCGTGGGGGAGGCGGGCGTGCCCGTCGCCCTGCACACCGCCGACCCGGTCGCCTTCTTCCAGCCCGTGGACGAGCGCAACGAACACTGGACGCGTACCCGAACTTCCACATCGACATCGCGGCGCGCGTCGCCGAGCTGGGACGCCAGCCGCGCGCCACGCGGGCGCTCATGCTCCGCCGGCCGGGTGCTGTTCGGCACCGACGAGATCCCGCCGCACCCGGACGTCTACCGGATCCACTTCCGGTTCATGGAGACCGACGACGAGGCGTTCGCGCACTCCCTCGACGACCCGCCGCTGATGGGCCGGTGGACGATCTCCGGGCTCGACCTGCCCGACGACGTCCTGGAGCAGGTGTACGCGGGCAACGCGCTGCGGCTCGTGCCACGGCTGGCCTGACCGCTCAGGGCACGGCCACGCCGCCGTCCGGGACGGGGCCGGGCCCGGGGTCGAGGGCGGCGTCGAGGGCGACGTCGAGGGCGGACAGGCGGGCCGGGTCGGAGACGATGTCGATCCCCGTGATGCGCTCGTCGGACGTCGTGACGCGCAGCACCAGGAACAGCCGGCCGCCGCGCAGCACGCCGATGCCCGGCCTGCCGTCGATGAGCACGAGATCGGCGAAGCGCGCCCGGCCGGAGTCGGTGAGCGTGCCCTGGGCCACCGGACGGGCGCCGCGCCGCTCGCCGCCCGAGCCTGGCAGGTCCGACCGGTGCAGCACGTCGGGGTCGAGCACCGCGAGCAGGGCGTCCAGGTCGCCGGCGCGGGCCGCGGCGAGGAAGGCGGCCACGAGCCTGCGCTGCCTGGCGTGGTCGGCGGCGGGCAGGACGGGCGTGCCGTGCACCCGCTGCCGCGCCCGGCTGGCCAGCTTCTTGGCCGTGGCGGGGGAGCGCGCCACGATCTGCGCGATCTCCCCGAACGGCATCGCGAACAGGTCGTGCAGCACGAACGCGACCCGCTCGGCCGGGCTCAGCGTGTCGAGGACCACCAGCAGGGCGAGCCCGACCGAGTCGGCCAGCACCGCCGCGTCGGCCGGATCGCCGTCATGGACGCTCACCTGGTCGAACCGCTCGCCCTCGACGAGCTGCTCGTCCCTGCGCCCGCGGGCGCGCAGCATGTCGAGGCAGACCCGGCCGACGATCGTGGTCAGCCAGCCGGGCACGTTCGCGACCCCGTCCGTGCCGGCGCGGGCGGCCCGCAGCCAGGTCTCCTGGACGGCGTCGTCGGCCTCGTCGGCCGAGCCGAGCATGCGGTACGCCACCGCCCGCAGGTGGCTCCTGGTCAGGTCGAAGTGGCCGGCCAGGTCGGCTTGCGCGTTCATCGGTCACCTTTCGTCGCGCCGGGTCGTCATACAGGCGGCTGGGCGACGACGGGGGGCGACCATGGCGGCATCCTAAGCCCGTCAGGACATGGTGAGGGGCCCCGGCGCACGAGCGTGCCGGGGCCCGCCGGCATGTCGCCGGAGGCGATCTTCCTGACGGTCGGTCACCTTTCCCGGGCTCGCGTCGTCAAGGTGGTGAGTCTTCATGAAGGAGTGGACGATGACGTACGACAAGCTGCGCACCGCGGTCGAGGGACGCGTGTGGCTGCCCGGCGACGCGGGTTTCGAGGCGGCGGCCAGGGCGTGGAACCTGACCGTGGCCCAGCCGGTGGCCGCCGTGGTCGAGGCGGCCGACGCCGCCGACGTGGCCGCCCTGGTCCGCCATGCCCGCGAGGAGGGGCTGACCGTCTCCGCCCAGCCGCGCGGCCACGGCGCGAGCGGCTCCGCCGACGGCGTGATCCTGCTGCGCACCAACCGGCTGGACGAGCTGGAGATCCACCCGGCCGAGCGGCGCGCCCGCGCAGGGGCAGGCGTGACCTGGGGCGCGGTGCAGACCGAGGCGGGCAGGCACGGCCTGACCGGGCTGGCCGGCAGCAACCCCGCCGTCACCGTCACCGGCTACACCCTCGGCGGCGGCCTGAGCTGGTTCGGCCGCAGGTACGGCTGGGCGGCCGACAGCGTGCGCGCCTTCGACGTCGTGGACGCCGAGGGCCGGCCCGCGCGGGTGACCGGGGAGAGCGACCCCGACCTGTTCTGGGCGCTGCGCGGCGGCGGCGGCGACTTCGCGCTGGTCACCGCCGTCGAGTTCGACCTGTACGCCGAGCGCGCCCTCTACGGCGGCCGTCTCATGTGGCCCGGCCAGAAGGAGGCCGAGGTGTTCGCGGCCTTCCGCGAGCTGACCGCCGACGCGCCGCCCGAGCTGTCGGTGTGGGTGAACCGGGTCCAGTTCCCCAAGGCGCCCCCGATGGTGACCGTGGACCTGGCCTACCTGGGCGAGGCGGCCGAGGCCGAGGGTCTGCTGGGCCGGCTCGCCAAGATCGACGGCGTGCTGGGCGACACGCGGGCCGCCATGGCCACGGCCGACCTCGGCGCGATCACCGCCGAGCCGACCGACCCGGCGCCCGCGGTGGCCCGTACCGAGCTGCTGACCGGGCTCGACGCCGGCGCCGTGGAGATCCTGCTGGCCGAGCCGGTCGGGCCGCTGGTCGCCATGCAGGTCAGGCACCTGGGCGGCGCGCTGACCCGGCCGGGCGGCGGCGCCGGGGGAGCGCTGGCCGAGCCGTACCTGCTCTACCTGCTCGGGGCCGGGATCAGCCCCGAGCTGGGCCAGGCCGTACGGGCCAAGCAGGACGCGGTCGTCGCCGCCCTGGGCGACCGGGTCAGCGGGCGCAAGCCGTACACGTTCCTGTCGCCGGGCGAGCGGGCGGCTCAGGCGTTCCCCGAGCCGGCGCTCGCCCGGCTGCGCGAGATCAAGCGGTCGCGCGACCCGCAGGGCGTGTTCCGCGCCAACTACCCGGTGCTGGACTGATCACCAGTTGGCGGGCAGGCCCGGCGTCGTGGCGGGCAGGGCGTGGCCGGGCGGGCGGATGACGTAGGCGACGCCGCCGCTGCTCGAACTGCGCAGCCACACGTTCTCGAAGTCGGCGCGCGGATAGACGTGGCGGACGGCGTCGTTGCTGGACGAGGCCGGGTCGTTGGCGATCACGTCGCCCGTCGCGGTGAAGCCGACGATCACCATGAGGTGGCCGTCGGTGCCGTAACCGGCGCCGGGCAGCTCGCCCTTCCTGAACGACTGCGAGGTGATCACCGGGATGCCCGCCTTGATCAGCCGCTCCAGCTCGGTCAGGCTGCGCAGGCGGGTGACGAAGCCGTCCAGGCCGTAGCGGCCGGCGTAGGCGGTGTTGAACGGCCAGTTGCCGGCGCCCTGGTAGGCGTGGTCGTAGGTGTAGCGGGCCGCGTAATCCACCTCGGGGTTCGGGTCGGACGGGTCCACCCAGGCGGTGTCCTGCGCGCTCGGCCACTTGTCCCAGTAGCCGAGCACCATCGTGGTCGAGGTCGGGCTGCACCATGCCTCGCCGCCGCCGTCCCACTCGGGGTAGTGGCCCGCGTGCACGTTCTGGGAGCGGCGCGGGACGTTCAGCTCGACGCCCCACGCCCCGCCGCCGGGGCTGACCGGGACGGTCTTGCGGTCGGGCACGTTCGAGGCCATCGCGCCGAACGTGCGCACCCGGGGCGTCACGGCCGAGCCCGGACTGCGGTAGAGGGTCAGGCGGAGCTGGTACGCCGACAGCTGCCGTCCGGACGCCGCCACCAGCGTGTCCACGGCGACGGACCCGTCCGCGTCGCCCTGGCCGGCCACGGAGGTGCGCAGGATGTCGCCCTCCGCGTAGGACCAGCGGCCGAGGACGTACCACTTGCTCAGCCCGGCGGTGTTCCTGGCCCTGGCCTCGACCTGCAGCCAGCTTCCCTGAGGCACGTCGGCCGTCCAGGAGGCGATCAGCTGGGTGGCGGGGAAGCCGACCGTGCGCTCGGGGCCGGTCCAGCGGGCGTACTCCCACGTCCTGGTGCCCAGGGCGTCGGTGTAGGAGGTGGTGCCGGCGGCCGAGGCGAACGACAGCCCGTCGGCGGCGGACGTGCCCTCGCCGGCGCCGGTGGCGAAATCGGCCCGGTGGTAGACGACGTCGGGGACGACGGGGCCCGGCTTCGTCCCGGCGAGGTCCTTCCCGGCGACGGCGGCGACGGCGGGCGGTTGGAGGGTGGTGGCCAGCAGGAGTCCGGACAGGAGGACGGTCAGCGCGCGCATGAACCCACCTTGCTCGGAAGGCTTCGGATGGGCCCGACAGTAGGGACATCCGGCGGGCAAAGCATCGGGAAATCTACGTATGGCGATGAAGCTTTCCTTCCGCCGAAACTTTCTCTCCCGGTCGCCGCAGCTTGTCGTGGTACTGCTTGGCAGCTCCGCTCGAAACTTTCTGCAGTTGGTTGACATGTTTCGGCGCGGTCATCACACTCGCGATCGAGCTTCCCGTACCGCCTTGGAGGCAGACCATGATCAGGAAGTTGCTCATCCTCGGCGCCGCGTGCACGCTCGCCGCGGGCCTCGCGCTGACCTGGGCCACCACCCCCTCGAACGCCGCCGACTGCGGCGGCGGCTACGTCGGCCTCACCTACGACGACGGCCCCAACCCCGCCACCACCTCCAGCCTGCTCAACGCGCTGACCTCCAACGGCCTGCGGGCCACGATGTTCAACGTCGGCCAGAACGCGCAGAACAACCAGGCCCTGGTCCGCGCCCAGCAGAACGCGGGCATGTGGATCGGCAACCACAGCTGGACCCACCCGCACCTGACGCAGCTGAGCGCCGCCCAGATGCAGTCCGAGCTGCAACGCACCCAGCAGGCGATCCAGCAGGCCACCGGCGCCGCGCCGAGGCTGTTCAGGCCGCCGTACGGGGAGACGAACGCCACCCTCCGGTCGGTCGAGCAGCAACTCGGCCTCACCGAGGTCATCTGGGACGTCGACTCCCAGGACTGGAACGGTGCGAGCACCGCCCAGATCGTCCAGGCCGCCGGCCGGTTGCAGAACGGCCAGGTCATCCTCATGCACGACAACTACGCGACGACCATCGCCGCGATCCCGCAGATCGCCGCGAACCTACGCGCCCGCAACATGTGCGCGGGCATGATCTCGCCGGCGACCGGCCGGGCCGTCGCGCCCGACGGGAGCGGCCCGACCACCCCGCCCTCGTCCCCGCCGCCCGGCGGCGGCGCCTGCACGGCGACCGTCTCCGCGGGCCAGCAGTGGGCCGACCGCTTCAACCTGTCGGTCGCGGTCTCCGGCACGAACTCCTGGATCGTCACCGTCACCGTGCGCAGCCCGCAGAAGATCATCGCCACCTGGAACGGCAGCCCGGCCTGGGACGGCACCGGCAACGTCATGACGATGCGGCCGAACGGCAACGGCAACACCTTCGGGTTCACCGTCCAGCACAACGGGGACCGGACCTGGCCCGCGGTCTCCTGCCGGGTGGGGTGAGGCCCGTCCCGGTATGGAATGCTCTCCGCCATGCTGATAAGGAACGGGACAATTGACGACATTTCCCCGATCGTGGCGTTGCACGTGGAGAGCTGGCGCACGGCCTACGCGGGCATCATGCCCGACGGTTTCCTGAACGGCCCCCTGGACGACGACCGGCTCGCGCTCTGGCGGGCGCGGCTGGACCCGCCCGTCCGGGGGGCGGGCCTGTTCGTCGGCCACGACGACGAGGGGAAGCTGCTCGGCTTCGCCTACCTGCTGCCGTCCCAGGACGGCCGGATCCTGCTCGACAACCTGCACGTGCGGCCCGGGAGCACGGGCTCGGGCGCCGGATCGCGGCTGCTGCGGCACGGACTGGCCTGGGCGGCGGACGAGCATCCCGGCCGGGAGGTCTACCTGGAGGTGCTCAAGGAGAACACCCGGGCCATCGGCTTCTACGAACGGCACGGCGCACGCCGCACCGACGAGCGGATGTGCCGCTTCCGGCAGGGGTTCGAGCTGCCGGAGCTGGAGTACGCCTGGGTGAACTGACCCTCCGGCGGACGCGTGCCGCAGGCGGTCAGGTGAGGGCGTCGCGCGTCCAGGAGCCCAGGACCAGCAGGGACTTGGTGCCGGTGACGTTGCCGGCCCGGCGTAGCCGGTCGATGACCTGCTGGAGGTGCCCGAGGTCGCGCACCCGTACGTGGATGAGGGCGTCGGGGTCGCCGGCGATGGTGAAGACGGCCTGCACCTCGGGCACGTCCGTCGCCGTGCGGACGATCTCGCCCACCGGCGTGGTCCCCGGGTACCGCAGCTCGGTGAACGCCTCGATGCCCCAGCCGAGCTTGGCGTAGTCGATCTGGACGGTGAACCCGGTGATCACCCCGATCTCCCTGAGCCGGTCGACCCGCCGCTTGACCGCCGCCACCGACAGGCCGACCCGCTCGGCCATCTCGGAGAAGGTGCGGCGGCCGTCCTCGCGCAGCAGCCGGAGCACCTGATGGTCGATATCGTCGATGTCCGGCATGCGAGAATCCTCCTTGGTGACGCAAAGTTCTTCTGCGCCAGAATCGCCCAGCTCACATTATTTGCGTCTTCGTTGTGGTTTCACGTCTGATACTTGCGCACAGTAGCTCTCCGTTGCTGTGCTGGGAAACCCCACATACGCATTGCCCGCCAGGAGGTTCGCGTGAGCGTGAACAGCGCGACCGTGTCGCTCGACGACAAGTACGCCGCGCCGGACGGCCGGGTGCTGATCTCCGGCATCCAGGCCCTCGTCCGGCTGACCCTCGAACAGCGGCGCCTGGACCGGGACCGCGGCCTGAACACCAGGGCGTTCGTCTCCGGCTACCAGGGCTCCCCGCTGGGCGGCCTGGACCTGGAGATGGGTCGCGCGGCCCGCTTCCTGGACGAGGCCGGCGTCGTCTTCCAGCCCGGACTCAACGAGGAGCTGGCCGCGACGGCCGTGGCCGGCACGCAGCTCCTCGGCCAGGTCCCCGGCCGCAGCCACGACGGTGTCACCGCCTTCTGGTACGGCAAGAACCCCGGCCTCGACCGCGCCGCCGACGCCATCAGGCACGGCAACATGGCCGGCACCGCCGCGCTGGGCGGCGCGGTGGCCTGGATCGGCGACGACCCCGGCTGCAAGTCCTCCACCGTGCCCAGCTCGTGCGAGCCGATGTGCCAGAGCCTGTCGATGCCGCTGCTCGCGCCCGGCTCGGTCGCCGAGATCATCGAGTTCGGCCTGCACGCGGTCGCCCTTTCCCGCGCCAGCGGCCTGTGGACCGGGCTGAAGATCGTCGCCGACATCGCCGACGCCTCGGCCACCGTCGAGCTGGGCGCCCCGTACGACGGCATCCCCCTCCCCGACCACGCCGACCGCGGGAAGTCGCCGATCCTGGTCGGCCCCTCCGCCCTGGACGCCGAGTACGACCTGCTCACCCGCAGGCTGGAGCTGGCCCGCGACTACGGCCGCAGGCACGGGCTCAACCGCGTCATGCGCGACGCCCCCCGCGCCACGCTCGGCATCCTGGCCTCCGGCACCACGTACGCCGTGGTCCTGCGTGCCCTGGCCGACCTCGGCCTGGACGAGAGCGCCACCGAGGACCTCGGGCTGCGCCTGATCCGGCTCGGCATGCCCTTCCCGCTGGCCGAGGCCGACCTGGCCGCCATGACCTCCGACCTCGACCGGGTGCTGGTCGTCGAGGACAAGGTGCCGTTCCTGGAAGGGCAGCTCAAGCAGGCCCTCTACGGCGGCGAACGCGCCCCCGTCGTGTCGGGCCGGGACCTGCTGACCGCCCGCGGCACCCTCGGCGCCGAGGACGTCGCCAAGGCGCTGGCCACCTGCCTCGGCCCCGACCGGCTCCCGCGCGGGACGGTCCACCTGTCCCGGCCCGCGTCCGCCGCGCGCCGCCTGCTGCCGATGGTCGCCGCGCGCACGCCGTACTTCTGCTCGGGCTGCCCGCACAACTCCTCCACCCGCACGTCCGACGACACGCTGGTCGGCGTCGGCATCGGCTGCCACGCCATGATCGCCCTCGACGGGCACGGCCGAGGCACCCAGATCGGCATCACCCAGATGGGCGGCGAGGGCGCCCAGTGGATCGGGCTCGCGCCGTTCACCCGGGACCGGCACTTCGTGCAGAACCTCGGCGACGGCACCTTCCACCACTCCGGCTCCCTGGCCGTGCGGGCCGCGGTGGCGGCCGGGGTGACGATGACCTACAAACTGCTCTACAACGACGCCGTCGCCATGACCGGCGGCCAGCGCGCCGAAGGGCGGCTCGACGTGCCCGCGCTCACGCGCTCGCTGGCCGAGGAGGGCGTGCGCAAAATCGTCATCACCACGCCCGAGCCGGAGACGTACCGCGGGGTGCGGCTCGCGCCGATCGCCTCCGTGCGGCACCGCGACGACCTCGCCGACGTCGAGCGGGAGCTGGCCGCCCTCGACGGCGTGACCGTCCTGCTGCACGACGACAAGTGCGCGGCCGAGGAGCGGCGGCTGCGCAAGCGCGGCAAGCTGCCCACCCCGACGGCGAAGGTCGTGGTCAACGAGCGCGTCTGCGAGGGCTGCGGCGACTGCGGCGACGTCTCGACGTGCCTGTCCGTCCAGCCCGTCGAGACCGAGTACGGCCGCAAGACCCGCATCCACCAGCCGTCGTGCAACTCCGACCTGAGCTGCCTCAAGGGCGACTGCCCGTCGTTCCTGCTGGTCGAGCCCGGCACCAGGGCGCCGCGCGAGCTGCCGCCGCTGCCCGTGCGGCTGCCGGAGCCGGTCGTCCGGCTCGACGGCGACGCCGAGACGCTGATCCGGATGCCCGGCATCGGCGGCACCGGCGTCGTCACGGTCTCGCAGATCCTCCAGATGGCCGCCCACCTCGACGGCCTGCACGCCGCCGGCATCGAGCAGACCGGCCTCGCGCAGAAGGGCGGCCCGGTCGTCAGCGACGTGCGCATCGCCAAGCGGCCGGTGGACGGCTCGGTGCGCGCCTCGCGCGGCACGGCCGACGTGCTGATCGGGTTCGACCTGCTCGGGGTCGCCGCCGACGCCAACCTCGCCGTCGCCGCGCCCGGCCGGACGGTCGCCGTGGTGAACACCTCCATCGTGCCCACCGCCGCCATGGTCACCGGACGGGCGACCGTGCCCGGCTCCTCGGCCGACGCCGTGGCGAGGCTGGAGTCCGCCACCGAGGGCGCGGACAACCTGTACCTCGACGCCCACGAGCTGTCCGAGGCGCTGTTCGGCGACCACATGCCGGCCAACATGCTGCTGGTCGGCGCGGCGTACCAGCACGGCTGCCTGCCCGTCTCGGCCGCCTCGATCGAGGCGGCGATCAGGCTCAACAAGGCCGCCGTCGAGAAGAACCTCGCGGCCTTCCGCTGGGGCCGGGCCGCCGTCGCCGACCGTGAGGCGGTACGCCGGGCCGCGCTCGCCGAGCCCGCCGAGCGGCCCGCGCCCGGCCTGGAGGAGACGCTGGCCCTGCGGGTGGCGGACCTGACCGGCTACCAGAACCAGACCTACGCCCGTACGTACGAGAACGACGTCAGGCGCGTGACCGCCGAGGCGGCCAGGCGGGCGGGGGAGGAGGCCGGCGCGCGCGTCGGGCTCGCCTACGCCCGCTCCCTGCACAAGCTCATGGCCTACAAGGACGAGTACGAGGTCGCCCGCCTGCACCTCGACCCCGAGGAGCAGGCCAGGCGCGAGCGCGAGTACGGCGCCGACGCGGTCGTGTCCGTGCTGCTGCACCCGCCGCTGCTGCGCGCGATGGGCATGAAGCGCAAGATCCGGCTGCGCCGCTCCGCGCCGGTGCTGTTCCGCGGCCTGCGGGCCGCACGCGTGCTGCGCGGGACCGCCCTCGACGTGTTCGGCCAGGCCGAGGTCCGCCGGGTCGAAAGGGAACTGATCACCGAATATCGTGATCTCATGCGTGCCGCCCTCGCCCGGCTGACCCCCGGCACGATCGACGCCGTCGCCGAGATCGCCGGCCTTCCCGAGTCGATCCGCGGGTACGAGGACATCAAGCTCGCCCGCGTCGCCGAGTTCCGTGAGCGGGCCGCGGCCGCCCTGGCCCGCCTCGCCGAAGCCGCACCCAAGGAGTCGTCGTGACCGTTGACCGCCTGCTCCCCGACCAGGACGCCAAAGACCTGATCGAGCTGACCCGCGACATCGCCGACAAGGAGCTCGCGCGCCGGGTCGACGAGCACGAGCGCGCGGAGACGTACCCGGAGGGGCTGTTCGCCACCCTCGGCGCGGCCGGGCTGCTCGGGCTGCCCTACCCCGAGGAGTTCGGCGGAGGCGGCCAGCCGTACGAGGTGTACCTCCAGGTGATCGAGGAGCTGGCGGCCCGCTGGGCGGCGGTCGCGGTGGCGACGAGCGTGCACACGCTGGCCTGCTTCCCCGTGGCCGCGTACGGCACCCCCGAACAGCGCGAACGCTGGCTGCCCGACATGCTGGCCGGACGGATCGTCGGCGGCTACAGCCTGTCGGAGCCGCAGGCGGGCTCGGACGCGGGCGCGCTCACCTGCCGGGCCGAGCGCACCGAGAGCGGCGACTACCGCATCACCGGCAACAAGGCCTGGATCACCCATGGCGGCATCGCCGACTTCTACGCCCTGTTCGCCCGTACCGGCGAGCGCATCTCCTGCTTCCTCGCGCCCGGCGCGGCCGAAGGGCTGACGTTCGGCCGCCCCGAGGAGAAGATGGGCCTGCACGCCGTGCCGACCACCAGCGCCCACTGGGACGGCGCCGTCATCGACGGCGACCGGCTGATCGGCGAGGAGGGCCAGGGCCTGCAGATCGCCTTCAGCGCCCTCGACTCCGGCAGGCTCGGCATCGCCGCCTGCGCTGTCGGCCTGGCCCAGGCGGCCCTCGACGAGGCCGTCGCCTACGCCAAGGAGCGGCAGACCTTCGGCAAGCGCATCATCGACCACCAGGGCCTCGGCTTCCTGCTGGCCGACATGGCGGCGGGGGTGGACAGCGCGCGGGCGACGTACCTGGACGCCGCCCGCCGCCGCGACGCCGGCCTCGACTACAGCCGCCAGGCCAGCGTGGCCAAACTGGTCGCCACGGACACCGCCATGAAGGTCACGACGGACGCGGTCCAGGTGTTCGGCGGCTACGGCTACACCAGGGAGTTCCGGGTGGAGCGCTACATGCGCGAAGCCAAGATCATGCAAATCTTCGAGGGCACCAACCAGATCCAGCGCCTGGTGATCGCCCGGCAGTTGGCAAAGTAGCCCCTGACACGCGAAAACCCCGCTTCCCTGTGATGGGAGGCGGGGTTCTTTGTGGTGGATTTCGGCTTTGGAGGATCACTGTTCCGTCCCTGGCCCGTGTGAGACCTCGCGCGGACGGAACGGCCGGCCGTTCTTCGGCAGGGCATAGACATGCTCGCTGCCCAGCTTCTTGCTCTGTCGACGGACGCGGGGGACACTGAGCCCGCATGCGGCCCCGATCATCGACAGCAGGCGCTGATCTGTTCGGCAGAACGCCTGGGCACCCGGATGATCGGTGACATGGCGGGGCTCTTTCGTTCGGCGTCGGCCTTGCGGTTCAGGCGGTGAAGCAGTTCTTCCCAGACGACGCTGCTCGAAATACGGCCACTGGCCGAATTTGTCACGGTTTGTCATGACGCTCCCATGTCATGTGCCGGATGACCGAAAGGTTCGCCGAGGTCGGCCCCGAGCCGTGCGCTCCTTCTCCGTCGCAAATCCGAAAACACACGAACATCCATCCGAAAGGTGAGAGAATCGCCGCGTCGGGCAGGTGCGCAAAAGCATGAAGATGATTCATGTTTACGCGGTGGAGGGATTTGGACATAGCGTGCATAAGGATCAGTATCAGAGATAGGCGTATATATTACGCTCCTCCGGCGATGCTGATCGCTTGACGAACGAAGTAGCAGGCCGTTCGCCAAAGCGGCGAAATGTCTATATTTCACTGTAATTTTCGATCTCTCCCGTTGGAGATCCTTGCCTCCTGGGGTTACACCCCCCTTGATCCGCAGCTCAGGAGCCGCTATGTCGAACCCATATATCCGGCAGCTCGGAAACCTTACGCCCGAGCTCACTGATTTCGTCGGTCGGGGCCGACTGCTCGCCAACCTCGAAAAGCGGCTCGGCGAGTCGCAGCTGGTGACCGTGACCGGTATGGGCGGGGTGGGCAAGTCGCGCACGGTGTTCCGGCTGGCGAACATGGTGCGCTCCCAGTATCGAGACGGGGTGTGGTGGGTCGACCTGGACGGGCTGGAGGACGCGGGCCTGATCAAGCACGTCATCGCCACGGCACTGGGCCTCCCCGAGCAGTCTTCACAGTTCGAGCCGCAGAGTCTGTCGGAATGGGTGCGCGAGCGCGACATGCTGCTCATCATCGACACGTGCGAGCACCTGGTGCAGGGCTGCGCCGAGGTGGTGCGCGAGCTGCTGGAGGCGGCGCCCGATCTCAAGGTGCTGGCCATCTCGCGGCAGCGGCTGTACCTGACCCACGAGCACGTCGTACTTGTGCCTCCATTGGAAGTCCCAGGCGACGACGCGTTGGAGAGCTTGTTGCGCAACGAATCCATGCAGCTCATCAAGGCCCGGGCCAGCGTCAGCGTGCCTGATCTGGTACTTGACCAGGGCAAGGTCAAGGCTCTGGCGGAGCTATGTCGTCGACTCGACGGTCTCCCGCTGGCGATCGAGGTGGCGGCGGTCCGCTTGCGAAGGCTGTCGATAGAGCAGATGCTGGCTGATCGATTCGACCTGCTGGACAGCAAGGGGAACGGCACGCCACTTCGTCACCGTACGCTGCGCGCCGTGATCAGCCGGAGCCACGGGCTGTGCGAGCCCGCCGAGCAGCTGCTGTGGGCGCGACTGTCGGTGTTCGCCCGCGAATTCGACCTCGACGCGGCCAGAACCGTCTGCTCCGACGAAGGATTGCCGGCGGAGACCATTTCCGGTCTGCTGGGCCAGCTGGTCGACAAGTCAATCGTGCTCTTCAGGAACGATCAGGGAAGCGGACGCTATGAGCTGATCAACGCCCTTGCCGCATATGCCGAGGAGCGGCTCGACGAACTCGGTCAGAGCGAGCAGATCCGCCAGCGGCACCTGGAGTACTACCTGCGCCTGGCGCAGCGCAGCGAGGACGCCTGGTCAGGTCCGCGCCAGATCTACTGGCACGTGCGCCTGCGCCAGGAGTACGGCAACGTGCAGAAGGCCCTCGAATATGCCCTGAAATCGAGCGAAAAGGGGGTGCTGGCGCTACGACTGCTGTCGTCGCTGTGGTTCATGTGGGTCTGCTGCGGGTTCACCCAAGACGGACAGCGGTATCTCGAACAGGCGCTGAAGGCCAACGTCATTCCGAGCAAGGAACGGTGCAAGGCGTTGTGGGTCTTGTCCTACGTCCTCAGCGCCCAGGGCGACAGCATGGGCGCACAGGCGAGAGCCGAGTCCTGCCTTGAGGAGGCGGCCCTGGTCGGTGACTCGCGAGCGGCGATGCTCGCCTCCAAGATGCAGGGAACTGCGGCGCTGCTCCAAGGGGACTTGAACAAGGCCGGCGCGCTGTTGGGTATGGCGCTCGAGTTCAACACCGACAGCATGGAGCTCAATCCCGGCCTGCTGCCCGCCGTCATCGAGTCGGCGCTGCTGCTGACGGCGCAGGGCGCGACCTCCGACGCCGAGGCGTTGCTACAGGACTGCTTGCAGATGTGCAAGGAGCGCGGCGAACAGTGGGTCAGCTCTCACGCGTACTGGGCCTTAGCGGACAGTATGCTCACAGCCGGCCGCATCGACGAGGCTCTGCTGAACGTCAGAGAGAGCCTGCGTATCAAGCGGCGCTTTCATGACACGCTCGGCACCCTGCTGGCCTTGGAGACGGCCATGCGGATCTTCGTGAAGCTCGGACGGTTGCCCCTGGCCGCCCAACTCCTTGGGACGTTGCAGCACAACTGGCACATGGCAGGGGAACCCCAAATGGGCGCTCCATGGATGACGGAGCACCACAAGGAATGCCTGCGGGATTGCCGGCGACAGTTGGACGATCCGGCGTACAGGAGCGCCTTCGAGGAGGGGGCGCGGCTCGACCTCGACGAGGCCTCCGCGCTCGCGCTCGACGAGTGGGACGTCCCCCCGTCCAGCGCGCTGGAAATCAGAGTCACGGACGACGACGACAAGGCATTCGCCAAAGTGGAGGATGCGGTCGTACAGGTCGCGGGGGCCTTCGGGTTCGAAGTGCCCACCGCGCAGGGAGCCCGCCACGAGCGCTATGTCATGAAGTTTCGAGAGGCCGCTTCCGACGGAACGGCCGACGAGCAACTCGAGGAGATGGATCGGGCCCTGCGTGACGGGACCCCGCGGGGCGAAACGGCCCAGTCCAACGCGGTGGACTCCCTCATCACAGTGCTGGAGGATGTGAATCGCGCAGCCGTGCTGGTCGAGCAGACGCTTCTCGTCAAGATGAACGGCCGAATCGTGACCAGGCGACTGTCCACAGCCGAGCAGGCGTACCTGGACAATCATCGCCGTCTCTTCAACGAGCCGGCGGATCTGCTGCATGAGCTCGGCCAACTGGAGCTGGGCAGCACACCGGACTCCCGCCGTCGAGTCAAGCGTGGTGATCGCGAGATCATCGTCGAACATCTAGGGGAGTCCGCTGCGCGGGCTCTGGACGCGTGGGCCGATGCTGCAAACTATGAAATATCGGTTAATCTGCCGCTCTGGGTGAAAAGCGGGCACACGGACAGCCGCCTCCTGGCCTTGATCGTCAAAACCCCTCGCGACAGTGGCCAGCGCACGAGCAAAGTCATCGCAAAAGTGTGTCCTCCTGGCCCGTCATCACGTGAACCCTCACAGCATCAACGGGCGTGGGATGCGAGTTCCGAACCATTCCGCAGAGAGCATCTGGTCGCGGTCAAGCCGCATTCACCAGCCATCGGCAATGAAGGAGGCTACGTACTTCTGCAAGACATCGCGGGAGGCAGTTTCGCCGGCATGTGCCAGATGGCAGAACTGGAGTCCCCGTCGGAGATCATCGACGCTTTCACCGTGGTGCTGGACGGATTGATCTGCAAGTGGAACGGTAAGCGGACCGATCTCTTTTCTCACATAGACTCAGGCGAATACATACGCGGCGAGTTGCGCCAGAAATTCGAGCCGAGCGGCAAGCTGTATACCTGGGCAGAGGAGAACGGACTCCTCTCTCCGGACCGTCGTTGGATCATGTTCGAGGACGAGAGCAACGCCCGGCTTCTGCCGAACCCCGTGGCGATGGCCGCGGGAACCATCGTCGCCCGGGACAACGTTCAGCATCTGCGCGGGCTCGCACATGGCGACCTGCATACAGGCAATGTTCTCCTGGAGCGTACGCGGCAAGGGGAGCTCCTGTCGCAGCGGTTCAGGTTCGTCGACCTGACCACCTTCGACATCAGCGCACCCCTGACCCGAGACCCGGCCATGCTCCTGCTCTCCATCATCGCCCGACGCATACCCCTGGACATGCGCGCTCAGGAGAATCTGTTCGACCAAATCGCGCGAGGTGAGGGAAGCCAAAGCCACCAACTCTTCGCACTGCTGATGCGTTCGATCCGCGACATCGACCGTGAACTCCTCCACGACGACTTCCGCGAGGACTGGATCAATCAGCTGCCTTTGTCGTTGCTGGCCACCGCGCTCCTCCACTGCACGTTCGCGAACCTGGACGAGCGTACCCGATGGTGGTTCTTCCGGCTGGCTGCGCGATGCGGGGCGGAATATCTTCAAGCTACCAATTCATGGCCTTCCTCCAATGAACGGCCCTACATGCTTGGGCTGAAGGACATGGGAGGGTTCCTCATGCCTCCGCCTCGCCCGTGACTGAACGGACGAGTTCACGTTGACGCGACTGCGGGCCAGGCGGGCGGTGGACGCCATGCCTTTGTCCGCCCGTGTGGAGGCCGTGGCGGTGCACAGCGATGGCGAGGCGGAATGAGGTCCGCATGATCGGCCCGGTGACGCGGCCGTGCGCGGTCGGCGACAGCACGTAGCGGGAGTAGTCGTCCAGCCAGGGCCAAGATCTAGGTGTGGGTGCCGTCGGAGAGGTCTTCGGTCGTCAGGACCGGGCTTGAGGGGTGCCTCGCCCTCGGGGGCGATGGCGGCCACCGGCTTGGACACCCAGCACCAACCAGATCCAGCGCCTGGTGATCGCCCGCCAACTCGCCAAGTAGCCCCTGGCGCCGCAGCCCCGTCGGGCGCTGTGGCGACAGGACGAGGGCGGGGGGCGGTTCGCATTTAGCGGTTGGGGTTGGCAGGGGCTTCGAAGATGAGGCCGCGGCCGTCCTCTTCGTCCCAGTCCTCGCCGACCTGGACGAAGCCGAAGCCGGCGATCGTGGCCAAGGACGCCACGTTGTCGGGGCTGATCGTCGCCCGTACGGTCTTGACCGCCGGTTCGGCCGCGGCCCGGCGCAGCAACTCGATCAGGATGGCTCGGCCGTACCCCTGGCGACGGAACTCTGGAGCGACCGCGTAGCCGATCTCCACCATGCCGGCCTCGTCGGGCGGTCCGTGAAAGCCGGCATGGCCGACGACGACGCCTTCAGGCCCGGTCACCGCCTGCCGCGCCATCCACGGTGCGTGGTCGGGGTCGGCGGCCATCTGGTCGATCCGAATCCGCCACAGCCACCGTGCTCTGTCCGTCACGAAGTAATCGGTCAGGGCGACCCCGGCCGTATCGCCGGCTGTGGCCAGATCTCCGTCGAGCAGGGCGGACATCGCGGTGCTCGACAACTCGACGAAGCGCACCTGCTGCGGACTGGTGGGGAACGACGTCTGGCGATCGGGTTCATCTGTCACCGTGCGATGGTCGCAAAAACGTCCGGGAGACGTCCACGAGTTTTGGCGGGGGTGCCGGGGGCCAGGCCCTCATTACTATCGTAACGGATAGTAATTAATTAATCACTCTATGCTTATGGTGGGGGTTGGGTGGCATCCGCCGCTCCTGTCCCAAAGGGAAAACGATCATGCGATGCATCCCGATCGTGCTGGCCGCGCTCGCCGCCGTCGGTGCCGTGGTGATGGCCCCGCTCGCCACCGCCCAGGCCGCCACCGCTGTTTCGCTCAACGCGCCGATGGCGCGGGCGGGCGAGGTCTTCACGTGTCAGGAGGTGGATGCGGAACTTCCGGAAATCTTCGCCCGGGACTGCGACACCGGCCATTGGGGGCCGCTGTCCGACTTCGTCGTCAACTCCGGGGACCGGACCGTCTACCGCTGCGCCACCGGCTGGGCCGAGGGCAGCCTGTGGGTCCGTGGCCAAGGTTGCCGGCGGCTCCAGAGCTCCTGACCGGCCGGTGGTTCGGGCTCCGGTGGCCCGAACCGTCATGGGCGCGTCCGTCCGGGAAGTTCGGGGAGTTCGGGGAGTTCGGAGTCTGGGAGTCCGTGAACCGCTGGGACTGGTGACTGCATCGTGAGCGCCGCCGGTCCGGCGGCGGCCGGGAGCGGCCGGAGGGCCGCTCATCCGGCGGGCCGATCCGCCAGGCAGCGCCGAGCGTTCCCGACGGCCCTCCGCACGCGCCTCGCGGAGCCGGGCAGCGCGGGCTCGCGGCCGGTGCCTGACAGGCGTCCGAGCGTGCCGACATGGAGGGCGGCTTACCCGCACCGCGCGGACGCTTGGTCAAGCAGCGGGTACGGACAGTGACGACCGTTCGGTGAACTTCACACGGGGGACGTCCATGACCGCGATCACCTTCGACCACGCCGCCACCGGCTACACCCTGGCCCAGGCCCGCCGCCTGGCCCACGCCGCCGCCCTGGCCTACAAGGACGAACCCGAGGTGCGGGCCACCGCCAACGGCTGGGGCTTCGACCGCGTCAGATGCTTCCGCGTGCCGCACACCGCGCCGTTCCCGCTGGAGGACACCCAGGCGTACGTCGCCGCCAGCGACCACATGATCGTCGTCGCCTTTCGCGGCACCCAGCCCGAGGAGCTGCGCGACTGGCTCTCGGACGCCAACACCCTGCTCACCCCGTACACCGCCGCCGACGGCAACATCCACGCCGGCTTCTACCGCGCCCTGGACGTCGTGCACCCCGCCCTGTTGCACACCCTGGAGGAGTGGCACACCCCGCGCCAGTCGCTGTGGTTCACCGGGCACAGCCTGGGCGGCGCGCTGGCCATGCTGGCCGCCGCCCGTACCCACTTCGAGGACCCCACGCTGCTCGCGGACGGCGTCTACACCTACGGCCAGCCGCGCACCTGCTGCCCCAAGCTCGCCGCCGCCTACGACCAGGCCTTCGGCGGACGCACGTTCCGCTTCGTCAACAACAACGACATCGTCGCCCAGCTCCCGCCCGCCCCGCTGTTCCATCACGTCGCCGAAGAGCGGTACTTCGACACCCATGGCAAGCTGCACGACAGGATGCCGCCCGTGACCGGACTGATCGACCGGCTCGCCGGCGCCACCGCCGACCCGCTGGCCCCCGGCACCGACGGCATCCGCGACCACTTCATCAACGCCTACCTGGCCAGGTTCGACGCCGCCGAGCAGGAGGGGACCTCTCCGGTCACCGGCCGGAAGCCGAAGCCGGGCCGCGGGGGTGCCGGCGCCCTGACCGGCCTGCTGCCCGACTAGACCGGTCAACCCGGGCCGGCCCGTTCTGTACCGCGCGGCGCTCGCCCGGGCCGCCGGCGCGGCCCTCGCCCGGGCTGCCCGCGGCGGTCAAGGGGCTGAAGGACGCCTCGCGCGGGACGTGCCGATAACGGTCAGTCCGGAAATGTCAAGATCACTTGCTGCTCAAAGCCCTCTCCAGTCTCAGCCGATCTCTCCGTTAACTCCGGTCTCTTGCTGGGCGACGTTGATCGCGTAAAGATCCCCACGCAAGGAGCTGCCATGATCCGCGCACTCAACCAGCTGGGAGACCGCCTCCTCGACAAACTCCTCCCCTCGGCGAACGCCTCGGCCGCGTGCTGGACCGACTGGTGCTGCCAGGGCAAGTTCTGCCGGACGTGCTGCTACCACGACTCCACCGGCACGGTCAGCTGCGGCAGCTTCGACTACTGCTGACGCCTCCTCCCGATCTCCCATGACAGCCATGCAGTACGTCGCGCTGGCCTGCCGGGTGGCGCTGGGCGTCGTCTTCCTGGCCGCGGTGGCCGGCAAGGTGCGCGGCAGGTCCGCGTTCGCCGGGTTCCGCGGGTCCGTGCGCGGTCTGGTCCCTCTGGGGCCGCGGGCCGTCACGGTGCTGAGCGGCGCCGTCGTCCTGGCCGAAGGGTGTGTCGTCGTGCTGCTGGCCATCCCCGGGACTGTGCGGGCCGGCGTGCTGCTGGCCGGCACCGTCCTGGTGGGTTTCTGCGCCGGCGTCGTCAGGGCGATGCGCTCGGGCGCCACGACGCCGTGCCGGTGCTTCGGCGCCGCCGGGACGCCGCTCGGCGGCCGCCACCTCGTCCGCAACGCCGGACTGCTCGCGCTGGTCGCCGCCGGGCTCGTGCCGGGGCACGCCGTGCCGCATCCGGCGGGCGTCGCCCTGAGCGTGCTGGCCGGCGGCGTCCTCGCCGTCATCGTGATCTTCTTCGACGACCTCGCCGACCTGTTCGCCGCACAACCGCGTCACCCCTGAGGAGCCCGCATGCCCTATCTCGTCGCCGCCGTCGTCATCGTCGGACTGTTGTGCCTGGTGAACCTGGTGCTGACGCTGGCGGTGATCCGCCGCCTGCGCGCGCACACGCTGCGGCTGTCGGAGCTGGGGCCGACGCGTCCCCCGACGGTGCAGCCGGGCACGACGATCGGCGAGTTCAGCGCGACGACCGCCGACGGCGGGACCGTGTCGCGCGCGTTCTTCTCGGGGGTCTCCGTGGTGGCGGTGTTCTCCACCGAGTGCGCCTCCTGCCACGAGCTGCTGCCGGAGTTCACGTCCTACCTCGCCGACACGCGTCCCGAGCGGGTGCTGGCGGTCGTCACGGGCGACCCGGACGAGGCCCGGCGGTTCACCCGCGAGCTGACCCCGGCCACCGTCGTCGTGGAGCCGATGGGCGGCCCGGTGAGCAGGGCGTTGCAGGTCTCGCAGTTCCCCAGCTTCTTCCTGGTCGACGGTGACGCGGTCGTCGTGGCGGCCGACACCGCCCCGGGCAGGCTGCCGGCGGTCACCCGCCGATGACTCCTCCCGCCGGGCCCGGCGGCGCCGCCCGGGGACGGCGTGCGCGCGCGGCCGTGGCGCTCGCCTGGCGGGCGCATCCGGCCGCCGTCCTGGGGTCGGGGATCGCGGTGCTGCTCATGGGGCTGGTCCCGGTGGCCGCCGCGTGGCTGACCAAGCTCGTCCTGGACGGCCTGGCCGCCGGGGCGGGGCCCGCCGAGCTGCTGCCGCCGGGCGTGGCCCTCGGCGTGACCGGCCTGGCCGGCGCGGCCCTGCCCGCGGTCGCGGAGTACGCCCAGGAGCAGCTTCGCCGCGCGCTCCAGGTGCTGATCCAGGACCGGCTGTTCCAGGCCGTCAACGCCCATCCGGGGCTGAGCCGGTTCGAGAACCCGGCCTTCCACGACCGCGTACGGCTGGCGCAGGAGGCCGGGCAGAACGCGCCGCAGCGGATCGTCCGCTCGACCTTGGGGATCGCCCAGGGAGCCGTCACCCTCGCCGGGTTCACCGCGGCGCTGGCCGTGCTCGCGCCGGGGATGATCGCCGTCGTGGCGCTCTCCGCGATCCCGTCGGTCCGCGCCCAGCTCGACCTGTCCCGGCGGCGCGCGGGCATGATGTGGGGCGTCAGCTCCAGGGCCCGGCGGCAGATCTTCTTTGCCGGGCTGCTCACCAGCCCCGACGCGGCCAAGGAGATCCGCCTGTTCGGCCTGGGCGACCTGCTGCGCGGCCGGATGCTGGCCGAGCTGCGCGCGGTCAACGCCGCCGAGCAGGGGCTGGCCCGCCGGACCCTGCGTACTCAGGGCGTGTTGTCGCTGGTGGGGGCGGCCGTCGCGGCGGCCGGCCTGCTCTGGGCGATCGTCGCCGCCGCGTCGGGCGCGCTGAGCGTCGGCGACGTGGCCGTGTTCGTCGCGGCCGTGGCCGGGGTGCAGTCGGCGCTGGCGTCGATCGTCGGCCAGTCGGCGGACGCGCACAACGCGCTGCTGATGTTCGGGCACTACCTCGACGTGGTGGCCGACCCGCCCGACCTGCCCGTGCCGCGGCGGCCGCGGCCCGTCCCGGCGCTGCGCGAGGGCATCGAGGTGCGCGACGTCTGGTTCCGGTACGACGACGCCCATCCGTGGGTGCTGCGCGGGGTCGACCTGTTCGTCCCCCGCGGCGGCTCGCTCGCCCTCGTCGGCCTGAACGGCGCGGGCAAGAGCACCCTGGTCAAGCTGATCTGCCGGCTGTACGACCCGGTGCGCGGGTCCATCCTCTGGGACGGCGTCGACCTGCGCGAGACGGACCCCGCCGAGCTGCGCGGCCGCATCGGCGCGGTCTTCCAGGACTACATGTCCTACGACCTGACCGCGGCCGAGAACATCGGCCTCGGCGACGTCGCGGCGATCGGCGACCGGGAGCGGGTCGAGGACGCCGCCCGGCTGGCCGGGGTCCACGAGACGGTCGCCGGGCTGCCGCGGGGCTACGACACGCTGCTGAGCCGGATCTTCTTCGGCGACCGGGACGACCCCCAGGCCGGAGTGGTGCTGTCCGGCGGTCAGTGGCAGCGACTCGCGCTGGCCCGCGCCCTGATGCGGAAGGGACGCGACCTGCTCGTGCTGGACGAGCCGAGCTCCGGCCTGGACGCGCAGGCCGAGCACGCCATCCACCAGAGCCTGCGCCGCCACCGCGCCGGACGCACCAGCCTGCTGATCTCCCACCGGCTGGGCGCGGTCCGGGAGGCGGACGTGATCGTCGTGCTCGCCGAAGGCCGGATCGCGGAGCAGGGCTCGCACGCGGAGCTGATGGCGCTCGGCGGGGAGTACGCGAGCCTGTTCACCCTCCAGGCCCAGGGCTACGAGCCGGCCACCCCGCCGGACCCGCGGACGGGCGACATCGACCGGACGACGACGCCGAGCACCCGGTCGAACGGCACGTAACCCCACACCCGCGAGTCCTCGCTGACCGGCCCGTCACCCAGGACCACCAGCCGCCCGGCCGGGACCGTGTCGCCCGGCGACGCCCCCACCCGGCCCGCGACCTCGGGCGGGACCGGGTCGCCCGGCACGGCCACCGCCCGCTTGATGAACCACATGGCCGCCCCCGGCGCCGGCAGCGGCCCGGTGCGCCACTCGCCCCCGGGCGGCAACGTCTGCAGCACCACGACCTGACCGCGTCCGACGCGCGCCCCCGTCGTCCTGCGGACGAGCACGCGGTCGCCGGTGCGGTAGGTCGGCAGCATGCTCGCCCCGCTGATCCGGACGACGACCAGCCGCCGCCGGGCGACGGCCAGCCCGGCGGCCAGGGCCGCGACGGGGGCCAGCAGGATCAGGACACGCCGCACGACGCCCTCCCAAGTCGATCATCACCCGGTGACGTGCCGACACTAGCGGCGGATCTCCTCGCCGGACAGCCCGTACGGCCCGCCGAAGGGGCCGCTCACCTCACGGGCCGGGCCGGCCGGGGTGGTCGAGGCCGGCGGTGAGCTGGTCGATCGCCGTGTCGATGCGCCGTCCGAGCAAAGCGGTGTCCGGCGGTTCTGCGGAGGCCACGGTCTGCCGGAGCCACTGGTCGAGGACGACGCGCAGCGCCGTCAGGGCCGCGGCCGCGCACAGCAGGGGATAGCCGGTGTCGCCGGGACGCCCGGGGGCGGGGTGGCCGACGTGCTCGGCGATCGCCTCGGCCAGGGCCTGCTCCTGCGCCGCGAGCACGGCCAGTTGCTGCGGCACCAGCGTGGGCGCCGACCGGACGAGCTGCAACGCCCGGACGTGGTCGCGGCCGGCGGCGTCGCTCTCGTTCATGACCGTCAGCACGGCCTCGCGGAAGGCGCGCAGGACCGGCTCGGTGCGCGGCCGGGCCCTGAAGCGGGCGACGAGCTCCTGCGCGGCGGCGGCCAGCGAGGCCACGACCGCCTCCTCCTTGCTGGAGAAGTAGTTGAAGAACGTGCGCAGCGCGATGTCGGCCTCACCGGCGATCTGCTCGACGGTCACGTTCTCGACGCCGTGGCGCAGGGCCAGCCGGAGCGCCGCCGTGCGGAGGGCGGCGCGGGTGGCCTGCTTCTTGCGCTCGCGGCGGCCGGGCGACGCGGGCTCCCCGCCGCCCGATGCGAGCTGAACCACCCCGGCCTCCTCTGCCACAGTCCTCATTATGGGCTCCGGCGAGGTGACGGGGCTCCGGCGGGGTGACGGGGCTCCGGCGGGCATCGCGCCCGGTCAGGACCAGGCGACGGGCAGGGAGTGCACGCCGAAGATCAGCATCTCGTCGCGCAGCGGCACCTGACCGGCCGGCACGGCCAGCCGCAGGTCCGGCAGGCGGGTGATCAGCTCCTTCAGGCCGATGCGCATCTCCACCCGGGCGAGCTGCTGGCCCAGGCACTGGTGCACGCCGTGCCCGAAGGCCAGATGCGGGACGCGGGCGCGGTTGACGTCGAACCGGTCGGCGTCGGGCCAGTGGCGGGGGTCGCGGTTGACCTCGGGCGTGGCGATCACGACGGTCGCGCCCGCGGGGAGGTCGGCGCCGCCCAGCGTGACGGGCTCGGTCGTGACGCGGCTGACGCCGAGCTGGATGATGCTCAGGAAGCGCAGCAGCTCCTCGACCGCGTTGTCGACCAGGGAGGGGTCCGCCCGCAGGGCGGCGAGCTGGGCGGGGTGCTCCAGCAGGGCGAACGCGCCCAGTCCCAGCATGTTGGCGGTGGTCTCGTGGCCCGCGCCGAGCAGGACGAGGGCGACGTCCACGAGCTGGGCGTCGGTCAGCGGCGGGTCGGCGTCGTGGACGAGCCCCGACAGCAGGTCGTCGGCCGGTTCGGCGCGCTTGGCAGCCACCAGCCGCTGCATGAACGCGTACAGCTCGGCGCCCGCCGCCGCCCGCTCCTCGGCGGTGGCGTTGGCGTTCAGCCCGACGGAGGTGCGTTCCTGGAACTCGGCGCGGTCGGCGTAGTCGACGCCGAGCAGCTCGCAGATGACCAGCGACGGCAGCGGCAGCGCGAACGTCGGCACGAGGTCGGCCTCCATGCCGGCCGCCTTCATCGCCTCGATGTGCTCGACCGCGATCTCGGTGACCCGGGCCTCCAGCTCCCGCATGCGCCGGACGGTGAACTGGCCGGTCAGCAGCCGCCGGATGCGCGTGTGCTCGGGCGGGTCCATGAACACGAAGAAGCCGTCCTCGCGGCTCTCGACGGACGGGCCCGCCGGAAGGACGCCGGCCGCCTGCTCGGCCACCTCGTGCGGTTGCAGCGACGTGGCCTCGCGGTGGCGCACCCGGTCGGCGCTGAAGCGGGCGTCCGACAGGACGGTGCGGGCCTCGTCGAAGCCGGTGACCAGCCACGCCCGCGCGCCGTTGAGCAGCTCCACCGCCCGGACCCGGTCCTGGCCGCGCCGCTCCCGCAGGCCCGGCGGCGGGTCGAACGGGCACCCGCCGCGCTCGACCAGGTCGGCGGGCAGGATCCGGCGCAGCGCCGTGGGGCCCGCGCCGGGGGAGTCGTCGGTCAGGCGGCGGTCGCTCATCGGCACGTCCTGTTCTCTCGGGTGCGGGCCGTTCCAGCCTACAAAGGTGCACGATGCGCATCAATGCACGTTGTGCATGTCCATTCGGTCGCCGGATCAAGGTGTGTCCGCGGGCCCACGGGGCAAAGGCACGCATCCGACAGCTCACCCGCACGGGAGGAACGTGATGACGCGACAGCCTGTACGAGCACCGGTTGTGGCACCGGTTGCGGGGACGGCGTGAGCGGTAAGGGCTCGCAGGAGGCGACCTACGCGGCGCTGGCCGCCAACCTGGGGATCGCCGTCACCAAGTTCGTGGCGTTCTTCTTCACCGGCTCGTCCTCGATGCTCGCCGAGGGCATCCACTCCTTCGCCGACTCGGGCAACCAGGGGTTGCTGCTGCTCGGCCAGTCCCGCGCCAAGCGCGGGCCCACCCCGTCCCATCCCTTCGGCTACGGGCGCGAGCGGTACTTCTACGCCTTCCTGGTCTCGGTCGTGCTGTTCTTCGGCGGCGGCCTGTTCGCCCTGTACGAGGGGTACGAGAAGATCAGCCACCCGAAGCCCCTGGAGAGCTGGCCGTGGGCGATCGGGGTGCTCGTGGGCGCGATCGTCATGGAGGGCCTGTCCCTGCGCACGGCGGTGCGCAACGCCGACCGGGCCCGCCGCGGCCGGTCGTGGCCGCGCTACATCCGCGAGGCCAAGGCCCCCGAGCTGCCCGTGGTCCTGCTGGAGGACACCGCCGCCCTGATCGGGCTGGCCTTCGCCCTCATCGGGGTCACGCTCACGCTGGTCGTCGGCGACCCGGTCTACGACGGCATCGGCTCGATCGCCATCGGCGTGCTCCTGATCATCGTGGCCGTCACCCTGGCCACCGAGACCAAGAGCATGATCATCGGCGAGTCGGCGTCGCCGGAGGTCCAGCGGGCCATCGAGGAGGCCCTGCGCGAGGACGACGCCGTCGCCTCCTTCACCCGCCTGCGCACCCTGCACCTGGGCCCGGAGGAACTGCTCGTCGCCGCCCGCGTCACCGTCGCCGAGCAGGGGGACGCCGTGGCCGAGGCGCTGGCCAAGGCCGAGCAGCGCATCCGCGAACGCGTCCCGATGTCCACGGTCGTCTACCTGCAGCCCGAGCCCTGACCCTGCTGCCACTGCCGCACCCACGAGCGGCCGTAGTCGTTGCCGTGCGGCGTGCGCAGCACGGTGTGGACGTGGAACGGCTTGGGCGTGTCGTAGTCGAGGAAGACGCCGCTGTGGTGGTCGAGCTCGGCGACGATCACCGGTGACTGCAGCCGGTAGTAGAAGACGTCGCCCGGCCGGTGGCCGCCGATCCAGCAGAACCAGGTCTCGTCGAGGTGCGCCGCGATCTCCCGCAGCCGGGCGGCGCGCGGCCCCGCCGGGAGCAGGCCGACGAACGACTCGGCGACGGCCAGCGCGTGCTCCCGGGCCGCCGCGGGCATGGCGGCGACCCGCACGCCCTCGAACGGGATCACGCGGTTGTCCTGGAACGCCCCGGCCAGGTGGCGTTCGTCCCCCGGGTGCACCCGTCCCTCGGGCATCGCCGGGTCGGTCATGC
The DNA here is from genome assembly GCF_040298265.1 of Nonomuraea sp. NPDC001636. NCBI lineage: Bacteria > Bacillati > Actinomycetota > Actinomycetes > Streptosporangiales > Streptosporangiaceae > Nonomuraea > Nonomuraea sp. NPDC001636. The sequence continues at coordinate 285,559 of NZ_JBEOZT010000004.1, forward strand.
GCTCGTAGACGACGGCCTGCCGGCGCTGCTCCTCCGGCAGGGCGGCCATCAGCCGCAGGCCGCGGGCGACCCGGTCGGCGAACAGGTCGCGCAGGCCGGCGTGCGGACCGGCGTCGATCTCGTCGGGCTCGGCGCCGAGGAACACCGGCGACAGCGCCATGCGGCCCTCGACGACCAGGCAGTTGAGCGCGCAGTGGTGGCCGTAGAGCTGCCAGCCCCAGGGGGCCCGCGGGCCGGGCGTGCCGTAGAGGGCGAAGTTGTAGCTGAACTCGTTGAGTATCGTCTCCAGGCCGACCACCTCGCCCAGGAAGCCGTTGATTCGCATCACCGCGCGGACGAGCCGGCCGCCCTCGGGCGAGAGCGAGGCGCCCACCAGCGCCAGCGCCCTCTCCCTGACGGCCGGCGGTCGCAGGTCCAGCCGCAGGCCGGTGTCGAACTGCAGGAACTCCGGGTTGGCCCAGGTCTGCCACGCCACGGCGTCGGCCTCGTGCGAGAGGCGTTCGCGGTCCTCGCCGTCGAGGCAGGCCAGCAGGTCGCGGGCGGCCGACACCATCGCGGCGACCGGCGCCTCCTCGCCGGGGGCGGCCGGTGTCAGCGGGTACAGGCCGTCCCGCAGGACGCCGTCCTCGGTGACGCCGCGGAAGTCGTTCCCGTACAGCGGGGTCCAGCCCTCGATCAGGCCGCCGGTGAACGTCCCCGGTCTCCTGGCCAGCTCGCGGTAGGCGTAGGGGTCGAGGCCGCGGACGCCGGCCAGCCGCGGATGGTCGTGCGGGAACAGGTACTGGCGGAACTCGCCGGGCATGGGGGCTCTCCGGTCGGTCTCAGACGGTGGTGTTGTGCCGGGCGACGGCGGCCCGTACGGCGCTCTCGTCGCCGGCCGCGATCGCCTCGACCAGGTCGGCGTGGATCTGGTGACGCAGCTCGCGGTAGCCGGCGCCGGCCGCGTCGCCGGGACGCGGGGACGCGGCGCCCAGATGGCCGAGCGTGCCGATGTAGACGGCGCGGGCCATGGCGTTCGGGCTGATGGCGGCGATGCGCTCGTGCAGGGCCCAGTTGGCGCGCATGAAGGCGTCCCAGCCGGGCGCGGCGCGCAGCCGCCGCAGCAGGCGGCGCAGGTCGGCGACGTCCCGGCGGGTGCGGTGGCGGGCGGCGCCGACGTCGATCAGCTCCTCCAGGTGGTCGCGCAGCTCGACGGCGTCGGCGACGGTGCCCGGCTCCTCGGTGACGCCGAGCAGGGTGTGCCGCAGCCGCACCACCGGGCCGGGGTCGGCGACGAACAGCCCGCCGCCGCGGCCCGGCCGGATCTCCAGCACGCCCCGGTCGCGCAGCAGCCGGACGGCCTCGCTGACCGTGGCGTAACCGAGGCCCGTCTCCGCGCGCAGCGACTCCAGCGTGCCGACCGGCTCCCCGGGACCCAGCCCGCGCGACCTGATCCGCTCGTCGAGCGCGGCGGCCAGCCGCTCGGCCCGCGTGCCCGCGCCCGGCCCGAGCGCGGCGGCCGGTTGTCCGGGCGAGGAGGAGTAGGGCATAGTCCGGATCCAACCATAAAACCTGCGAACCTTTGGCAGGTTTTCGCCGCCGTGAGGAGATGAGCGATGAGGATCGTCGGGATCCGCCGGAACGCCGGCGGGGGCGTCGAGGCCGGCGCGTTGTCGGCCGACGGGGCCGAGGTCACCGTGCTCGCCCCGCTGGAGCGGTTCTGGGCCGGCGCGGCCGGCTTCCTGGCCCGCGAGCCGGCCGGCGAACGGCTCCCGGTCCCGTCGGTCACCCTGGTGCCGCCGGTGCTGCCGGACGCGCGGGTGATCTGCGTCGGGCTGAACTACCTCAGGCACGTCGCCGAGGGCTCCTACGCGGGGGAGGGCGTGCCGCCGCACCCGACGCTGTTCGCCCGCTGGACGCGGTCGCTGACCGTGGGCGGCGTCCCGGTGCCGGTGCCCTCGGGCGAGGACGGCCTGGACTGGGAGGGCGAGGTGGTCGCGTACGTCGGCGCGCCGCTGGTGGACGCGGACCCGGAGGAGGCACTGGCCGCGGTCGCCGGCTACTCGGTCTTCAACGACCTCACCGCGCGCAGGGCGCAGAAGCTCACCAGCCAGTGGATCCTCGGCAAGAACGCCGACCGGTCCGGCCCGCTCGGCCCGCTGGTGCCCGCCTCCGAGGTCGGTGACCTGCGCGACGGGCTGCGGGTGCGGACGCGGGTGAACGGCGAGGTCGTCCAGGACGGGCGTACCGACGAGATGGTCTACGGCGTCGGCGACACGCTCGCCCTGATCTCGCGCACGTTCACGCTGCGGCCCGGCGACCTGCTGGCCACCGGCACGCCCGCCGGGGTCGGCTACGCGCGCACCCCGCCGTGGCTGCTGCGGCCCGGCGACGTCGTCGAGGTCGAGGCCGAACGCCTGGGCAGCGTGCGCAACCCGATCGTCGGCAACGACGCGCGGGCACTGACGGGCGCCCGGGGGGTGACCGCGCCGGAGGGGTGAAGCGCGCGACACTGGGGTGGTGGAGACACGACCTGTCCGCGGCGGGGCGGGGCGGCCGGGGCACCGGTTGCGCTTCGGCCCGGCCGCCGAGGGCATCGAGCGGCTGGCGGCCTCGCTCGTCGGCGAGGCGTTCGCGCCCCACCGCCACGACACGTACGCCATCGGCGTCACGCTCGCCGGCGTGCAGACCTTCCGCTACCGCGGCGAGCTGCGGCGATGCCTGCCGGGGGAGTGGCACGTCCTGCACCCCGACGAGCTGCACGACGGGGCCGCGGGCACCGACGCGGGCTTCGGCTACCGGATCTTCTACGTCGACCCGTACCTGGTCCAGGAGGCGCTGGGCGGTCGGCCGCTGCCGTTCGTCGCCGACCCGGTCGTGCGGCCGGAGGGGATGTCGCCGGCGCTGCTCGCCTGGCTGCGGCACCTCGACGAGCCCCTGGAGGAGCTGGCCAGGCTGGAGGTCGCGCTGCTGGTCGCGGCGGCCCTGGAGCGTCACGCCGACGTCCCCGTCCGGCGGCGGCGCGACCCCCTCGCGGTCGAGGCGCTGGCACGGGTGCGCGAGCTCATCGCCGCCGACCCCGCGACCCGGCACCCGGTGGCCGAGTTCGAACGCGTCTCGGGGCTCGACCGCTGGACGATCGCCCGCCAGTTCCGCGCCGCCTTCGGCACCAGCCCGACCCGGTACCGGACGATGCGGCAGCTGGACGTGGCCCGGCGGGCGATGCGCGGCGGCCTGCCGCTGAGGGAGGCCGCGCTGCGGGCGGGCTTCGCCGACCAGAGCCACCTGACCCGCATGTTCAAGCGCGCCTACGGGCTCACCCCCGGCGAATGGACCACGGCCCTCACCTGACGCCCGGCGCGTCCACCCCTGTGCTCACCTGACGCCCATCGGTCCTGGCCTCGATCGCGCGGATCACGGCCACCATGTCGAGCGTGCCGTGCCCGAGCGCCAGGGTCTCGGCGAACAGCGCGTGGCAGACGTCGATCAGCGGCGAGGCCACGCCCGACGCCCGCGCCGCCCCGGCGATGAGCCGGTTGTTCTTCAGCACGTCGGCGATGGCCGCCTGGGCGGCGAAGTCGCCGTCCAGCAGCTTGCGGACCTTACCCCGCGACACGTCGCTGGCCATCGGGCCCGAGTCGAGCACCTGGGCGAACCTGTCCAGGTCCAGGCCGTGCCGGGCGGCGAAGTGCGCGGCCTCGGCCAGGCCGCTGACCATGGTGATCAGGAAGATGTTCACCGCCAGCTTCATCAGCAGCCCGCCGGGCACCGGGCCGCACGCGATCGTCCCGGCGCACATCGGCGCGAGCAGGGGGACCACCTCCGCGACCGCCGCGGGCTCGCCGGCCAGCATCGCCACCAGCCGCCCGGCCTCGGCCGGGCCGCGCGAGCCCGACACGGGCGCCTCGACGTAGTCGCCGCCCGCCGCCCGCACCGCCGCGCCCAGGTCCGCCGACCACGCCGGGGACGTCGTGCCCATGTGCACCACGATCCGCCCGGCCACCATGGAGGCGAACCGCGGCGTGCCGCGCCCGAGCACCGCGTCCACGGCGGCCTCGTCGGCCAGCATGAGCAGCACGACCCTGGCCCGCGCGAACACCTCGTCCGGGCTCGCCGCCACGTGCGCGCCGGCCGCCCGCAGCGGCTCGCACCCGGTCGCCGTACGGTTCCAGACCACGACCGGCGTGCCCGCCCGCACCAGGTTGAGCGCCATGGGCCGGCCCATGATCCCCAGTCCGATGAATCCTGTTCCGGCCATCCGCCCTCCCGCTCCGCGTGTCCCGCCGTCACCGTTGTAGCGGCGGGAGCCGGCTCCGGTCTTGAACGGTTGTGCGGCCCGCGCCGGCGTCAGGGCGTGGTGACGTCGAGGTCGACGCTGGAGACGCCGACCACGCCGTCGATCTCCAGCAGCTCGGTGATCAGCACCTCGACCGGCCCCGAGCCCTGGACGACGAGCCAGATCGAGATCGACTCCTGGTCCTTGCGCGGCTGGTCGCGTTCGAGGGTGAGCTCGGCGATGACGAAGCCCCTGTCGCTGCACAGCGCCAGCACCCGGCGGAGCGCGCCGTGGCGGTCGAGGTAGGTCAGGTGCAGGCGGGACTGGGCGTACTTCGAGCGGGGCAGCCGGGCGCTGAGCGGGGTGAAGCCGAACAGGACCAGGAAGTGGCCGGCGGTGACGGCGACCGCCAGCAGCCACAGTCCGGCTCCGGCGGCCATGCCGACCGCGCAGGTCAGCCAGACCACCGCGGCGGTGGTGAGCCCGCGCACCGCGTCCCGGCGGACGAAGATCAGGCCGCCGCCGATGAACCCGATGCCCGACACGATCTGCGCGGCCACCCGGGACGGGTCGAGCGTGACGTGCTCGCCCAGGACGTCGGCGAAGCCGTACTTGGACACCAGCATGATCAGGGCCGAGGCGAAGCCGACCAGCGTGTGGGTGCGCAGGCCGGCGCTCTTCTGGCGGATCTCGCGTTCGAGGCCGATGGCGGCCGACAGCAGCAGGGCCAGGCCAAGTTCTCCCAGCTGGGTCCATCCTTGCCCGGCCAGTGCCGTCGCGGCGAACGCTGTCCCCATTCGCCCAGATATCCCCCGCGTGCCGGGGTTTCACACCTCCCCAGAAAAAAGTTAGTTGTCTGACTTAGTTTCTGTGCTACGGTTCTTATCAGTCAGACGACTGACTAATTACTGAGGAGAACCACCATGTTCGTTGTCACGGGTGCCACCGGGAACGTCGGCCGCACGCTGGTCGGTCTGCTGGCCGAGGAGGGCCTGCCGGTCACCGCCGTCGCCCGCCGCGTCACGGAGGCCGACGTGCCGCCGGGCGTCCGGGCCGTCGCCGCCGACCTGGGCGACGTCGCGAGCCTGCGTCCGGCCCTGGCGGGTGCGGACGCGCTGTTCCTGCTGGTGGCGGGGGAGGACCCGGAGGGCGTGATCGCGGCGGCCCGGGAGGCGGGCGTGCGCAGGATCGTCCTGCTGTCCAGCCAGGGCGCCGGGACCCGGCCGGGGGCGTACCCGCACGCCGTCCGGTTCGAGGAGGCCGTCCGCGGGTCGGGGCTGGCCTGGACGGTCCTGCGGTCGGGCGGCATGGCCTCCAACGCCTACGCCTGGGCCGGGCCCGTACGCCTGAGCCGCACCGCCGAGGCTCCCTTCGGCGACGTCGGCCTGCCCTTCGTCGACCCCGCCGACGTCGCCGCCGTGGCGGCCGCCGTCCTGCGCGAGGACGGGCACGACGGGGCGACGTACGTGCTGACCGGCCCCGAGGCCACCACCCCGCGGGACCGGGCGGCGGCGATCGCGGCGGCGCTGGGGGAGCCGGTGCGCTTCGCCGAGCAGACCCGCGAGGCCGCCCACGCCCAGATGGCGCAGGTCATGCCGCTGCCCGTGGTGGAGGGCACGCTGGCCATCCTGGGCGAGCCCACCCCCGACGAGCGGAGCGTCAGCCCGGACGTCGAGCGCGTCCTCGGCCGCCCCGCCCGCCCGTTCGCCGCCTGGGCCGAGCGCAACGCCGCCGCCTTCCGCTGACCACCGGCGGCGAGTGCGACGCCGCCGCCTTCCGCCGACCGTCGGCGGCGAGTGCGGCAGCGTGGCGGGACGGCGGGCGCCGGTCTTGTCGGTGGCGGGCTCTACGGTGGGCCGCATGACCGACAGCGACACCCCCTGGGAGCCGCCCATCGCGGGCAGCGAGGCCGAACACCTGCTCGGGGCGCTCGACCGCCTCCGCGCGACCTTCCGCTGGAAGGCCGACGGCCTCGACGCCGAGGGGCTGCGGGCCCGCGTCGGCGCCTCCGCGCTCACCCTCGGCGGCCTGCTCAAACACCTGGCCCTGGTCGAAGACCACCTGTCCACCGTCAGGCTGACCGGCGCCCCGCTCGGCGAGCCGTGGGAGTCGGCCGACCGGGACGGCCCCGACTGGCCGTTCACCTCCGCCGTGCACGACAGCCCCGCCGACCTCTACGCCCTGTGGGACGACGCGGTCGAGCGCTCACGCGCCCGGATCGGCGCGGCGCTGGCCGACGGCGGCCCGGCGCGGCTCGTCCACCTGTCCTGGCCCGACGGCCGCCACGCCAGCCTGCGCCGCCTGCTGTGCGACCTCATCGAGGAGTACGGCCGCCACACCGGCCACGCCGACCTCCTGCGCGAGGCCGTCGACGGCCTGGTGGGCGAGGACCCGTCGGCCGGCTGGCAGCCTGAGAACCACCGGGAACGCCGAAGGAGCCAGTGACGGCGGGCGTCACCGGCTCCGGGGCCGCGCCCGTCAGGTGATCGGGCAGGTGTCGCGGTACTCCTCGATCGCGGTCCCGCGCGGGGCGGGGCACAGGAACTGGTCGTAGCGGGTGTCGTCGTCGACGAACCGCTTCAGCCAGGCCACCATCGACTTGGCCATCGTGGTGTTGGTGACCTGCGGGAAGAAGTGCGAGGCGCCGTTCAGCTCCAGGTACGCCTTCTCCACCGGCGACGGGATCGACTGGTAGAACGGCTCGGAGTGGGTCGCCACCGGCGCGACCGTGTCGGCCTCACCCCCGATGATCATCGTCGGCACCCGGAGGCCCGGCCAGCTCTTGGTGAGGTTCCACGGCGCGAGCGGCACCGCCGCCTGCAACGACGGGCGCGCGTCGGCGGCCTCCAGCGTGCCGCCGCCGCCCATGGAGTGACCGGCCACCGCGAGCCGGGACGCGTCGATCCTGCTGCGCACGGCCGTCGGGCTGCCCGAGGTCAGGTAGTCCAGCGCGGCCAGGAGCTGACGGCCGCGGCTGGCCGGCTGGTCGTAGATCGTGGTGGTCTCGATGCCGATCACCACGAACCCGTGCGAGGCGATCCGCGGCCCCAGCCAGGCGAGGCTGGACCAGGTCGCCGTGTAGCCGGGCGAGATGGCGATCGCGCCGAAGGTGCCCTGGCTGGTGTCGGTCGGGTAGTAGACCGTCCCGCCGCCGAAGCCGGAGACGCTCAGCCGCGAGACGCTGAGCTCCGCGGTCGCGAACGGGCCGCGCGCGGCTTCCAGGATCGCGGAGGTCGGGTCGGGGCCGCGCTCGTACGGGCCGGCCGCGTGGGCGGCCGGCGCCGCCGCGACGCCGCCGGCGAGCAGCGTGACGGCCAGGGCGAGCTTGGTGAACGTTCGCGCGCCGAAGTGGGGGGTGGAGAGCTGCACGTCGTCGAACTCCCTGCTCATCGGGGAATGACTGCTGTCTGTCGCCATTGTCGGGACACGCAGTCAGCCGTGCATCGGTGAAATCACCGGTCTCGTGCCACGCGCCGCCCGCGTGGAACTGCTCGGCGGCGTCGCTCAGGACATGAACCTGACCAGCTCCACCCGTGAGCGGATGCCGAGCTTGCTGAAGATGTTCCTGAGATGGTGCTCGACCGTGCGCCTGCTGAGGAAGAGCTGCTCGGCGACCTCCTTGTTGGTGGCGCCCGCGGCCACCATGCGGGCGATCTGCGCCTGCTGCGCGGTGAGCTGCGACACCGTCGCGTCCGCGGCCGGCCGGACCGGCTCGCCGGAGGCCCGCAGCTCGGCCCTGGCCTGCTCGGTCCACAGCCGGGCGCCGTGCCGTTCGAACGTCTCCAGCGCCGTGTGCAGGTGGTTCCTGGCCGCGCCGGGCCGCCGGTCGCGCCGCAGCGCGCTGCCCAGCAGCAGGTGCGTACGGGCCGCCTCGAACGCGCAGACGCCCTGGCCGTGCAGGCGCAGGGCGTCCAGGAACAGCTCCTCGGCCTCGCCGGGACGCACCGACAGCAGCGCCCGGCAGCGCGAGACCAGCGCCCGCAGGCCGGGGCTGCGCGTGCTGCCGACCCAGCGTTCGAGCACCCGCAGGGCGGCCGCGGCCCGCTCGCGGTCGCCGGTGCGGGCGGCCGCCTCGATGTAGTGCGGGGTGGACATGACCTTGATGACGACGTGGCGGTTGCGCCGCTCGGCCCGCAGCCGGCCGGCGGCGTCGGCGACGCGGCCCGCCGCCAGGTCGAGGCAGGCCAGCGCCCAGTTGCCGACCGCGCCGGCCAGGCCCAGCTCGTGGGCGTCGGCCAGCTCGATGGCGGCGTCCGCCCGGATCCGGCACGTCTCCTGGTCGCCCTCCACGGCGGCGCTGATCGCCAGCCAGGCCAGGTGCTGGGCGGCGGTGTTGTGCTGGCCGGTCTCGCGGGCCAGCCGCAGGCCCTTCGCGGCGGTGGTGGCGACGGAGGCGTACCGGCCCGTCCAGACGTCGGGGTAGATCGTGAACTCCAGGAGCTGCGGCACCGCCGACGCGGCCCCGCGCAGCCGGGCCTCCTCCACGGCCCGCGCCGACAGCCGGTGGGCCACCGCGTCCTCGCCCAGCAGCATGCCCGCCACGCACGCCCACGTGAGCACGGCCGGGTCGCGTACCGAGCCGGCCAGCTCCAGCACCCGCCGCAACGGCCCGGCCGCCTCCTGGTGCAGGCCGCTGAAGGTGTGGGCCATGCCCGCCAGGTACTCGAACATGAGCTGCGCCGGCGCCGGCTCGTCCGGACGCCGCAGCGCCGCCGCCTGCCGGGCGATCGCGATGAACGCCCGGTTGTCGCCCGCCCGGTAGCTGGCGTCCGCCGCGCGGACCAGCGCGCGCACGCCGAGCACGCGGTGGCTGTCCAGCAGCCGGCGGGCCGCGGCCAGCAGCTCCTCGCGGGCGCTGCCGGTCTCGCCGCCCAGCAGCTCCAGGCTGCCGCGCAGGAGCTGGACGTGGCCGCGCAGCTCCTCGGGCGCGCCGGGCGACCGCAGCCGGGCCAGCAGGGCACGCGCGGCCCTGGGACGTCCGGACACCCAGGCGTGCCTGGCGGCGGCGGCCAGCCGTTCGGCCTTGACCTCGGGACGAGCGGTCAGCTCGGCGGCGCGCTCCAACGCCAGGTAGGGCTCGGGGAACCCGGCACGGCGCTCCGAGGCGGGGCACGGCTCGGACCTTCCGGCGGCCCACCGCACGGCCAGCGCCGCCCGCGCCAGCTCGTCCCCGGCCTCCTCCCCGCCACCGCCCGCCCAGGCCCGATGCCACGCCCCCCGCAACCTCTCCCAGCCGCCTGCGTGGCCCCCGTCCGGGGTGAGCAGGTCGGCGAGGAGGCGGTGGGCGCGGCGGCGCTCGGCCAGGGACGCCGCGTGGTAGGCGACCGCCCGCATCGCGGGTTCCCGGAAGGCGAACGCGTCCCCGTCGGCCCGCAGGACGCCCGCCCGTTCGGCCGCTTCGAGCACGGACAACGCGCACGCCGGGTGCGCCGCCCTGGCCAGGGTCGCCACGTCCAGGGCAGGATCGGCGGCGATCAGCAGCGACAGCCAGCGCGTACGCGCGGGCAGCCGGGCCAGCACGCCCGTGTGCTCCCGCCACAACCGCCCACCAGGAGGCAGGACGGCGGGCGGCGCCGCGAGCCCGGCCCGCTGGTCGGGGGTGAGCGCGCCGATCAGCTCGCGCAGCGCCAGCGGGTTCCCGCGGGCGATCCGGTCGAGCGCGGCCGACAGGTCCTCGGCGAGCCCGCCGGGCGCCAGGTCCGCGGCCAGCTCCCGCACCGCCGGCCCGTCGAGCCCGCGCAGCTCCCGCGCGGGCACGCCCGCAAGCCGCCACGTCGCGCCGCCGTCGAACCCCTCCGGCTCCCGCTCGCCGTACGAGGTGGGGGCCGGGGGGCCGGTGGTGAAGAGCAGGGCGATCGGTTCGGCGGACAGGCGGCGGGCCACGAACGACAGCGCGTCCAGGCTCGCGGCGTCCAGCCAGTCGGCGTCGTCCACGCAGGCCAGTACGGGACGCTCGGCGGCGACCGCCGACAGCAGCCCGAGCACGGCGGCGGGCAGCACGAGCCCCGCCCCGCAGGTCCCGGACTCCAGGGCCGCGGCCAGCGCGCCGGCCTGGGCGGGCGGCAGCGCCGCGACGGCCCCGGCCACCGGTCTCAGCAGGCCGTGCAGCCCGGCGTACGGCACCCGCGACTCCGGCTCCACCCCCGACACCCGCAGCACCCGGAACCCGGAGGCCCGCGCGGCGGCCAGGTCGAGCAGCGCCGTCTTGCCCATGCCCGCCGCGCCGGTCAGCAGCAGCGCCCCTCCGGAGCCGGCCCGGGCGTCGTCGAGCAGCCGCAACAGGACGTTCTCCTCCGCGTCGCGGCCGCGTAACACGGGAACGCGCGTGACTGGGGACACGCCGTCCAGTGTCACGCGCGGGTGCCGCCGCCGAAAGAGCCCGCCACCCACGGAAACCGCCGACGCCCCCTCTCGTGCGGCCCGGCCGCACAAGATGGGGGACGGACGGGAGAAAGTGTGGCATTCCGGTGACAGCAAGCGCTTGGTGACCTACCTTGAGTCCTGACCGTCAAGGAGTGCCGATGCGCAATCAGGGGCTTGGGTCATGGCCGGCACGCAGGGCGCGGATGACGCCCGCCCGGCCCGCCGTCGGTTACCAGGGGATCGACCGCACCTACGGCGACCTGTACGACCGGGTCACCCGCCTGGCCCACGGGCTGACCGGCCTGGACGTGGGCCGCGGCGACCGGATCGCCTATCTCGGGCCCAACCACCCGTCCCTGGTGGAGACGTTCTTCGCCGCCGGACTGCTGGGCGCGGCGTTCGTCCCGCTCAACGCCCGGCTGGCCGCGCCCGAGCTGCGCTTCCTCCTGGACGACTCCGGCGCCCGCGTCGTCGTCCTCGGCGCGGGCCAGGACGGCGACGGCCTGCCCGGCCGGCACCTGGGCCAGGACGCCTTCGAGGAGCTGATCGCCGGCGCGCCCGCCGACCCCGTGGACGAGCCGGTGAGCCAGGACGACCTCTGCCTGATCATGTACACCTCGGGCACCACCGGCCGCCCCAAGGGCGCGATGCTCACCCACGGCAACCTCATCTGGAACGCCGTGAACCTGCTGGTCGACGTGCCCCTCGCGCACGACGAGGTGACGCTGGTCAGCGCGCCGCTCTACCACATCGCGGCCCTGGCGCAGACGCTCGTGCCGACTGTGCTGAAGGGCGGCAGGGCGCTGCTGGAGCCGTCGTTCGGGGTGGACAGGACGTTCGACCTGGTCGAGTCCGAGCGGGTCACGATGATGTTCGGCGTGCCGACGATGTTCGCGGCCCTCGCGCGGTCGCCGCGCTGGGCGGAGGCCGACCTGTCCAGCCTGCGGCACCTGCTGTGCGGGGGAGCGCCGGTGCCCGAGCCGCTGGTCAGGACGTACCGGGAGCGCGGGCTGCCGTTCCTGCAGGGGTACGGCATGACGGAGACCTCCCCGGGCGCGCTCTTCCTCGGGGCGGGGCACCCGGACGCCGGGCCCGGTTCGGCCGGGGTGCCGTGCTTCTTCACCGACGTGCGGCTGGTCGCCCCCGACGGCTCGCCCGCCGCCCCCGGCGAGCCCGGCGAGGTGTACGTCCAGGGCCCCAACGTCATGCCCGGCTACTGGCGGCGGCCGAAGGAGACGGCCAAGGTGTTGTCCGCCGACGGCTGGTTCAGGTCGGGCGACATCGGCGTGGCCGACCAGGACGGGTACGTCCACATCCGCGACCGGATCAGCGACATGTACATCTCCGGCGGTGAGAACGTCTACCCGGCCGAGATCGAGAACCTGCTGCTCGCCCATCCGGCGGTGGCCGAGTGCGCGGTGATCGGCGTACCGGACGAGAAGTGGGGGGAGACCGGCAAGGCGCTGGTCGTGCTGCGGCCGGGCGCGAGCGCGGAGCCCGGGGAACTGCTCGCCCACCTGGACGGCCGCCTGGCCCGCTTCAAGATCCCGAGGTATCTGGAGCTCGTCCCCGGCCTGCCGCGGAACGGCGCCGGCAAGCTGCTCAAGGCGTCCCTCAGGACGCTGCACGGGCAGCAGGCGCGGTGACCGGGCAGGCAGCGGCGGGTCAGCCGATGGCGGGCACGCGCAGGTCGGCGAAGACGCCGCGGTGGTCGGTGCCGGGCACGTCGAGGATCTCCGTACTGGCCACGTTCACCCGGCGGTCGGCCAGCACGTGGTCGATCGTGATGATCGGCGGTATCGCCCTGTTGTTGGGCCAGGTCGGGACGAGCCCCTTGCCCACCTGGTCGGCCGCGTCGACGTAACCCCTGGCCAGCAGGTCGCGGAAGGCGCGATGGTCGAGGCTGGCGTTGAAGTCGCCGGCCAGGATCCTGATCACCGACGGCGACGGGGACGGCAGCGCCTTGAGCGAGGCGTCCCACTCGGCCGCCATCCGGCCGAGCGGCGGGTCGGGGTGCACCGCCACGACCTCGACCTTGCCGCCCGAGGGCAGGGACAGCGTGGCGGCCGGCATGTTGTGGCCGATCGGGGTGAACAGCCCCCGCAGCGGCCGAAGCGGGTGCCTGGCGAACAGGCCGCTGCCGATCGCGCCGTCCGCAGCCTGGAGCACCCGGTAGGGGAGCAGCTTGCGCAGCCCCGCCTGGTCGAGCCGCCGGACCGCGTCGGGGGTCAGCTCCAGCGCGCTGAACACGTCGATCTCGTACAGGCGCACCAGGCGGACCACGGTCTCGGCGTCGGCCCATCCGAACAGGTTGAGCGACAACACCCGCAGCGGGACGCCCTCGATCACTTTGCCCGGCTCCACCCCGGACGTCCGCGGGATCAGGCACGCGACGAACACCATGCCCACGACGGCCGCGCTCAGCCCCGCCGGGCGGTTGCGCCTGAGGACCGCCAGCAGCGCGGTCAGCGCGGCCAGCCCCGCGCCGATCGGCGTCACCGTCATGAGCTGGATGAGGAAGGAGCCGGTCTCCAGGCCGCCGACCCGCAGCGCCGCCCAGGCCGCCAGCAGCGCGACCACCGTCCAGGCGAACCAGCGCCTGCGCCGCCGGGGTGAGGGACGCTTGCCGGCGGATGCGCGTTCGGCCGTCGCGCTCGCTCCCCGTTGATCCACAGCATGAACCCTAAGGCAGCGGCGGAGAACCCGAACCAGGGCCGCTCAGCCCGCCCCGACCCGGCTCCCGGCCCGGCTGCTTGGCTCACTGGCCCGGCTGCTTGGCTCAATCACCCGGTTACTCGCTCACCGGCCCGGCTCAGCGGGCTCACCTCGCCGACTCGGCTCCGGTCTTGACGGCGAGGAGCTGCCTGCGCATCGCGACGAAGTCGCCGACGTCCGTCATCGCGACGTGGGCGGCGCCGCGCACGGTCGGCTCGCCGCGCATCCGGAGCCGGTAGATCAGCCGGGTGCCGCCGCCGGTGTCGCGGAGCACGATGGAGCAGGTCGTGGTGGCGTCGGCGCCGCGGTCGGCCAGCACGAGGCTGTGCGGCGGCTCGATCCGCTCGACGACGAAGGCGCCGCCGTCCATGACGTCGCCGGGCTTGAGGTCGTGCGGGGGCTGCGCGGGCTCGCCGGCGGCGTCCGCCCGCGCGCCGGGTCCGGTGCCGGGACGGGCGCCGGGACGGGTGCCGGGCCCCGGGTAGCCGCCGAGCCGGACCACCCAGGCCCACACGACCGGCGGCGGCGCGTCCACGGTGACGGCACGGGTGGCCTGGAGCTGGGGGAGCGGCACGATCTCGTCACCCGGCAGGTCCTCGTGCACCTCTCTGTCGGTCGCGCCCCAGCGCAGGTGCCAGGGGCGCACGGCGAGCAGGTACCCGGCCGCCGCACCCGCGGCCAGCCGGAACACACGGCGTGGCAGGAACATCGCAGCACTCCTTCGTGTCACTGACGAGACCTGTCGCCGGCCTCTCGTCGATCGGCATTTCGGTGCTTACGCTGAATTATGGGCCAATATGGCTAGATCTGGTCGGCTTTCCATATTGTCAGGCCATATGTCTCCGCAATCGGCCGCCACGCCTGCGCGAATTGCGCCTTGGCCGTCTGCGCGGCCTCCGATCTGCTGAGACCTCGCCGGTAATCGCGGTCGTCCGAGACCGGGCCGGTGCAGCCGCCCGCCAGATGGCGCCGGGCCCAGGAGAGGAACGCGGTGTCGGCGTCGTAGGAGGCGTCGAGCGCGGTGACGAGCGTCTGCTTCAGCGCCGCGCCCTCGGGCAGGGCCGTCACCTCCAGCGTCCGGGCGGCGGCGAGCTGGTCGCGGCGGCCGGCGGTGATGTCCTCGATCGTGGTCACGCCGGACCGGCGGCAACCGGTCGCGTCCGCGATCGCCGCCGACAGGCTGGTACGGGCGGAACTGCTGCTGGACAGCAGCTCGTCCACCCGCCCGGCCTGCCCGGCCGCATCCGCCGTGGGGTCCGTGCTCGGTGTCGGGCCGGTGCTCGCGGCCGGGTCGTCCGTGGGGGTGGCGTCCCCGGTCGCCGGGTCTTCCGCCGTCTCGTGCGAGGTCTGGGGCTGGACGGCCGACGGCGCGCCGCCCGAGCTCCCGCCCGCCTCCGCCGGAGAGGACGGGCGGCTCCCGGCCACCCACCAGACCAGCGCCGTCGTCGCGCACGCCGCCGCCACGCTGACCAGCACCACCGGCCGCCGCCACCCCGGCGGACGCAACCGCGAGGGCGGCGGCGGATGCTCGTCCCCCGGCGGCCCCTGCGCAGGACCGGGGGCGGCGGGTGAGGGGCCGGAGGAGGTGGGGGGTGAGGGGTCGGGGAGGAGGGCGCCGCAGCGGGGGCACTGGGTGAGGGCGCCGGTGTCGCTGCCGCATCGCCCGCACCGCCGTCCGGCGCCTGAATGGTGGACCAATACACCCTCCGGTAATGCTGCGTAAAGAGAAGAATTTCGATTTATCGGGCTTTTGTCCTGAGCTTCGCTTCCGGTGAACGAGACTATTTGATAACAACGAGCCCCCCAAAGCACTCGACCCTCATAAGCTCGGCCGGGTTCACCGACGAAGGAGGGTCATGGCCGTCGACAGCTCCGGCGCCACCGGCTCCACGCGGGACACCACGGCCCACCCCGGCGTGCCTCGCATGAGCAACGTCACCCGCTACCTCAGCGCCGCCGCCTACCTCGACAGCGGGTTCCGCGACCGGGTGCTGGGCGAGCTGATGTTCGACCCCTACCGCGCGGTCCCCCCGTCCTACGGCGGCTTCGACCTCATCCCGGTGATCCACCACTGCCGGCGCTCGCGCTCGATGCTCGTCGTCCGCGACGCGCTCATCACCGTGTTCTTCCTGGCCGGGTTCGTGATCTCGCCGCTGACCACGATCGCGTGGGTGGCGACGCTCGTCCCGCTGGTGCTGCTCACGTCGGGGCGGGTCCGGCGCGGCTCGCTCGTGCTGCGCGCCATGCTCTGGTTCTGGGCCGCGAACATGGCCCTGCTCCTGCTGGCCGCGGTGTTCTCCACCGCGCTGTCCGTGCTCCTGCTGCAGAGCCTGTCCAGCTCCTCCTTCTACGACGACGGCCCCTCCTACGGCGTCGCCGACGTCCTGGGCCAGGGGCTCGGCACGCTGGCGCTGGCGATGGCCGTGCCCTTCACCACGCTCGGGGTGGCGCTGGTCTACCGGATCGCGACGTACATGACGCTGGCGGGCACGCTGCGGCCGGGCGCGCCCGAGCCGGTCACCGGCGCGACCGGCCCCCGCACCGCCCATCGCGTGGACTACGTGCGCAGCGCCCAGTGGGGCAACATCACCATGTACGCCAACGAAGACGCCTTCATGGGCGCCGGGTCCATCGCCAGGAGCTGGTCGATCGCCGTCGAGCTCGACCGGGTGCGCGGCCGCGAGGGCCCGCCGCGCCGCCAGGACGACCCGGTCGACATCGACCCCGTCGAGCTGCACGCCTTCGTCCGCGAGCGGCTGAAGGACATGCGCGACCGGGTGCTGCGTCCCAACGAGGGCATCCAGCGGCTCGACATCGGCGACCACGTCGTCACCAGGGGGATCTTCACCGTGGCCGACTGGCACGAGGGCGGCGCCCCGGCGTCCCATCCGCTGATCGGCAAGAACGGCCTGCCCAGGTCCCACGCCACGCCCGAGGAGATCGAGGCCGTCGTCCGCCATCCGCAGGGCGGCGTGCGCTACTACCAGCGCGTCACGATCAACAACGCCGGGCAGGAGATCCGCGACCGCAACGGCCGGCTCGTCGCGCCCGCCGAGGACCAGGAGGCGCTCACCTCCGCGTTCATCTACCTGGCCGTCGAGGGCCGGATGCTCTACACCCAGTTCGTGGTCACCGTGCTCCCGCCCGCCCACGGCCCCTACCACGTGGTCGACCGGCTGCCCACGATGACCGGCGGCCGCATCGCCTGGGAGGCGGTCAGGTCGCTGAAGCTGCGGCTGCTGCGCGACGTGCTGGCCGCGCCCGCCCGGCTGGCCCGTACGGGGGTGCAGGCCGTCCGGCAGAACATGCTGGCGCCCGACCCGCGCAAGCACATCGTCTACCCCTACGGCGCCCGCTTCAGCGTCCGGGAGCTGGGCGCCGGCGACGACCTGCAGACCCACATCCAGGTGCTCGACGTCTCCAAGTACGTGCGGATGATCGAGCAGCGGCTCACCGAGGCGGTCCTCGACTTCCTGGAGGACAAGAACGTGGAGACCGGCGCCTACCGGTTGCAGGCGGCGAGCGTGACCATGAACACGCTGTCGGTCAGCGGCGGCGCCACGGTCAGCGGCCCGGTCGCCTTCGGGCACCAGGCCGCGGCGACGGTCAACAACCTGGGAGGGCAGGGCGCGTGACGAACGAGGAGACCCCCACGCCGGGCTCGTACGGCGTGCACATCAGCGGCGGCGAGGTGAGCGGCCCGATCGCGGTGGGCCCGCACTCCCGCGCCACGGTCAACAACCTGGGCGGCGCGGCCCCCGGCGAGGCGGCCCGGCTGCTCGACCGGCTGGAACGCCTGCTCGCCGAGCACGAGGCGGAGGTGACCGAGCCCGCGCGGGCCCGCCGGGACGTCGCCGACGTGCGGCAGGAGATCGAGCAGGCCGACCCCGACCGCTCCCGCGTCCTCGACGCGCTCAAGCGGCTGTCGGCGCGCGCGGCCGAGGTGTCGGTGATCGTGGAGGTCGTCGGCCAGATCCGCGAGCTGTTCGGCTGACTCCGGCGGCCTCGCCCGGCAGGCGGCCCGCGGTCAGCGGAAGACCGCGACCGCGGCCTCGCCGAGCATGTCGTCGATCAGCTGCACGACCTCCCTGACGACGGGGGAGTGCTCGCCCGCGATCTCCCGCAGGCGTTCGACGAGCCGGGCCGAGGGCTGGTCGAGGTAGAGCTCGGCCTCCAGCCGCAGCGCCCCCACCAGCCCGCACAGCGCCGCGCCGCGCCCGTCGGGCTGCTTCCAGCCCTCCACGGCCGAGCGCACCCCGGCCGAGGCGCGCACCACCGAGGCGATGTCGGCGAGCTGGTACCGCGTGTACGGCAACATGCCCATGCGCCGCCTGGTCACCATGACCAGCACGCCCGCGGTGACCAGGCTCTGCCGGGTGCGGTCGTAGGCGTCCTCGGCCAGCTTCTTGATCCAGAACCTGGCCTCGCCCTCGGCCCGGTCGCGGGCCATCAGCGGGACCAGGGAGTCCACGACCGCGTCGCCGACCGGGGTGGGATCGACGACGGTGATCCGGCCCTGCCCGACCGTGACGCGCCCGCTCAGCGCCAGGTCGAGCAGCACCGCCCCGGCCAGCCCGAGCGCCATCGAGTGCTGGTGCACCAGGGGCTTGCCGGACTGGTCGTGGCCGATGAGGAACAGCTCGTGGTGGAGCGGCGGCCGCGTCACGGCGACCGGATCCCGGTCAGGCCGGCCTTTTCGTCGCCGTCCAGCACCGGGCGGCGGCCGCGGGCGTACAGGATGCCGAGGACGACGACGCCGACGGCGAGCCAGATCAGGCCCACCCGCTGGGCCAGGATGTTGGCGTTGACGATCACGAAGATCAGGATCGCCATGCCGATCAGCGGCGCCACCAGGTGCGACCAGAAGTCGGACGAGCGCTGCCGCACCCGGTAGTGGACGATCACCGACACGTGCAGCACGACGAACGCGATCAGGCCGCCCATGTTGACCAGGCTGCTCAGCAGGCCGACGCCCTCCTTGAGCTGCGAGGCCCACACGCCGATGCCGACGGACAGGGCCGAGACGAGCAGGATGGCGTTGGCCGGGACCGAGTGCTTGACCGACACCTTGGCGAGGAAGGCCGGCAGTTGCCGGTCGCGGGCCATGGCGTACAGCAGGCGGGAGACGGCGACCTGGGCGACCAGCGTGTCGGCGAAGCCCCAGGAGATGGCGGTGGCCGTCGAGGTGACGTGCCGCAGCCACTCGCCGCCCGCCGAGGCGGCGGCGTCGTAGAAGGCGGTCTCGGAGCCGGTGTTCAGCAGGCCCGCCGGGTCGGGCACCACCAGCGCGGCCACCCAGACCTGGGCGACGAACAGCAGCCCGGCCAGGATCAGCGCCAGCCGCATGGCCCTGGCCACCTGGGCCGAGCCGCCCGCGGACTCCTCGACGAGCATGCTGATGCCGTCGAAGCCGAGGAAGGACAGCACCGCGACGGAGACCGCGGCGAAGATCACCGGCCAGGAGAAGGTGTCGGGGTTGAACAGCGGTGAGAGGCTGAACCCGTGGCCCCGGCCCTGGAGCAGGGCCCAGATCCCGATCAGCACGAACAGGCCGAGCACGACCAGCTCACAGGTGATCAGCACCTTGGTGAGGGTGATCGTCATCCGGATGCCGCGCAGGTTGACCACCGTGTTGACGGCCACGAAGACGAGCAGCCACCCCCAGACCGGCACCCCCGGCACGCTGGCGTTCATGGCGATCGAGGCGACCAGGTAGAGCAGGCTCGGCACGAGCAGGTAGTCGAGCAGGATCGCCCACCCGGTCATGAAGCCGACCGACGGGGCGATGCCGCGGCCCGCGTAGTTGTAGACCGACCCCGACAGCGGGAAGGCCTTGACCATCTGCGCATAGGAGGCCGCGGTGAACAACATCGCGACCATGCCCACCAGGTACGCCAGGACGGGCATGCCGCCCGAGGCCTTGTAGACCGGGCCGAAGATCGCGAACGGCGCGATCGGCACCATGAAGATCAGGCCGTAGAACACGAGGTCGGTCAGTCCGACCCCGCGGCGTAATTCCTGCCGGTAGCCGAACTGCTCGATGCTCTCCTGAGGTTGCACGACAGCCTCTCCATGTCGTCCATGCGGGGGGTGACGGGCCTCGGTATACGCATGGGGTCACGGATACCGGTGGGGCTCGATCTGGCGATCCTTCCGTAGCCCACGGTCACGTCGCAAGAGGCTGCTCCAGGTGGTTGCGTACCTGACCGCGCCCCAGGGCCCGCGCCGGCGGAGGCGGGCGGGACGGACGCCGTCCCGCCCGCCGGCCGGCGGCGCCGCCTCAGCAGGCGCCGAGGTCCTTCCAGACGCCCCACTCGCCGGTGGTGCCGGGCTCCTGGCCCTGCGTCCACCACTTGGCCTCCCACGTGTGGGCCTTGTGCGAGACGCGCTGGCCGCCGTTGTAGACGGCCGTCGCGCTCCAGGCGGGCGCGGTGCAGGCGCCGCCGGTCGGGGTGACGGTCGGGGTCGGGCTCGGGCTGGGCGCGACGCCGCCCCGAGCCAGGTCCTGGACCAGCCCGTACGTCCTGCCGCCGAAGGTCAGCGTGTAGTTCGCCTGGCCGGGGACGGGCAGGTAGTACACGTAGTCGAGGGTCACCGACGCGCCGGGGGCGAGCGTCTGCCAGGTGGGCAGCTTCACCGACACCCGGTGGAAGTCGCCCTTGAGCCCGCCGACGTTGTTGCCGGTGTGCTCACTGCTGATCACCCGCAGGCCGAAGCCCGACTGGTCCTTGGCGTTGTTCGGGGCGGAGGTCGCGTAGTCCCACTGGAACTCCGCGCCGCCCGGGATGGTGGTCTGCGTCTTGTTGGTGATGACGAGCTTGGGGTTGATCGGGTAGTTGCTGTCGCCGGCGGGGAATCCGGTGGCCTCGATCGTGACGTCCACCTTCTCGGCGGGGACGGCCACCTTGGCCTTGGCCGCGCCGTACGGGGCGGCGGTCCTGAGCTTGTCGTAGAGCAGGCCGGTCAGGGTCTGGCCCATGGAGTACTCGCCCTTGGCCGCGTCCCAGGCGTAGTCGCCGGCCAGCTCCCAGATCATCACGCCGCCGATGCCCTGGTTCCTGACGTAGTCGGCCTTGGCGCCGAGCGACTGGTCGTCCTCGGTGGACAGGAACACCTTCTTGGTGGCGTTCCACAACCAGGGGGCGGTCAGGGTGGCGTTGTAGTTACGGGTGTAGGTGCCGGTCAGCCGGTCCTCGGGGTCGCCCGCCGGGTCCAGGCCGTAGGCGGGGCCGTAGGAGCCGGCGATGCCCTTGGCCAGGTTCATGGCGTGCCACATGGGGTTGGAGCCGGCGCCGACCTCCTTGCCGTTCTCCTCGTCGTGCCACAGGTTGTCGATGCCGCGGGCGCCGTCGCCGCAGGTGGTCAGGCCCTGCGGGCAGCTGCCGCTCGGGCCGTTGGAGGTGCCCCACAGGCCGTTCGCGCCGCCGTTGACGTTCTTCCAGCCGCGCGTGTAGTACGGCACGCCGATGTTGATCCGGCCGGCCGGCATCGCGCCGCGGAAGTAGTGGTAGGCCCAGTCGGTGTTGAGGTAGCCGAGCCCGCCGTACTGGGCGGCGGTGTAGACGCCCCACTTGGCCAGCTCGGCGTCCTTGCCGTCGTCGTACAGGGCGGCGTTGGGGCCGACGAACTCGTTCCAGGCGCCGTGCAGGTCGTAGGACATGATGTTGACGTAGTCCAGGTACTGGGTGACCTGGAAGGTCTCCATGCCGCGCAGCAGGTAGCCGGAGGCGGGGGCGGCGACGGTCAGCATGTAGTACCTGCCGTCGGCGGCGGCCGCGGCGTCCAGCTTCTGGCGCAGCGTCCTCATCAGGGCCGCGTAGCCCTTCATCAGGCTCGGCCTGCGGGCGTTGGCGATGGTCCAGTCGAGCGGGTTCCCGGCGTCCTTCATCGAGGTCGGGTACTCGTAGTCGATGTCGACGCCGTTGAACCCGTACGCGCGCACGAACGCGACGACCGAGTCGGCGAACGTGCCGATGCCGGCCTGGTTGACCGAGCCGTCGGCGTTGGTGGTCATCGAGTAGAAGCCGCCGGAGGGCACGCGGGCGCCGCTCGCGTCGAAGTAGCCGCCGGTCTCGGCCCAGCCGCCGACCGACACCAGCGTCTTGGTGCCGGGGTACTGCTTCTTGTACTTGTTCAGCAGGTTGAAGTGGCCTTTGTAGGCGTAGGCCGGGTCCATCTCGGCGCCGGCGACGCCGGGCCATTCGGTCGCGGTCGCGTCGGCGTCCACGGCGATCTTGTTGCTGCCGTCGACGTGGGCGAAGGCGTAGTTGATGTGGGTGACCTTGCCCCACGGGATGTTGCCGGCCAGGTAGGCGGGCTGGCCGTTCTTGCCGGTGCGCCAGCTGGTGAAGTAGCCGATGATGCGGCGGGGGTGGTCGGCCCCCATCTTCTCCCGGCCGTCCTCGTCGTAGGCCAGGCAGTAGGGGACGTCCACGCCGGGGGTCTGGTAGAGGCCGTCCGGGCGGCAGGCGGCGTTGTCGGCCGCGGCGGTGGCCGTACCGGCCAGGGCTCCCGCGATGAGGACCAGTGAGGTGCCGCACGCGGCCAGGGCCGCGCGTAGGCGTGTGGGCTTCAAGGCCACCTCCGATGGGGCATGACTGGGGGGTTGATCGGAAGGTAAGCCTGGTGACCAGGGCCGTCAATGCTTTCTGTTAGGAAACTTTCTTAATAGTTGCCGTCCGGTCGCGCGGGCGGTCACGACCCGGCCCGGCGCAGGATGAGCACCGCGATGTCGTCGCGCGGCGCGCCGTGCGTGAAGGTGTTCAGGTCGGCGGCCAGGGCCTCGACGGTCCTGGCCGGCGGGTCGCGGGCCCAGGAGCGCAGCCGCTGCTCCAGCGGGTAGAAGGAGCCGTCGCGGTCGCGGGCCTCGGTCACGCCGTCGGTGCACAGCAGCAGCGAGGCCCCGCGCGGGAAGGCGAAGCGCGCGCCGTGGCGCGGCTCGCCCGCCAGCCCGGCCAGGCCGAGCGGCACCTCCGGCTCGCCGAGCCAGAGCTGCCCGGCGTTCCCGCCGTGGATCAGGTACGGCGCGATGTGCCCGCAGTTGACCGCGTCCACCTCCAGCTCCGGGCCGATGTCCAGCAGCAGCGCGGTGACGAACCGCTCGGGCTCGCCGGTGTGCGCGGCGAACCTGTTGTGCCTGATCACGGCGTCCTCCAGGGCGTCGGCCACGCCCATGAGGGAGATCTCGCGGTAGGCCGCCTCCCGGAAGGCGCCCAGCACGGCCAGCGCGGCGCCGATCGCGGGCAGCCCCTTGCCCTGCACGTCGGCGATCATCACCCGGGTCCCGTACGGCGACGGCGCCACCTCGTACATGTCGCCGCCCACCATCGTGTCCTCCTCGATGGGCTGGTAGAGGCCGTCCACGACCACGTCCATCGAGCGCAGCGGCAGCGGCCTGACGAGCTGCCGCTGCAACGCCGCGGCGGCCGAGCGCAACCGGCGGACCTCCTCCTCGCGCTGGATCCGGTAGCTCGCGCCGACCACGCTCATCAGCCCGAACGCCGCGGTGAAGCCGGAGACCTCCAGGTTCGTCCGCAGATTGCCGCCCAAATAGGCGACCGAGGCCGACACCACCGCCAGCACCCACACCGACGCGATCGACGTCTGCAACACCGAGCCCAGACCCGACACGATCGCCGGCAGGAAGATCAGCACCGGCACGAGCTCCGCGCCCCCGCCGGTGAACCTGTCCAGCCCGACCACCAGCACCGTGATCCCGATCAGGCCGACCAGGAACACCGGTGTCGTGAAGAAGGGCCGCCTGTGCCCGCCACCCCAGAGAATCGTCGTTCACCCCCGGTGACCAGCTTCTCCCAAGGCGTCCGTGTTCCGTCCTGCGGCGCGCCGGGCACGGCGAAGGGCCGGCCCCGAAACCCGGGGCCGGCCCCTGAGCTGCGAACTTATCCGAGGCCGTTCTTCATGGCCGTGAGGAGTTCGGCGTTGGTGGTGTCACCGCTGAGCTCCCAGAAGAACGCGCCGCCGAGGCCCTGGTTCTTCGAGTAGCTCATCTTGCCGCCGATGGTGCTCGGCGTGTCGTAGCTCCACCACTGGTTGCCGCAGTAGGCGTAGGCCGTGCCCGCGACCGTGCCGGTGGACGGGCAGCGGGTCTTGATCACCTTGTAGTCCTCGATGCCCTGCTCGTACGTGCCGGGCGCCGGGCCGGTCGCCGTGCCGCCGGGCGCGGCCTGGGTCACGCCGGTCCAGCCGCGGCCGTAGAAGCCGATGCCGAGCAGCAGCTTGGCGGCCGGGACGCCCTTGCTCTTGAGCTTCTGGATGGCGTTGTCGGTGTAGAAGCCGGGGATCGGGATCTTGTCCCAGCTGGTGAGCGGGGAGTGCGGGGCGGTCGGGCCCTGCGCGTCCCAGCCGCCGAAGAAGTCGTACGTCATGACGTTGTACCAGTCGACGTACTGGGCGGCGCCGCCGTAGTCGGCCGCGTCGATCTTGCCGCCGTCGTTGCCGTCGGCGGTGATGGCCGCGGTGACCAGGTTGTTCGCGCCGAAGCGGGAGCGCAGCGCGGACATCACGTTCTTGAACGCCGCCGCGCCGCTGGTGTCACAGGTCAGGCCGCAGGCGTTCGGGTACTCCCAGTCGATGTCGATGCCGTCGAAGACGTCGGCCCAGCGGGGGTCCTCCACCAGCTTGTAGCAGGAGTCGGCGAAGGCCGTCGGGTTCTGGGCCGCCTGGCCGAAGCCGCCGGACCAGGTCCAGCCGCCGAAGGAGAAGAGCACCTTCAGGTTGGGGTACTTCTTCTTCAGCTTGCGCAGCTGGTTGAAGTTGCCGCGCAGCGCGCCGTTGTCCCAGGTGTCGGCGACGCCGTCGACGCTCTCGCCCGCCTGGTAGAAGCGGTCGTAGTCGGCGTAGCTGTCGCCGATCGTGCACTGCCCGTTCTGCACGTTGCCGAACGCGTAGTTGATGTGGGTCAGCTTGGCCGCCGAGCCGCTGGTGTCGATGTTCTTGACGTGGTAGCCGCGCTGGTAGATGCCCCACTGGACGAAGTAGCCCAGCACCTTGTTGCCGCCGCCACCGCCGCCGCCCGTGGTGGTCGCGGTGATCTGGTTGCTGTCGGCCGAGCGGTTGCCCGCCGCGTCACGCGCGCGCACGGTGTAGTTGTAGGAGGTGTTGGCGCTGAGGCCGGTGTCGTTGTACGTGGTGCCCGTGACGGTGGTGACCAGGGTGCCGCCGCGGTAGATCTCGTAGCCGGTCACGGCCACGTTGTCGGTGGAGGCGTTCCAGGCCAGCGAGACGCTGTTGTTGCTGACGCCGGTCGAGCGCAGGCTGCCGGGCACCGTCGGCGGGGTCTTGTCGTCGCCGCCACCGCCGCCGGTGGTCGTCGCGGTGATCTGGTTGCTGTTGGCCGAGCGGTTGCCGGCCGCGTCACGCGCCCGCACGGTGTAGCTGTAGGCGGTGTTCGCGGTGAGGCCGGTGTCGTTGTACGTGGTGCCCGTGACGGTGGTGACCAGGGTGCCGCCGCGGTAGATCTCGTAGCCGGTCACGGCCACGTTGTCGGTGGAGGCGTTCCAGGCCAGGGCCACGCTCGTGTCCGTGACGCTGGTCGAGCGCAGGTTGCCCGGCACGGAGGGCGCGGTCGTGTCGCTGCCGCCGCCACCGGAGACCTTCCACAGCGCCGCCACGTTCGGCGGCTCCCAGCCGGGCTGGGAGGTGTGCGCCTGGAGGCAGACGTAGTCGACGCCGTTGTAGGTGACGACCGTGCCCGCCGTGTAGGCGGTCCACGGGGCCCAGGCCGCCGCGTACGCCACCGTGCTGGTGGAGGCGAGCGCCGGGGCGGCCACGGCCACGGTGAGGGGCAGGGCCAATGCCGCCATTCCCGCCAGGACCTTGCTCAGAATGGTGTGTTTCATGTCGCTCCGACATCCGTTGGGGGGTGTGTGGGGAGTGGGATGGGAGACTTCTGGGGAAACTATTAGGAAAGTTTCCTTTAAGTTGTGAATCGACGGTAGCTTCTGCCTGGGGGAGCGTCAATACGTATCGGTCAGGTGTCCGTAATCGTGCCGGTCAGACCCCGGATGCGCCCGTTCACGAGGGGATAACGGTTCAGGAACGGGGGCTGACGGCGGGGTGAGCCGTGGCTCAGCATTGGAGCGTGGCAGGAATCTCCGCCTGGCGGCGGACGCCCACGCGACGCGGGCCCTACGTGGTCCGCGCGGTCGCGGAGTTACGGTCCTGGCCGTCGCTGAACGTCAGCGGCACCGGTCAGCAGGTCGCCTTCGCCGTACACGGAACCGAGATCCTGCGCCTGGCCGGCCGGGACGAGATCCACGTACGGCTCACCGCCCCCGCCATCGGCCGCCTGGAGCCCTATCTGCGGGCGTGCGACCAGGTCCATGCCTGCCGCGACCGCGCCTGGGTCGCCGTACAGGTCGACGCCGAGCCCGATCTGGAATTGTTGCTGGCGCTCACGAGCGTGGCGATAAAGGCGCACGTGGCGTGAACCGATTCGGTGCGTAGCGTCTCTCCCACGCAGCGTCGAATTCATTGCCGTGATTTGCCCGGGAATTACTCGCCGGGTAGCTTGGTTGTACACAGCCGAACGGGGAGTCGTCCCAGGTAGGGATGGCATTGCCTGGGAATTACCCAAGCGGGACCCGTGTTGTACAGAATCGATGCGGACATCACCGCATCCGGGCGTCGCACATATACCTTCAGGCCCTTTCCCGGGCCCGGGAAGACGATGCGTCAGCCCTTTGCCTGACCAAGAGACCGCTGAATCCGCCTGTGCGCGGAACCGGGGACCCATGTGTCCAATGGGGTGAATCGGCGCCGAGTGCCGTAGGGCAGCTTCCCGCCCGAACCCGTCAGCTAACCCGGCAAGCGGCACGGAAGCACAAGGAGTAACACCCTCATGGCCAAGCACCGTCTTCACCGTGCCTACAAGCTCGACCTCGCCAAGATCGCTCTCGGCACGACCGCCGTCGCCGGCGTGCTCGGCACGCACGCGGCAGTGAACGCCGACACCACCGCCACCGCCCACACCGCCACCCAGACCGCCAAGGTCGCCGGCGTGGCCGCCCAGCCGCGCGTCGCGCAGAACAGCGCCGCCGACGAGAGCGCCAAGGGCAAGGTCAACGTCACCGCCGCCCAGGTGCTGGCCACGGCCCGCGCCCAGGTCGGCACCTCCGAGGACGCCAACGGCGGCGGCACCAAGTTCCAGAAGTGGTACGCCGACTCCCAGCGCGCCGCCGAGACCGCCGCGCGTGACGGCGGCAACCGCGCCATGTACCTGAACGCCCCCTGGTGCTCGATGTTCGTCTCCTGGGTCGGCGAGCAGACCGGCGCCCGCCCGCAGGTCGGCTGGGACGCCTACACCGTGACCCACGCCAAGTGGTTCGCCGCCAACAACCGGTGGGGCACCGAGGCCAAGCCCGGCGCCGTCGTCTTCTTCTCCTGGAGCGGCAGCAAGAGCCTGAGCGACATCCAGCACGTCGGCTTCGTCGTCAAGGACAACGGCGACGGCACGATCTCCACGATCGAGGGCAACACCGGCAACGGCAAGGTCGAGCAGCGTGTCCGGCCGACCTCGCAGGTCGTCGGCTACGGCTACCCGTCCTACGCCGCCTGACCCTTCCGAGCCAAGAGCGCATTCCCTGCGGGGAGTGCGCTCTTTCGCGTTTCAGGGCCGCCGGTGCCGGTGGACCAGGGCCGCCGCGGCCTGCCCGGCCGAGCGGGCCGCGCCCGGCTCCTCGGAGATCATCGCGGTGACCGTGGCGCCGTCGATCAGGGTGAGCAGCTGCTCGGCGAGCAGGCCGGGGTCCCCGGCGCCCGCCTCCTCGGCGAGCGAGCGCAGGTAGGCGCGCAGGCGCTCCTTGTGCTCGCGCACCGCCGTACGGACGGCGGCCGAACCGGCGCCCAGCTCGGCGAAGGCGTTGGCGAACCCGCAGCCGCGGAAGTCGTCCTCGGCGAACCAGCGTTCCAGCCACGCGAAGACCGCCGGGATGCGGTCGCCGGCGTCGGCCACGTACGCGGTGAGCGAGGCCATCCAGCGTTCGTCGCGCCGCCGCAGATAGGCCACGACCAGCGCCTCCTTCGACGGGAAA
Organism: Nonomuraea sp. NPDC001636; assembly: GCF_040298265.1. NCBI lineage: Bacteria > Bacillati > Actinomycetota > Actinomycetes > Streptosporangiales > Streptosporangiaceae > Nonomuraea > Nonomuraea sp. NPDC001636. The sequence continues at coordinate 312,943 of NZ_JBEOZT010000004.1, forward strand.
CACTGGTAGAGGCGTTTCAGCGAGACGCCGGAGGCGGCCCGGATCTCGTCCATGCCGACCGCCTGCACGCCGCGGCGGTAGAACAGGTCGCCCGCGGCGTCCAGCAGCCGCTGCTCGTGATCCATGACACCCCTCCAGGTGCTTGCCGCGGAGAACGATCGTTCTCTACGCTAGCGCACAACCCGGGAGAACGACCGTTCTCTCGATCGGAGAGGACAGCCCATGACCCGCCCGCCCGTCCCGCCGTTCACCGATGAGACCGCCCGGATCAAGGTCCAGGCCGCCGAGGACGCCTGGAACACCCGCGACCCCGACCGCGTCGCGCTCGCGTACACCGAGGACTCCGTGTGGCGCAACCGCGGCGAGTTCGTCACCGGCCGCGCCGAGATCGCGGAGTTCCTGCGCCGCAAGTGGGCCCGCGAGCTGGACTACGCCCTGCGCAAGGAGCTGTGGGCGGTCACCGGCGACCGCATCGCCGTCCGCTTCCAGTACGAGTCCCGCGACGCCGCCGGCCAGTGGTGGCGCAGCTACGGCAACGAGCAGTGGGAGTTCGACGCCTCCGGACTGATGCGCCGCCGGGAGGCCAGCATCAACGACGTCGCCATCGCCGAGGAGGAACGCCGCATCTTCGGCTCCCGCCCGCCGTCCGAGCACGGCGTGGACGTCCTCGGCATCCGCCACGCCGAGATCGCCGGGGTAAGGTCGGAAGGCCGATCGTAGGAGGTCTGACATGGCGGTCTTGCTGCTGGGCACCCTCGACACCAAGGGGGAGGAGTACGCCCTCGTCCGCGAGCTGATCATCCGGGCCGGCCAGGGCGTCGTCCTCATGGACACCGGCGTCATGGGCGCCCCCGCGCTGGCCGCCGACGTCCCCGCCGAGGCCGTCGCGCGGGCCGCGGGCACCGGCCTCGACCGGCTCAGGAGCGCCGGCGACCGCGGCGCCGCGCTCGCGGCCATGGCGGCCGGGGCCACCGCCCTGGCCAAGGACCTGCACGCCCGCGGCGAGCTGAGCGGCGTGCTCGCGCTCGGCGGCAGCGGCGGCTCCTCCATCGCCGCCGCCGTCATGCGGGCGCTGCCCGTCGGCCTGCCCAAGCTGCTCGTCTCGACCATGGTCAGCGGCGACGTCTCGGCCTACGTCGGGGAGACCGACGTGACGCTCATGTACAGCGTCGTCGACGTCGCGGGCGTCAACTCCGTCTCCCGCCGCATCCTGACCAACGCCGCCGCCGCGATCAGCGCGATGGCCGCCTCCTACGACGCCGGCGCCGAGCCGTCCGGGGAGGACAAACCGCTGGTCGCGGCCACGATGTTCGGCGTCACCACGCCCGCCGTCGACGCCGCGCGGGCCCGGCTGGAGTCCCTGGGCTACGAGGTGCTGGTCTTCCACGCCACCGGCTCGGGCGGCCGGGCCATGGAGGCGCTGGCGGCCGGCGGCCACTTCGCCGGGGTCCTCGACCTGACCACCACCGAGCTGGCCGACGAGCTCGTCGGCGGCGTGCTGTCGGCCGGCCCCGACCGCCTGACCGCCGCCGGGCGGGCCGGCATCCCGCAGGTCGTCAGCCTGGGCGCGGTCGACATGGTCAACTTCGGGCCGATGGAGACCGTGCCGGAACGGTTCAGGTCACGGCAGCTCCTGGTGCACAACCCGACGGTGACGCTCATGCGCACCACTCCGGCCGAGAACGCCGAGATCGGGCGGGCGATCGGCGAGCGGCTGGCCCGCGCGTCCGGGCCGGTCACGCTGTTCGTGCCGCGCGGCGGCGTCTCGGCCGTCGACGTCGAGGGCGGCCCGTTCCACGACCCGGCGGCCGACGCGGCCTGCTTCGACGCCGTGCTCGCGGCCGTCGCCGGCAGCGCCGTCGAGGTCGTGCAGAGCGACCAGGACATCAACAACGCGCAGTTCGCCGTGGCGGCCGCCGACCGGCTGCACCGGCTGATCGAGAAGGGGGCTTGATGCGTCGCGACGAGGCACTACGGAGGTTGCGCGCCGAACGGGAGGCCGGCCGGCTGATCATCGGCGGCGGCGCGGGCACCGGGCTGTCGGCCAAGTCCGCCGAGGCGGGCGGGGTCGATCTGCTCATCATCTACAACTCCGGGCGGTTCCGGATGGCCGGTCGCGGCTCGCTCGCCGGCCTGATGCCGTACGGCGACGCCAACGCGATCGTCGTGGAGATGGCGGGGGAGGTGCTGCCGGTCGTCAAGGACACGCCGGTGCTGGCCGGGGTGTGCGGGACCGACCCGTTCCGGCTGATGCCGCGCTTCCTCGACGAGCTGAAGGACATGGGCTTCACCGGCGTCCAGAACTTCCCGACGGTCGGCCTGATCGACGGTGTCTTCCGGGCGAACCTGGAGGAGACCGGCATGGGCTTCGACCTGGAGGTGGAGATGATCAGGCTGGCCGCCGAGCGCGACCTGCTCACCGCCCCCTACGTGTTCACCCCCGAGCAGGCCACGGCCATGGCGCGGGCGGGCGCCGACATCCTCGTCCCGCACATGGGCCTGACCACCAAGGGCAGCATCGGTGCCGTCACCGCGATCAGCCTCGACGAGGCGGCCGTGCGCGTCCAGGAGATGCGCGACGCCGCCGTCGCCGTCAACCCCGACGTCATCGTGCTGTGCCACGGCGGTCCCATCGCCGAGCCCGACGACGTGCGCCACATCCAGCAGCGCACGGTCGGCGTCGCCGGGTTCTTCGGCGCGTCCTCGATGGAACGCCTGCCCGCCGAGCGGGCCATCGCCGAACAGGTCCGCGCCTTCAAGCAGCTCTGACCGGGAGGAACCCGCCATGCACCGACCACCGGACGCCCTGCCCACGATGATCTTCGACTGGGGGGCCATCAAATGGCACGTGACGCCCGACGCCGTGCCGGGCGCGTCCTCCACGTTCGGCGAGGTCATCATCAACCCGAACAAGGGCCACGAACGCCACCTGCACCCCGACTCCGACGAGGTCCTCTACGTCATCGAGGGCGAGGGGCGGCAGACCGTCGGCGACGACCCGGAGTTCCCGGTCAGGGCCGGTGAGGCGATCTACATCCCGAAGGGCACGCTGCACTCCACCTTCAACACCGGCTGGCGGCCGTTGCGGATCATCGCGACGTACACGCCGGGCGGGGCCGAGCTGGCGCTGCGCGAGCTGCCCGGCTTCGTGGAGCTGGGCCCCGGCGACCACCCGAACTGGGCGGCCGCCACCTCCTGAGCGGCGCAGGCCGTGCGCGGGGTGCGAGCCCGCGCACGGCCTTCCGCGTGCTCGACCTCCATGTGAATGATCGTTCACGTCCGGTCTGTCGGTGGCCTCCGGTAGATTTCCGGGTCTGTTGATCAAGCCCATCGGAGTTGGCTGTCGGCGCGAGCATGCCGTCAGACTGGAGGTCGAGACCTTGGACGCGGACGAAACCGCGTGGGAGCAGCGCAGCGTCGTGCGGGTGGTGCCGCCGGTCCAGCCGCGCAAGCTGGCGAAGGTGCCCTTCGTCGAGCTGGCTGACGGCAGGTTGCAGGGGGTCGTGTCGAGCGGGTCCGACATCGAGCGGGTCTACGTCTCCTCGATCGCCGCCGGCACCCACGACCTGAGCTGCAGCACCAACAACAACCGCCCGTGCGGCGCGCTGCACGGCTACGCGTGCAAGCACATCCGCCTGCTGGCCGACGAGGCCGTGCTCCAGTACGGCCTCGACCGGGTGGCCCGCTACCTGCGCGTCGAGGTGCCCGAGGGCGGCCACCTGATGAGCGCCCTGAACGGCACCCCCCAGCGCACCCCGGCGGCCGTGGTGTTCAGCCGGTTCCTGCGCCACCTGGCCTACCTGGAGGTGCCCGACAGCACCGAGCCGCTGGCCGAGCTCCACTGGTTCCCGGCGACGGGGCCCGAGACGGGAAGGGTGGGCTGATGCTCGACGTACAGCTCGGGGAGCTGGCCGGCGACGGGCCGGCCGGGGTCGCGGAGGCGCTCGCGCTCGTCACGGGGTTCGACGGCGCGCTCGGGCACGGGTTCGCCAGGGTCGCCGAGGAGCCCGCCGCGGCGCTGGCCGCGCTGGCCGGCGCGCTCGCGGGCTCCCCGCTCGGCGACCGGCTGGGCGAGGCGGTGGAGAAGGTGACCGCGGGGTCGGTCGCCGACGAGCACCTGGCCGCGCTGGCCGGCGGGCGGGCCGCGCTGTTCGGCGCGGTGCACGACGCCCTGCTCGCCCGCCTCGACCAGGCTCTGGGCCGCAGCCGCGCCCCCTGGCCGCCGGCCGCCGCCACGGACGCCACAACAGGGGCGGCGTCCGTTGGCGGCGGGCCGGGCACCGGGGCGGCGTCCGGCAGCGTGCCGGAGAACCTGCTGGCCGGGTGCCGGGTCTGGTTGCGGGAGCTGGCGATCACCGGCTGGCGGGGCGTCGACGACGACCTCGTCTCCGGCGCCGACCAGGCGATCGAGGCGCTGCTCGGGGTGCCCGAGCTGCGCGGGCTCGCCGTGCTGCTCGACGGGCTGGCGGCCGAGCTGCGGGCCTCCTCCCCGGTGGCGACGATGGACCGGCTGCCGCTCAGGCGGTGGGCCGACCTGTGGACGCGCGGGCTGCTGCTCGCCCAGTCCGGGCCGTGGCACGGCGTGCCCGAGCCGGTGTCGGGGCGGCTGCTGATCCTCGGCGCCGACGTGCACGAGCACGCCACGGTCGTCCGGGTGCAGGTGCACGGCGTCCTGGAGGAGGCCGGCGGCCAGACCCGGCTGGTGCGCACGAGCGTCGCGGCGGCCAAGGTCGACACCATCGTGGGGCCGTCGGTGTGGCGGCTGTTCGGCGGGCGGCCCGTGCTCATGGGCGCGCTGGCCGACCACCGGTCCGTGGAGATCGACGGCATGCCGCTGCTGCCCGGCGGCGACCTGCTGTGGCACGACGACCGCGCCCGCACCGGCGCCGAGGCCGACCCGTTCACCACCGCTCGGGTGCGGCTCGCGGGCGCGCTGGCCCCGGCCACGCCGCCGCTCGACCGCCACCCCGTGCGCATCGCCGAGCCGGTGCTGGTCGAGGGGTACACGGTCGACGGGCACACCCTCGAACTGGGCGGCAACAAGCTCGACCTCGACCTCGACCGGCTCCCGGCGAGCTGCCCGCTCACGCCGGAGCTGGTGGCCGCGTCCTCGGCGTGCATCGGGCTGGTGCGCCGCGACGGCGGCAGGTGGCTGCTGCAGCCGCTCGCCGTCCAGGCCACGGTCAAGAAGAAGCCGGTCACCGTGCACAACGGCGACTGGGCGAACGGCCCGACCGACCTCAAGGTCGTCAAGGCCGAGGCCAAGGCCGGCGACGTGGTCGCCGTGCTGCGCGAACGGGCAGGACGGCTGCTGCGGAAATGACCGACTCGACCACGAGCGCCGACGAGACCCGGCGCCAAGTGCTGTACTGGCGGCTCATGTCACGGCTGTTCTCGGCCGACGAGCAGCCCGCGCTGGAGACGGCCAGCATGGGCATCGTCGGCGACCTGGAGCTGCCGCCCGCGCTGCTCGACCCCGGCGTCTCGGTGGACACGCTCGTCCAGCGTTTCCCCGAGCTGGGCGCCGAGCTCCAGGACCTGATGGCCGACAAGGAGCACGAGGAGGGCGGCGAGGTGCGCCGCGCAGCCCTGGTCTCCAAGCTGCTGCTCAACGTGTTCTCCACCGGCACGGGCGACGTCACGGCGGGCGACCTGGCCCGCTGGAAGCAGGACGCCGCCTGGTTCGAGAAGGGCATGGGCTGCGAGCCCGGCGGCCTGCGGACCGGGCCGGGCAACGACGAGCTGGCCGCCGTCCTCGCCATGATCGAGGGCGATCTGGTCAAGCGCATGCGGCTGCGCGAGGTGCTGGCCGACCCGGCTCTGGCCAGGCAGCTCACGCCCAGCATGTCGCTCATCGAGCAGCTGCTGCGCGACAAGTCCAACCTGTCCGGCGTCGCCCTCGCCAACGCCAAGGCGCTCATCCGCAGGTTCGTCGACGAGGTCGCCGAGGTGCTGCGCACGCAGGTGGAGAAGACCAGCGTGGGCGTCATCGACCGGTCGGTGCCGCCGAAGCGGGTCTTCCGCAACCTCGACATCGAGCGCACGATCTGGAAGAACCTCACCAACTGGAGCCCTGAAGACCAGCGGCTCTACGTCGACCGGCTCTACTACCGGCAGACGGCCCGCCGCACCACGCCGGCCCGGCTCATCGTGGTCGTCGACCAGTCGGGCTCGATGGTCGACGCGATGGTCAACTGCACCATCCTGGCCTCGATCTTCGCCGGCCTGCCCAAGGTCGACGTGCACCTCGTCGCGTACGACACCCGCGCGCTCGACCTGACGCCGTGGGTGCACGACCCGTTCGAGGTGCTGCTGCGCACGACGCTCGGCGGCGGCACCGACGGCACGGCCGCGATGGCCCTGGCCAGGCCGAAGATCGCCGATCCGCGCAACACCGTGATGGTGTGGATCTCCGACTTCTACGACAACCGCTCGCTGATCAACGACTTCGGGTCGATCCACCGCTCGGGGGTCAAGTTCATCCCCGTCGGCTCGGTCAACAGCTCCGGCCACCAGAGCGTCGACCCGTGGTACCGCCAGAAACTCAAGGACCTGGGCACCCCCGTGCTCTCCGGCCATGTCCGCAAGCTCGTCTTCGAGCTCAAGAACTTCCTCACCTAGGAGAACCCCCGACCATGAGTGACATGCTGCGCGCCCCCGCAGAGGTGAAGTACGCCGACGAGCTCGACTGGCTGGAGTCGGTCGACGACGGCCCCAAGCCGTTCTCGTGGCGGCTCAGCCCGCGCATGATCCGCATCTTCATCCTCGGCTCCGAGCGCTCCGACGGGCTCGACCGCGAGATCCCGCAGAAATGGTTCGGCGACCGCAGCTTCGTCGAGCGCAGCATCGTGACGCTGGCCTCCGACCGCGGCCTGCTGCTGATCGGCGACCCGGGTACGGGCAAGAGCTGGCTGGCCGAGCTGCTGTCCGCGGCCATCTGCCGCAACTCCACGCTGGTCGTGCAGGGCACCGCGGGCACCACCGAAGACCACATCAAATACTCATGGAACGTCTCGATGGTCATCGCCAAGGGCCAGTCGCGCGAGTCGATGATCCCCTCGCCGATCATGAACGCCATGGAGCAGGGCGTGATCGGCCGCTTCGAGGAGCTGACCCGCTCGACCAGCGACGTCCAGGACGCGCTGATCTCCATCCTGTCGGAGAAGTACGTCTCCATCCCCGAGCTCGACGACGACAACATCGTCTTCGCCCAGCCCGGCTTCTCCATCATCGCCACCGCCAACAGCCGCGACCGGGGCGTCAACGACCTGTCCTCCGCGCTCAAGCGCCGCTTCAACTTCGTCCGCATCCCGGTGGTGACGAACAAGAAGAGCGAGGCGGAGATCGTCCGGTTCCGTACCGAGGAGCTGCTGCGCCGGCACCAGATCGAGCTCGACCTGCCGCCCACGCTGCTGGACATCCTGCTGCAGAGCTTCGCCGACCTGCGGGCCGCGGCCGCCTCGGCGACCAGCGACGACGAGAAGCTGGAGTCCGCGCTGTCCACGGCCGAGCAGATCGGCGTGCTGGAGGACGCCATCCTGCACAGCCACTTCTTCGGCGACCGCACGCTGCGCCCCGAGACGCTGGCCGGCTCGCTGGTCGGCTCGCTGGCCCGGCGCAGCCCGGAAGACCTGGCCATCCTCAACAAGTACTGGCACGGTGTGGTCGAGCCGCGCAGCAAGAAGGACGGCGGCCCGTGGCAGGACTTCCTCGAGGGCGGCCGCCAGGCCATCTCCACCCTGTCATGAGCCTCTTCCAACCGCTGAAGGATCAGCTCAGCGAGGCCGCCTCGGCCTTCGCGGGCGACGGCGCGGTGTCGTCCATCCTCACCGGCATCGTCGAGGACGTCGACCGGGCGCTGCGCGAGGAGCTGGAGATCTTCCCGGTCTGCCACCACTCGCCGGCCTCGGCGCTGGCCATGGTGCGCCGCCTGCGGGAGAAGCAGCCCAAGGTCATCTACCTGGAGCTCTGCGAAGACCTGGCGCCGCTGCTGACCGAGCTGCGCAACTGCCGGCTCCCGGTGGCGCTCCAGGCGTTCGCGACCGACCTCGACGGCTTCCCCAAGGGCTCGGGGCCGCTGAGCGTGGTGGCCCCGATCACCGAGGCGTCGGCCGAGTACCAGGCCATCTCGTACGCGCTGGAGACCCCGGGCGTCGAGCTGGTGCTGGTCGACCGCTCGGCCGACCACGTCTTCCAGTGGCTGCCGCGCGAACGGGAGCAGCCGGCGAAACCGGGGGAGGAGGCCGGCCTGCACGGCGACGCCGTCGGCGTGGAGATCGGCGACCTGCGCCCCCGCTTCGCCGAGCTGGAGGAGCACCTGCTGCACCACGGCAAGGTCCGCCACTGGTCGGAGTGGTGGGACCAGTACGTCGAGCAGCCGCTCTCCGGCGCAGACTACGACACCTACCGCCAGGTCATGGTCCTCATCGGCAGCCTGTTCCGCCGGTTGCGCCCCGACGACGACCGGCTGGCCGGCGACGAGGAGCGCGAGCGCTACATGTGGACCAGGATGCGCGAGCACCTGTCCGCCTCGGGCGCCGACCCGGCCGACTGCCTCTACGTCTGCGGCGCCTTCCACGCCGCCAGCCGCGTCGAGCAGTTCGGCCTGGCCGCCACGGCCCCGTACGAGATCGGCCCCCGCACCGCGACCCGCTGGCTGTACGGGCTGATCCCCTCCAGCCACTCGGCCATCGAGGCGCAGTTCGGCCTGGCCTCGGGGTCGGTGTCGATCGCCGCCGCCACCTGGGCCAAGGCGGTGACGCGGAGCAAGCTGACCCCGTTCCAGCTCAGCGGGCAGAAGGGGGCCAGGAAACGGCCGGCCAAGCTGCCCGCGCCCGCCGCGCCGGCGCAGGTCGCCGACCGGCTGACCGGGTTCCTGTCCAGGCCGCCCACGCTCGACGCGCTCGACGAGGCCGAGCTGCTGGGCTGGAGCGTCGACATCGTCCGGCTGGCCCGGCGCAACGGCTACCTCGCCAGCACCGCCGACGCCATCGCGGTGTTCGAGACGTCGATCCTGTTGGCCGGCATGCGCAACCGGGCCAGGCCCACGCCGTACGACTTCCAGGACGCGGCGGTCACCTGCATCGAGAAGGACGTCGTGCCGGGCCGGCGCGACGTGCGGCGGCTGTGCGAGATCCTGCTCGGCGGCGACCGCATCGGCTCGGTCGGCTACGACGCGCTGCCGCCGCTGGCCCAGAACGTCTACGACCGGCTGCGGCCGCTCGGCGTCGACTTCGACAAGCGCACGATCCAGCGGGCGCTGCTCGACCTGCACTCCGACCCGGAGCTGCGGCCCTGCTCCGACCTGCTGTGGATGTTGCGCTTCCTGCTGCCCGCCGACGCGGCCCGGCCGATCATGGGCGAGCGCAAGCTCGGCGAGCGGGCCATCCAGGAGAGCTGGGACCTCGCGCTCGGCCGCAACCAGCGGGCCATCATCGAGCTCGGCTACGAGGGCGTCACCATCGAGCAGGTGGTCGAACAGCGGCTGCGGCGCGCGGTCTGGGAGCCCGACGCCACCGCCGCCGTGGCCCTGGCCGCCGTCGAGGACGCCATCCTCTACCTGGGCGGCGGGCGCGTCGCCGACGAGCTGGGCGCGCGGGCGGTGGAGCTGCTGGCCGGCGAGCGCGGCGTCGACGACGCGCCCGACGTGCTGCGCCGCATCCGCCGTCTGCTGGCCTACTACCGCACCGCCGAGCCCACGCTGCCGGCGTGGTGCGAGGCGTTCGTGACCGAGGGGTACGCCCACTACTGCACCCTGCTCCCGACCGCGTTCGTCGAGGACGACACCGGGGTGCGGCAGGTGTCGGCGATGCTCGGCTTCCTGTTCACGATGGAGGGGCTGGCGCTGGCGCTCGGGTGCGACCGGGCGCAGCTGGAGATCGCGGTGCGGCAGTCGCATCCGGAGGCGCCGGCCAAGGTGGCGCTGCTGTGGGCCGCCCAGCACCTCCTGGGGCTGCTGCCGCTGGCCGAGCTGCGGTCGCGGTGCGACGAACTGCTCGGCAACCCGCTGGTCATCCCGTCGTTCCCGCAGTACATCACCGGGTTCGTGCAGGCGATGGAGCCGGCTCCGGCGCTGTCCGGGTTCGTGGTGGAGGTGATCTCCAAGGCGTTCGGACGGCTGCCCGACCAGGTGCTGCTGCCGTGGCTGCCGAAGCTGATCACGACGCTGCGCGACCAGGCGGGCGAGCTGATGCCGGTCCTCGTCCGGGAGGCCGGGCGCACGTTCCCCGGCAGCCTGACGGCGGTCGACGCCTGGACACCGCCGTGGGCCCGGACGGCGGCGGCCGCGCCGAAGGCGGCTCCGGCGGTCGCGTCCGGGCCGGTCGCCGAGCTGCTGGCCGGGCATCCGGCGGCGTGCGACGCGGTGGCGGAGCTGCTGGGCTGCGAGGGCGGCTGGCACCAGCCCGCCTCCGCGACCGGGCCAGGGAACCGCGAGGTCGAAACCCTCCTCACCGCCCACCCCGCCACGGCCACCGCCTTGGCAACCCTCCTCACCTGACGGCTTCTCGCCCCGAGCGCCGGAACGCCGGTACTCGGGGCGGGCGTCCGTAGCCGCCGTCTTGGCGCCTCTTCTCGCCTGACGGTCCCTCGCCCTGAGTGCCGGAACGCCGGTGCTCGGGGCGGGGTCTTCCCAGCCGCTGTCTTGGCGACCGTTCTCACCTGACCGCGCCCGCCCTGAGCGCGGGACGGTCAGCGGCCGAAGCAGATGGTGTGGCCGGGGTGGACGTGGTCGGGCTTGTAGGCGGCCTGGTCGATCGTGACGCCCTCGGGGGACACGAGCAGGATGGTCTCGCCCTGGTTGCGGAGCTGTACCCGGCCGTCGAGCACGACCTGCAGCACGCCCCCGCCCGCGAGCACCCCGGTCAGCTCCATGCGCCCGCCCGCCGAGTCCGCCAGCCCCCACCCGCCGAGGTCCACGGACCGGCCGGTGACGTTGAGAAGGGTGACCGTCTCGTGCCCCCGGTCGGCCCCCACCGGGTCGGGCAGCGCGGCCACGATCAGCACGTCCCCGGTGGACGGCGGGCGCGCCACGACGGGCGCGCCGGGCGGCGCCGGGTCGGGGCTGATGACGAAGTCCTCGGGCCAGGCCGTGAGCTGGATCTGGCTGCCCGAGGCCCGGATCACGTCGTGCAGGTTGCCGTGTTCGAGCCGGTCCAGCAGGAACACCGCGTCGTCCCGGTTGACGGGGTCGGCCCGGAGCCAGGCGTCGAAGCCGTCGAGGTTCGCCGCCCCGGTCGCCAGGTAGGGCACCAGCCGGCGGAACAGCTTCGGCCACATGACGAGCCCGGTGAGCGCCTCCAGCGAGGCGACCTCGGCGGGCCCGTCGGGGTCGGCGGCCGAGCGCGGCCAGATGCCGGTGGGCGCCGCCGCCGTCCTGGCCGCACGCGACACGCCGGCCAGGTGCGTGCGCAGCGTCGCGGGCAGCGTGGCGTAGAAGGCCGGGTACGTCAGCCCGGCGGCCAGCAGCCTGGCGTTCGCGGACGTGTCCACCAGCGCCTCGTCGAGGAACACGGCCTGCCCGTCGGGCCCGGGGTGCTCGCCGGTGAACACGAAGCCGATCAGCCGGCCGTTGGCGTCGATGCCGTTGCTGAGGACGTGCCCGCGCAGCTCGTCCTGGTCGGCCGACTGGACCTTGTTGGGCAGGTCGTCGAAGAAGCGCACGTTCGTGAAGCCGAGCAGGCGCAGCAGCTCGTCGCGGGCGGCGTTCGCGCCGGTCAGCTCCTGGTGGGTGTCCTGGAAGTGGGTCTCCAGGGCGTCGATGGCCTCCAGTCGGACGGAGATGCCGCGCGCGCCGAGCTCCGGCGGCCGTCCGGACGGCCGGGCCAGCCCTTCGACCAGCGCGGGCGTGTCCGGCCTGAACTTGATCGTGTCGCCGTCGGGCTCGGGGCCCTGCCGGGGAAGGTCCGGGTAACGGATCACGAAGCTGCCGCGCAGAAGTGTGTAGCTCATCGGGTTCCCCCCAAAGACGGCCATCACCGCCCAATCGGCCACCGGGAGCGTAACTCCGCGCACTTCTCGGCGTCCACGTCCCACGCCGGGCCGAGGGGGGGCGGCCCGGCGCGGGACGTGCCGGCTCAGGCGGCGCCGAACCGGGGGATCGGCAGGTCCTCGGTGGCCAGGTGCACGATGTGCGACTCGGTGTAGACGTCGATGCTGTGCCGGCCGCCCTCCCGGCCCACGCCGCTGGCCTTGACTCCGCCGAACGGCGTGCGCAGGTCGCGCACGTTCTGGGAGTTGACCCAGACCATGCCCGCCTCGATCGACTGGGCCAGCCGGTGCGTCCGGCGCAGGTCGTTGGTCCACAGGTACGCCGCCAGGCCGTACCGGGTCGCGTTGGCCAGCTCCACCGCCTCCGTCTCGGTGGAGAAGGGCGTCACGCAGACGACCGGTCCGAAGATCTCCTCCTGGAAGATCCGCATGTGCGGGGCCACGTCGGCGAACACCGTCGCGGCCAGGAAGTTGCCCGCCGTCAGGTGCTCGGGCCGGGAGCCGCCGGCGACCAGGCGGGCGCCCTCGCGCGAGCCGAGCTCGACGTACTCCATGACCCGCTCGTAGTGCTCGGGGTGGATGAGCGCGCCCAGCTCGGTGGCGGGGTCGCCGGGCGCGCCGACGCGTACCCGCGCGGCCCGCTCGGCCAGCCTGGCCACGAACTCCTCGTACACGGTGTCCTGGACGAGGATCCGCGAGCTGGCCGTGCAGCGCTCGCCGTTCAGCGAGAACACGCCGAAGACGGCCGCGTCGAGCGCCCGCTCCAGGTCGGCGTCGGCGAAGACGAGCAGCGGCGACTTGCCGCCCAGCTCCATCGACAACGTCTTCAGCGACGACGCGGCGTTGCGCATGATGGTCTGCCCGGTGCCGCTCTCGCCGGTGAAGGAGATCACCGGCACGTCGGGGTGGGCCACCAGCGCCGCGCCCGCGTCCTCGCCGATGCCGTGGACCAGGTTGAACACGCCCTCGGGCAGCCCCGCCTCCTCCATGATCTCCGGCAGCAGGCTCGCCGACGCCGGTGACCACTCGGCCGGCTTGAGCACCACCGGGCAGCCGGCCGCCAGCGCCGGAGCCAGCTTCCAGGTCTCCAGCATGAACGGCGTGTTCCACGGCGTGATCAGCCCGGCCACGCCGACCGGCTTGCGCACGACGTAGTTGAGCTGCGCGGAGCCGACGCGGTAGACGTCCTCGCCCATGGTGGTGATCACGTCGGCGAAGAAGCGGAAGTTTTGCGCGGCGCGGCGGGCCTGGCCGCGGGCCTGGGTGATCGGCAGGCCGGTGTCCCGGCACTCCAGCGCGGCGATCTCGTCGTCCCTGGACTCGATGGCCGCCGCGACCGCGCGCAGCGTCCCGGCCCGCTGCTCGGCGGGCATCGTGCTCCACGGGCCGTCGGTGAACGCCTTCTGGGCGGCGGCGACGGCCGCGTCCACGTCGGCCGCGCCGCCCGCGGCCACCTCCAGGTACGGCTCGTTCGTGGTCGGGTCGAGCGCGGTGAAGGTCGCACCGGACTGGCTCGGGACGTGCCGGCCGCCGATGTAGTGCTCCAGTTTCATCAGGCGACTCCCTCGCTCTGTGCCAGTAGTTCGTTGATCCGGGCGATGCCGGGCTCGGTGGGGGTGATCAGGGGGGCTCGTACGTGGCCGGAGGCGATCAGGCCGCGCTGTTCCAGGACCCACTTGGCGGGGGCCGGGTTCGTCTCCACGAACAGCAGCTCGACCAGCGGGTGCAGCGAGTAGTGCAGTTCCAGCGCGGTCGCGTGGTCGCCGGCGGTGTACGCCTCGTACATGCGGGCCACGGTCTTCGGCGCGAGGTTGGCCGCCGCGCTGACGAAGCCGACGCCGCCGATGGCCAGCAGCGGCAGGCAGAGCAGTTCGATGCCGGACCACATGAGGAAGTCGCGCCCGCACAGGTTGAGCACGTGCGAGAAGTGCTCGAAGTCCTTGGTGGTCTCCTTGACGCCGACGATGTTGTCGTGGTCGCGGCGCAGCCTGGCCACGGTCGCGGGGGCGATGTCGACGGCGGTGCGCGAGGGCACGTTGTAGATCACGATCGGCAGCGCGGGGAACTCGGCGGCGACCGTGGCGTACCAGCGGTAGAGGGCTTCCTGGGTGGGACGGGCGTAGTAGGGCGTGATGACCAGGGCGGCGTCGGCGCCCAGGCGCTCGGCCTCGGCGGTCAGCCGCAGCGTCTCGTCGAGCTTGGCCGAGCCGGTGCCGGGCAGGAACGGCACCCGGTCGGCGGTCTCCTCGGCCACCACGGCCATCGCCGCGACGCGCTCCTCGACGGACTGGGCGCCGGGCTCGCCGGTGGACCCGCCGGTCGAGATGCCGTGCGAGCCCTGGTCGAGCTGCCAGCGCACCAGCGAGCGCAACGAGTCGAGGTCCAGCGACCCGTCGGCGGCGAACGGCGTCACCACGGGGGCGATGGATCCGCGGATGGTCGACGGATCCGAGCGGAACTTCATGGATTCTCCTTCTTGGGGGGTCAGCGCTGCTGCTCGTACGCCTCGCGCCAGGCGCCCTTCAGCGGGTAGAGGCCGTCGATCGAGGCTCCCTCGGAGACGCGATCGAGGATGAAACGCTCCTCGTCCTCCTGCCGGGCGGCGTCCCCGGCGACCTCGGCGACCAGCGCGGGCGGGATGACGACGACCCCTTCCGCGTCGCCCACCAGCACGTCGCCGGGGCACACCAGCACGCCGCCGCAGTCCACCGGCACCTGCGAGTCCATCGGGACGTGCCGGCGGCCGAGCACGGCGGCGTGCGCGGCGCCGTAGTAGGAGGGCAGGTCGAGCGAGGCGAAGGAGGGGCTGTCGCGCAGCCCGCCGTCGGTGACGACGCCGGCCGCGCCGCGGCGCAGGGCGCGCATGGCCAGGATGTCGCCCAGCGTGCCCGCGCCGTGCTCGCCGCGGGCGGAGATGACCAGCACCTCGCCCGGCTGGAGCTCCTCGACGGTGCGCTTCTGGGCGTTCATGCCGCCGCCGCGCTCGGCGAAGACGTCCTCGCGCAGCGGCAGGTAGCGCAGGGTGCGCGCGACGCCGACCATGCGCAGGTCGGGACGGGCGGGGCGGACGCCCTCGATGAAGTGGTGGTCGATGCCGCGCGCGCGGAGCTGGGAGGAGAGCGTCGCGGTGGAGACCGAGCGCAGCGCGGCGACGACCTCCGGGGTCAGCGGGCCCGGGTCAAGGGCGGGGGCGGGGTGGGCGGCGCCGTACGCGGCGGCCCTGGTCACCTCGGTGACCTGGGGCTGGACGCCGTACGCCGCGGGTGGCTCGTGGCCGGCGACGACCTCGTTGCGCAGCCGGGCCGTGCCCTCCAGCTCGACCTCCACCACGTCGCCGGGCCGGACGACGGTCGAGCCCGCCGGGGTGCCGGCCAGGATCAGGTCGCCGGGCTCCAGCGTCATGTACCGGGACAGGTCGGCGACGAGCAGGTCGAAGCCGAACAGCAGCTCGTCGGTGCACGCCTCCTGGGCGAGTTCGCCGTTGACGTACGTGCGCAGCCACAACCGTCCGGGATCGACGCCGGTGAGCAGTTCGGAGCCGACCGGCGTGAACCCGTCCTGGCCCTTGGCCCGCAGGTTGGAGCCGAGGTCGGCGTGCTTGAAGTCGTAGACGCCGAAGTCGTTGGCCGCCACGTACCCGGCCACGTGCTCCAGCGCGCGCCCGGGGGGGACGCGATGGGCCCGGCTGCCGATGAGGATGCCGATCTCGCCCTCGAACGCCAGCAGCTCGCATCCCTCGGGACGCACGACGGGCCGTCCGGACCAGGACAGGGACGTCGGCGGCTTGAGGAAGTAGGAGGGGACGGCAGGGACGCGACCGCGCTCGGCGGCGCGGCTGCGGTAGTTCAGATGGACCGCGACGATCTTCCCTGGTGACAGGCCGAGAGGGTGTCCCACCTCGTCTCCTTCCAAATCATATACGACATCATTTATGTTATGGCATGTGGAACAATATCGACATACCCCCTCAGATGCCTACATGATGCTCATCACGTCATCAGTGGAGAGGAGAGTGCGGATGATGGTTCAGACCGCCCAAGCAGGCCGGGAGTGGCGTGATGGGTGAGATCGTGCTGGCCGCCAAGATCACGCACGTGCCGTCGATCTGGCTGTCGATCCAGCCCGGCAGACACTTCGGCATCCGCCGGCCCGCGGAGCTCGCCCTCACCGAGGTCGGCAGGCGGGCCCGCGAGCGCGGCGCGGACACGTTCCTGGTCGCCGACACCCATTGGATGAACAGCATCGGCTTCCACCTCAACGGCAAACCGCGCCACCAGGCCACGTACGTCAGCCATGAGTTGCCGCACTTCATCCACGACCTCGCCTACGACTACGCGGGCGATCCCGAGCTGGCCGAGCTGATCCGCGAGGAGATCGTCGCGGGCGGCCAGAAGGCCCGCGTGCACACCTACCAGGACCTGGGCCTGGAGTACGCCACACTCGTGCCGATGTACTTCATGAACCAGGACTCCGGCATCCGGGTCCTGCCCATCGGCTGCAACATCTACTCGACCGTCGAGGAGAACCGGCGGATCGGCGAGGCGCTGCTGCGGGCCGTACGCCGCAGCGACAGGAAGGTGGCCTTCCTGGCCAGCGGGTCGCTCTCGCACGCCTTCCCGCCCAACGAGATCGCCGAGTCGCTGCTCGACGACGTGAGCAGCGAGCTGAACCGCAAGGTCGACCAGGCGGTGCTGGAGATGTGGGACGAAGGCCGCATCCCGGAGTTCCTCGACATGTTGCCGGACTACAACGAGCGGTGCACCGGCGAGGGGGCGATGGCCGACACCGCCATGCTGTTCGGGCTGCTGGGCTGGCGCGAGTACACCGGGCGCGGCGAGCAGCTGTGCCCCTACTTCGGCAGCAGCGGCACCGGCCAGGTGGTCGTCGACTTCCCCGTACCCGCCCACCACACGAGATGAAGGAGCCGGCGCACATGACGGCCGTACAGACGTTCACGCCCGACCGGCCCGCCGGGGCGCCGCCCGTGCTGCTGCTGCACGGGTTCGCCTCCAGCGGGCGGCAGGACTGGGTGGAGACCGGGATCGCGGCGGAGCTGGCCGCGGCCGGGCGCGTGGTCGTCGTGCCCGACCTGCCCGGTCACGGCGGGAGCCCGGTCCCGGACGGGCCGGCGGGCGCGCCCGGGATCGCGGCGGCGCTGCTCGCCCTGATCGGCGACGGGCCGCTCGACGTGGTGGGGTACTCGCTTGGCGCCCGGCTCGCCTGGGAACTGCCGGAGCTGGCCCCCGACCGGGTGCGCGCGGTCGTGCTGGGCGGGCTCAGCCCGTTCGAGCCGTTCGCCGCCCTGGACGTGGCGGCGCTGCGCTCGGCCGTCGCGGGCGGCGAGCCGGGCGACCCGATGACCGGCATGGTCGCGGCGATGATCGCGGGCGCCTCCGGCGGCGACCCCGAACGGGCCGCCGGGCTGGTCCGGCTGGTCGAGGGCCTGCGCGGCACGCCGTTCGAGCCCAAGGGCTGGGCCGGGCGCACGCCGCCGGTGTTCGTGGCGGGCGCGCAGGACATGATGACCTCCGGCATCGAGAACGTCGTCGCGCTGGTCCCCGGCGCCCGGCTGATCACCGTCCCCGGCGACCACCGCGGCGCGCTGGCCGGGCCCGAGTTCCGTGCCGTCCTCGGCGAGGCGCTCCGGGCGGCGTCCGGCACCGGGCTCGACCCGGCGTCCGGCACGTGACCAGCACCGGAGGAGTCGCGTCGAAGGCGGAGCTCAGCTACGAGATCCTGCGTTCGCGCATCCTGGACGGCACCTACGGCCCCGGCTACCAGCTCGTCATGGACCGCCTCGCGCGGGAGATCGGCGTCAGCACGATCCCCCTGCGCGAGGCGCTGCGCCGCCTGCAGTCCGACGGGCTGGTGGAGGTCGTGCGCAACGTCGGCGCCCGCGTCGCGGTCTTCGACGCGGCGCAGGTGCGGCACACGCTGGAGGTGCTGGCCCGGCTGGAGGGGTACGCGACCGCCGTCGCGGCCCCGCGCATGGGCCCGGCGGACGTGGCGCGCTCCCGCGAGATCAACGCCCGGCTGTTCCAGGCGCTCGACTCCTTCGACCCCACCGCGTTCACCGCGCTCAACCGCGCCTTCCACTTCTCGGTCTACGAGCACTGCGACGACGACCACCTGAACTTCCTGCTGGAGGCCGAATGGACCAGGCTGGACCACATGCGGCGCTCGGTGTTCGGCTACCTGCCGGGCCGGGCCCGCCGTTCGGTCGAGGAGCACGAGCACCTGCTCGACCTCATCGCCGGGGGAGCCGACCCCGCCGAGATCGAACGGCTGGCCTGCGCGCACAAGACGAACACCGCCGGCGCCCTCTATGACGTCCGGGTCACCCACGGCTAACGATCGGGTCATACCCTCCCGGCATTTTGTCCTACACTGGTAGACGAAACGCCGTACGGAGGGGTGCCCGCATGCCCAAGATCATCGACCACGACCAGCGTCGCAGCGACATCATCGACGTCACGTGGGACCTGATCACGAAGGGGGGCATCGAGGCGGCCACCATGCGTGAGATCGCGAACGCGGCGGGCTTCGCCAACGGCGCGCTCAAGCACTACTTCCCCGGCAAGGAAGACATCATCGAGGCGACGTACGAGCGCGCCCTGGCCATCGTGACCAGCTACGTCAAGCTCGACGGCCGCCGCGGGCTGGGCGCGCTGCGCGAGATGTGCGAGGCCGCGATGCCGATCGACGAGGAGCGCATCACCGCCGGCCGGGTGCTGCTGATCTTCTGGCAGACCTCGCTGACCAACCCCAAGCTGTACGACAAGTACCTGGAGCACCTGCGGGCCTGGCGCGGCATGCTGCACCGGCTGATCGAGGAGGGCCGCGCCGACGGCGACATCCACACCTCGATCCCCGACGAGCAGCTCGTGGACGAGCTCGTGCTGCTCAACGCCGGGGCCAACGTGATGAGCCTGGTCGGCCCGCAGTTCTCCACGGTCGAGCTGCAGAAGCGGCATCTGGAGTCGTTCTTCGACCGCATCTCCCGGCCCTGACCCGCGCGTTCCGGCCCTGACCCGCGCGTTCCGGCCCGCGCCGCCACCCGGGCGGCGCGGGCCGCGTCGTGCTCAGACCGCTTCGGCCACGATGACGCGCGGGCTGCCCGGCAGGGCCAGCTTGTCCACCGGCTTCCAGGCGGCCTCGTCGAGCCAGGCGCGCACCTGTGACTCCTCGTAGACGACGGTCCCGTCGATCACCAGGTACTCCCCGGCGTGCAGCGCGTCGATGGCCCGCTGCTCGGCGTCGTCGTCGAGGAAGAAGTCGAGCAGCAGCAGCCGCGCCCCCGGCGCCGCCGCCGCGCGGGCGTTGCGCAGGATGGCCCGGTTCTGCTCGACGCCGAAGCGGTGGATGACGTGGTTGACCATGACCAGGTCGTACGGGCCGGCGGGCGTGGCCGTGTCGGTCGGGGCGCCGGTCACCTCGGCGCGATCGGCGAACCCGGCCTCGGCCACCTGCTGGGCGACGGCGTCGGCGAAGGTCGGGTCGTACACGAAGGAGGCCCGCAGCCCCGGGTTGGCGCGCAGGGCCTCGAAGGCGAAGGCGCTGGACAGGCCGCCCAGGTCCAGCAGGCTGCGGAAGCCGGCGAAGTCGAACGCGCCGCCCAGCATCCTGGCGTGCAGGCTGTTGTACGTCATCACCCCGGCCATGAACGTGCCCCACCGGTCGCCGGAGGTGTCCAGGACGCCCGGCTCGGTGGTGTCCACGGTCGTGTCGAACTGCAGCCAGTGGCCGTAGCTGATCTGGTTGAGGAACGTGAGGAACGGCCCGAGGTCGAGCTCGGACGACTTCTGCCCGGCCAGGTAGCCGGCCGCGTCGGCGCCGAGCGCGTACCGGCCGTCGGTCCTGGTCAGCAGGCCGAGCCCGGCCATGCTGTCGGCCAGGATGCGGGCCATGCGGGGGGTGACGCCGGTGGCCGCCGCGATTTCCCCGGCGCTGCGCTCGCCGTCCGCGAGCGCCTCGAACAGCCCGATGCGGCTGGCCGCGAAGAGCTGCTTGGCGCCCATGTAACCGGTGGCGATGGCGACGATCGGATCCGGCGTGGGGGAAGGCGTGGACATGGTCAAGGCCCTGCCCTTTCTGTATTGTCTACGAATGTAGACGTTCACCATAGACCCTCTGTCTACGAACGTGGAATAACCGTTGACAGTAGGGGGACCCTCTGTCAACCTTTGTAGAACTATCTGGCTCGAACATGGCTTTTCGGCAGCTCAGTGTGGGTTTGCGTGCCCCACTTCGAGCACGGGACCGGTGCCTGGAATGGAGCTCTCGCGCATGTCGCTGCTCAACCTGACGGATCTGACCATCGGCGTCACCCGGGAGGACGCCGAGCCCCAGGAACTCGTCCACCGGCTCACCCTCGACGTCGCCTCCGGGCAGACGCTCTGCGTGGTGGGGGAGTCGGGCAGCGGCAAGACCGTGACGGCGCTGTCGATCATCCGCCTGCTGGAGTTCGTGGCCCCGGCCTACACCGAGGGCGTGATCGAGGTCGGCGGCGTGGACGTCACGCGGCTGAGCGCCGAGGGCATGCGCGCCTACCGGGGCGCCCGGATCGGGATGATCTTCCAGGAGGCCCTGGACTCGCTCAACCCCGCCCAGCGCGTCGGCGTGCAGCTCATCGAGGGCTACCGGCCCGAGGGCGCGCTGCCCCGGCAGGCGCTGCGCCGGGGGAGCCGGCTGCGCCGCGAGGCCGAGGCCAAGGCCAGGAGCCTGCTCACCGAGGTCGGGCTGGCCGACACCGACCGGATCATGGCGCTGTATCCGCACCAGATGTCCGGCGGCATGCAGCAGCGCGTGATGATCGCCATGGCGCTGATGTCCGACCCCGACGTCCTCATCGCCGACGAGCCGACCACCGCCCTCGACGTGACCACGCAGGCCGAGATCCTGGCGCTGTTCCGTCGCGTGCAGCGTGAGCATCGGACCGCCTGCGTGTTCATCACCCATGACATGGGCGTCGCCGCCGAGATCGCCGACCGGATCGCCGTCATGTACCGGGGCAGGCTGGTGGAGGTCGGCGACAAGACGGACATCCTCCGCAAGCCTACGCATCCGTATACCAAGGCGCTGCTGGAATGCGTGCCGCAGCTCGGCGTCAGCCGCCGTACGGGATTCCCGACGATCTCGGAGACCAGGCTGCGGGCCGCCACCGAGACTGCCGCCGGGGACTCAGGCGGGACCGTGACCGAGACGCCGGCGCTCGGCGACGAGCCGGCGCCGGTGACCGGCACCCCGCCCCTGGTCGTCGAGAACGTCACCAAGGTCTACCGGACCGGCCGCCGGGCGAGCGTGCGCGCGGTCGGCGGCGTCTCGCTGGAGATCGCGCCCGGCGAGTTCTTCGGCCTGGTCGGCGAGTCCGGCTCGGGCAAGACGACGCTCGGCCGCATGGTCAGCGCCCTGGAACGGCCCACCTCGGGCAGCATCTCCTTCGGCGAGCACCGCATCACCGAAGCCGGGCTGCGCGGCGACGAGCGCGCCTTCCGCCGCGCCACCCAGCTGATCTTCCAGGACCCGCAGAGCTCGCTCGACCCCCGGCACACCGTGGCCCGCATCATCGCCGAGCCGCTGCGCGAGCTGACCCCGCTGCGCGGCGCGGACCTCGACCGGCGGGTGGCCGAGCTGATCGACGAGGTCGGCCTGCCCGCCGACTGCGCCCGCAAGCTGCCCTCGCAACTGTCCGGCGGCATGCGCCAGCGCGTGTCCATCGCGCGCGCGGTCGCCGCCGAGCCGAAGCTCATCGTCGCCGACGAGCCCACCTCCGCCCTCGACGTCTCCGTCCAGGGCCAGGTCATGAACCTCCTCCTGCAGCTGCGCCGCTCGCACGGCATCAGCTTCCTGTTCATCACGCACAACCTCAGCCTGGTGCTGTCGGTGGCCGACCGCGTCGGCGTGATGTACAAGGGCGACCTCGTCGAGGTCGGCGCCCCGGAAACCATCGCCTCCTCCTCCACCCACGAGTACACGCGCCGGCTCCTCGCCGCGAACCCCGACTTGTCGGCATACGTGGGATAGCCCCGGGCCGACCTTCTCCTTCTGTCCCCCCTTTTAGAGCAAGAGCGAGAACCCACCATGAACGTGCTCAAGAGCCTGAGGGCCGGGCTCGTCTCCGCCGCCGCGGCGAGCGCCCTGCTGCTCTCCGGCTGCGCGGGCGGCGCGACGTCGTCCTCCTCGTCCTCCTCCGCCGACGCCGGCACCCCCGTCCGCGGCGGCGACCTCGTGGTCGCGGTGCCGACCGACCCGCAGTCGCTGGACATGGTCGCCAACCCCGGCCAGGTCACCGCCCACATCGGCAACATGCTGTACGAGAAGCTCTTCGAGGTCGACAAGACCTTCGCGGCCAGGCCGATGCTGGTCGACACCTACAAGCGCAGCGACGACCGGCTCACCTACACCTTCGAGCTGCGCGCCGGTGTCACGTTCCAGGACGGCGCCCCGCTCACCGCCGCCGACGTGGTCGCCAGCCTGGAGCGCTGGCTGAAGAGCCACGTCACCGGCCAGCAGGTCGCCGCCGACGTCAAGAGCCTCAAGGCCACCGGCGACCGCACGGTCACGCTGGAGCTGAAGAAGCCGCGGTACCCGCTGATCGACGAGCTGGCCAGCCCCGGCGCGGAGATCTACGAGGCCAGGAACCTCAAGGACGTGCCGGCCACCGGCTTCGCCAAGGAGGGCGCGGTCGGCACCGGGCCGTACAAGCTGAAGAGCTGGGACATCGGGCAGCAGGTCGTGCTGGAGCGTTACGACGGCTACAAGTCGCGCGCCGAGGAGGACTGGGGCGGCCAGGCCGGCGCCAAGCACGCCTACCTCGACACGGTCACCTACAAGGTCGTCGCCGACCAGGACGCCGTGGTCAACGGCCTGCAGACCGGCCAGTGGGCGCACGCCATGCCGGGCGACGACCAGTACACCCCGCTGAAGAACAACCCCGCGGTGGTCGTGTCGAACCTGGCCGGGGCCAACCAGAACGTGCTGATCCCCAACTTCAACAAGGGCTCCAAGTTCTCCGACGTGCGCGCCCGGCAGGCGCTCAACCTGCTGATGGACAAGCCCGCGCTGAACGCCGCCACCGGCGGCGGCCCCGACCTCACCGTCGAGGTGGGCGCGCTGGTCTCGCAGGACAACAAGGGCCTGTACTCCACCGCCGGCGACGACGTCTACAAGCAGCACGACCCGAACCGGGCCAAGGAGCTGTTCGCGCAGGCCGGCGTCAACGCCGGTGACACCGTGCGGATCCTGACCTCCAGCAGCTACCCGCAGTTCAGCCAGTGGGCGGTGCTGCTGCAGGACCAGCTCTCCAAGATCGGCATCAAGACGAAGATCGACACCTACGATTTCCCGACGATGCTCGGCACGATCACCAAGGACCCCGGCGGCTGGGACGTCACCACCCTGTTCTTCAACGCCGCCCTCACCTCGCCCTCGCAGATGCCCGCGCTGACCCTCGGGGCGTTCAACGGCTCCGGCTCGCCCGAGCTGGCCAAGCTGATCGAGGACTACAACGCCGCGACCTCCCCCGAGACCGCCAGGACGCTGATGGACCAGCTCCAGGCGTTCGTGTGGCAGCAGTTCCCGGTCATCACGATCAGCCAGTCGAAGCTGTACGCCGCCTACTCGCCCAAGCTCAAGGGGTACGACACGTTCTACCGCGTGTTCTGGAACTCCTGGCTGCAGAAGTGAGGGGGGAACATGGCGGGACTCCTGCTCCGGCGGCTGCGTGACCTGGTCGTCATCCTGCTGATCGTGGGCACGATGATGTTCTTCGTCATCCGCCTGATCCCGGGCGACCCGGCCATCGCCATCCTCGGCCCGACGGCCAGGCCGCAGGACGTCGAGGCGCTGCGGCAGAGCATGGGCCTGACGGGCTCGCTGTGGGAGCAGTACCTGAGCTGGCTCGGCAACGTGGCGGGCGGCGACTTCGGCTCGTCGATCACCTACCACGCGCCGGTGGTGGGGGTGGTGGCCGAGCACTTCGTCCCGACGCTGACCCTGGCGATGATCAGCACCGTCCTCAGCTTCGTCGTCGCGGTGCTGGTCACCTCGTGGAACGCGGTCTCGCCGCGCAACCCCGTGGCCCGCGCGCTCAACCTGCTCTCCTCGCTCGGTATGGCGATCCCCGACTTCTGGATCGCGCTGATCCTGGTGCTGGTGTTCGCCGTGTCGCTGCGCTGGTTCCCCTCCAGCGGGTACGCCGACCTCTTCGCCGATCCGGTCGCCGGGGTGCCGATGCTGGTGCTGCCGGTGGTGTGCCTGGTCATCGGGCAGTCGGCGCTGTTCACGCTGACCCTGCGGGAGAGCGTGCTCGGCGAGCTGCCGCAGACGTACCTGCGCACCGCGCGGGTCAAGGGCCTGTCGGAGCGGCAGGTCATGCTCAGGCACGTGCTGCCGAACGCGCTCATGCCGCTGGTCACCCAGCTCGGCAGCAACTTCGCGATGATGGTCGGCGGCATCGTGATCATCGAGTCGATCTTCGTCATCCCCGGGCTGGGGTCGTTGCTCATGGGCGCGGTCTCGACCCGGGACTTCCCGCTCGTCCAGGGCGTGACGCTGTTCGTCGCGCTGATGTTCGTGGTCGTCAACCTGGTCGTCGACCTGTCCTACGCCCTCCTCGACCCCAAGGTGCGTGTTTCGTGACTTCCGAGGCCGTCGCCGGGCGCGTCGGGACGGCCGGGCGGCCCTCCGCGGCCTCCCGCGCCTGGCGCCGCAACCGGGTGCTGATCACCGCTGCCGCGCTGCTCGTCCTCGTCGTGCTGGCCGTCGTGCTGCTGCCGGTGTTCCTGCCGGACGCGAACGCGACCGACCCGGTGCACCGGCTGCTGCCGCCCTCGGGCGACCACCTGCTCGGCACCGACTCCTACGGCCGGGACGTGCTGAGCCGCCTGGTCTCCGGCGGCCGGGCCTCGCTCGGCCTCTCGGCGCTCATCACGCTCTGCGCGGCGTTCACCGGCATGGTGATCGGCCTGGTCAGCGGCTTCTACCGGACCGTGGACGCGATCGTCATGCGGATCATGGACGCCTGGATGTCGTTCCCGGCGATCATCCTGGCCATGGCGCTGGCCATCGGGCTCGGCGCCAGCATCTGGACCGAGCTGATCGCGCTGACGGTCATCTTCACGCCGTTCACGGCCCGGGTGATCCGCAGCCGGGTGCTCGGCGTGGCGGCGCGGCAGTACATCGGGGCGGCGCGGGTGTCCGGCATGCGGCCGGCGAAGATCCTGTTCGTGCACGTGCTGCCCAACGTGCTGCCGCTGGCGCTGGTGCAGGTCGTGATCCTGTCGGCCTCGGCGATGCTGGTGGACGGCGCGATGAGCTTCCTCGGGCTGGGCATCGCGCCGCCCACGCCGACGTGGGGCAACATGATCGCCGAAGGGCGGTCGTACCTGACACAGGCGCCGTGGCTGATCGTGCTGCCGGGTGCGGCGATCATGCTCTGCGTGCTGCTGCTGAACCTCATCGGGTCGAGCATGCGCAACGTGGTGGACGCCCGCGCCCGGTCGATGAGCGAACTGCAGAAGCTGCGCACCCGCCGTCCGGCACGGTGACGGTGGGACCGCGCGGGGACCCCGGCGATCGCAGCCGGGCGTCCCCACGCCCGGGTCAGGGGGTCCAGACGCCGTCGGCGCGCACGTCGCGGTCCAGCCACAGGTCGGCCAGGGCCGCGCGCACCTGCGGGCCGTGCTCGCGCCACAGCCGCAACGCGCCCAGGTTGTCCGCCAGCTGGGCCGTCCTGCTCACCCCGAACAGCACGTTGGCCACCGCCGGGTGCTCCAGGCAGAACACGATCGCCACCTGGGCGGGGGTCGCGCCGAACTCGCCCGCGACCCGCGCGACGGCGTCCGCGGCCTGCCTGACGGCCTCCCGGATGCCGCCCGGGTCCGCGCCGATCTTCCGTTCGGGGAACTTCCTGCCCACCAGGATGCCGCCCTCGAAGACGTCGCTGGCCTGCAGCGCCAGCGCCCCGGAGGCGAAGTGCCGGCCGTAGAAGCCGCCCTCGGCCATCGAACGCCGGGCGATGCTGTACTTGAGCTGGGCGAAGCTCGGCGGCGTCAGCCCTTCCTCGGCGGCGAAGCTCAGCGCGAGGTCGACGTCCTCGGCGATCCAGTTGTTGACGCCCCAGCTCGTGAAGCGGCCGGCCGCGATCTGCTCGGCGACGTCGGTCACGATCCGCCGGATGTCGGGCCGCTGCAGGTAGTCGCCGACCACGACGGTCTCGGCGCTCTCGACGCCGACGCGGTCGAAGCTGACGTCGAGCTGCTCGCGGAAGCCCGTGCGCGGGTACTCCCACAGCCACAGCTTGCCGCAGAGCTGCCAGTCGTCCCGGCTCGTGCCCGCCTCGCGCACCGCCCGGCCGAAGATGAGGTCCGTACGGGCCTGTTCGGCGTGCGGGCCCATGTTGTAGTGGGCGACGTCGAAGAGGGTCACCCCGGCGTCGAGTGCCGCCCTGATCAGGGCCACCGCGTCGCCGAACTCCATGCGGTCCCAGGTGTTCCAGGAGCCCAGCCCGAACAGGGACGTCGTCGGGCCGCCCGGTCCGAGGCGCCGTGCCGGAACCCGCTGTGTGTCGCTCACGTCGATCCACTCCCTGCCGGATGAAGCCTTTTTTGTCTACGCTTGTATAATAATAAACCCAGGACGCCCGCGCAGCCCCGTCTGCGAAGGCCCGCACCGAACAGGAACCCCCACATGAGCGAACCTGTCGTCCCCAGGACCGTCCTCGTCACCGGCGGCGCGAGCGGCATCGGCCGCGGCGTCGCGGAAGCCTTCGCCGCGGCGGGCGATCGGGTCGTCATCGCCGACCTCGACGAGGCGCGGGCCAGGGCGGTCGCCGCCGAGCTCGGCGCCCACCACGTCCAGGTGGACGTCGGGGACGCCGCCTCCGTCGAGTCCGCCGTCGCGGCCGTCGCCGCCGAGCACGGCGACATCGGCGTGCTGGTGAACAACGCCGGGCACACCGCGGGCGGCGGCCCGCTCATCGGCCTCGACGTGGACGTCTTCGACGCCTGCGCCCGGGTCAACTTCCGCGGCACGTTCCTGATGACCCGGGCCGTCGGGGCGCACATGGTGGCGCGGGGCGTACGCGGCTGCATGGTCAACATCTCCTCCATCGGCGCCCGCCAGCCCACGCCCGGCCTCGGCCACTACGAGGCAACCAAGGCCGCCATCGACGCCCTGACCCGCTCGGCCGGCATCGAGTTGGCCCCCCACGGCATCCGCGTGAACGGCGTCGCCCCCGGGCCGGTGCTCACCCCGATGACGGCCATGTTCGCCACCGACGACGCGGCCAGGAAGGCGTGGGAGGCCCGGATCCCGCTGGGCTCGATCGCCCAGGTGGCCGACATCGTCCCCGCCGTGCTCTTCCTGGCCTCCGACGGCGCCCGCCACATCACCGGCGTCAGCCTCCAGGTGGACGGCGGCCAGCTCCTGGCCTGACCCGCCACCGGCGGGGCCGGGCCGCCACCCGGCCCCGTCGGTCAGTCCAGGGACACCCCGTCACGCAGGTGGACGATCCGGCCCGCGGTCACGGTGGCATCGACCGCGACCTGCGGCAGGTCGGCCGGCGCGACCTCCAGGGGGTCGCGCTCCAGCACGCAGAAGTCGGCGGCCTTGCCCCACTCCAGCGACCCCTTCCACGCCTCCGCGCCGTCCTGGACGGCGGGCGCGGTGGTGTAGCAGCGCAGCAGGCGGGTCATCAGCCGGGGGCGCGGCGCCCGCTCGCCGAGCAGCCCGCACGCCGCCGCCACCTGCGCCCGCCAGTCGGGCGTGGTCACCGGCCCGTCGCTGCTCAGGGTGAACGTCAGCCCGCCGGCCAGCAGTTCCTGCAGCGGCCAGGCCGTCCCGGCGACCTCCGGGCCGAGCGCGCCGGCCACCCAGTCGGCGGTGGCCGCCGCGATCACCGGCTGCGTGGTGAGGCCCATGCCGAGCCCGGCCATGCGGGCGATCTGGGCGGGGTTCACCAGGTCGCCGTGGATGACGTAGTGCCGCCTCGCGGCCGCGCGCTCGCCCGCCGGTTCGGCCGTCAGTTCGGCCACGGTGTCCACGAACGCGTCGATGGACCGGTCGCCGGTGGCGTGCACGCCGACCTGGAGGCCCGCCCGGTGCGCCAGCCGGATCATGGTGCGCAGGTTGTGCTCGCGCGCGGCGTCGTCCGCGCCCGCCACCAGCAGCGATCCGTGGCCGCCCGAGGTGTAGCGGTGGCAGGTCCAGGCCGAGCCCATGGGCGGGATGCCGTCGGCGAAGATCTTGAGCCCGGTCACGTTGAGCCAGGCGGGGTCGGTGCGGGGGAGGGGCGTGTCCAGGCCGGCGGCGACGTCCTCCAGGGTGCTGGGGCCGTCGAGGGTGCCGAACAGCCGCAACACGGTCACCCGTGCCCGCAGCTCGCCCTCCTTCGCCAGCGTCGCGTAGGTGTCCAGGACGGCCTGCGAGAAGCAGCCGGTCTCGCCGTCGTCCTCGCCGGGGCCGAGGCCGGGCTCGGTGTAGCTGGTGATGCCGAGCGAGGCGCAGATCCGCCCGGCGCGCAGGATGGCGGCCCGCCTGGACTCCTCGTCGGCCAGCAGCCGGCCCTGGTGGGCGGACAGGCCGTTCTCGCTGATCAGCGTGTCCGGCCAGACCGCTCCCAGCCAGGCGGCGTGCAGGTGCGAGTCGTTGATGCCGGGCAGGACCGTCCGGCCGGCCAGGGAGAGCACCCGGGTGCCGGGCCCGGCGTGCGCCAGGGCCTCCTCGTCCGTCCCGACCGCCACCAGGCGGCCGGCGCGCGCCGCCAGGCCGCTGGCCCGCCCGTCGCGGGCGTCGAAGGTGAGCACGTTGCCGCCGACCGCCACGAGGTCCGCGTACTCGTCCGCTGACACCGGGTTCCTCCTGAGGGGCTGTAATTGTTTGTCAACGAGTGTAGATTAACCACACTTAACGGTCGAAAGCCACGAAGGTGACCATGCCTACGAGAACCGCCGCCGCCGTCCTCACCGAGCACGGCAAGCCCCTCAGCCTTCAGGACGTACCGCTGCCCGACGCCGTCGAGCCCGGCGCCGCCCTGGTGCGCATCACCTGCACCACCCTGTGCGGCACCGACGTGCACCTGTGGGCCGGCCAGATGACCTTCCCCGGGATGTTGCCGATGATCCTTGGCCACGAGATGGTCGGCGAGGTCGTCGAGGCCGGGCCGGGCACCACCGACGCCCTCGGCCGCCCGATCGCCCCGGGTGACCGCATCGGCTGGTCGGAGTCCACCTGCGGCCACTGCTACGGCTGCGCCGTGCTGCGCCAGCCGGTCGCCTGCGCCAACCGCGGCTACGGCTTCACGCAGCGCGCCGACCGCCCCCCGTACGCCACGGGCGGCCTGGTCGAGTACTGCTACGTGACCCCGGGCGCGGCCAAGCTGCTGCTGCCCGCTGACGTCAAGGACACCTGGGCCTCGATGTCGGGCTGCGCGGCCAAGACCGTGCTGCGCGCCGTGGACCGGGCCGGCGGCATCAGGACCGGCTCCACCGTGGTGGTGCAGGGCGCGGGCGCGCTCGGCATCTTCGCCACGGCCGTCGCCAGGATCGCCGGGGCCGGCACCGTCATCACCGTGGGCGGCCCGGACGACCGGCTGGCCGCCGCCCGGCGCTTCGGCGCCGACGCGACCGTCTCGACCGACCTGGGCAAGGACGAGCGCGTCGCCCGGATCAGGGAGCTGGCCGGGGAGCGCGGCGCGGACTACGTGTTCGACCTGGCCGGAGCGCCCACCGTGGCCGAGGAGGCGGTCGCGGTGGCCGCCCAGCGCGGCACCGTCGTGATCGTCGGCTCCACCGGGTTCGAGCTCGCGCCCGTGCCGCTCGGCGCGGTCATGGGCAAGGAGCTGACCGTGGTCGGCTCGCTCAACGGCGACATCGCCGACTACCACCGCTCGATCGAGTTCTTCCAGACCTTCGCCGCCCGCATGCCGTGGGACGAGCTGTTCAGCGAGCCCGTCGGCCTGGCGCGGGCCACCGCCTGCGTCGAGTCGATGTCCAGGCTCGGTGAGATCAAGGCCGTCATCGACCCCCGCCTGCCCTAGGAGAGCCACCGTGCAGACCATCCCGCGCCGCCGCATCGGGCGCACCGGACCGGAGACGGGCGTGCTCGCGCTCGGCTCCTGGCACACCTACGACCGCATGGACTTCCACGACGCGGTCGCCATGATCCGCGAGGCCGTGGACCACGGCATCGACCTGTTCGACGTCGGCGTCTACGGCTTCCCCGGCATGCCGCCCGTGTTCACCGACGTGATCTTCTCGGCCCTGGTGCGCGCGGCCGGCCTGCGCCGCGAGGACTACCTGCTCTCCTCCAAGCTGTGGCTGGAGGGCTACCCGGAGCACAGCCTGCGCGACCAGCTGCTCAACGCCCTGTTCCGGGCCGGCGCCGACCACGCCGACCTCGTGGTGCTGGGCGACCTGCGGCACGACGGCGTGGACCTGCACCGGCTCGTCCTCGACCTGGCCGGCCTGGCCAAGGAAGGGCTGATCCGGAGCTGGGGCGTCAACAACTGGTCGGCGTCGAACGTGCAGACGCTCATCGACGCCGCAACCGGCGAGGGCGTCGAGGGCCCGGCCATCGCGCAGCTGAAGTACAGCGTCTCGCGACGCTCGATCCCCGACGGCGCGCCGTTCGCCCGCATCTTCGCTCAGGGCGTCACGCTGCAGTCCTCCGACGTGCTGGAGGGCGGCGTGCTGCTGGGCAAGGGCGTGGACCGGCAGGTCGGCCGCGACCCCGGCGGCATCAGGGAGCGCATCGCGGCCTCGGCGGGCGAGCTGGCCGCGATCGCCGCCGGCCTGGACGCCACCCCGGCGCAGGTGTGCGTGGCCTTCACGCTCACCCACCCGGCCAACACCACCACCCTGTTCGGCGCGACCAGCCTGGACCAGCTGCGCGACAACCTGGCGGCCGTGGAGCTGGTCGAGCGGGTCGGCGCCGAGGAGCTGCGGGCGCTGGTGGCGCCGCTGTGGGCCGACCAGGACGCCGTCGATCCGGAGGGGCCGTGAGCACGCCGCCGAGCAGGGGGTACGAGGGTTTCGGCGGCACGGCCCGCGAGCTGGCCTCGCAGTCCACGCCCTGGTGGCCGCGGCCGCGACGGGCGCGTCCCGGGGCGCCCAACGTGGTGGTCGTGCTGGTGGACGACCTGGGGTTCAGCGACCTGTCGCCGTTCGGCTCGGAGATCGACACGCCGCACGTGCAGGCGCTGGCCGAGTCGGGATACCGGTTCACCAACTACCACAGCACCCCGCTCTGCTCGCCCTCCAGGGCCGCGCTGATGACCGGGCTCAACCCGCACCGGGCCGGGTTCGCGATGGTGGCCCACGTGGACCCGGGCTATCCCGGCTACCGGATGGAGATCCCGCGGGAGGTGCCCACGCTGGCCGAGTCGTTCCGGGCCGGCGGGTACGCGACGTTCATGGTCGGCAAGTGGCACCTGACCATCGAGTCCAAGCTGCACGACGGCGCCGACAAGAGCTCCTGGCCGCTCCAGCGCGGTTTCGACCGCTACTACGGCTCCATGGACGGCTTCACCTCCCTGTTCCACCCGCACCGCCTGATCAGCGACAACGGCCCGATCCCCGACGAGGGCTTCCCGGACGACTTCTACCTGACCGACGCCCTCACCGACCGCGCCATCGGCATGATCAACGGCCTGCGCGCCAACGACGCCGACAAGCCGTTCTTCCTCTACTTCGCCCACCAGGCCGTGCACGGCCCGGTGCAGGCCAAGCCGGCCGACGTCGCCAAGTACCGCGGCCGCTACGACGCGGGCTGGGCGAGGATCCGCGAGGAGCGCTTCGCCCGCCAGCTGCGCGACGGCCTCTTCCCCGAGGGCACCCGGCCGTCCGACCCGGACCTGGCGCCGTGGGAGGAGCGCACCGAGCTGTACGCCCGCCACATGGAGGTCTACGCCGCCGCCGTGGACGCCGTGGACCAGAGCCTCGGCCGGCTGGTCGAGCACCTCAAGCGCATCGGCGAGTACGACAACACCGTCATCGTCGTCACCAGCGACAACGGCGCGACCGCCGAGGGCGGCCCCGAGGGCACCCGCAGCTACCTCAGCCGCTTCGTGCACCTGGCCGGCCTGCCCGACGACTGGTGCCACGACGTGCCGCGCGACCTCGGCCTCGTCGGCGGCCCCCAGGTCCACGGCCACTACCCGCGCGGCTGGGGGAACGTCTCCAACACCCCGTTCCGCCGCTACAAGGGCCACGCCTACGCGGGCGGCATCCACGTGCCGTTCGTGTTGTCGTGGCCGGCCGGGCTGCCCAGGCAGGCCGGCGACCCGGGCGTGCGCGACCAGTACGCCTACGTCACCGACGTCGCGCCCACCCTCCTCACCCTGGCCGGCCTGGACCAGCCGCCGGACGTGGACGGCGTGCCGTTCGACCACTTCCTGCGCGAGCGCGACCGGCCGAGCCGGCACCGCTCGCAGTACGTCGAGAGCGGCGGGCAGCGCGGCTACTTCGAGGACCACTACAAGCTCATCGCCCCGCACCTGCCCGGCACGCCGTTCACCGACGACGGCTGGGAGCTGTACGACATCGCCCGCGACCCGGCCGAGACCACCGACCTGGCCGCCGAGCAGCCGGAACGGGTGGCCGACCTGGCCGCGAAGTGGCGGGCGGCGGCCTGGCTCAACACGGTCTTCCCGCTGGCCGACACGCCGGACATGCTCAACACCCGGCCGCCGGCCGAGCTGGCGCTGTCGGAGCCGGTCACGATCCACCCGGGCACCCCGGTGCTGGAACGGTTCCGGTCGAGCAAGCTCACCGCCATGCGGTCGTTCACGATCGAGGCGTGGCTGGAGCGGCGGCCGGGCGACGAGGGCGTGATCGTGGCCCACGGCGACCAGGGCGGCGGCTACGTCCTGTACGTCGAGGACGGCGAGCTGCGGCTGACGTACAACGCCTACGGCGTGCCGGTGCGGGCGGCCGGCCCGATCCCGGCGGAGGGGCCGGTGACCGTCACGGCCCGTTTCACGGCGCTGCCGGAGGTGCGCTGGGACATCGAGGTGCTGGCGGACGGCAAGCCGGTGCTGGCCGTCGAGCGGGTCCCGCAGCTGCTCGGCATGGCCCCCTTCACCGGCATCAGCGTCGGCTTCGACTACGGCGGCCCGGTGGACTGGGAGCTGCACGAGCGCCGGGGCGTGTTCCGCTACCGGCGCGGCCTGGACCGGGTGCGGTACGTCCCGGGGGAGAAGGCGCCCTACAACCCGGAGATCATCGCGCTGGCCGAGGACCTGGCGCAGCGCGCGATCGAATGACGGGTCACAGGTGGTAGGCGTACTCGCCGAACTCCCAGTCGGTGACGTGCCGCTGGAAGCGGGCGACCTCGTCGCGCTTGTAGGCCAGGAAGGCGGCGGTGAAGTCCTTGCCGAGCAGCTCGGTGAGCTCGCCGTCGGCCTCCAGGGCGTCCAGGGCCTCGGGCAGGGTCATCGGCAGCACCGGGGCCTTGGAGGCGTCGTAGCCGTACCCGACGAGCGGCGCGGGCGGCTCCTGGGCCGCCCGCACGCCCAGCAGCGCGGCGGCCGCGGTCCCGGCGACCAGCAGGTACGGGTTGGCGCTGGCGTCACCGAGCCGCAGCTCGAAGCGGGCGCCCGCGCCGCGCTCCGGCGGGACGCGGAGCATAGCGCTGCGGTTGTCGAGCCCCCAGTCGACGAGCCAGGGGGCCAGCGTGTCGGGGCCGAACCGCTTGTAGGAGTTGACCGTCGGGTTGGCCAGCGCCGCCAGCGCGGGGGCGTGGGCCAGCACGCCCGCGATCGCGTGCCGCGCGGTCGCCGACAGCCCGTACGGTGCGGCCGGGTCGTCGAAGGCGTTGCCGCCGTCCTCGCCCAGGCACGACAGGTGCAGGTGGAACCCCGACCCGCCTTCGTCGTTGAACGGCTTGGCCATGAACGTCGCCAGCCTGCCCTCCACCCGCGCCAGCTCCTTGACCGCGGCCTTGAACCAGAAGGCCCGGTCGGCCGCGTCGAGCGCCTCGGAGTGCCGCAGGTTGATCTCGAACTGGCCGCTGCTGAACTCGTGGTTGCCCGCCGTCACGCCGAGGCCGAGGTCGCGCAGGTGCCGCAGAGTGCGGGTGAGGTGGCCGTCGGGGTCGCCGCGGCGGCCGGCGGTGTAGACGTTGCCGGTGGCCTCGGCGTAGCGCTGCCAGCCGCCCGCGGGGGCCGGGTCGCACAGGAAGTACTCCAGCTCGGGCCCGACGACCGGGCGCAGGCCCTGCTCGGCGCACCGGGCCAGCACGGCGCGCAGCAGGTCGCGGGGCGACTCGGGGGCCGCGGCGCCGGTGGCCGGGTCGACGACGTCGCCGTGGCACCAGGCCACGCCGGGCTCCCACGGCAGCGGCGCCAGCGTGGCCAG
The DNA here is from genome assembly GCF_040298265.1 of Nonomuraea sp. NPDC001636. Classification (NCBI taxonomy): domain Bacteria; kingdom Bacillati; phylum Actinomycetota; class Actinomycetes; order Streptosporangiales; family Streptosporangiaceae; genus Nonomuraea; species Nonomuraea sp. NPDC001636. Next base: position 347,286 of record NZ_JBEOZT010000004.1, read on the forward strand.
GTCGGGAATGACGGCGATGTCGGGCAGCCCCGCGTCCAGGCCGCCGCTGATGTCGGCGGTGCCGCCGCGCGGGGTGGAGTGGTAGACGGCGCGGCAGAAGGCGAGGCCGTGACCGAGGGCGTCGGGCAGCGCCTCCAGCAGGACGTCGCGGGCGCGGTCGGTCCCGGTCAGGTCGGGGTAGGTCACGCGGACCACGTCGACGCCCCGCTCGGTCAGGCGGTCGATGTGCTGCTGCACCGGTCTCTCCTAGGGTCGTTTGACGCCAAACGTAACGGGCTCGTATTGGCTGCCGCAAGAGCTGTTGACCGATCGGCCTCCATGTTCATATTTTATTTGGAACCAAACGAGTTCCAGGAGGACCATCTTGGCCGGCGTCCGCGGCTACTTCCACCCCAAGACGGCCACGGGCCGCTCGTCCCTCGTCCCGGAGCCGCCCTGGCACTACTCCGGCGACCTGCTCACGATCGAGTACCGCACCGACCCCGGCCGGGTGCGTGAGCTGCTGCCCGAACCGCTGGAACTCGCCGCCGAGGACCCGGGCGCGGTCGCGCTCATCTGGGCCGACTGGCAGTCCTGCGCCGCCTCCGGCGAGGAGCTGCTGGACCCGGTGCGCTCGCAGTACAAGGAGGCGTTCGCCGTCGTCCGGTGTTCCTACCGGGGGCGGACCTACTCCAGGTGCGTCTACATCTGGGTGGACAAGGACTTCGCCCTCGCCAGGGGGCTGCACCAGGGCTATCCGAAGAAGCTGGGGTCGATCCACCAGACCAGGCCGCACCCGTACGGCCCCGCGCCCCGCATCGAGGCGGGCGCCCGGTTCGGCGCGACGCTGGCCGCCGCCGACCGCCGCCTGGCCCAGGCCGTGGTGACCCTGCGCGAGCCGTCGCCGCACAACGGGTTCGTCAACGGCCACCCCATGGCCCACCACCGCTGGCTGCCCGCCATCGGCAAGGGCGGCGGCCTGGCGCTCGACGAGCTGGTCGAGTCCGGCGCCGCCGCCTTCGAGGCCGGCCAGGCGTGGGCGGGCGACGCCGAGCTGGAGCTGTTCGACGCCCCCACCGAGGAGCTGTCCCGGCTGGCCGTCCGCGAGCCCATCGGCGCCTACTTCCGCCAGGTCGGCGTGGTGTGGGACGGCGGCACGCTGCTGGAATCCGGCACCTCCGGCGCGCACTAGCCCCTTGAGATTGGAAGCACCCGACATGTCCGAACAGATCACCGTCGCCGGGGTCACCGTCGACACCCGCCACTGGATCGGCGGCCGGCGCGTCGCCTCCGCGCGCACGTTCACCGACCTCTCGCCCATCGACGGCGCCGCGCTCGGCGAGATCGCCCGCGGCGGCCCCGACGAGGTGCACGCCGCCGTCACCGCCGCCCAGGACGCCTTCCCCGGCTGGGCCGCCACCCCGCGCGCCGGCCGGGCCGCCGTGCTGCGGGCCATCGCCGACGGCGTCGAGAAGCGGCTGGAGGAGCTGGCCGCCGTCGAGACCCGCGACAACGGCGCCCTGCTGCGCTCGCACCGCCGCGGCGTCATGCCCCGCGTGGCGCACAACTTCCGCTTCTTCGCCGACTGGCTGGAGGGCCTCGGCCACGACGACTTCGACACCCGCGGCCACGCCAACCACGTCTCCTGGGACCCGGCCGGACCCTGCGCCCTGATCACGCCGTGGAACGCGCCGCTCATGCTGGCCACCTGGAAGATCGCCCCCGCGCTCGCCGCCGGGAACTCGGTGGTGCTCAAGCCCGCCGAGTGGTCGCCGCTCACCGCCTCCCTGCTGGCCGACGTCGCCGCCGCGGCCGGGCTGCCGGACGGCGTGTTCAACGTCGTCCAGGGGTTCGGCGAGGAGGCCGGGCAGGCCCTGGTCGAGCACCACGGCGTGCGCCGCGTCAGCTTCACCGGCTCGGTGCCGACCGCGCGGCGCATCGCCCGCTCGGCCGCCGCCAACCTCACCCCGCTCAGCCTGGAGCTGGGCGGCAAGTCGCCGCTGCTGGTCTTCGCCGACGCCGACCTCGACCTGGCTGTGGACCTGGCCGTCGAGCAGTACGACAACGCCGGGCAGGTCTGCCTGGCCGCCACCCGGCTGCTGGTCGAGGCGCCGATCGCCGAGGAGTTCGTCCGCCGCTTCACCGAACGCGCCACGGCCCTGGTCCAGGGCGACCCGCGCGACGAGGCCACCGACGTCGGCCCCAACATCCACCCGCGCCAGGTGGAGAAGATCGACGGGTTCGTCCGGCGGGCCCTCGCGGCCGGGGCGCGCGCCGTCATCGGCGGCGAGCGCGGGGACGGCCTGTACTACCGGCCCACCCTGCTCACCGGCGTGGCCCAGGACAGCGAGATCGTCCAGGAGGAGGTCTTCGGCCCGGTGCTCACGCTGCAGACGTTCGAGACCGAGGAGGAGGCCGTCCGGCTGGCCAACGACACCCGCTTCGGCCTGGCCGCCACCGTCGCGACCGGCGACCGCGAGCGCGCCCGCCGGGTCACCGAACGGCTGGTGGCGGGCACGGTGTGGGTCAACTGCTTCTTCGTGCGCGACCTGCGCGCGCCCTTCGGCGGCTCCCGCGAGTCCGGCGTCGGCCGCGAGGGCGGCACCTGGAGCTTCGACTTCTACTGCGACCTGAAGAACACCGTCACGGCGCCGAAGGGCTGGAACGACCATGGGTGAGATCGTCGGCGCGGGCCTGCTCGCGCACGTCCCCACCATCGTGCTGCCCGAGTCCACCCGGCGGGAGCTGAACGAGGGCAAGGAGATCACCCTCGTCACCGGCCTGCGCGAGCTGCGCCGGGACGTCTTCGAGCGCGACGACTACGACACCGTCGTGGTGCTGGACTCCCACTGGGCCACCACGGTCGAGTTCGTGGTCACCGCCCAGGCGCGCCGGGCCGGGCTGTACACCTCCGAGGAGCTGCCGCGCGGCATGTGCCGGATGCCGTACGACTTCCCCGGCGACCCCGAGCTGGCCCGCAACGTGGCCTCCTTCGCGGGCCGGCACGGCACCTGGATCACCCCCATCGACGACGAGTACCTGCCGATCTACTACGCCACCACCAACCTGTGGAAGTACCTCGGCGAGGGCCTGCCCGCCAAGCGCTGGGTGAGCATCGGCGTCTGCCAGACCGGCGACATGGAGGACCACCTGCGGCTCGGCCGCGCGCTGGCCGACGGCGTCGCGGCCACCGACCGCCGGGTGCTGGTGATCGCCTCCGGCGCGCTGTCGCACACGTTCTGGCCGCTGCGCGAGCTGCGCGACCACGAGTCCAGCGACCCGCGGCACGTCTTCACCCCCGAGGCCCGCGCCGCCGACCTGCGGCGCATCGAATGGTTCCGGCAGGGCCGGCACGACGAGGTCCTGCGCACGATGCCGGAGTTCCGGACGTACAAGCCCGAGGCCCGCTTCCACCACTACGTCATGCTGGCCGGCGCCCTCGGCGAGGAGCGCTGCACGGCCCCCGCCCGCCAGTACGGCGAGTACGAGAACTCCGTCGGCACCGGCCAGGCCCTGCTCTGGTTCGACCGCCCGTCCGGCGGCTGGACCGCACCCCGACAGGAGAACGCCCATGCCTGAGTACCGCCGCGTCCTGCTGGACGGCGCCGTCACCGAGACCGTCCGCGACGGGGACGAGCTCGTCGCCGCGGACGGCCGCCGGATCAGCGCCGACGAGGCCGCGCACCTGCCGCCGGTCGTCCCCACGAAGATCATCGCGGTGCACCTGAACCACCGCAGCCGGGTCGAGGAGTTCCGGACCCGGCTGCCGGACGCGCCGACCTACTTCCACAAGCCCACCTCCTCGCTCAACTCCCACCGGGGCGCGGTCGTGCGGCCCGAGGGCTGCAAGTGGCTCAACTACGAGGGCGAGATCGCCATCGTCATCGGCCGGACCTGCCGCAACATCGCCCCTTCCGAGGCCGGCGCGCACATCGCGGGCTACACCGTGGCCAACGACTTCGGGCTGCACGACTTCCGCGACACCGACGCCGGCTCGATGCTGCGCGTCAAGGGCTCCGACACGCTCTGCCCGCTCGGCCCCGGCCTGGTGACCGGCTGGGACTTCCGCGGCAAACGCCTGCGCACGTACGTCAACGGCGAGGTCGTGCAGGACGGCAACACCGACGAGATGACCTGGGACATGCACTACCTGGTCGCCGACATCGCCCGGACGATCACCCTCTTCCCCGGCGACGTGCTGCTGTCGGGCACCCCGGCGGGCTCGCGGCCCGTCCGGCCGGGGGACGTCGTCGAGGTCGAGGCCGAAGGGCTCGGCCGGCTGACCAACCACGTCGTGACCGGGCCGGTGCCGATCCGCTCCGACGTCGGCGCCCAGCCGACGGAGTCGGAGGAGGTGCGCTCGACCGCCCTCGGCGGCGACTGGGAGTTCCGCGGCATCCGCCCACCACACCGCTCGTAGCGACGGGGGCGGCGGCCCGCCGCGGCCGCTCGTGAGCCGCCCGGGGCGGCGGCCGGCTGCCCCGGGCGCTCACAGGGGGTGGCTGAGGATGCGGCGGCCCTCGTCGCGGAAGCCGCGCTTGCCGTAGTAGGCGAACAGGTGGCGCACGTCGGCGCCGTTCGGGGCGATCACGATCTCCAGGGCCGTGCAGCCCTGGGCGGCGGCCCACCGGCGGCTGTCCTCGATCAGCCGCTCCGCCTCGCCCCGCCGCCGCGCCTCCGGCACGACGAACAGGTCCTCCAGCTCGGCGTACAGCCCGTGCTCCAGCCCGAACGTGGTCGTGGTGATGCCGAACGCGATCAGCCGGCCCTCGCCCCCACCCTCGCTCTCGCTCACCGCGACCCGGACGCCGGGCGCGGCGATCAGCCTGGCGAGGTTGGCCTTGAGCGTCCGCGCCGGGGTGGTGAAGCCGTCCTCGGCGTAGAAGGCGACGGCGAGGTCGTGGAGTGCGGGCAGGTCGTCAGGGACGGCGGCGCGGATCATGACAGCCATGATGCCCCGACTCGCGGACGAGCGCGTCGAACAGGGCCTGCTGGGCCGGATCGCGGTGGGCGGTGTCCTCAGGATGCCACTGCACGGCGGTGAACCAGCCGGGCGCGCCGTCGAGCTCAAGGGCCTCCACCGTGCCGTCGGCGGCGTGCGCGGCGGGGGACAGGCCGTCGCCGAGCCGCTCGACGCGCTGGTGGTGGAAGCAGGACGCCTCCACCTTCGCCGTCCCGGCCGCGCGTTCCAGCAGGGTGCCGGGGCGCAGCGACACCGGGTGCACGACGTGCCGGTGGCCGCCCTCGGGGCCGCCCATGTCCTGCTCCAGCGTGCCGCCGAGGGCCACGTTGACGACCTGGAGGCCGCGGCAGATCGCCAGCGTGGGCAGCCCGGCGGCCAGGGCGTGGCGGGCCAGGGCCAGGTCGAAGGCGTCCTGGTCGTCGTCCACGTCGTAGACGTCCTCGTGGGTGTCGGGGGCGCCGTAGCGGTGGGGGGCGACGTCGCCGCCGCCGGGCAGGAGCAGGCCGTCGAACCTGGACATCCGGCCCGCCACGCCCTCTGCGGCCGCCGGGTGGATCGTGGCCGGTTCGCCGCCCGCCCGCCACACGGCCTCCACCAGGGCGCGGGCGCTCACCTCGGCGGCGTGGCGCAGGGCCGAGGCGGTGGCGGAGAAGCGGGCGGGGATCGCGATCAGGGGTCTCACAGCTGGATCCAGGTGGTCTTGAGCTCGGTGTACTTCTCCAGCGCGTGCGCCGACTTGTCGCGGCCGTTGCCCGACTGCCGCATGCCGCCGAAGGGCACGGTCAGGTCGCCCTCCTCGTAGCAGTTGACCCAGACGGTGCCCGCCCTCAGCGCGCGGGCGACGCGGTGCGCGGTGCCCAGGTCGGCGGTCCACAGTCCGGCCGCGAGACCGTACTCGGTGTCGTTGGCCAGGCGGACGGCCTCCTCGACGTCGTCGAAGGCCAGCACGGACAGCACCGGGCCGAAGATCTCCTCCCTGGCCAGCCGGGAGCCCGGGTTCACCCGGTCGAAGACGGTGGGTTCGAGGTAGGCGCCGCCGGTGCCGGCCAGGATCCGGCCGCCGCCCGTACGCAACCGCGCGCCCTCGGCGAGACCGGCCTCGACGTGGCCGCGCACCCGTTCCAGGTGGGCCTCGCCGACCAGCGCGCCCATCTGCGTGGCCGGGTCGAGCGGGTCGCCGACGCGCAGCGCGCGGGCGCGGGCGACCACGGCCTCCGTCACCCGGTCGGCGACCGCCCGGTGGACCAGCAGGCGGGACGGCGCGGTGCACATCTCGCCCTGGTTGAAGAAGATGCCCCAGGCGGCGGTGGCCGCGGCGGCCTCCAGGTCGGGCGCGTCGGGAAGGATGATGTTGGGCGACTTGCCGCCCAGCTCCAGCCACACGCGCTTGAGGTTGGAGTCGGCCGAGTAGCGCAGGAAGTGCCGCCCGACGGCGGTGGAGCCGGTGAAGGCCAGCACGTCCACGCCGGGGTGCAGGCCGAGCGCCCGCCCGGCGGTGGGGCCGTCGCCGGCGACCACGTTGAGCACGCCCGGCGGCAGCCCCGCCTCGGTGGCCAGCCGCCCCAGTTCCAGGGCCGACAGCGGCGACAGCTCCGACGGCTTCAGCACGACCGTGCACCCCGCGGCCAGGGCGGGGGCCACCTTCCACGAGGCCAGCGTGAGCGGGAAGTTCCACGGCACGACCGCGCCGACGACCCCGGCGGGCTCCCGGGTGACCAGGGCGAGGGCGTCGGCGGGCACGTGCGGGGCCTCGTCGGCCAGCTTGCCGGCCAGCTCGCCGTACCAGCGGAAGGTGGTGATCGCGGCGCGCAGCTCGATGTCGTGCGCGTCGGTGATCGGCTTGCCCATCTCCAGGCTGACGAGCAGCGCCAGGTGCTCGCGCCGCTCCTCGATCAGGGACGCCAGCCGCACCAGCGCCCGCCCGCGCTCGGCGGGCGCCATCCGCGGCCACGGCCCGGAGTCGAACGCCCGCCGCGCCGCCGACACCGCGAGCCCGACCTCCGCCTCGCCGCCGTCGGCCACCTCGGCCAGCACCCGGCCGTCGCGCGGCGAGCGCACCGTGAAGGACGCGCCGCCGGGCTCGTCGGCGCCGTCGATGTGGTGCGCGGACGGCGGCGTGACCGCGGCGGCCCGGCGCAGCCATTCCTCGTGGGTCACGACGTGCCCCGCTCCCAGGCGGACACCTCTTGTTCGGTGGCGAACGTCTGGTCGAGCGTCGGCTTGTCGCCGTTGACCGGCATCGTCGGCCCTTCTGTCGCGGACGGGTGCTCCGAAAATGTACGGTCCCAAACGATCGGCCGTCAATGGCCTGCCCTCGCCTGCGGGGAACCGGGCCCGGTGGCCCGATCGTTGGCCGGTCGTCACTCCGAGTCCGTGGAGGATCCTTGTTACGACTCGCCTGCCTCGCGCTCGTCGCCGCCCTGGCCGCCGGCTGCACCGTCACCGACACCGGTCCGCCGGCCGCGCCGGAGGAGACCGAAGAGGTCATCGACGACGAGCCCGACGACGAGTCCGACGCCGCGGCGCAGGACGAGTCCGCCCGCATCGCCGTCTGCGTGGACACCGGCACGCAGACCAGGGCCGACTACCGCCCGTGCGAGGACGAGCGCCGGGGCTACGCCTGGTACTTCTACGCCGGCGACGACACCGTCCCGGCGGTGGGCAAACGGGCCGACGGCGGCACGTACGAGGACCCCGGCGACGACGAGCTCACCAAGGCGTCGCCCCAGGGCGGCCCCGGCGCCGAGACCGCCATCGAGACGCCCTCGGAGTGGGTCGAGGTGTGCGTCGCGAAGCCGTCCCGGCGACGCGTGGTCAACAACTTCTGCGAGGACCGGCAGGCCGGCTACGGCTGGTACTACATCGCCATCGACGGCCGCGTGCCGCCCGTCGGCGAGCGGGCCGACAACGGCGCCTTCAGGTTCTACGGCGGCGACAGCTACCGGGCCCGCGAGTCGGGCGGCGACGCGGCGGACGCCGCGATCGGCTACGAGGAGACCGTCGAGGAGTAGGGCCCACCGGCCGCGGAAGGCCGGGCCGAGGGCCGGGGGCCGGGCCGCGCCCGGCTACCTGGGGCCGCCGGAGAGCCGGCGGGCGTTGTGGACGACCTTCGGCAACCGGCCGCCGAACAGCTCGCTGACCGTGACGAAGCGGTAGCCGCGGGCGGACAGGCCCTTCAGCACCCGCGGGATGGCCTTGACCGTGGTCGGGTGGATGTCGTGGAACAGGATGACGCTGCCGGGGCGGACCTGCTTGAGCGAGACGCGGGCCACCCTGGCGCTGTCGCGGTAGCGCCAGTCGAGGGTGTCCACGCTCCACAGGACCAGCGGCCGGTGCGCCTGCCGCCGCACGTCGCCGTCCGTCGCGCCGTACGGGGGGCGCACCAGGCCGGGCACGACGCCCGCGGCCGACTTGACGGCCTGGTCGGTGCGGGTGAGCTGGGACCTGATCGCGGCCGGCGACAGCCGGGTCAGGTCGGGGTGGGACCAGGTGTGGTTGCCCAGCTCGTGCCCCGCCTCGACCGTGCGGCGCACCACGTCGGGGTGGAGGCCGACGTTCTGCCCGACGACGAAGAACGTGGCGTGGGCCCGGTACTTCGCCAGGTGGCGCAGCAGCGTCCCGGTGTAGGGGCCGGGGCCGTCGTCGAAGGTGAGCGCCACGCACTTGACCTTGCGGCAGTCGGGCTCGCCCGCCTCGGCGGGGTCGGCGGGCCCCGTGGGCGCGGTGGTCTCGGTGGGCTCGGCGGACGGCCCCGTCCGATCTGGCTTGTGGTCATGCTTGTGGCCCTGCTTGTGGTCGGGCTTCGGCTCGGGGGAGGCCGACGGCGCCGGGTGGGTGGGGGAGGGCGTGGGGCGGGCGGGGGTGGCCCCCGTCAGCGCGGTCGTGACGGCCAGTGTCGCCGCGGTCATCCCGATACCGGACAGGTACCGCTTCATGCCGCCGTTCATGACGTTCCCCCTCATGCACCGCCCCCGGTGCGTCATCCCCTGAGACCGGCCCAGAAGGACCGTTCCAGAGAGTTGGACACCAGATCCGCCCGCAAGGTTCGCAAGAGTGGTCATCGGGCGGATGAAGGTTTCTCCCATGCTCATTGGGCAGAAGTGTTCGCACGTGACAGCACAGACCGTTCAATGAAGAAGTTGACGCCTTGTCAGGCACGGGAGGCATCGAGGATGCGGAACGGCCGGACCAGTACGACGCTCGCCCTCGCGGGGCTCCTGCTCGCCGGATGCGCCTCCGGCGGCGGCGGCGGCGCCCAGCCGCCGGGCGGCCCCCGGCAGGCCGAGGGCCCGGCGGCCAAGCTCGCGATCACCCCGGCGGACGGCACGAAGAAGGTCGCCCCCGACACCGGGATCAGCGTGCGGGTCACCGGCGGCAAGGTCACCAAGGTGACCGTCGCCGACGCCAAGGGACGCCAGGTGACCGGCTCGACGGCGGCCGACGGCACCTGGCGGCCACGGTGGCCGCTGCGCCCGGCGACGTCGTACACGGTGAGCGCGCAGGCCACCGGCACCGACGGCAAGGCCGTCACAGGGCGGTCGTCCTTCACCACGCTCAAGCCCAGACGGGCCCTGCAGAGCGGCATGTCGCCGCTGGACGGCGAGAAGGTCGGCGTCGGGATGCCGGTCCAGCTCCTGCTGTCCCATCCGGTCACCTCCAGGCAGGCCCGCGCGGCGGTCGAGCGCTCGCTGGTGGTGGAGATGTCCGAGCCGGTCGAGGGCGCGTGGAGCTGGGTGAGCGACCGCGAGGTGCAGTTCCGGCCGCGCGAGTACTGGCCGGTGGGCGAGAAGGTCAAGGTCGTCGCCCACCTGGCCGGGCTGCGCGCGGGCGAGGACCTGTGGGGGACCAGGGACCGCAGCCTGTCCTTCACCGTCGGCCCCCGGCACGTCACCAAGGTGGACGCCGACCGCCACCAGGCCGTCGTCACCGCGGACGGCAAGGTCGTCCGGACGATCCCCGTCAGCCTCGGCAAACCCGGCGACGACAGCTACTCCGGCACCATGATCGCCCAGGAGAAGGCCGCGGAGACCGTCATGGACTCGGCCACCATCGGGGAGCCGGGCGAGTACCGGATCAAGACCAAGTGGAACGTCCGGATGACCTACAGCGGCACCTTCTTCCACGCCGCGCCCTGGTCGACCGGCGCGCAGGGCAACTCCAACGTCAGCCACGGCTGCGTCAACGCCAGTCCCGCCGACGCCCGCTGGTTCTACGACTTCACCCAGCGCGGCGACGTCATCCAGGTCAAGGGCACCTCGCGCAAGCTGCGGTTCGGCAACGGCCCGACCCCGTGGGCCAAGTCGTGGGCGGAATGGCTCGCCGGCAGCGCCACGGGCAAACCCGTGACCGGCTAGACCGTCATCTGACGGCAGGACCTGCGCGAACATCAGAATGTCGCCTTGCCCGCGGGGGCCCGCACCACGATCATGTCGCCAATGGACGCCGACGTACCCCTGGACTACTACCTGATCTACGCCGCCGACCGTGGCCGCGGAACACTTCCCCTGGGCATCCTGGTCGAGGAGTTCGTGCTCTGCGACGACTACACCGCCGCGGGCATCGACTGCGCGGAATGGACCGCCGAGTGCGGCGAGTGGCGCGAGTCGCCCGGATCCAGCCGGGCCATCCGCGCCGACCCGGCGCTGCGGGATCGGGTGCTGCCCGTGACCCGGCGCGACGCCCGCGAGACCTACTCGATGCTCGGCGGCGGCGCGCTGCCGGAGGAGGCCGAGCTGCGGGCCTTCTTCCAGTACCGCCAGGCACTCCCCGCCGCGGCCCCGCTCGACCTGGGCAGCTCCCCTTCGGCGCAGACCCGGCGCTACCGCATCCTGTTCGCGGGCGAGCTCGGCGAGCGCGGCCTGGCGAACGTGAGCACGGTCCTGCGCCTGGAGCCGCCGCGGGAGAACCCGCGGGCCAGGATCGCCGGCACCGCCACGGCCACCGCCGCGGGGCACACCTTCACCTGGGAGCTGCGGCGCATCGGCCCCGGCATCGCCTGGTGCCTGGACGTCACCGTACGCCTGAGCGCCGGCCCGCTGGCCGCCATCGGCGCCCTGCTCCACCACCACCGCCAGGCGATCCGCGGCCAGGGCCTGATCCCGGTCACGATCGAACGCTTCGCCTGACCCGCCGGGCGGTCCGGCCCGGCCGGCGGGCCGCCCCGCACGGGCGACCGCCGCTCCCGCGGCCGGGGCGGCGGCCGGTCAGGGCACGGTGACCGCGCGGAGCGTGACCGGCCCGAGCAGCGGGTTCAGCTCGTCGGCCTGGGACACCCCGGCGGGGGTGAGCACGTCCAGGGCCTTGGGCACCGTGCCGGGGTCGGCCGCGCACAGGGGCGCGCCGCCGCCCTCCGGGCACACCCCGAACCGGTACGGCTCCGGCGTCGCCGCGAACCCCCTGGCCTGGTCGGCGGCGTAGCCGTCCTGGCCGGTCAGGACGACCGCGAACCGCCACCCGGGCCCCGGCGTGCCGAAGGACGCCCTGGGCAGCGCGAGGGTGATCGTCCTGGTGGCGCCGGACACGCGCACCGCGGCGCCGCCGCGCCCGTGCCCGTCCGCGCCGACCAGCGCCGGCGCGGCGAAACCTTGGGCCTCGACGCGCTGCGACCAGGCGTCCGCCTCGGCGATGCGGTAGTTGCGCTGCGGGAACGCGGCCTGCGCCGACCACCCGGCGGCGGCCGGGTCACGGACGTAGACGTCGAGCAGCTGCGCGCCCATCGGGCTGCCGAACGTGGGCGTCAGGTCGCGCAGCCCGGCCCGCAGGTAGACGGTGGTCGCGTCGGTGATCACCTGGAACCGCCGCAGGTCGAACGCGCCGGGACGGAAGTCGGCCGCCGTCGGGTAGGCGTACGTCCCCGGGCCGTCGTCGTCGCCCTCGGGGTCGGCCACGTCGAGCACGGTGGCGACGACGACGTCGCCGACGACCGAGCGCCGGGCGTGGGCGGTGCGGCCGCCCGCGGTCGCGGCGACGGTGAGCACGACCTCGCCGAACGCGACCGGCGCCCGCGCCGTGAACGTCCCGTCGGGCCCGGCGCGCACCGAGACGACCCGCGCGGGCGTCCCGAGGTCGACGGGCGCGGCCTCGACGTCCACGAGCGCGCCCGGCGCGGCCGTCCCCTTGACGGCGACGGAGCCGCCTTCGGGGGCCGCGCCGTCGGAGGGCGCGGTGACGGTGAGCGGGGTGGTGCCCGGCATACCGTGCGCGGCGTACCGCTCGCGGACCGCCTCCGGCTGCTCGGCCGGGCGGCGGGCGCCCAGCGCCAGGACGAGCCGTACCAGCTGCGCCTGCGCCCAGGTCAGCGGGGACGCCGAGCCCGCCGGACCGCCGTCGCGGAACCCGATCGAGGCGGTCGCGGGGTCGCTCCCGTACGGCGCGGCGGCCAGGCCGGGGTTCTCCCACGCCTGCTCGGGCACCAGCCCCGTGCCCGACGACATCGCCCGCATGGCCGCCAGCAGCGCCGCCGCCGCGGCCTGGTCGCCGGTCTGGAGCGCCTGCTCGGCCCGCTCCCCGGCCAGCACCGGCCACAGGTGGCCCGAGCCGGTGTTCCCGGTCGGCCACGGCCTGCCGGACGGCGCGCACGAGGTGGGGTCGGGCTCGTGACAGTCGCCGTAGCCGTCCTCGGTGCCCGGCGTGTCCGAGCCGTACCGGTACCAGCCGGGGCCGCTCGCGGTCGTGCGCCGCAGCACCCGGTCCACGACCGGCAGCGAGGCCAGCACGTCCGGGTCGTCAGCGGGCAGGACGCCGAGCCTGGTCAGCTCCAGGAAACCGGCGTCCACCACCCGGCGCTGGTCCTCGGTGGGGCCGCCGTTGCCCAGGTCGTAGGAGACGGCCGCGTCGGGGTCGCCGCCGCGCGACAGGCGCAGGAAGTAGCGGGGGGCGTACGGGCCGGTGCTGGTCACCGTCCAGTCCTTGACCGAGCGCGCGAAGTGGTCGGCGGCGGAGCGGTAGAGCCGGGCGCGGGCCCGGTCGCCCTGCCGGTCGGCGATCTCGCCCGCCGCGACCAGTCCGGCGATCTCGGCCGCGATCGTGGACGGCGAGTGGCCCGCCTGCTCCTCCCACCGCTCCACGCCGTACGCGGGCCCGCGCGCCAGCAGGAAGTCGGCCGCCGCCCGTACGCGCGGCCACAGCCCCGCCTCGCCGCCCAGCCCCGACTGGTGGGCCATGAGGATCGGGTAGGCCGTCTCGTCGAGCTGGTCGCCGCCGGAGTCGGGCGCGAGGCGGCCGTTGAGCAGCGAGTTGCGCGGCAGCCTGCCGTCGGGGAGCTGCTGGCGTTCCAGCAGGAAGCGGGCGGTGGCGCGGGCCGTGGCCAGGTCGCCGGCGGTGAGGAAGCCGGTGAACGCCTCGTACAGGTCGCGGGCGAACACCTCGCGATAGGAGCCGAAGTAGACCGGCTTGCCGCCGGGCAGCGCGCCCGCGTCGACCGCCTGGCCCCACGGGCTCGCCAGTGAGGCGACCACCGCGCCGGGGAAGGTCTTGTCCTCGCTCGCCTTCAGCACGTTGGCCGACAGCCGGTAGACGTCGGCGAGTGCGGCGGACGGCCGGCGCAGTCCGGCGTCGTAGGCCGCCCAGCCCGCCTCGAACGCGGCGCGGGTGGACTCGAACGGCCGCGCCGCCGCCGCGCCCGCCGTCCGCAGCGCGGCCTCGCCGGTGCGCCCGAAGCCCAGCGCGAACGTCACCGCGCCCGAGTCGTCGATCGGCAGCCGGGCGGTGGCCACGACGTTGCCGCGCGGCGCGCTGTCGTAGGGGGTCAGCTCGTGGTCGGCGTCGAGCTGCGCCAGCCCGTCGCCGGACGTGCCCGCGTAGCCGACGCTCGCCAACGGCAGGCGCCGTTCGGCCCGCAGCGCCAGGTGGGTGGGCACCGCGTAGTCGCGCTCGGGGGCCGAGGTCACGGTGCCGGTGTCGGAGATCACGGGTGCGCCGGTGGCGGCGTCCACCGTGCCGGTGTCGGCTCCGCCGTCGGCCGGGCCGCCGCCGTTGCCGTTCACGCTCGCGTCCAGCCGGACGTACAGCCGCAGGCCGGGGGGCCGCAGCCGGGTCCGGACGACGACCGCGTCGCTGCCCGGATCGGTGACGTAGGTGGTGGTCAGCCGGTAGCGGCCGGTCCTGCTGGTGGAGGTGACGGTGCAGCTCAGCCCCGAACGCCCGGTCTCCACCCGGTAGGTGGTGTCGCGGGCCTGCGACTCGGTGAACGTGCGGCCGTCGGTGACCACGAACTGCATCGTCTCGACGTTCGTGTTGTCGATCGTGGGCTCGTAGACGTCGGACAGCACGCCGCCCGCCACCGTGTACCAGACCTTGGACGCCCGGCCCGCCGCTGTCCCCACGCAGTCCTTGCGCGCCTGCCCGAAGTGCGCGGCGGCCCCGGGCCCGGCGGGCGCGGACCCGGCGGCGGCGGACGCGACCGGCAGGCCGACCGGCGGCACGCACAGGACCAGGGCGACGAGGAACCGCCGAAGACCACGCATGAACGCTCCCTCCGCCCCCACGCCTGGTTGCAGAGAAAACCACCCCGACCCCCCTGTCAACCCGGCCCACCGCCCGCCGAGGTCAAGGGATCTTTGGTACGCCGAGACGGCCGTTTGCCTGTAACGGGCCCCCGTTACGGGTACGATCACCGTCCGAAGGCCGGTCTTCAACCTGTGACACGAAGGCCGGCTGTGGACGACACCGCACCTGGCTTGCCCAGTGTCCGGGCGCCTTGGGAGCGACAGAGGTGACCGACAGCACCGCGGGCGAGGGCCCGGCCGACGGGAGACGCGCCCCGTGGCGGCGCGACTTCAACCTCCTGTGGAGTGCCTCGGCGGCCAACCAGCTCGGTTCGACGAACGCCATGCTCGCCGTCCCCCTGCTCGCCCTGTCACTGACCGGTTCGCCGGTGTTCGCCGGATGGGTGACGGCGGCCGGCACGCTGCCCCGGATCCTGCTGGCCCTGCCGGTGGGCGCGCTGGTCGACTACATGGACCGGCGGCGGATCATGATCGTCAGCCTGCTGGCCCGCGGCGTGCTCGCCGTGCTGCTGACGGCCGGCGCGTTCGCGACCATGCCGGAGCACGTCGTGCTGCCGCTGGTCGCCGCGGCGCAGGGCGTCTGCCTGGTGTTCTTCAGCACCGCGGAGGCGACGGTGGTGCCGCGGCTCGTCCCGCGCGAGCACCTGCCGGGCGCGATGGCGAAGAACGAGGCGCGCGTGCACGCGGCGGCGCTGCTCGGCCGCCCGCTCGGCGGCCTGCTGTTCGACCTGCACCGGGCGCTGGCCTTCGCCGTCGACGCGCTGACCTCGTTCCTGTCGGTGTTCGCGCTGCTGCGGATGGCCAAGGACCGGCTCACCCCGCAGGGCGTCCCGCCGCGACCGCGGGTCGGAGCGCTGGTGGCCGACCTGGGCCACGGCTTCGCCTACCTGCGCAGGGAACGGTTCCTGGTGCCGGTGCTGATCGTCTGCGCGCTGGCCAACTTCTTCTTCCAGACGCTCGCCCTCGTCCTCATCCTGCTGGCGCACCAGCAGCGGCTGCCGAGCCTGCTCATCGGCTGCCTGATCGCGGCCACCGGGTTCGGCGGCGTCCTGGGCTCGTTCACCGCGTCGCGGCTGCAGAGCAAGGGGCGCACCCGGGGCGTGATCGTGACGTGCGTGTGGTCCTGGCTGATGCTGACCGGGTTCGTGGCGCTGGTCGACCACGACAGCGTCGTGTTCGTCGCCGTCGTGCTGCCGCTGGCCTGGGGCGGCATCGGGTTCACCGGCGCGCACATCAACGTCGCGCTCGCGGTCTACCAGGCCGACGAGGTGCCGAAGGAGCTGCTGGGCAGGGTCACGGGCGCGGGCCGGTTCCTCTCCGGCGGCGCCGTCCCGCTGGGGGCGCTGTCGGCCGGCTACCTGATCGCCGTGTGGGGCACCAGGGGCGCACTCGTCCTGGTGGCGCTGGCCATCGGCCTGCTGGCCGTCGTCCTGACGCTCATGGTGACCTCGCTCGGGCACGACCTGGGCCGCCTGTGGCGGGCGGCCGTCAGCCGGACGGGACGGCGAGCTCGGAAGGGGGCGGCGCGGGCGGGAAGACCTCCGCGCTCAGGGCGCGCAGCGCCCGCTGGAGGGCCACCTCAACCTCCTCACCGGCCACAACAGGACTTGATACCGAACGGGCGTGCCCGAACGCCCTGGTGACCGCCGTGCTGAGCTGCTCGATGCGCTCGCGCGCGCCCTCCGGGCACAGCGGCCACAACCGCTCGACCGCCACCGCCGCCGCCAGGTACTCCACCCGCGCCTGCCGGAACTGGCTGGGCAGGTCCTCGCCGTCGAGGCGGGCGTCCCGGTCGGTGCGCATGTCGAGCGAGATGCTCACGGTCAGCCCGAAGCGCAGCACCGCCGACTGGGCGTCGGCGAACGCCGTGCGCAGGGTCTCGGCCCGCGCGTCCTCCCGGTCGGCCCGGCGCTGCTCGGCGGCGGCCCTGGTGGCCTGCCTGGCCTTCAGCCGCTCGGTCACCATCGCCCATCCGGCGCCCGACAGCGCGGCCAGCACGGCCGATGCGCCGGTGATGAGGGCCACCAGGGCGGTGTCCGGCATCACGAACCCGCGAGCAGCTTCCTGGCCGTCCGCCGCTGGTGCTCGGGCAGCGGCGGACGCCGGGCCGTCATGGCGCGGTCGGCCAGCTCCGTCGCCCTGGTGACGTCGCCGGTCAGCTTGTGGACGCGGGCGGCGCGCAGCAGCACGGGCCCGCTCTCCTCGGCCTCCTTCAGCGCCTCCTCGGCCTCGTCGAGGGCGTCGCCGAGGTCGTGGGCCACCTCGGGACGGGTCAGGCTGGCCATCGCCAGCGCGCGGGCCGCCTTGGTGGAGGGCGCGGGCCGGCCGCCGCGCAGCTGCCGCATGTCCCGCAGGGCCGACTCGGCGTCGCCGAGATCGGCCAGGAACTCCCCGCGCGAGCGCCGGGCCTCGGGCGTGTCCGCCTCGCGGTTGAGCACGTCGCTCAGCACCGCCAGGGCGGCGTCCGGCTGCCCGGCCTCCCACAGCGCCTGGCCGAGCGCGGTCTGCACGATGAGGTCGTCCGGCACCCGGCCGACGGCGGCGCGCAGCTGCTCGACGGCCAGGCCCGGCCTGCCCTGGGCCAGGACGACCCGCCCGACCGCCGTCATCAGCCAGCCGACGGCCGCGTTGTCGCCGACGGCCTCGAAGAGCCGGGCCGCGGCGCGGTAGTGCTCGATGCTCTCCGCCAGCAGCCCCTGGTCGTAGTCGATGTTGCCGGAGAGCGTGTCGATCTCGGCCCGCAGCCGGAGCGCCTGCGGCGGGCAGGTCTGGGCGGCCTCGTGGACGAGCCGGCGGGCGCGTTCGGGCTCGCCCTCGTCGCCGGCGCGTTTGGCGGCCCGCAGCCGGGCCTCCGGGTCGGGCGGGGACTGCGGCCACATGGCGGCGTCGAGCTGCCTGAGCGGGGCCAGCATCCGGGGGTGGCGGGGGCCGTGCATGGGCAGGCCGTTGCACTTGGGCGAGCTGACCAGGTAGCGGTCCTCCAGGGCGTTGAGCACGACCGCGCCCACGTCCGCGACCGGGTCGGACAGCCTGCCGTACTCGTGCAGGATGTCCCGGCGGAACCAGGCCATGAGGCGGCCGGGGGGTAACAGGTAGTCGGCGGCGACCCCGGCCAGCGTCTCGGCGCAGAACTCGCGCACCGCCCGGTCGGCGGCGGTGTCCAGCTCCGTCAGCAGGAACCGGTCGCGGTCCGGCGGATCGCCCCACAGCCGGGCGCCGGCGGCCTGCAGCAGCAGCGGGTCGACCTCGTCGGCGGCGGGCCAGGGCCGGCCGGTGTCGTCGCGGACCGTGCGGATCTCGTCGACCAGCTCCTCGACCTTGTCGGCGGCGGCGCCGTCGCCGGTGGACTCGGCCGACAGCCGCATCGCCTGGACGGCGCGCGCCCGGGTGAACGGCGGCAGCGCCAGCTCCTGCGGCTCCCGGACCGCGTAGCGCCTGAGCACGTGCCGCAGCTCGTCGAGGTGGTCGGTGCGGACCGACAGCAGCAGGCGCAGGTCGGGCCGCTGGGACAACGAGCCCAGCAGCTCGTCGAAGAAGCTCTCCCTGAGGTGCTCGTACGGGTCGGGCAGCCGCAGGAACGTCTCCACCTGGTCGACGGCGGCGAGCGTCGGCCCGGCGACGCCGTCGTTGCGCTGGAGCCTGTGCAGGAAGTCGCTCACCGACAGGCCCGCGAAACTGGCCAGCGAGCCGCCGCCCGACCACGACGACAGCAGCGCGATCACGTACGGGTTGTGCTCGGGCAGCGCGGCGGCGGGCCAGACGCGGGTGGAGCGGGCCAGGCCCACCGGCAGCACGCGCGCCCGCTCGTCCCTCAGCAGGGGGATCACGGCGGCCCGCAGCAGGGAGGTCTTGCCGGCGCCGGCCGGGCCGTGCAGGATCGTCAGCCGGTTGCGCCGCCACATGCCGGCCAGCTCCGCGGTCTCCGCGGACCGTCCGAAGAACAGGGCCCCGTCGCCTTCGTCGAAGGGACGAGCTCCGACGAAGGGACCGCGTCGGGGGCCGGAAGCAGTCATGGGACCAGACCTCACTCACCGAGGACGACGTCGTATTCCTTTGTGGCCCGGGACCGGACTGCGGAGGCGCCCGCCCCGGTCAATGCCGCAAGACGCGTGTGGCGGCGAGACTCCTGAATAATTCCGTCCGGTTTCGAGCTCAACGTCCGGCTGTCACCGCTGCACGATTCTCGATGGCTCCCCATGGTATGGCATCGCCGTGGCCGGCGCCCCGTTTTCGGGTTCGCCGAAACCCGGGGAAAGATCTCCCGCCGGGTCTCGGCGAATCGGTTCGTGATTACGGATTGCCCGGCCGGTACGGCACCGGCGTGCTGTTGTCGAACGCGGCGAACACCTCGTCTTCCCCGGGGCCCGACTCGAGCAGCTCGAGTAACTCCAGTGCGATCACGGAGTTCCCCAGCCCTTCGAGATGGGCGGGTGAGAGTGCGGACAAATCAAGAAGATCCTTGTGTTGCGTGACGACCTGCGGTGCCATGGGCGCTCCCTCGTCGGCTCTGGCCTGCCCGCAGCGTTCCCCGTCCGGATGACCGGCCCGTCCGGAGCGAAGTGCTCAACAGGCTGATCCCAGGGTGGCCGAATTCGGCGTGCCAGCCAATAGGCGGTGAATTAGTGCCGTCCTGAACCAGTCATTGGCGGACGCCGTTATCGGCCGGGTAGTACGGAACCCGCCGGGCCGCTACCATGACAGTCTGTCGTTTTTATCTTGGCCTATTCTCGAAAACGACTTTCCAATCCTGCACCAGCACCCGTGAAGGCACGGACAGAAGGGCGGGCACGTGACGATTCCAGAGCCGTCCGCCGCACTGCGCGCAGTGAGCGACTTTCCCAATGTCTGGAAGGTTCCACCCCGGAACAAGAACTTCACCGGCCGGGAGGAGCTGCTGTCCAGGTTGCGCGACAGCATTCTCCAGCAGCCCACCGCGGTCGTGCCGAACGCCCTGCAGGGCTACGGCGGCGTCGGCAAGACGCAGGCCGCGATCGAATACGCCTATCGTTTCCGCGAGGAGTACGACCTCGTCTGGTGGATCCCCTCCGACCAGCCCGGCCTGGTGCGCTCGACGCTGGCCCAGCTCGCGCCCCAGCTCGGCCTGCCGGGCCCGACCGCGACCGGCATCGACGAGGCGGCCAACGCCGTCCTGCAGGCGCTGCGCCGCGGCGATCCGACCCGCCGGTGGCTGCTGATCTTCGACAACGCCGACGAGCCGGACGACATCAGGGAGATCGTGCGTCCCGGCCCGGGGCACGTCCTGATCACCTCGCGCAACCACCGCTGGGAGAGCGTCGTCGACACCGTCCCGGTCGACGTCTTCCCGCGGCGGGAGAGCGTCGAGTTCTTCCAGAAGCGCCTGCGCAGGGCGATCAGCGAGTCCGTCGCCGTCGAGCTGGCCGAGGCGCTCGGCGACCTGCCGCTGGCGCTGGAGCAGGCGGCCGCGCTGCAGAGCGAGACCGGCATGGCGCCGGAGGAGTACCTCAAGCTGCTCCAGGAGCACACCAGTCAGCTGCTGAGCAGGGGCAAGCCCTCGGAGTACCCGGTCTCCATGACGGCCGCGTGGGGGCTGTCGGTCAACAAGCTCAAGGAGAACCTGCCCGAGGCCATGGAGCTGCTGCGCTGCTGCGCCTTCTTCGGGCCGGAGCCCATCCCGCGCTCGGTGCTCGTCCCGGTCAAGGGGGCGGTGCGCCCGGTGATCGCCGAGCTGCTCGCCGACCCCATCAAGCTGAGCGGGGCCATCGGCACGCTGGCCAAGTACGCCCTGGTGCGGGTCGAGGCCGAGGCGAGCGGTCAGGCCGGCGGCCAGCGCGGCCCCGGTCGACCGGCCACCCTCCAGGTCCACCGGCTGATCCAGGCCCTGCTGCGGGAGGAGCTCGAACCGGAGGTCCAGGAGGAGATCCGGGCGGAGGTCCACTCGCTGCTCGTCGGCGCGGTGCCGGCGGCGCCCGACGACCCGGCCAACTGGCCGCGCTACGACGCGCTGCTGGCCCACGTCCGGCCGGCGAGGGTGGCCGAGAGCCGCCGGGACGAGGTCCGCGACTTCGCCATCAAGATGCTGACCTACCTCAGCTCCTCCGGCAACTTCGCCGCGACCGGCAGCCACGTGGCGACGTTCCTGGAGCGCTGGACGCACGACTCCGGCGCCGACAACCGGCACGTGCTCCAGGCCAAGCGCCTGCAGGGCGACCTCTACCGCGAGCAGGGCCGCTACGCCGAGGCGTACGAGCTCAACCAGGCCACCCTGGTCTCCATGCGCGCGGCGCTCGGCGAGGAGGAGCGCGACACCCTGATCCTGCTCAACGGCATCGGCTCCGACCTGCGCGCGCAGGGCCGCTTCATCGACGCCAGGGAGCACGACGAGGAGTCGCTGCGCCTGCACAGGAAGGTGCTGGGGCCCGACGACGTCATCACGGTCAGGGCGATCAACAGCCTGGCCCTCGACTACGGCCTCACCTCCGACTACGTCCGCGCCAAGGAACTGCTCCTGGAGGCGCTGCGCACGGCCCAGGGAGGGGAGACCGCGGTCACCCGCGGCACCGAGCTCAACCTGCGCACCGGCCTCGGCCGCGTGGTGCGGCTGTGCGGCGACTACCGCCAGGCGGTCGACGTCTGCGACGACGCGCTGATCTTCGGCCGCGAGTTCTTCGACGCCAACCACCCGCGCATCCTGCTGGCCCAGAAGGACCTGGCCATCGCCCTGCTGCGGTCCGGCGAGACCGAGGACGCCCTCCTGCAGGCCATCGACGTGCACGAGCGCTACGTGCGGCTGTACGGGGTCGACCACCCCAGCACGCTGGCCGCCGCCACCTGCCTGTCCAACTGCAACCGCGCCAACGGCAACGTCGAGCAGGCCTACGAGCTGGCCTTCGACACCATGAACCGCTACCCGCGGATCTACGGCGCCGACCATCCGTACAACCACGGCTGCGCCAGCAACGTGGCCCTGCTGCACCGCGTGCTCGGCGACCCGCAGGCGGCGCGCGAGCTGAACAAGAAGGCGCTCGACGGCATCGAGCGCAGGCTGGGCCGCGACCACCACTACTACCTGCTCATCGCCGTCAACTACGCCAGCGACCTGGCCGTCCTGGGCGACCTCAAGAACGCCTGCGAGATCGGCGCGGAGGCCCACCAGCGCCTCAGCGCCCTGGTGGGCGCGCGCCACCCCACGACCCTGGCGGCGGCGGCCAACCTGTCGGCCGACCTGGAGGCCGCCGGGCAGTCGGAGGAGGGCAGGGCGCTGTTCGACGAGACCATGCGGTCCTACCTGGAGACGCTGGGCCCCGAACACCCCGACACCCGGGTGGCCGGCGAGCGGCGCCATCTCGACTGCGACTTCGACCCGCCGCCGGTCTGACCGGGCCGGGCCCCGCTCACCCCCCGGGCGCGAGGAGCTCGGGGGTGCGCGGGTCGGCTCTGGTCAGGTCGGCCACGTCTTCGGTCACGGTCCGCCGGATGTGGCTGATCAGCCGGTACAGGTCACGGCAGTAGACCGACGGGTTGCGGAACCCGCTGCCCGGACGGTACCGGTGTGGGTACAGGCCGCCGCCGCAGATCCTGGCCAGCTCGCAGGCGGCGCACTCGTCCGACAGCGCCCGCGCGCCGATCTGCCGGGCCGCGATGGAGGGCAGGAGCAGCGCCGCGTCGAAGGAGTCGCGGAAGGTGTGCAGCAGCGTGCCGGCTGCGCCGTCGTAGGCGGACTTGAGCGTGTCGACCTGTTCGATGCTGCCGTCGGTCTCGATGACCACGACCGCCACCGGCGACAGGCCGATCCCCTCGCTCCTGGACGGCCGGCCGCACACCAGCCGGATGATCTGGCTGAACATGCGGATCTGGGTCTCCCGCTCGGGCGCCCGGTACCAGCGGTCGAAGACGGCCACCAGCCAGTCGCCGTACGGCGAGCCGGTGTCCGACCAGCCGGGCGGGGGAGTCGTCCAGTTGCCGTGCGGCAGCAGGAAGTCCAGCACCGGGGGGCGGAACCGGAGCAGCGCCTCGTAGGTCGTGACCGGGTCGTTGGCCAGGTCGAGGGTGCACAGCAGGCCGCCGAACAGGTGGCGATAGGCGGGCGCCGTCAGGCGTTCGAGGCCGGCCCGCACCTGCTCGTAGCTGCCCCGGCCGGAGGCGTTGCGGCGGTGGCGGTCGTGCCCCTCCTTGTCGCCGTCGAGGCTGACGCCCACGTAGACGTTCAGGTCGGCGAACAGGCTCAGGAAGCCCTCGTTGAGCTGGACGCCGTTGGTCTGCACGCGTGCCACCAGCTCGACGCCGGACGGCAGCGCCGAGCGCAGGGCGGTCAGCGCGTAGCGCATGTGGTCGACGCCGACCAGCAGGGGCTCGCCGCCGTGCAGGATCACCTCGACGCTGTCCAGGCCGTTGGCCTCGGCGTGCTCGGCGATGCGGGCGGCCACGCGGTCGATGGTCGGCCCGGACATGCGGCGCGGCTGGCGGCGCCAGCTCTGGTCGGCCATCTCGTACATGTAGCAGTAGTCACACGCCAGGTTGCAGCGGCTGTGGAGCTTGAGTATGAACTGCCTGAACGGGGTGGGCCGCCACCCCGACTCCAGCAGTCTTCCCACATCGAGATCTGCGGGCCATTCGGCTTCGCCCACGCTGATCAGCTCCTGGGGGTGCGACGAAGCTCGGTGTCCGAGCTCGTTCATCCCCGGACCGGATTCCCGCCAGAGTAGATCATCAAACCGGGCAACTGGGGACCGTCGTTTCCGGAAGCGGGCCGTTCCCGACAGTAATTCATGTAAAGCCAGTAGGAAATGTTGACTTGGCGTCCGGGGTTCCGTAGCTTCGTACGCATGAGCCAGGGCCTCTACCTGACCCGGCGCCCGCACGTGGACCACGGCCACGTCGCCAGCGCGCAGTGTCGCTGATCACGCACCTCCGGCAGACCTCCCTCCCCCTGCGCAGTTCTCCCCAGAGGAACTCATCGTGATCAACATCAGACGTGCACTCCTCGCCGTGCTGCTCGCCACCGTGACCGCCGGCTGCGGCGCGGCCGAGGGCTCGGCGAAACCCGGCGAAACGGAGGTGAAGGAGCTTCGCTACCAGGGCAGCGCGGGCACCGTCACCTTCCCCGAACTGGCCGCGGAGCTCGGCTACCTCGGCGACGTCAAGCTCAAGTGGGTGGGCAACACCACCTCGGGGCCGCAGGACATCCAGTCCGCGGCCACCGGCCAGACCGACTTCGGCGGCGCCTTCGACGGCGCCGTCATCAAGCTCAAGGCGGCCAAGGCCCCGATCAAGGCGGTGATCGGCTACTACGGCTCGGACGAGAAGTCGTTCAGCGGCTACTACGTCAAGGACGACAGCCCGATCAGGACCGCCCGCGACCTCATCGGCAAGAAGATCGGCGTCAACACCCTCGGCGCCCACCACGAGGCCGTCATCAAGGAGTACCTCAAGCGTCAGGGGCTGACGCCGGCCGAGATCGAGCAGGTACAGCTCGTAGTCATCCCGCCGGTCAACACCGAGCAGGCGCTGCGGCAGGGGCAGCTCGACGTCGGCACGCTCGGCGGGGTCCTCAAGGACAAGGCGCTCGAACGCGGCGGGCTGCGTCCGCTGTTCACCGACGTCGAGCTGTTCGGGCCGTTCACGGCCGGGTCCGTCGTGCTGCGCGAGGACTTCATCGCCAGGAACCCCGGCACCGTCAGGACCTTCGTGGCCGGCTTCGCCAAGGCCATCGCCTGGGCGCAGACCCGCCCGCGCGAGGAGGTCGTCGCCAAGTTCGAGCAGATCATCGCCAAGCGCGGGCGCAACGAGACCACGGACGTCGTGAAGTTCTGGAAGAGCACCGGCATCGCGGGCAAGGGCGGCGTCATCGACAGCCGGGAGTTCCAGCGGTGGATCGACTGGCTCCAGCGCGAGGGCGAGATCCGTCCCGGTCAGGTCAAGGCGACCGACCTCTACACCAACGAGTTCAACCCCTACGCGAACGGGAGCGGCTCATGACCGCCACGATCAGCGAGACCGGCGTCCAGGCGAAGATCGGCATCCGGAACGTCTCCAAGGAGTTCACGGTCAGGGACGCGGGCGAGCCGTTCACCGCCCTGTCCGGGATCGACCTCGACGTCCGCGAAGGGGAGTTCCTGACGCTCGTCGGGCCGAGCGGCTGCGGCAAGTCCACCCTCCTCGACCTGGTCGCGGGCCTCACCGAGCCGACGTCGGGCCAGATCGTGGTCAACGGCGCGCCCGTCACCGGGCCCGGCCTCGACCGGGGGATCGTCTTCCAGCAGTACGCGCTGTTCCCCTGGCGGACCGCGCTGGCCAACGTGGCCTTCGGGCTGGAGGCCAAGGGCGTGCCCAGGGCCGAGCGTACGGAACGGGCGCGGCGGCACCTGGAACTGGTCGGCCTGTCCGGCTTCGAGGACCGCTACCCGCACGAACTGTCGGGCGGCATGCGCCAGCGCGTCGCCATCGCCCGCAGCCTGGCCTTCGACCCCGACGTCCTGCTGATGGACGAGCCGTTCGCCGCGCTCGACGCGCAGACCCGCGAGTCGCTCCAGGAGGAGCTGCTGCGCATCTGGCAGCACACCCGCAAGACCGTCGTGTTCATCACGCACGGCATCGACGAGGCGGTCTACCTGGGGCAACGCGTCGCCGTGATGACCTCCAGGCCGGGCCGGATCAAGGAGATCATCGAGGTGGACTTCGACTCGCGCGAGGGCGACCTGCGGGCCGACCCGCGCTTCGGCGAGTACCGGCACCACGTGTGGGGGCTGCTGCGCGACGAGGTCGCCGCGGCGCAGGTGCAGGAGCGGAAGGCGGCGATCCGGCATGACTGACGCGCGCGCCGACGAACGGACGCGTCCCGAGGGCGACGTCCACTGGTACGACCTCCCCGACGACGACCCCGACCCCGCCACCCGGGACGACCCCGCCACCCGGGACGACCCCGCCACCCGGGACGAGCCCACCGCTGTCCGGCCCACCGAGGGGGAGGACCGGAAGGCGCCACGCGGGACGAGCCGGCAGGCGGCCCCGGCCGGGACGAGCCGGAAGGCGGCGACGTGGCGGCGGGCGGCCGGGTCGGCGCGGCGGGCGGTGCGGAACTCGGCCGCGATCCTGCTGCTCCTGGCCGCCTGGGAGGTGCTGCCCCGCCTCGGCGTGGTGGACCCCGTGTTCGTGCCCCCGCTGTCGGAGAGCCTGGCCGCCGGCGCGGACCTGCTGCTCACGGGCCGGCTCCCGGAACACCTGGAGGCGTCGCTGGCGCGCTCGCTGTCCGGGTTCGGGCTGGCGATCGTGCTGGCCATCCCGCTCGGGCTGCTGATCGGCTGGTACAAGCCCGTCGCCGACTTCCTCACCCCGCTGCTGGAGGTGTTCCGCAACACCTCGCCGGTCGCGCTGCTGCCGGTCTTCACGCTCATCCTCGGCATCGGCGAGACGACGAAGGTGGCGTTCGTCCTGTACGCCTGCTCCTGGCCCATCCTGCTCAACACCGTCAGCGGCGTGAAGACCGTCGAACCCCTGCTGATCAAGTCGGCCCGGTCGATGGGCCTCGGACCGGTGCGGCTGTTCCAGAAGGTGATCCTGCCGGCCGCCGTGCCCGCCATCTTCACGGGGGTGCGCCTGGCGGGCGCGTACTCGATCCTCGTGCTGCTGTTCGCCGAGATGGTCGGCGCCAAGGCCGGGCTCGGCTACCTCATCCTCGACGCCCAGTCCAGCTTCCGCATCCCCGACATGTACGCCGGCATCATCACGATCTCCGTGGTCGGCCTGCTGTTCAACCTGCTCCTGATCGGCGTCGAGCGCCGCTTCTCCACCTGGAGGACCACGTGACGAGAAAGCTCCACCTGAACGCCTTCCTCATGGGCGTCGGCCATCACGAGGCCGCCTGGCGGCACCCCCGCACCGAGCCGAGCCGCCTGACCGACGTCCGCCACTACCAGGAGCTGGCCAGGATCGCCGAGCGCGGCAAGCTCGACTCGCTCTTCCTCGCCGACGGCGTGGCGCTGCAGGGCGACGTCCGGCACAACGCGCTCGGCGGGTTGGAGCCGCTCACGCTGCTGGCCGCGCTGGCCTCGGTGACCGACCACATCGGCCTGATCGCGACCGTCTCCACGACGTACAACGAGCCCTTCCACGTGGCGCGCAAGTTCGCCTCCCTCGACCACATCAGCGGCGGCCGGGCCGGCTGGAACATCGTCACCTCCGCCAGCGAGGCCGAGGCGCTCAACTTCGGCGTCGAACGCCCCACGCACGCCGCCCGCTACGCCAGGGCGGACGAGTTCCTGGAGGTCGTCGGCAAGCTCTGGGACAGCTGGGAGGACGACGCCATCCTGGGCGACCGCACCGGCGGCCGCTACGCCGACACCGGCAAGATCCATCCCGTCGAGCACATCGGCCGCCACTTCGCCGTCCGGGGGCCGTTGAACACCTCCCGTTCCCCGCAGGGCCGTCCGCTGCTGGTGCAGGCCGGGTCGTCGGAGGACGGCAAGGAGTTCGCCGCCCGGCACGCCGAAGCCGTCTTCACCGCCCAGCAGACCCTGGAGGAGGGCCAGGAGTTCTACAGCGACCTCAAACGACGGGTGGCCGCCCACGGCAGGCTGCCCGGCGACGTGCTCGTCCTGCCCGGCATCTCGCCGATCATCGGCTCGACCGAACGGGAGGCGCTGCACCTGGAGAAGGAGCTCGAAGACCTGATCATCCCCGCCTACGGCCTGGCCCAGCTCTCCCACCTGACCGGCATCGAGCTGACCGAGGACGACCTCGACCGCCCGCTGCCGGACGTGGCCGTCGAGACCGAGGGCGCGCAGAGCCGGCGCAAGCTCGTCATCGACCTGGCCAGGCGGGAACGCCTGACGGTCAGGCAGCTGCTCAACCGGCTGGCCGGCGGCCGCGGCCACCGCGTGGTCGCCGGGACGCCCGAGCAGATCGCCGACCAGCTCCAGGAGTGGTTCTTCACCGGGGCCGCCGACGGCTTCAACATCATGCCGCCGCTGCTCCCGTCGGGCCTGTCCGACTTCGTGGACCACGTCGTGCCGGAGCTGCAGGTCAGGGGCCTGTTCCGGTACGAGTACGAAGGCCGTACCCTCCGCGACAACTACGGCCTGACCCGGCCCGTCTCCCGGTACGCGGCCGGGCTGGCGGCGGCGGTGGCCGGATGAGCGTCGTCGCGCTGGTCGGCAACCCCCGCGAGGGCTCCAGGACGCGGACCGTGGCCGTGGAGGCCGCCGAGGCCGTCGCGCGGCGGCTCGGCCTGCCGGGCGCGCAGGACGTGATCGACCTGTCGGCGCTCGGGCCGCACCTGCTCGCCCCCGGGCCCGCGCCCGGCGTCGAGGTGGCGCTGGAGCTGGTCGCCGAGGCGCGGGTGCTGGTGGTGGCCAGCCCCACCTACAAGGGCACGTACACCGGGCTGCTGAAGGCGTTCCTCGACCGGTTGCGGCCGGAGGCGCTGGCCGGGGTGGTGGCGTTGCCGCTGCTGGTCATGGGCGATCCGAAGCACGCGCTGGCGGTCGAGGTGCACCTGCGTCCGCTGCTGGTGGAGCTGGGCGCGACCGTGCCGACGCCGGGGCTCGCGGTGCTGGAGTCGCAGCTGGCCGTGCGGGAGTCACCGCTGTCACCGCTGTCGGCGCTGGAGTCGCGGCCGCCCGCGCTGGAGTCGCGGCTGCCCGCGCTGGAGGAGCTGCTGGACCGCTGGGCGGAGCGCGTCGCGCCGCAGGTGGCCGCGGCTCTCGCCGTCGGCCATCCGGCCACCGCCTGAAGGACACCGGGCCACTGCCCGAAGGACGCCGGGCCACTGCCTGAGGGGGGCGGACCGCTGCCTGAGGGCGGCGGTGCCGCTCGCCTGCGGGCGGAGGTGCCGCGTGGGAGCGGGCGGGCGGGGGTGCGGGGTCAACGCCAGTCGCCGGACTGGAGCGCCCCCGCCGCCTGCGGTCCCATCGTGACCAGGCCGCCGTCCACGAACACCGACGACCCGGTCATGTACGAGGCGGCCGGCGAGGCCAGGAAGGCGATGACCGCGGCGACCTCCCGGGCGTCGCCCGGCCGCGGGATCGGGTACCCCGGACGGCTCCCGGCCCGCGGCGGCCGGTCCTCCTGCCCGGTCATCGGGGTGGCGATCTCGCCGGGCGCGACCGTGTTGACCGTGATGCCGTGCGCGGCCAGCTCCAGCGCCAGCACCCGGCTGAGCAGCTTCAACCCGCCCTTGGCCGCGCAGTACGGCCCCGCCCCCACCCGCGGGTACTCCTCGTGCACGCTGGTGACGTTCACGATCCGGCCGCCGCGCCCCTCGGCGACCATCCGCCGGGCCGCCCGCTGCGCGCACAGGAACGGCCCGTCCAGGTCCACCGACAGCACCGAGCGCCAGTGCCCGTAGTCCATGTCGAGCAGCGGCTCCGACGACCCGGTGCCGGCGTTGTTGACCAGCACGCCGAGCCCGCCCAGATCCCCGGCCAGCTCGTCCACGACGTGCGCGGCGCG
Source organism: Nonomuraea sp. NPDC001636 (assembly GCF_040298265.1). Classification (NCBI taxonomy): domain Bacteria; kingdom Bacillati; phylum Actinomycetota; class Actinomycetes; order Streptosporangiales; family Streptosporangiaceae; genus Nonomuraea; species Nonomuraea sp. NPDC001636. The sequence goes on from NZ_JBEOZT010000004.1 coordinate 376,161, forward strand.
GACTGGGTCGGTCAGGTCGTGGCGGCGCACGGCCGCCGCCTTGCCCGCGTCCCGTACCAGCGCGGCGGTCTCCCGTGCGCCGTCCTCGTCCTCGTGGTAGGTGATCCCCACGTCGAACCCGTGCTCGGCCAGCAGCACGGCGGTGGCCTTGCCGATGCCGGAGTCGGCGCCCGTGACGACGGCGACCCGGTCGTAGGTGTCGGTCATGCCGTCCTCCTGCCCCGCCCCCCGGCGCCTAACGCGGGCGTCTCACCAGGGGGCGGGGGCCGGTGGGGGGATCACCGGAGGGCGGTCGTCGCAGGTGAGGGTGTTGGGCAGGAGCCAGGGGGCGAGCCAGCCGTCGTTGCCGCCGCCGTCCGTCAGCGCGAACTCCGAGCCGGACGGGGTGAAGTGGAAGGTGCCGCAGTTGTTCACGGGGACCGCGCCCACGTTGCGGGCGTCCACGTTCTCGAAGGCGGCCGAGCCGGCGGCGCGGGCGCTGAGCACCGAGGTGCCCGTGCCGTCCACCCGGACGTCCTTGAAGCGCAGGTTCGTGATGGAGTAGAGGTCCTTGACGGGCCAGTCGGCGACCAGCATGACGGCGTTGTAGGTGTTGTCCAGGTAGTGGTCGCCGGTCACCCGGATGTCGGCGTCGATGTTCCGCTCCAGGGCGTAGAACCAGATGGCGCCGAGGCCGATCTTCCAGTTCAGCTCGTACGTGCCGGCCCGCACGGTGGTGTTGCCGGTGATGTCCAGGCGGCCGGCGAACGGCTCGGCGCCGAAGCGGGAACCGACCTGCAGGGCGCTGCCCTCGCGGACGGGGTCGGCGATCAGGTTGGCCGAGACCGTGTTGTCCGTGCCGCCGTAGATCGCGATGCCGTTGGCCAGCACCGGCGTCTGGACCGTGTTGTGGTCGAAGGTGTTGCGCGCGTCCGCCGTGCGCTCCGACCACATCGCCAGGCCGTCGTCGCCGGAGTTGCGGACGACGTTGTCCGACACGACCGTGCCGGTGACGCCGGTGTGCAGGTTGAGCCCGTCGGCGATCTGGTCGGCGATCACGTTGCCGGTGACGCGGGTGCCGCTCATCGGGCCGTCGAACCAGAGGCCGACCTTGGTGTGGTGGATGTAGAGTCCCTCGATCGTGGAGTCGCTCATCGCGCCGCCGACGCCGTTGACCTGGTCGGTGTCGACGCGCTCGCGGACGTCGCCCTCGATGGCGAACCCGGACAGGTGCACGTTGCGGCTGCCGCCGTCCGCGGCGTCCCTGCCGTAGAAGCCGACGCCGGTGTGGACGGACCCGTCGGGCGCCGGGGCGGCCAGGGCGACCTCGCGGCCCTTGATGATCGTGTACCAGCTGCCGGCGCCGGTGATCGTCACGTCGTCCACGACGATGTGCCGGTTGACCTGGTACGTGCCGGGCGGGACGTACACCTTCAGGTGGGCGCGCCGGGCGAAGGCGACGGCCCGGTCGAAGGCGGCCGACGACTCGCGGCGCCCGGACGGGTCGGCGCCGAAGGCCAGCACGCTGGCCGCGACCGGCTCGATCCGCGGCGGGGCGACGAGTTCGGAGTCGAGCAGGTCGATGACCGTCCAGGCGGCTCCGGCGCTCGCCGTCAGCCGGATCCGGTCGCCCGCCCGGTAGGTGCGCCCGAGCAGCAGGCGCTGCTCGTCGTAGAAGTGGCTGGGCCGGAACGGCTTGGCGATCGCCGGGGCCGGGGTGGTGGCGCTGGGGACGCAGGAGCACTCGGTGATCCACCAGTCGGGGTGCAGCAGGTCGGCGCCGGGGTCGTTGGTGAAGGGGTACTGGTTGTACAGCCAGGAGTACTGCGAGGTCAGCGTCATGGTGGCCCGGTGGCGGCCGTTGACCGCGACGTCGAGCGGCGCGGTGATGCCGCCGCCCGTGGGCGCGTCGGGGATGCTGTAGCGGACCGTGACGGCGTTGGCCGCGGCCGGCAGGGTGAACTCGACGTGCCGGCCGGGCGTCAGCCGGACCGCCCGCCGTCCGGACGCCTCGGCGGGCAGCGTGTACGCGGTGCGGTCGGGGCCGATGACCGTGCCGTCCGTCGAGGCGTTCTCGGCCTCCTGCTCGGCGAAGCCGACGCGCGCGCCCCGGCCGGCGACCAGGGCGGGGTCGAGGGCGGCCCTGGTGACCACGGGCCCATGTGCCGCGACGGGATGAGCGACGGCTTGAGCGGTGGCTCGCGTGGCGGCCTGCGCGGGGACGGCGAGCGAGGCGAGGGGGAGGCCGAGGGCCGCGGCGAGCACCGCCACGACCCTCCGGGATGTGCTCGTGCCTGACATCCGAAGCTCGATTCTCTCGGGGGGTGAGGTGACAGTAGGACCCCACGACCCAGCGGCACAAGGCTCCTGCGAAGGAGTTTCGGAGCTTTGTTGTCGAGCTGCAAGCGTTGATCGGTTTCTTGCGACAGTCATGCAAGTCGCTTGCGTCAGGGGAGCCAGCTCACCCGGCCGTGCAGGGCGGCGTACCCGACGAAGGCCACCACGTCGATCAGCGTGTGCGCGATCACCAGCGGCATCGCGCGCCCCCAGCGCTGGTAGAGCCGTCCGAACACCAGCCCCATGACCACGTTCCCGACGAACCCCCCGAACCCCTGATACAGGTGGTACGACCCCCGCAACACCGACGACACAGCCACCGCCCGCCACGGCCGCCAGCCCGCCTGGTCCAGCCGGTGCAGCAGATAGCCGCTGACCAGCACCTCCTCCAGCACGCCGTTCTGCGCGGCGGCCAGCAGCAGCACCGGCACCCGCCACCACACCTCGGGCAACTGCCCCGGCACCACCGTCAGGTTGACGCCCAGCGCGTGGACCACCAGGTAGAAGGCCAGCCCCGTGCCGCCGATCGCGGCGGCGAGCAGCGCGCCGCGCAACGTGTCGCGGCCCGGCTCGCGCAGGTCCACCCCGATCGTCCGCAACGACTCACCCGACCGCACCAGCAGGTACGCCACCAGCGCGACCGGCGCCACCGAGATCGCGATGTCCACGAGCTGCAACGTCAGGTCCAGCCACGGCCGCCCGGGGGCCAGCGAGCCGACCAGCACGGCGTGCTGCCCCTTCAGCTCCTTGGGCGCGGTCAGCGAGCCGATCAGCCGGACCAGCGACAACACCGCGCTGGCGCCGAGCGAGACCGACAGCACGACGAGGATCTCGGCTCTGATGAGCCTGGGGCCGAGGGCCGGACCGGGTGCGAGTGACTGGGTGTGCATGGGCCGCAGAGTAGCCGCCCAGCGCTCCGATCCGGATAAAGCACCCCTTGTCGGCGGGTCCCCGGGAACGGCTCAAGTCGATGTCACACTTCCCGTCCCGGGTTCCTCTCAGAGGGCATGAACGACATGATTCTCGTCACCGGCGCCACCGGGACGTTCGGACGCCCGCTGGTCGAACTGCTCACCGCCCGAGGGGCCAAGGTGCGCGCCGTCACCCGGTCGGCAGCCGGGGTGCGCCTGCCCGCCGGGGCCGAGGCCGTCGAGGGCGACCCGGCCCGCCCCGAGACCCTCGCCGGCCACCTGGACGGCGTCACCGCCGTCTTCCTGCACCCGCGCGCCATCGGCGACGGGGCGCCCGCCCTGCTCGCCCGCGCCGCCGAGCGCGGGGCGCGGCGGGTGGTGGCCCTGTCGGCGATGAACGTCGACGAGCCCCTCGACGAGCAGCCCTCCCGCTTCCGCGGCGACCGGAACAAGGAGGCCGAGGCCGCCGCCGTGGACAGCGGCCTGGAGTGGACCAGCCTGCGCGCCGCCTCCTTCGCCGGCAACGCCCTCCAGGCGTGGGCCCCGCAGATCCGGGCCGGGGACGTCGTCCGGTACGTGCACGCGGGCTTCCATGAGGTGCCGATCGACGAGCGGGACCTGGTCGAGATCGCCGCCAGGACGCTGCTCGGCGGGTACGCCGGACGCCGGCTCGAACTGACCGGGCCCGAGTCGCTGACCCACGCCGCGATGGTGGCCGTGCTCGGCGAGGCGATCGGCCGGCCGCTGCGCTTCGAGGAGATCCCGCCGGAGGCCGCCGAGCGGCGCCTGGTCGCGGGCGGCCTGCCGGAGCCGTTCGTCCGCGCCCTGCTGGCCCGCTACGCCAGGTACGCCACGCGCCCCCAGCACCCGGTCACCGGGGACGCGGCCGCGGTGCTCGGCCGCCCGCCCCGCACCTTCGGCGCCTGGGCCGCCGCCCACGCCCCGGCCTTCGCGCCGCAGGGCTGACCACCGAACCCGACCGGAGGATCCCGTGCCGCACTCCACCGCCTACGTCGTCACCGCGCTGGTGACGATCGCCTGCAACGCCTTCTCCGGGTTCGCCGCCATGACCCGGCTCGAACCGGTCATGCGGTCGCTCGGCCCCGCGCTCGACCGGACCGGGGTGCCGCGGTCGTGGCTGGTCTGGCCGATCGGCACGCTGAAGGCGGCCGGCGCGGCGGGGCTGACGCTCGGCCTGCTGGGCGTGCCCCTGGCCGGGACGGCGGCCGCGGCCGGGCTCGTCCTCTACTTCGTCTGCGCCCTCTACACCCACCTGCGCGTGGCCGACCGGTCGCCGCAGTTCTACCTGGCGATCGGGTTCCTCGCGCTCGCGGCCGGCACCCTGGCGCTGGATCCGGCGCTGGTGCTGCGGCCCTGAGCGGTCAGCCGCGCTCGGGGACGGCCATCTCGCCGAGCAGCGACCAGTCGTCCTGCGGGACGTTGGCGTTGACGATGCGCGGCGTCTCGGCCAGGTAGCCGGGCAGCACCTGCTGGGCCTGCTTGAAGTGCGCCGACGTCACGTGCGCGGCTCCGGCCGCGTCGTCGCGGAACGCCTCGACGAGGACGTACTCGGCCGGGTCGTCGAGGCTGCGCGACCAGTCGAACCACAGGCAGCCCGGCTCGGCGCGGGTGGCCTCGGTGAACTCGGCCGAGATCTCCGGCCAGCGGCCGGCGTGCTCCGGCAGGACGCGGAACTTCGCGGTGATGAAGATCATGACGGGAACTCCCGAGTTCGGCGGCGTTACGGCACGAGACTAGCCGCCCACCGCCGCCCGGCCACGGCGGGCCTCACGCGCGTCGCGTCGCTGCCCGGCTACGGCGGGTCTCACGCGCGTCGCGTCGCCGCCCGGCCGCGGCGGGGGCCTCACGCGCGTCGCGTCACCTGATCACGCCGCAGGCGGTGCGGCCGCCCGCGTCGCCCGTCCTGTGCGTGGCCTCGTCGGGGCCGTCGGGGGCGTAGCGGGCGGGGATGTTGGCCAGGTTGTCGGGGAGCGCGTGCACGATGACCGCGCTGCCGTCGGCGTCCGTCAGCTCGCGCAGGCCGAACCGGTCGGTGACGACCGACGCGGTGCCGGACCCGTCCTTGCCGACCAGCAGCGGCGGCAGGTCGCCCGAGTGCCCGGCGTGGACGGCGCCGCCGGCCAGGTCGAGGTGGCCGCCGGCGGTGAAGAAGGGTGAGACCTGGCCGGTCGCGGGATCGACGGCCTTGGGGTCGCACAGGCCCGTCGTGTGGATGTGGAAGCCGTGGAAGCCGGGCGTCAGGCCCTTGACCGAGACCGAGACGCGCGCCTTCCCGAACCCCTCGCGCAGGATGCTGAGCCGCCCGACCGCGACGCCGCCCGTGTCGCGGATGACCACGGGCCGCGGGTCGCCCTGGCGCGCGGCGGTGGCGTCGGCCACCGCGCTCACGCCGATGGCGGCGACCCCGGCGGCGAGCGCGAGGCAGAGCGCCAGATGTGTCCGGCCGAACGTCCGTGCCTTGGGCATGGCGGAACCGTCCCTCGTGAGGCGGAGATGTGCGGACTCATCGAGGGTACGGTCGCGCCGCGCCGCCTGTCGTATAGCTCTTGAGTCACCCGTCGGGGTTATGGACCGGGAGCCCTGGAACCGGCCGGCACGCCGCTCAGGGCGTCCTGCCCGCGCCCTGGTCGCCGAGGTCCGGCTCCCCGAGGCCGGTCTCGCCCGGGTCGGTCTCCCCGAGGCCGGGCTCGTCCGCGCCGGGACGGTCCGCGCCCCGGTCGGGACGGGCGGGCGCGCAGGCGTCGCCGCAGCCGCCGAAGCGCCCGGTGTCGATCGGCGTGAACCGCGTGGCGGGCACGCCCTTCAGCGCCGCCCTCATCGTGTCGTTCCAGATCGGCCCCGGCAGCGAGGCCCCTGCCACAAGGGCGAAGTACCGGCCGCCGATCGTGGTGTTCACCAGCTTGTACCGCTGCGAGCCGCGCGGGTCGCCGATGCTGACCGCGCCCGCCAGGTCGGGGGTGAACCCGGCGAACCACGCCGTGGCGTACCCGTCGGTGGTGCCGGTCTTGCCCGCCGCCGGGCGGCCGATGCCGCCGACGCGGCTCATCGTGCCCTTGGTGAACACGCCCGACAGGATGTGCGCGGTCGCGTCGGCGACGCCCGGGTCGAGCGCCTGGCGGCACGACGGCCGGTACGAGGTGGGCCGGCCGGTGGCGGCATCGGTGATCTTGGTGATGGCCATCGGCGCGCAGTATCTGCCCCGGGCGGCGATGGCGGCGTACGCGGTGGCCACCGTCACCGGGTCGGTCTCGTTGATGCCGAGCGTGAACGTCTCGTACTCCTGGAGCTCGCGGCCGTCGGCGCGGGCGATGCCGAGCGACCTGGCCGTCTCCACCGTCCGGCACAGCCCCACCCGCTGCTCCAGCGCCATGAAGAAGGTGTTCACCGAGCCCCACGTGCCGGTCCGCAGCGTCTTGAAACCGGGGGAGCCCTCGTCGTTGGTGACCGTCCAGGACGGGTCGCCGACGCCGGCGCCGGCGCAGTTCTTGAAGGCGGCGGTGGAGGGGGCGTTGTAGCCGTTGCCCACGGTGATGCCGTCGTCCACCTTCATGCCCTGCTTGAGCGCCTCGACCAGGGTGAACGTCTTGAACGTCGAGCCTGCCTGGAAGCCGATCAGACCGCCGTGCCGCGCGTCGGCCACCGCGTTGAAGGAGATCTGCTTCTTCCTGGCCGAGGAGCCGTAGCCGCGGCTGGCGGCCATGGCCCTGATCGCGCCGGTGCCGGGCTCGACCAGCGCCTCGGCGGCCAGGGCGTCGTCGGTGGCGTCGACGTGCCGCCTGATCGCCCGGTCCGCGGCGGCCTGGGCCTTGGGGTCGAGCGTGGTGTAGATCTTCAGGCCGCCCTGCGCGAAGGCGCGTTCCCTGGCCCGCCGCGTGCCGCCGAAGGCGGGGTCGGCCAGCAGCTCGTGCCGGACGTACTCGCAGAAGTACGGATGATCGCTGTCGCCGCAGCCGTTGGGCAGCCGGACGTCCTTGAACCCCAGCTTCCTCGCCTTGGCCGCGGCCGCCTGCTCCGGCGTGATCCGGCCCAGCTCGGCCATCCGGTCGAGCACCACGTTCCGCCGGGCCAGCAGCAGCGCGCGGGCCTTCCTGCCGCGGCTGGGGTCGGTCGTGTTCGGGTCCTGCACGGCGCCCGCCAGCGTGGCGGCCTGGGCCAGGTCCAGCCGGGACGCCGGGACGCCGAAGAACCGCCTGGCCGCGGCCTGCACGCCGTTGGCCCCCGCGCCGAAGTAGGCGATGTTGAGGTAGCGGCGCAGGATCTCGTCCTTGCCGTACTTCTGCTCGACGCCCATCGCGTAGCGCAGCTCCTTGAGCTTGCGGGCGTAGCTGGCCTCCAGGGCCTTGTTCTTGTCCTGCTCGGTGCCGGCCGCGTTGAGCAGCACCTGCTTGACGTACTGCTGGGTGATGCTGGAACCGCCCTGGCTGAGCCGGTCGGAGCTGAGGTTCTTGACCAGGGCGCGCAGCGTGCCCTCCAGGTCGATCGCGCCGTGCTGGTAGAACCGGTCGTCCTCGATGGCGACGACCGCCGTCCGCATCACCTCGGAGATCTGGTCCAGGCGGACGATCTCGCGGTTCTGGTCGTAGAAGCGGGCGATCACGTTGCCGCGGGCGTCGTACACGGTGGAGGTCTGCGCCAGGGGCGGCTCGGCCAGCGCCACCGGCTTGAGGTTCAGCTGCTCGGTGGCGGAGACGACCAGCGTGCCGGTGCCGCCGACGGCGGGCAGCGTGATCGCGGCCGTCAGCAGCCCGGCCGACATCGCCGCGACCGTGAGCCGGGCGACGTTCGACAGGCGATTGGGCATGCGGGAGCACCTCCGGGCGGGAACAGGGGCGAGCCCGGACATGACAGCACAGGACGAAACGCGGCGTCCAAGACCGATATCAGCCATCCGGTGATATCGGGATCGATATCACGCCAGCGTATCGGCCACGCGCGAACCTCCGTCGCGCGTGGCCGTCCGGCGGCCGGAGAGCGGCCGGGGAGGTCAGAGCAGGGACGGCGCGACCGGCTGCACCTGGTTCTCGACGTGCTCCTTCAGCCGCACCAGATCCTGCCGCAGCTTGCGCGCGGGATGCGCGCCGAGCAGCCCGGCGATGGCGTGCCCGGCCGCCCCCGCGATGGGGTTGTAGCACAGGTGCACCTGGACGCGCGTCCGGCCGTCGGCCTGGGCGTCCACGCGCAGCACGCCGGTGTGGGCGATGAGTTCGCCGTCGCCGGACTTCCAGGCGATCTCCGCGCCCTCCTCGCGCTTGGTCTCGGTGGCCGTGAAGCGGATGCGCGTCCCGGCCGGGCCCCTGATCACCCAGTGGGAGCGCAGCTCGTCGGCCGACAGCCGGACCTCCTCGACGTCCGGCATGAAGCGCGGGAACAGCGAGTAGTCGCTCACCAGCGGCCACACGGCCGCCACCGGCGCCGCGATCGAGACGGCCGCGTTGACGTCGATCGCCTCGCGACCGGCGTTGACGCCGGTGAGGCGGCGCAGCGGCAGGTTCGTCGCCGCCCGCACGGCCAGCGCGGACGCGGCGCAGCGGGTCAGCCAGGACAGCGGCCTCGGCAGCTTGCCGGTGACCGCCCAGATCGAGGCCGCCGCCCCGCCCGCGACCAGCCTGGCCGAGGGCGACCAGCGCTGCTGCAGCAGCTCCGGCACCGCCTTGCGGCGGCGGCCCTGGCCCTGCAGCCGGGGCGCGTCGGTGCCGTCCCTGTGCACGTGCCAGTTGGTCTCCACCCGCTTGACGCCCGGGATGCGGCGCACCTTCTGGCGGGCGCGCTCGTCCTCGCCCGCGAGCACGTCGCCGGAGAGCGTCACGACGCGCTCGTGCACGTCGACCTCGACGGCGTGCGGGTGGCTGATGTGGCGGCCCAGTTCGGCGCGTACGCGTTCGTGCAGGACGCGGTCGTCGGCGGTGCCGCCGGTCAGGCGGTACCGGGCCGCCGCGGCCGACCCGCGGCCCCTGTTGGACAGGTCGCGGCCGAGCACGCCCAGGCCGTCGCGCACCTCGTGGGTGGCGTGCGAGCCCTTGTCCCGCACGCGGGCGCGGCGCGACCGGCCCCGGTCCGGATCCAGCAGGTACGTCACCGCGGCCCCGGCGCAGGCGCCGAGCACGGCCGCGACGACCGGGTGCGACCGGCTTCGCGACTCCGTGTGCACGATCTGGATGCGCCGCGGAGCCGGTTGCCGCGATTCCCCGTTGAAGGAGCTGATGCCCCGAAAAGCAGTCGTGCGCATGACCACAATCCCCCTCGCTCGCACTTCCCGCTGGCCGTGGCCTACCCCGCAGGTCACAGCGCTAACGGAGGGCCGTCCGGAGGCGTTGGTCGCCCGCGATACCGGGCAGAAAGCACGATAGGGGATTTAAGGGGAGTTCTGGCATGGAGAGCACGGTTCGCACCGCGACGCAGGCGTTCTGGATCGACGCCGGGCACGGCGGGACGCAGGAGCACTACGGCGAACAGCTGCGCAGGTGGCGGCACGCGTTCGCGGCCACGGGCGGGGAGCCGGGGGCGAGCGGCGTCACGCTGGACCCGCTGCACTTCGCGCTGGCCGCCTGGGAGGTCGCCACCCGGCCGGTCGCCGACTCGCCGTACGTGCGCACCCACCCCCGGGTCCTGGACGCGGCCTGCCACCGGGCCGAGGACGGCCGCGACCCGCTGGCCGTGGTCGAGCTCGCCGCGCCGCCGCCCGTCCCGCTGCCGGACGGCTGGTCGAGCTGGCGGCGCCAGGGCGAGCAGCCGTACGCGGCCGGCGCGGAGAGCACGCCGACCGCCCTGAGCACGCTGGAGCTGCGCATCCCCCTGTCCGGCGACCGGCTGCCGACGCCCACCCGGCCGCGCGCCGAGGGCCTGCCCAACCTGGACGACGCCCAGGCATCACTGGAGGCGTTCGTCGCCGAGCTGAACGCGGCGGTCACCCCGTTCCTGCGCGAGCTGGAGGGCGCCGAGGGCGCGCCCGACACCGGCGGCGCCACGCTGGTCCAGTGGCTGCGCACGCAGATCGAGGCCGACAAGGCCACCGCGGAGGCGGCGGGCGCCGGACCCTGGCGCTACCTCACGGCCACCGGCTCGGCCGCCGCCCCGGTACGCCAGGGCGCGGGCGGCGCGCGGCGGCTGGAGTTCGGCGGCGGACGGACGGTCACCCGCGTCGGCTTCCACGACGACGACCTGCTCCACCCGGTCGAGGCGATCCACATCGCCCTGCACGACCCGGCCGACGCGATCGCCCGCTGCGGCGCCGAACTGGCGTTGCTGAACGAGCACACCCCGCCGCTGTCGGCCGGGGACGCCGGGGCCGCCGGCTGCCCGCTGTGCGGCGAGGCCGCCGGCTCCCCCTGCCAGACCCTGCGCCACCTGGCCTACGGCTACCGCCTGCGCCCCGGCTGGCGGCCCGAATGGAGCCCCTCCCGCTGACCGCTCCCGGCTCCGGTGTCTACATGTAGTTGCCGTCGCCCTGGGCGCGGACGCCGTCGGGGCGGGGCAGGGCGGCGCGGCCGGCGTGCAGGCCGAGCTGCTGCTGGCGGGCGGCGGCCTGCTGGAGCTGGAGCCCGGCCTGGATGCCCTGGAAGACGCCCTCCAGCCAGCCCACGAGCTGCCCCTGCATGACCCGGATCTCCATCTCCGTCGGCGTCCCGCCGTTCGGGGTGGGCCGCAGGCGCTCCAGCTCGTCGCGCAGCTCGGGCGCGACCGCCCCGGCGACCTCCTGGATGGCCTGCTCGTAGATGCGGTGCATGCGCTCCCTGGCGCGCTCCTCCAGGTGCACCCCCTTGGCCTCCTCCAGCAGGCTGCGGGCCATCGCGCTCACGCGGAGCAGCCGGGCGGGCTCCTCGACGCTCTCGATGTCCGTCCTCACGGCATCGCGCAGGGTGTGCTCGCGCTGCTCGTCCCCCGATGCTGGATGCGGCGTCGTCGTCATGTCCTCAGTCCTCGTTCACGCAGGTGAGCGGCTCGCTACCGCCAGCAACAGCTCTTCCCGGTGCCCCGCCGTTCACTCGTGGGTGCGGCCGGAATCCTGGGTAGGGGTCACCCTCATGAACCGGCGAGACGACGATCCCGAGGACGAGTTCTTCGCTCCGGTGCTGCGCGAGCCGCCGCCACCGGAGGAGATCAGCCGCTCAGGGGTGGTGAGCGACACCGGCGTGCCCGGCGTGCACGGCGGCGGCGAGGGGCACTGGCCGCGGAAGCCGCCGCCGTCGACCGCGCTCGGCCTGCGCCTGCTGGCCGCCGCGCTGCTGCTGCTCGCCGGGGTCGTGCTGGCGGTGCTCGCGGTGCTGGCCGGACGGCTGCCGCTGGCGCTGCCGCCGGCGATCCTGGCGGTGGCCGCCGCCGCGTACCTGGTGGTGTTCGCGCGGCGGCGCGCCCGCGACGACGGCGGCCCGCCCACCTTCGGCTAGCGCGACGCCGGGGCGGTTACCTGGGGTTTCGGACCGTCTGTGGGGGTACACGCCCGCTGAGGGGAAGAGGAGCCGTGATGTCTCTCATCGACCGTGACTGTGTCCGCAGGCTGCTGGAGTCGGAGCACGCCGACGCGACGCTCGTGTTCGTCCGGGGCGACTGCGTCGTGCTGCGGGCCGCGGAGATCGACGACGCCCACCGGGGGCTGGTGATAGCCAGCCGCGAGGACGTCATGGCCCAGCTCCCCGACGGCGCCGCGACGGACGGGCAGGCCCTGGACGACCTCGCCGTGCGGCTGGACAACGTGGTGCGCGACCTCGGCGCCTGACCGCGGCGCGGCCGCATGTCCTGAATCTGCAAGCCGCCACGTCCACCTGGGGAAAGACGGTGTCGGTCCCGCCGGGATTCACTGCCGGGAACACGACACGAAAGGGGCCGTTCAGATGCCCGACAACCCCACCGGCGAGTTCTGGAAGGACCTGCGGCCGATCGAGAACTCCTTCCGGCCGGACGCGCTGCCCGAGGTGTACCTGTCCAAGGTGGCCACCGACGACGACCGGTACTACGTGCCGTTCACCGAGACCGTCGGCTCCCGGCCGCTGTGGATCAACGTCAAGGACAACAGCTGGGCCGACATCCTGCGGGCCAAGGAGGCCGGGCTGGTCAACCGGCACTACCACCCGCACGAGGTGTTCGCGTACACGATCTCCGGCAAGTGGGGCTACCTGGAACGCCCCTGGACGGCCACCGCGGGCGACTTCGTCTACGAGGCCCCGGGCGAGGGCCACACGCTGGTCGCCTACGACAGCGGCGAGCCGATGAAGACGTTCTTCATCGTCAAGGGCCCGCTGGTCTGGCTGGACGAGAACGGCGACCCCGACGGCTTCTTCGACGTGCACGACTACATCAAGATGTGCCGCGAGCACTACGAGAAGGTCGGCATCGGCGCCGACTACGTCAACTCCCTGTTCCGCTGACCGCCGCCCCGCCGCATCCCCCGAAATGAGTGCGTCATGACCGACCTCGCGGCCGCGCCGGACACCAGGGCCGCCGACCGGTACGAGAACCGCCTTCTCGTCATCCTCTTCCTGTCCTTCGGCTTCGTCTTCTTCGACCGGCAGGCGCTGTCGTTCCTGGCGCCGTACATGGACCAGGACTTCGGCCTGTCCAACGCCGAACTGGGCACGCTGTCCGGCGTGCTCGCGCTCACCTGGGCGCTGGCCGGGATGTTCGCCGGCCGCCTGTCCGACGCGCTCGGCAGGCGCAAGCCCATCCTGGTCGTGGCCGTGGTGCTGTTCTCGCTGTTCTCGGCCTCCTCCGGGCTGATGGGCGGGTTCGCCGGGCTGCTGGCCGCCCGCGCGCTGATGGGCACGGCCGAGGGCGCCGTGCTGCCGATGGCGCAGTCGCTCATGGTCGAGGCCAGCCGGGAACGCCGCCGGGGCTTCAACATGGGCCTGCTGCAGGGCTCGTCGGCCGGGCTGCTCGGCGGCATCCTCGCGCCGCTGGTCGTGGTGTGGATCGCCGAGACCTACGACTGGCGGGTCGCCTTCTACGTCACGATCGTGCCGGGCCTGGTGATGGCGCTGCTGATCGCGAAGTTCGTCCGCGAGCGGTCGCCGCGGACGGCGGCCGAGGCGCCCGCCAAGGAGCCGCGGGTGCCGCTGGGCGAGGTGCTGAAGCTGCGCAACATCGTCGTCTGCATGCTCATCGCCTGCTGCTACCTGACCTGGTTCGTCACCATCATCACCTTCACGCCGACGTACCTGACCCAGGTGAAGGGCTTCGGGCCGGGCACGATGAGCGGCGTCATGACGTGCCTGGGCGTGGCCTGGGTGCTCTGGGGCTTCGCCACCCCGGCCATCTCCGACCGGCTGGGACGCAAGCCCGCGCTGATCGGCTTCACCGCGCTCGCGGTGTTCTGCCCGCTGGCCGTGGTCTACGTCGAGAGCCCCGTGCTGCTCGGCGCGATCATGATCGTCACCTACACCGGGCTCGGCTGCTTCACGCTGTTCATGGCCACCATCCCGGCCGAGACCGTGCCGCGCGGCGCGCTGGCCACCGCGCTCGGCGTGATCATGGGTGTGGGCGAGCTGGCGGGCGGCTTCCTGGGCCCGATGGTCGCCGGTTGGGCCTCCGACCAGTGGGGGTTGCAGGCCGCGATGTTCATCGCCGCCGGCGGTGCGCTGGTCGTGGTGGGGCTCGCCTTCGCCCTGAAGGAGACGGCCCCCGCCGTGCTGCGCAGGGCGGCCGCGTGAGGGCCGCGGTCTGGCACGGGGCCAAGGACGTGCGGGTCGAGGACGTCCCCGTGCGCGAGCCCGGCCCCGGCGAGGCGGCGATCGCGGTGGCGTACTGCGGGATCTGCGGCAGCGACCTGCACGAGTACGCCGACGGCCCGCACGCGATCCCCGTGGGCGAGCCGCATCCGGAGTCCGGCGTGCGCGCGCCGATCGTCCTCGGCCACGAGTTCTGCGGCACGGTCACCGGCCTCGGCGCCGGCGTGACCGGCCTGGCCGTGGGCGACCGGGTCGCGGTGGAGCCGCACTACCGGTGCGGGAACTGCCCGCGCTGCCTGGCGGGGGAGTACAACATCTGCCGCCATTTCGGGTTCGCCGGGCTGATGGGGCACGGCGGGCTGGCCGAACGGGCGACGGTGCCCGCGTACATGCTGCACCGGCTGCCCGAGTCGGTGCCGCTGGAGCAGGCGGCGGTGTTCGAGCCCGCGGCCGTCGCCCTGCACGCGGTGCGGCGGGCCGGGATCCGCGCCGGCGACACCGTCGCGGTCCTCGGGCTCGGCCCGATCGGGCTGCTCGTGGCCCGCTTGGCGGCGCGGGCCGGCGCGGGCCGCGTGGTGGCCGCCGACCGCTCGCCCGCCCGCCTGGAGCTGGCCCGCCGTCTCGGCGTCGAGACGGCGACGGGCGACGGGCTGGCCGCGGCGGTCGGCGGGGAGGGCGCGGACGTCGTCTTCGAGGCCGTCGGCTCGGAGGGCACGCTGCGCGCCTGCCTGGCCGCCACCAGACGCGGCGGCCGGGTGGTGTTCCTCGGGCTGACCGGCACGGTCTCCCTCGACGCCTTCGCCCTGGTCAACAACGAGCAGACGATCGTGACCAGCGTCGGCTACCGCGACGCCTACCCGGAGCTGATCCGCATGGTCGCCGAGGAGGGCGTGGACCTGGCCGCGATCGTCACCGCGACCATCCCGCTGGAGCACGTGGTCCCCGACGGGTTCGAGGCGCTGCTGCGCGGCGAGGACCAGGTCAAGGTGCTGGTACGACCCGCTCAGGACGGAGGGCGGCTCCGGTGACCGACGGACTCGCCCCAGGGCTGTTCACCGGGCGGCACGCGTTCGTGACCGGCGGCACGTCCGGCATCGGCGCGGCGACCGCCGTGCTCCTCGCCGAGCTGGGCGCCGCCGTGACCGCGCTCGGCCTGCCGCCCGCCGACCCGGCCGAGCTGCCCGCGCACCCGCTGGTCCGGGTGGTGGAGCACGACGTGCTCGACCGGGGCGGCCTGGCCCGCCTGCTGTCGGCCGGCGACCCGCTCGACGCGCTGGTCAACTGCGCGGGCGTCAGCCACGACCGCGAGGAGTACGACCTGGCCCGCTGGCAGCGCGTCATCGAGGTCAACCTGACCGCCACCATGGTCGCCTGCCAGGCCGCCCGCCCGGCACTGGCCGAGCACGGCGGCGCGATCGTGAACGTCTCCTCCATGTTCGCCTTCTCCGGCAGCAGGGACCGGCCCGCCTACAGCGCCAGCAAGGGCGGCGTCTCCCAGCTCACCAAGTCGCTGGCGGCCGAGTACGCCGCCGACGGCATCAGGGTCAACGCCGTCGCCCCCGGCTTCGTGGTCACCCCGCTGGCCCGCGGCGTGCTCGACGACCCGCCGGCCCTGGCGCAGGTGCTGGCCCGCATCCCCGGCGGGCGGCTGGGCAGGCCGCGCGAGGTCGCCTCGGTGGTGGCGTTCCTGTGCTCGCCGGCCGCGTCGTACGTCACCGGGGCGGTCGTCCCCGTGGACGGAGGCTATCTGGCTGTGTGACATCTCACTTAAGCTGTGTGTCCCCTGACCGGCACGAACGCGAGGAGGGTCGCCTTGTCCGCCGTCTCCGTGATCTCCCAGGCCACGACCGAGCACGTCGAACCCGCCGAGCGCATCCACTTCTGGGAGGACTACAACCGCAGGGCGCTGGTGGGCCTGTCGTGCACGTCGTACTCCGAGCACGGCCTGCTGGCCAGGCAGACCAACATCGAGCTGGCCGGGCTGCGGCTGGCCGAGATCGCCGGGAACGCCCACGCGATCGAGCGCAGCCCGCAGACCGTCAGGTCCACGCCGAAGGACTCGGTGTTCGCGACCCTGCTGCTCAAGGGCGAGGCGGTGTTCCTGCACGAGCACGGCTGCCTGGCCGCCACGGCGGGCGAGCTGGTCGTCTACGACACGCGCCGGCCGTACCTGTTCGGGTTCTCCTCCTCGATGCGGCAGATCCTGGTGGACGTCCCGCGCGAGCTGTTCGCGCAGGCGTGCGTGGCGGGCGGGCTGCCGGGGCCGATGGTGTTCGGCAGGGCGACGGCGCGGGAGGGCGTGCTCGTGGCCGCGCTGCGCTCGATGATCGGCGGTCTGGCCGCCCTGCGCTCCGCGCCCGACCCGGCCGAGGCCGAGCGGGCCGTGCTCGACCTGCTCAGGCAGCTCGCCGAGGAGCGTACGGGCGGGCGTCCGGGGCCGGACGCCTACCGGTCGCAGCTCATCGTCGCCGAGGACTACATCGACCGGCACCTGCACGACCCCTGCCTGGGGGCGGCGCAGGTGGCCGGGGTCATGGGCATCTCCGTGCGGCACCTGGCGCGCATCTTCGAGTCCACCGGCCGCTCGCCGGCCCGGCACATCGTGGAGCGGCGGCTGGTCCGGGCGCACGCCGAGCTGACCGGGCCGCACGCACGGGAGACCACGATCGCCGACGTGGCCCACCGGTGGGGCTTCTCCAGCCAGGCCCACTTCGCCCGCCTCTTCCGCGCCCGGTACGGCCTGACCCCGAGCGAGGCCCGCGCCGAGGCCACCCGGTAGCCGGCAGGCCCGCCAGGGGGGCCGGGTCGGCAGTCGGCAGGCCCGTCAGGGGAGCCGGCCGGTGTGCGCGAGGTCGGCCTCCATGCGCGCGGCCGTCCGCCTGAGCTCGGGCAGCACGTCGCGCAGCAGGTGGTCGCGGCTGGCCCGGCCGGCGTGCGTGGCCACGTTGACCGCGGCCACCACGCGTCCGTCCGGCCCGCGCACGGGGACGGCGATCGACCGCACGCCCTCCTCCAGCTCCTGGTCCACCAGCGCGTAGCCGTCTGCGGCGGCCTGCCGCACGGCCGCGGCCAGCCCGTCCGGCGAGGTGATCGTGTGCCGGGACAGCGGCTTCGGCTCGATGGCGGCCAGCCGTGCGGCGGGCTGCCCGGCCAGCAGCACCCGGCCCATGGACGTGGCGTACGCCGGGAAGCGGGTGCCGACCGTGATGTCCACGCTCATGATGCTGACCGTGGGCACCCGGGCCACGTAGAGCACGTCGTCGCCGGACAGCACCGCGACCGACGCCGACTCCCGGACGCGCGCCACCAGGTCGGCCAGGTGCGGCTGGACCACCTCGCCGAACGTGCGCCCCGACAGGTGGGCGTAGCCCAGTTCGAGCACCTTGGGCAGCAGCACGTGCCGGTCGCCCACGGCGGCGGCGTAGCCGAGGCCCCGCAGGCTCTGCACCGCGCGCCGGACGGTGGCCCGGGGCAGGCCGGTCACCCGGGCGGACTCGGCCAGCGTGCAGCCGCCGCGCGCCGACCCGAGCGAGACCAGCACGGCCAGGCCGCGGGCGAGCGACTGCAGGTAGCCCATGCCCAGCTCCTCCTTGACGGCCCGCGAACCGTCCAGCCCGGCGGGCGCGCGGAGCGGCTCCCGGGGGCGGGCGGCCTGGGCCGCCAGGACGGCCTCCATGTCCGCCACCGTCGCGCGCAGGCGGGGCAGGGCGTGCTCGCGCAGCCCCGCCACCGTGTGCCTGCTGGTGTGGCTGACCACGCTGACCGCGCAGACCGCCGTGCCGCCGGGGTCGCGGACGGGCAGCGCGACCGCGATCAGCCCCGGCTCGATGAGCTGGTCGTCCTCGGCCCACGGCGCGGCGGGGTCGAGCAGGGCCAGCCCGGCCGCGCACCGCCCGGCGGGCAGCAGGTCGCCCACCCGGAAGGCCACCGACATCGTGCGCCGCCGGGTGAACTGGCCGACGAAGCGCACGCCGTCGCCGTCGCGCACGGCCAGCGAGACCGACTCCTCCAGCTCGGCGGCCAGCCGCTCGGCCAGGGGCGACAGGCTCTCCTGGAGGCCGTCGCAGGCCAGGTAGGCCGCGCCCAGCGCCATCAGCGGCGGCGCGAGCAGCACGTCGCGGCCCTGCGCCCGCAGGTGGCCGAGGTGCACGAGCGTGGCCAGCACGCGGTCGACGGTGGACCTGGCCAGCCCGGTGGCGCGGACGAGGTCGGTCGCGCGCATGGGCCGCCCGGGGTCGGCGGCCAGCACGCGCAGCACGGCCAGGCCGCGCTCCAGGGTCCCGGCCGGTTCCATCGGCGACTCCTCGTCCAGGTGGGGGCTTTGACAGGAACGCCCCGGTTACAGATACTCGAACTCATAATAGTGAACTAAAGTTCGCAGAGCGAACACCCCCTCGGGCGGGCACTCGGCGGACGTCCTCGGCTGAACGGAGCGTCGTGCGGAGAGACAAGGTGGTCGCGACGGCCGCGGAGGCGCTGGCTGGCGTGCGGGACGGCGCGTCGTTCGCGGTCGGCGGCTTCGGGCTCAGCGGCATCCCCAACGTGCTGATCCAGGCCCTCTACAACACGGGCGTGACCGGCATCGGCGTCGTGTCCAACAACTGCGGCGTCGACGGCGGCGGCCTCGGCATCCTGCTGGCCGCCGGGCGCATCGCCCGCGTGACCGCCTCCTACATCGGCGACAACAAGGAGTTCGCCCGGCAGTACCTCGGTGGCGACCTGGAGGTCGAGCTGACCCCGCAGGGCAGCCTGGCCGAGCGGCTGCGGGCCGGCGGCAGCGGCATCCCCGCCTTCTACACCCCCGCCGGGGTCGGCACCCCCGTCGCCGACGGCGGCCTGCCGCTGCGCCACCACCCCGACGGCACCGTCGCCGTCGCCTCGCCGCCGAAGGAGGTGCGCGAGTTCGACGGCCGGGAGTACGTCCTGGAGCACGGCATCCGCACCGACTTCGCGCTGGTCCGGGCGGCCAGGGGCGACCGGTCCGGCAACCTGGTCTTCCACCGCGCCGCCAGGAACTTCAACCCGCTGGCCGCCATGGCCGGGCGTATCACCGTCGCCGAGGTCGAGGAGCTGGCCGAGCACATCGACCCCGACGAGGTCCACCTGCCCGGCGTGTTCGTGCAGCGCGTGCTCCCGCTCACCCCCGAGCAGGCCGCCGACAAGGGCATCGAGAGGCGTACGATTGCCCCGCCTCCGGCAGGAGGGACGGTCACCGAATGAGCTGGACCCGTGACCAGATGGTCGCGCGGGCGGCGGCCGAGCTGCGCGACGGCGACTACGTCAACCTCGGCATCGGCCTGCCCACCCGCATCCCGTCGTTCCTGCCGCCGGGCGTCGACGTGGTCCTCCACTCCGAGAACGGCATCCTCGGCGTCGGCCCCTACCCCGCGCCCGCCGACGTCGACCCCGACCTGATCAACGCGGGCAAGGAGACGGTCACCGTGCTCCCCGGCGCGTCGTTCTTCGACTCCTCGCTGTCGTTCGGCATGATCCGAGGGGGTCACATCGACGTGGCCGTGCTCGGCGCGATGCAGGTCTCGGCCCGCGGCGACCTGGCCAACTGGATGGTCCCCGGCAAGCTGGTCAAGGGCATGGGCGGGGCCATGGACCTGGTGCACGGCGCGCGCAAGGTCATCGTGATCATGGAACACAACGCCAAGGACGGCTCACCCAAGATCGTCGAGGAGTGCTCGCTGCCCCTGACGGGCCGGCGATGCGTGCACCGGATCATCACCGACCTCGGCGTCCTCGACGTCACCGAGCAGGGGCTGGCCCTGGTCGAGAGCGCGCCGGGCGTGGGCCTGGACGAGCTGCGCAACCGTACCGACGCGGAGGTCACCGCATGAAGGACGTCTACATCGTCGACGCCGTCCGCACGCCGTTCGGCCGCCACGGCGGCGCGCTGGCCAAGGTGCGCCCCGACGACCTGGCCGCGCACGTCGTCGCGGCGCTGGTCGAGCGGACCGGCCAGGAGAGCGCCGACGAGGTGGTCCTGGGCAACGCCAACGGCGCGGGCGAGGAGAACCGCAACGTCGCCCGCATGGCCGCGCTGCTGGCCGGGCTGCCGGTCACCACGCCCGGCGCCACCGTCAACCGGCTGTGCGGCTCGGGCATGGAGGCGGTCATCCAGGCGTACCGGGCCATCGCGGTCGGCGACGCCTCGGCGGTGATCGCGGGCGGCGTGGAGTCGATGACCCGCGCGCCCTGGGTGCTGCCCAAGCCCGACCGCGCCTTCCCGGCGGGCGGCGGGGAGCTGGTCTCCACGACGCTCGGCTGGCGGCTGGTCAACCCGAGGATGCCCGCCGAGCACACGGTCGCGCTCGGCGAGGGCGCCGAGCTGATCGCCGACAAGCACGGCATCACCCGCGAGGAGCAGGACGCGTACGCGCTGGGCAGCCACCGGAAGGCGGCCAAGGCGGCCCTCGACCGCGAGATCGTCCCGATCGCCGGCCTGACCAGGGACGAGGGCATCCGCGACGACACCTCGGCCGAGGCGCTGGCCCGGCTCAAGCCGGTGTTCAGAAGGGACGGCGGCACGGTCACGGCCGGCAACTCCTCCCCGCTGAACGACGGCGCGGCGGCGCTGTTGCTGACCGACGAGGAGGGGCTGCGCGGCCGCGAGCCGCTGGCCCGCCTCACCGCGAGCGCCGCCAGCGCGCTGGAGCCGCGCTACTTCGGGCTCGGCCCGGTCGAGGCCGTGCGCAAGGCGCTGGCCAAGGCCGGCAAGGGCTTCGGCGACCTGTCGACCGTCGAGCTGAACGAGGCGTTCGCCGCGCAGGTGCTCGGCTGCCTGGCCGAGCTGCCCGAGCTCGACCCCGCCCTGGTCAACCCCGACGGCGGCGCGATCGCGATCGGCCACCCGCTCGGCGCCTCCGGGGCCCGCGTCACCGGCGCCGTGGCCCACCGGCTGGCCGCGGCCGGCTCGGGTGTCGGGCTCGCCTCCCTCTGCATCGGCGTCGGCCAGGGGCTGGCCGTCGTACTCGAAAGGTAGCGTCCATGTCCGAACCCCTCACGCAGGCCGACATCGACCGCGAGATCGCCGCGCTGAGCGAGTCCCGCGGCGAGCGGCCCGCCGACCACCCCGCGCGCGACTACGCCCCCTACCGCAGCACCCTGCTGCGCCATCCCAAGCAGCCGCTGGTCGCGCTGAAGGACCCGGAGGCGAGCGAGCTGTCCGGCCCGGTGTTCGGCGTCACGGACGTGACCGCCCTCGACTCCGACCTGACCCGGCAGCACCTCGGCGAGCCGCTGGGCGAGCGGATCACCGTGACCGGCCGGGTGCTCGACCGCCAGGGCCGGCCCGTGCGCGGCCAGCTCGTGGAGATCTGGCAGGCCAACTCCGCCGGGCGTTACCTGCACCAGCGCGACGACCACCCCGCGCCGCTCGACCCCAACTTCTCCGGCGTCGGCCGCTGCCTGACCGACGACGACGGCCGCTACCACTTCACCACGATCAAGCCCGGCCCCTACCCCTGGCGCAACCACCTCAACGCCTGGCGCCCCGCGCACATCCACTTCTCGCTGTTCGGCACGGCCTTCGCCCAGCGGCTGGTGACCCAGATGTACTTCCCCGGCGACCCGCTGTTCCCCTACGACCCGATCCTGCAGTCGGTCACCGACGACGGCGCCCGGCAGCGGCTGGTCTCCACCTACGCGCACGACCTGTCCAAGCCCGAGTGGTCGCTCGGCTACCGATGGGACATCGTGCTCGACGGGCCCGCCGCGACCTGGATGGAGGAAGGCCGATGAACCCCACCCCCTCGCAGACGGTCGGCCCGTTCTACGGCTACGCGCTGCCCTTCCCCGGCGGCGGCGACCTGGCCACCGGCGGCATCACCGTGCACGGCCGCGTCTACGACGGCGCCGGCGACCCGATCCCCGACGCGCTGCTGGAGTTCTGGCAGGCCGACCCCACGGGCGACCTGTCCGGCGCGCCCGGCTCGCTGCGCCGCGACCCGGTCAACGGCGCGGTCATCGGCCGGCACGGCGTCGACTTCACCGGCTTCGGCCGCGTCCCCACCGACGCCGACGGCCACTGGACCCTGCGCACGGTCGAGCCGGGCAACGGGTACATCAGCGTGTGCGTGTTCGCCCGCGGCCTGCTCCACCACCTGTTCACCCGCATCTACCTGCGGCCCGACGCCTTCCTCGACTCGCTGCCGCCCGAGCGGGCGCGCACGCTGGTCGCGGTCGAGGAGCGGGAGGGCGTCCACCGCTTCGACATCCACCTCCAGGGCGAGAAGGAGACGGTCTTCCTTGACTTCGGCTGAGCCCGCCGGCGGGAACCCGGGCGCGTCCTCCGTGGGCGGTCCGGGCGACTTCGGGCTGCTCGCGCCCATGCGCGGCGGGGCCGAGGCGACCGGCGACGTGGCCGTCCTGCAGGCCATGCTCGATGCGGAGGCCGCGCTCACCCGGGTGCTGGCCGCGCTCGGGCGCGCGCCGCGGGAGGCGGCCGACGCCGTGACCGCCGCGGCCCGCGCCGAGCTGTTCGACCCGGCCGGACTGGCCGCGCGGGCCCGTTCGGGCGGCAATCCGGTCATCCCGCTGGTGGAGGACCTGCGCGCCGCCGCCGGGCCGTACGCGGAGCACGTGCACGCGGGCGCGACCAGCCAGGACATCCTCGACACCGCGCTCATGCTGGTCGCCCACCGGGCGCTCGGGCCGGTCCTGGACGACCTCGACCGGGTGGCCGCCGGGCTCGCCACGCTGGCGTGGGACCATCGCGACACCGTCATGGCCGCCCGCACGCTCACCCAGCAGGCCGTGCCCACCACGTTCGGGCTCAAGGCGGCGGGCTGGCGGAAGCTGGCCATCGACGCCCGCGACCGCCTCCGGGCCGCCCGCGAGGCCCTGCCCGCCCAGCTCGGCGGCCCCGCCGGCACCCTCGACCGGTTCACCGCCCCCGGCCTGGACGACGGAGGCACGGGGGCGCTGGAGGTGGCCGGCCGGTTCGCCGCCGAGCTGGGGCTGGCCGCGCCCACGCTGCCCTGGCACGTGCTGCGCACCCCCGTCGCCGACCTGGCCGGGGCGCTGGCGTTCACCGCGGGCGCGCTGGGCAAGCCGGCCGCCGACGTGCTGGTGATGTCGCGGACCGAGATCGGCGAGGTGTCCGAGGGCGTCGGCGGCGGCTCGTCGTCCATGCCGCACAAGCACAACCCCGTGCGGGCCACGATGATCGCCGCGGCGGCCCGCCAGGTGCCCGCCCTGGCCGCCGTCCTGTACGCCTCGCTCGCCGCCGAGGACGAGCGTCCGCCCGGCGCCTGGCACGCCGAATGGCAGCCGCTGCGCGAGGCGCTGCGCCTGGTCGCCGGCGCCGCCCGCGACGCCGCGGAACTGGTCGCCGGCCTGCGGGTGCACCCCGGGCGCATGCGCGCCGCCCTGACCGTCGCCGGACCGCCCGGCGCCGCCGCCGCCCTGGTCAAGCGGGCGCTGGAGGAGAAGTGACGTTGTTGCAGCACCGGGTGGACGGCCCGGAACACGCGGAGCCGATCGTCCTCGGCCCGTCGGTCGGCACCTCGGCCCGGGTGTGGGAGCCGCAGGTCGCCGCGCTGGCCCGCAGATTCCGCGTGGTCCGCTTCGACCTGCCGGGACACGGCGGCTCCCCGTCCCTCGGCGTGTCCACCATCGACGGCCTGGCCGGGCTCGTCCTGGACCTGGCCGACGACCTGGGCCTGGACGCCTTCCACTACGCCGGCATCTCCATCGGCGGCGCGATCGGCGCCACCCTGGCCCTGCGCCACCCCGGACGCCTGCGGTCCCTGGCGATGATCTGCTCCTCGGCCCGCTTCGGCGAGCCGGACGGCTGGCGCGAGCGGGCCGCGCTGGTCCGCGAGCGCGGCACCGCGCCGCTGCTGGAGTCCACGGCCGAGCGCTGGTTCGCCGGGCCGGGCGACCCGGCGCTGCTCGACGACCTCGCCGCCGCCGACCCGGCCGGCTACGCGGCCTGCTGCGACGCCCTGGCCGGCTACGACCTGCGCGCCGAGCTGCCCGGCATCGCCGTCCCCACGCTGGTCCTGGGCGGCCGCGACGACCCGGCCACGCCGCCCGCGCACGCCAGGGAGCTGGCCGACGGCATCCCCGGCGCGACGCTCGTGGAGGTGCCGGGAGCGGCCCACCTGGCCGGCGTCGACCAGCCGGAACGGGTCACCGCCGCGCTGCTCGCCCACCTGCCCGCCGCCCCCGGCATGCGGGTGCGCCGGGAAGTGCTCGGGGACGCCCACGTCGACCGGGCCGTCGCCCGCACCACCGCCTTCACCAGGGACTTCCAGGACCTCATCACGCGCTACGCCTGGGGGGAGATCTGGACCAGGCCCGGCCTCGACCGGCGCACCAGGAGCTGCGTCACCCTCACCGCGCTGGTCGCGCACGGGCACCTCGACGAGCTGGCCATGCACGTCCGCGCCGCCGTGCGCAACGGGCTGACGGCCGACGAGATCGGCGAGGTGCTGCTGCAGAGCGCGATCTACTGCGGGGTGCCGGCCGCCAACGCGGCGTTCGCCGTCGCCCAGCGCGTCCTTACCGAGATATCAGGGGAGTCCGCATGACCATCACCCGTGACCTGCTGATCGGCGGCAAGAACGTCCCCGCCCTGAGCGGCCGTACGACGTCCGACCTGGCCCCCTACACCGGCGAGGTGTACGCGACCGTGGCCGCCGCGGGCGTCGAGGACGTCACCTCGGCGGTGGACGCGGCGCAGGCCGCCTTCGACGGCTGGGCCGCCACCAGCCCGTTCGCCCGCCGGGCGATCTTCCTCAAGGCCGCCGACCTGCTCCAGGAGCGCGGCGAGCAGGCCGTGGCACTGATGGCCGCCGAGGTCGGCGGCACCCGCCCATGGGCGCTGTTCAACGTCGGGCTGGCCGCGAACATGCTGCGCGAGGCCGCCGCCGCGATCACCGCGCCGCGCGGCGAGGTGCTCACCGCGCAGGAGGAGGGCGTGCTCGGCCTGGCCGTGCGCGAGCCGCTCGGCGTGGTCGCCGCCTTCTCGCCGTGGAACGCGCCGATCATCCTCGGCGTGCGCTCGGTGGCCGCCGCCCTGGCCGCGGGCAACACCGTCGTCATGAAGCCCAGCGAGGACGCCCCCATCGCGTGCGGCCTGTTCGTCGCCGACCTGCTGCACGAGGCCGGGCTGCCCGCGGGCGTGCTCAACGTGGTCACCAACGACCCGGCCGACGCCGCCGTGGTCGCCGAGGCGCTCATCGCCGACCCCCGCGTCCGCGCGGTCAACTTCACCGGCTCCACCGAGGTCGGCCGGATCATCGGCACCCACGCGGCCCGCCATCTCAAGCCCGCCCTGCTGGAGCTGGGCGGCAAGAACGCCATCATCGTCCTGGACGACGCCGACCTCGGCCACGCCGTCGATGCCGCCGCGTTCGGCGTCTACATGAACGCGGGCCAGATCTGCATGTCGGGCGACCGCGTGCTGGTGCACGAGTCGCTGGCCGAGGAGTTCGGCCGCCGGTTCGCCGACAAGGTGCGCGCGCTGCCCGCGGGCGACCCGTCCCGGCCGGAGACCGTGATCGGGCCGCTGGTCAGCGCGGACGCCGCCCGCCGGGTGGCCGCGCTGGTCGCCGACGCGGTCGCCAAGGGCGCGACGGTGCTGGCCGGCGGCGGCGAGCCCGAGGGCGCGGTGCACCCGGCCACGGTGCTGGCCGATGTGCCGAAGCATGCTGATCTGTACTACGGCGAGGCGTTCGGCCCGGTGTGCGTGGTCGGCACCTTCGCCACCGACGACGAGGCCGTGGCCCTGGCCAACGACACCGAGCACGGCCTGACCGCCGGGATCATCACCGAGAACGGCACCCACGGCCTGCGCGTGGCCCGCCGCCTGCGGACCGGCATCGTGCACGTCAACGACCAGTCCGTGGGCGACGAGCCGCAGGCGCCGTTCGGCGGGGCCGGCTCCTCCGGCTACGGCCGGTTCGGCGGCCGGTGGGGGCTGGAGGCGTTCAGCAACACCCGCTGGATCACCCTGGCGACCGAACAGGCCCACTACCCGTTCTGATACCTGTTCTGACCAACCGGCCCGCCCCTGGGAGCGGCGGGCCGGTCGGTCGGCCGGCCCGCCGCCGGGTCAGTGGGCGTACGCCTGGAACTCCGCCGCCCGCACCTGCTCGCGCGCCGGGCTCGCCGTGGCGCAGTCGGTCGCGGAGCCGGGGTCGGCGTCCTGCTCGCCCGCGTAGCGCGGGTTGCCGGTGCACTGGCTGCTGACCACCCGCAGCATCAGGTGGGTGGCGCTGGTCGGCGGCACCCGGAAGGAGCGCACCAGCAGGTCCGCGCCGCGCGGCCGGGGCAGCGTGGCGTCGAACGCGTCCGCCGGGCTGGTGTAGACCTTCCTGAAGCTCGCCGGGTCGGCGCAGTTCGCGGCGCAGGCCAGCACCTCGAACGCGCGCAGCGCCGAGAACCTGTTCTGCCCGCCCGGGTCGGCGGCGTCGCCGACGTCGGGCCGGAGCATCGCGCTCACCTGGACCCTGCGCACGGTGACCGGACGGTCGCCCGCCAGGTCCACGACGACCGACCGGCCGGCCGGGGCGCCGGTGCGCGAGGCCCAGTTCGTGGCCTCGGTGTCGTCGATCAGCCGGGCCTGGTTGACGCCGTCGCCGGCGGCCGTCGCGCCCGCCGCGGCCGAGGCGAGGTTGCGCGGCAGCGGCAGCGGGAGCGGCAGCCTGGCCCCGGCCACCACCGGGAACGTCAGCCGCGCGTGCCCGAACCCGGCGCCCGCCACCACGAACCGGTACGTGCCCGGCGTCATCTCGACGGTGTCGCCCAGCGGCGTGGCCGGATCGGTGTCGGCGACCGGCACCGCGCGGCCCTCGTAGTCGCCCACGTAGAGCCGCAGGGCCGCGCCCTTGGCCTCGCCGAGCGGCTTGAGCTGGAGGGAGCCGTTGCGGCCCGCCGGGTCGACGAAGCTCGGCGTCGGGTCGGGGTCGTTCGGGCCGTTGCTGGCCGCGCCCTTGCCCAGGCCGTGCTCGGCGAACGCCCGCCACAGGATGTCCTGGTTCGCGCCGTCGAAGCGGATGGCGTCGGCGGCCAGGATCGCGTCCCGGTGGTCGACGTAGCTGACCGCGCCGGAGGCCATCAGCAGCAGGGCGTCGTACGAGAGCTGCGCCCACCGCCGGTTGCCCGGGCACCGGTCCACCGGCACCTTGCCGTCGGCGCAGTCGCGCTGCCTGGCCGGCGTGCCCTTGCCGTACCGCTTGACGAACGCCTGGCGGACGCCGAACTGGGTGGCGGTCCAGATCTCGCCGTCGGCGTGCACCTGCGTGCCGACCAGGTCGTAGGCGAGGTCGCTGTAGTTCAGCGGCGACCTGGACATGTCGTAGTTGCGGATGCCGCGCGTCCGGTCGCCCGTGACGTACGGGCCGATCACGTACGGGGTCGCGCCGGAGGAGCGGAAGCCGTACTCGTCGAGGTACTCCATGGCGAACAGGTCGGAGGTGCTCTCGTTCATGGCGCCCGCCTGCCCGCCGCTCCAGCCGGCGGTCGGGCCGGCGATCATGCGGCCGGAGATGGCGTGGCTGTACTCGTGGCCGATGACCGACATGTCGTAGTCGCCGTCCACGCAGGGGGAGTAGAACGAGCCGGCGATCGGCTGCCACAGGTACATGTTGGTGATCGGGGCGACGCCGTCGGGGCCGGTGATCTGGTTGGCGTTGTCGCGTACCGACGCCACGCGCGCGCCGGCCTGGGCGTTGCCCAGCTCGGGGTCGTTGCCGAGCCCGCCGCGGTCGCCGTTGTCCACCTGCATGTTCCAGGCGGACTCGGTGAAGCCGAGCCGGTAGGACCAGTCGTGCATGCGGTTGTGCATGGCGTTGAGGTTGGCGATGGCGGCCTCCAGGTCCGCCTCGCCCGGCTGGTCGAACGTCGCCGGGTCGCACTTGGCCTGGTTCCAGGTGTTGCGCCAGGGGTAGACGTAGACGCGGTCGGGGGAGGGGGCGTTCGCGCGGGTGCCGACGGTGAACGGGTCGCCGTTCGCGCGGTTCTCGTACGTCCGGGCGGCGTTGCCCGCGCTGGTGTGGGTCGGTGCGCCGGTGGCGTGGTCCACGTCCCAGGCGCGGCCGGTCGCCGGGTCGCCGCCGGTGGCCAGGTCGCAGCCGGGCCCGGCCGCGTGGCACCAGGTCTGCCGGGTGTCGGTGGCGGAGTAGTCGCCGGGCGGGTTGACCGGGAAGGCCGCCCAGCGCGGGTTCTCCGGGTCGAAGTGGTCGACCAGGTTCTCGCGGGTGAGGATGCCGCCGCTGACCGCGTCCACGTGGGTGGTGTACGCCGCCGCCGCGCCCTTCCCGCCGCCGATCAGGACCACCTGGTACGCGCTGTGCACGCCGTCGGGCGCGGGCACGGCCACCTTCGTGACCTGCTTCGTCGTCGCCGTGGCCAGGTCCACGCCGCCGTCGCGGGCCGCGATCTCCAGGGCCCGCGCTTCGCTGATCACGGCGGCCGGGGGCGCGGCCTGCCCGCGGGCGAGCGAGGAGGTCACGTGGCGCACCTTCCCCCGCACGACGCCGACCGCGACGAGCCCGTCCACCCCGGCCGGCAGCCCGCCGAACCGCTGGCGCAGGAGCACGGCGTGACCGGCGCCGAGGGGGTTGACCGCGACCTTCTCCAGCCCGGCGACCTCCTCCGCCGACAGGCCGAACAGGGGCTCGTTGGCGGCCAGGTAGGCGCGGGCGGCCCGTTCCGGGTCCTCGCCCAGGCCCTTGGCGAGCGGCGCGGCGCCGGTGACGACGGCGGGGGTGCCGAGGGCGTTCCAGCGGATCTCCGCGCCGGCGGCCCGCGCGCCGAGCCCGGCGGGCGGCGGGACGCGGCCCTGCCGGTTGTCCAGGTCCGGTCTGCCGTGCTGCTCGGCCTGGAAGTCGTGGACGATCGGGGACTGCCCGCCGGGTTCGCCCCGGGCGGCGCCGGTCAGGGGCAGGGCAGAGGCGGTGACCGCGAGGGCGATCACGGCGCTGCGTAACCAGGGTCTGGTGGACACGGTTCCTCCTGGGCACAGAAGACGCGCGGTTGACGCCCGTCCCGCCAGAGGTAACACCGTCCCGGAGTCCTGACAAGATCGGATAAAGCCTCCAAGACTGTCCAGTTCTTGACACCGTCGCGTATTCAACCTGTAGGTTGATAAACCAATGGGTTGAACAAGGAGGAAGAGATGCTTCTCCGAGAAAAGGTCGCGGTGGTCTACGGCGGCGGCGGCTCGATCGGCGGCGCGGTGGCCCGCGCCTTCGCCCGCGAGGGCGCCCGCGTCTTCCTGGCTGGCCGCACCCGGGCCCCGCTCGACAAGGTCGCCGACGACATCCGCGCGGCCGGCGGCACGGCGCAGACCGCCCTCGTGGACGCGCTGGACGAGCAGGCCGTCGACGCGTTCACCGGCACGGTGGCCGCCCGCGAGGGCCGCATCGACGTCTCGTTCAACGCCGTCTCCGTCCAGGACGTGCAGCGCCCGCTGGCCGAGATCTCCGTCGAGGACTTCCTGCGGCCGATCCAGGTCGCCGCGCGCACCCAGTTCCTCACCATCAGGGCCGCCGTGCGGCACATGGCCGGTTCCGGCGTCGTCCTGCTGTTCGGCGGCGGCGGGCCGCAGACGCAGCCGGGGCTGGGCGGGTTCAAGGTGTCGCTGGACACCATGGAGGGCATCCGCCGCCAGTGGGCGTGCGAGGCCGGGGCGCAGGGCGTGCGCGTGGTCACCCTGATCACCGGCGGGGTGCCGGAGAGCATCCCCGACTCCTTCCCCGGCAAGGCCGCGCTGGAGGCGGAGCTGCGCGAGCCCACCCTGCTCGGCCGGCTCGCCACCCTCGCCGACGTGGGCGACGTGGCGGCGTTCGTCGCCTCCGACCGGGCCCGGACCATGACGTCGGCGACCGTGAACGTCTCCTGCGGCGCGATCGTGGACCATTAGGGTCGGGACCGCCCAGGAAGGAACGTACGCACCGATGCCCGACGACCAGCTCAGCCTCACCTTCGCCGCCCTGGCCGACCCCACCCGGCGGGCCATCCTCGCCCGCCTGGCCGACGGCGAGGCGACGGTCAACGAGCTGGCCGAGCCCTTCGAGATGAGCCTGCAGGCCGTGTCCAAGCACCTGAAGGTGCTGGAGCGGGCCGGGCTGATCAGCCGCGGACGCGACGCGCAGTGGCGGCCCTGCCGCCTGGAGACCGCGCCGCTGGAGGGCGCCTCCGCGTGGATCGACCGCTACCGCGAACGCTGGACCGGCAGCTTCGACCGGCTCGACGAGGAGATCAGGAAGCTCCGGCACAGCGAGGAAGGACGTGACCATGGGTGAGACCGAATTCGTCATCGAACCCGGCCGCCAGGACATCATCATGATCCGCGCCTTCGACGCCCCCAGGGACGTCGTCTTCCGGGTCGTGACCGACCCGGCGCTGATCCCGCGCTGGTGGGGCCCCCACTGGCTGGACACCCGGGTGGACGCCATGGAGGTCGCGCCGGGCGGCCGGTGGCGCTTCGTCAACACCGACGCCCGCGGCCGGGAGTACGCCTTCGGCGGCGTCTACCACGCGGTCGTGCCGCCGGAGCGGTACGTGCGCACGTGGGAGTTCGAGGGCACGCCGGGCGAGGTGGCCCTGGAGACCGTCCGCCTGGAGGAGGCCGGCGGCCGTACCCGGTACGTGGCCCGGTCGGTGCACCCGTCCGTCGAGGCGCGCGACGCCATCGTCCGCGCCGACGGACCCAAGGGCGGCGCCCAGTCCATGGACCGCCTCGCCGAGCTGCTGAAACCTCGCTGAGCCGCTACTTCGGGCAGGCCAGGCGGCAGCCGCCGAAGCGGGCCTCGTCCGGCTCCGGGAAGCGGGACTTCGGCGCCCCGCGCAGGGCCTCGGCCATCGAGGCGCGCCAGATCGGGCCCGGGACGGTGGCGCCGTCCACGGTGTCGTAGCGGCGTCCCCCGACGGTCAGGCCGGTGAGCGTGGGCCGATCGGGCCCGGCGGTGGGCGGGCGCCGCTGGGACCCGTCGGGGAACGTGCGGGGCTCGGACTCGTCGGGGAACCCGAGGCTGACGGCGGCGGCCAGGTCGGGGGTGTAGCCGGCGTACCAGGCCGTCCTGTAGTCGGGGATCCTGCTGGCCAGGCCCGCCGCGTCGCGGCCGAGCCCGCCGGTCCGCAGCAGGCCGGTCACCGCGTCGGCGACCGCGGGGTCGAGCGCCTGCTCGCATCCGGGGGCGAGGGCGTGCAGCACCTTGCCGGAGCCGTCGCGGACCTCCTTGACCGCCCTCGGCGCGCACCGCAGGCCGTGGGCGGCGAGCGTGGCGTAGGTGCCGGCGACGGTGACGGTGTCCACCTCGTTGGCGCCGAGCGTGAACGCCTGGTACTCCCGCAGCGGCAGGCCGGAGGGGCCGGTGAGGCCGAGCCGCACCGCCGTGCGCACGGTCGCGCAGAGGCCGATCCGCTCCTCCAGCCGCATGAAGAAGGTGTTCAGGGTGGCGCGGGCGCCCGAGCGAAGAGTGGTGAACGCGCCGCCGCTCCCGCCGACGGAGTCGGTGACGGTGTGGGTGGGATCGCCCACGGCCTGGCCCTTGCAGTCGGTGAAGGAGCCGGGGCCCGCGGCCTGGTAGGACAGTGAGCCGGGGAAGCCGTCGTCGTGGCGGAAGCCGCCGGACAGCGCCGCCGCCAGCGTGTACGCCATCGCCGTGGAGCCCTGCGACAGGGCGTGCGCGCCGTCGCCGCGGCTGGCGGCCAGCGCCCTGATCTCGCCGCTGCCCGGCGCCACCATGGCCTCGACGGCGACGGGCCCGTCACCCGGGCGGACCCGCGCCTCGACGGCCCGCTGCGCCGCCTGCTGCGCCCGCGGATCGAGCGTGGTCGCCACGACCAGGCCGCCCCGGGTGAGCAGTCGCGGATCGATCGCGGTCAGCTCGTCGTGCACCCGGCGGCAGAAGGCGGGGTGGCGGCTGGCCGCGCAGTCGGGGGCGAGCTTCTCGACGACCTGGCCGCCGCCGTCGATGATCACGCTGTCGCGCACCACCGGCGGAGCGACGGCCAAGCGCTGCCTGGCCGGCGCCGGACCGGCCGTCGCGGCCAGCACCAGGACGGCGCCCCAGACGGCCGCCGCCACCCCGGCGACGACGCCGAGGACGAGGAGAAGTCGCTTCATCGGCGTCCTTCCGGAAGGGGGGTGCGGCCGGCCCGTCCATCGTGGCCGACCGCACCGCCCCCGTGCACCGGAGCTAGACGATCACACCCGTTGCCACAGGGCGGGCACGTTCGGCGGCTCCCAGCCGGGCAGCGCCGTGTGCGGCTGGAGGCAGCGGTAGGTGACGTTGTTGTAGACCACCTGGTCACCCGACTTGTACGCGGTGCCCGCCGTCCAGTTGCCGGTCGGGCCCTGGGTCGGGGTCACCGTGGGGGTCACCGTTGGGGTCGGGGTGGGCGTGGGGGTCGGCGTCGGGGTGGCGGTGGGGGTCGGCGTCGGGCCGCCGGGACCCACCTGGAGGTCGACGCAGTTGTAGAAGGCGTTCTCCGTGTCGGCGATGTTCCAGATGGCCAGCAGCTTGATGCGCCCGGTCCGGCCGCCCAGGCTCACCGAGTGGGTCACCGTGGAGCCCGGTTGCCTGCCGTGGTCGTCGAAGACCGCGATCCGGGTGCCGCCGACGTAGTACTCCCACGTGCTGGTGGCGTGCCGGGCCTCGATGAGCCACTTGAAGTTGACCGTGTCGCCGACGGACGCGGCGGGCCAGGCCTTGCTGTCGTCGTCCAGCGGGGCCCACCGGGGGTCGCCGCCGCTGCAGTTGCGCAGGCCCTTGGGGCCCTCGACGCTCTGCGGCTCCCAGATGATCTGGCCGCAGTTCTTGACCTTGCCGGCCGCGCAGTTGGCCTGGCGGCTGGGCGGGTCGGAGATGTAACCGTGCGCCGAGGCCGGCGGGGAGAGGGCGACGACGGTGGCGACGGAGACCGCCGCCATGGCTAAGAAGGTCCATACTCTGCGCATGTCACCGTTCCTTCATGCTGGGGGATGCTCCCAAATATAAAGGAAAGTTTCCTAACGGTAAATGGCACAGTCAGCGCTTTTCCGCCCGCCAGTCAGGCTCTCGTCACCTTCCGCCGGTGGCGAGGGCCCTGCGCCTGGTGGCGGGCAGCGCGCAGATAGGCCGGCCAACAGGTGGTGACATGTCGTGACTTCGCCTAGGCTGAGGGTGCCGAGGGGAGTACTTCGCAAGCGCCGGCCCGGTCAGTACGGACGTCCCAGACGTCCCCGGGCGGCCGCCCGCGCGATCGGCGCACGGGCGAAGGAGACCTCGAACGATGACGCGCGTTCGAGGAGGACCCATGCCCCCGGGCACATTGCAGGCTGCCCCCGCCCTGACCACCATCGCCACGCCCACCCTCTGGCTGGTCGCGATCGCCGGGCTCGTGCTGCTGCTGGCGCTGGATCTTGTGTTGACCAGGCGTCCGCACGAGGTCCGCATGCGCGAGGCGGCCGGCTGGTCGGCGTTCTACCTGGTGCTGCCGGTGATCTTCGGCTGCTACCTGTGGGCGGACCACGGCGGCGGCGTCGCCGTGGAGTTCTTCACCGGGTTCGTGGTGGAGAAGTCGTTGTCGGTGGACAACCTGTTCGTGTTCATGCTGCTGCTGGCGGCCTTCGCGGTCCCGCCCGCGCTGGCCAGGCAGGTGCTGCTGTACGGGATCGTCGGCGCGCTCGTCCTGCGCGGCGTCTTCATCTGGCTCGGCGCCGCCGCCCTGCAGAGCGGCACGTGGGCGTTCCTGCTGTTCGGCGCGATCCTCATCGTCACCGCCGGGAAGATCCTCAAGGACGTGCTCGGCGGCCACGAGCAGCAGGTGGACATCTCGTCCATGCGCAGCGTCCGGCTGGTGCGCCGGTTCGTGCCGGTCACCGACGACTACCGCGGCTCCCGGCTGGCCGTGCGCGAGGGCGGACGGCTGGCGCTGACGCCGCTGGCCCTGGCCGCCGTCGCCGTCCTCGGCACGGACATCGTCTTCGCCGTGGACTCCGTGCCGGCCGTGTACGGCGTGACCGAGGACCCGTTCCTGGTCTTCGCCACCAACGCCTTCGCGCTGATGGGCCTGCGGGCGCTGTACTTCGTGCTGCAGGGCGTCCTGACCAAGCTGCGCCACCTCAACCACGGGCTGAGCGTCATCCTGGCCTTCATCGGGGTCAAGCTCGTCCTGCACTGGGCGCACGGCGTCTGGGACTGGATGCCGCAGATCCCGACGCTCGCCTCGCTCGGCGTGATCGTCGCCGTCCTGACCACGGTGACCCTGACCAGCCTGTACGCCAACCGCCGCGACCGCGAGAAGGAGGCCGCGAGCTAGTTCACCGCTCCGACGCCTGGGTGCCCCCGACGCGAGAGCCGGCCGTCATGTCGGCATGACGACATGGTCGCGAGACGCTTTCAGGGAAGGACCCCGCGCCCATGACGATCTCTCTTGACACGAGCCGGTACACGGTCGGCATGGCCACGAGCCCCGCCGACCTCCAGGCGGCCCAGCGGCTGCGGTACGAGGTCTTCGCCGAGGAGATGGGGGCGCGGCTCGACAGCCCGCTCTCCGGCCTCGACGTGGACCGGTTCGACGCCTACTGCGACCACCTCCTGGTGCGGGAGGGGCGGCGGGTGGTGGGGACGTACCGGCTGCTGCCGCCGGGGCGGTCGGACCGGCTCTACTCCGACGGCGAGTTCGACCTGCGCGCCCTCGCCCCCATCCGCAACAACCTGGTCGAAGCAGGACGTACCACCGTGCACCCCGACCACCGGGACGGCGCGGTGGTCGCGCTGATGTGGGCCGGGATCGCCCGGTACATGGTGAACGGCGGCCACCGGTGGCTGGCGGGCTGCTGCTCGGTGCCGCTCGACGACGGCGGCGCGCTGGCCGCCGGGGTGGCCGGGCGGGTGCCGCTCGGCCCCGAGGAGCACCGGGTCACGCCGCACGTGCCCTGGGCGGCCGACGGCGCGCCGCGCTCCGACCGGTTCGTGCCGCCCGCGCTGCTCCGCGGCTACCTGCGGCTGGGCGCGTGGGTGTGCGGGCCGCCCGCGCACGACCGGGACTTCGGCACGGCCGACTTCTTCGTGCTGCTCTCGATGGCCCAGGCGAACACCCGCTACCTGCGTCACTTCCTGGGCGGGACGCCGTGACCGGCCCCTGGCTGCGCACGGGCCCGTGCACGCCGGACATGTGCGTGGGGGCGGCGGTCGCCGGCGCGGGGGCGGCCCGCCGGGCGCTGCGGCTGCTCGCGGCGGCCCTGGTGGTGCTGGCGGGGGTGTCGGTGGCGCCGGCGTTCCGCCACGCCCGCCCCGACGTGCGGGCGCGCGCCACCGGGACGTGGGCCCGGCTGCTGCTGCGCGCCCTGGGCATCCACCTGGAGGTCATCCCCGGGGAGCCGGACGAGCGGGCCGGAGACCCGCACGAGCGGGCCGGGGAGCCGGACGAGCGGGCCGGGGAACGCGCGGCAGCGGGCGAGCTGGTCGTGGCCAATCACGTGTCGTGGCTGGACCCGCTGGTCGTCGCGGCCGCGGTGCCCGCGCGCCCGCTGGCCAAGCGGGAGATCGCCGCCTGGCCGGTCGTCCGTACGCTGGCCGCGGGCGCGGGCGCGCTGTTCATCGACAGGGAACGCCTGTCCGCGCTGCCGTCGGCGGTCGCCGCCGTGGCCGCGGCGCTGCGGGCGGGCGACACCGTCGTGGCCTTCCCCGAGGGCACCACGTGGTGCGGGCTCGGCATGGGCGACTTCCGGCCGGCGGTGTTCCAGGCGGCGATCGACGCGGGCGCCGCCGTACGGCCCGCCGCGCTGCGCTACCGCGAGGACGGCCGGCCCTCGACCCGCGCCTGCTACGTGGGCGAGGACTCGCTGCTCGCCTCGGTGCTGCGGGTGGTCGCGACCCGGCGGCTGGCCGTCGAGGTGCGGCTGCTGGCCCCGCTGCGCGCGGCGCCGCCGGTCCGCCGTCCGCGGGCGCGGGCCGTCCTGGCCAGGGACGCCGAGGCCCGGGTACGTGCCGCGACGGACGGTCCTCCCGCGCGGGGGAGGACCGTCGCTCACTTGCCGAAGCCCGCGGTCAGCCCGCTGAGCAGCTGACGGCGGCCCACCACGTAGAGGATCAGGATGGGCAGCGTGGTCAGGACGACCGAGGCGAGCACGGCGGGCACGTTCACGCTGTACTGGCCCTGGAACGTCCACAACGCCAGCGGCAGCGTGCGCTTGTCCGGGCTCTGGGTCAGGATCAGCGGCAGCAGGAAGCCGTTCCAGATCGTCAGCGCGTTGTAGATGGTCACCGTCACGACGGCCGGACGGGTCAGCGGGAAGGTCAGCCGCCAGAGCATGCCCCAGTCGGTGGCGCCGTCCAGCCGCATCGACTCGAACAGCTCCTTGGGCACGTCCCTGATGAAGTTGGACAGCACCAGCACCGACAGCGGGATCGCGAACGCGATGGAGGGCAGGATCATGCCCAGCAGCGAGTCGTACAGGTGCAGCCGGATGATGATCAGGTAGATCGGGATGATCGTGGCCTGGAGCGGGATCGCCAGCCCCATCAGGAACAGCGAGTTCACCCCGCGCAGGAACCGCCCGCCGCCGCGCACGATCGCGTACGCCGCCATGAACGACACCCCGACGGCCGGGATCACCGCGCCGAGGGTGACGAGGAGGCTGTTGAGGAAGTACAGCGCGAAGTCCGACTCCAGCACCAGCTTGTAGGCCCCGAGCGTCGGCTCGGCCGGCGGCGCGAGCGGGTTGGAGGCGTAGTAGGAGCTCTGCTCCTTGAAGCTGGTGATGACGATCCAGTAGATCGGCACCACCACGATCGCCAGCCAGATCCACCCGGCCACCCCGGCCACCCAGTTGCGGCGGCGGGTGGCCGGACCGCCCGCCCGCCCGGACGCCCCGGCGGCCCGCCGCGCCGGCTTCGTCAGCGTCGTCGCCATGTCAGGCCCCTTCCAGCTGGCTCGCCGAGGCGTCGCGGCCGCCCAGTCGGCGCAGCAGCAGCGCCAGCGCCAGGCCCACGAGGACGAGGATGACCGCGATCGCGCTGGCCGGGCCCATCAAGTTGGCCTGGAACCCCCGCTTGTACATGTCCAGGGCGAGCACCCGGGTGGCGTCGCCGGGGCCGCCCGCGGTCAGCACGAAGATCAGGTCGAAGAACGTCAGTGATCCGACCACCATCAGCGTCGAGGACGTGATGATCGTGTACTTGAGCTGCGGCAGCGTGATGCTGAAGAACGTGCGCACCCGGCCCGCGCCGTCGAGCTGGGCGGCCTCGTACATCGAGCGCGGGATCTGCCGCACGCCGCCCTGGTAGATCAGCGAGTGGAACGGGATGAACTGCCACGACACCACGAAGATCACCACGCTGAAGGCGAGGACGGGCTCGCCCAGCCAGTCCTGGGCCAGCAGGTCGAGGCCGAGCCCGGCGCCGAGCCCGAAGTTCGGGTCGAGCAGCGCCTTGTAGGTGATGGCGATGGCGGCCGAGCTGAGCAGCAGCGGGATGAAGTAGAACACCGACAGCACGGCCCGGTAGCGCTGCTGACCGGCCAGGAACACCCCGAGCAGGATGCTGGCCGGCGTCTGCACCGCCCAGGACGCGGCCATCACCAGGAACGTCACCCACAGCGCGTGCGGCAGCCCGGGATCGGCCAGCACGGCCTGCCAGCTCGACAGGCCGGCGAAGCCGATGTCGCCGAGCCCGTCCCAGGAGGTGAAGCTGAGGACGAGGACCCCGATCAGCGGGATCACGCCGAAGGCGACGAAGAGCAGCAACGCCGGGACGGCCAGCCAGGCGAGGGAGCCGCGGCCCTCTCGCCCGGCCGCCGCCGGCGCCCGCCGCCCGGCGGGGATCGGGATCACGCTCACTTGCCGATGACCGCGTTCATGTTCGTCTGGAACTGCTGCGGCGAGATGGACAGCTGGAACAGCTTGGCGATGTTGTCCAGTAGCACCTCGGCGGCGGTCGGGCTGAGCGCCTGGTCCCACGACTGGGCGAAGGTCTTGGCGTTGCTGGCGATGCCGTAGACGAACTTCAGGAACTCGGCGTCGGGGGAGGAGGCGAAGGCGGCGTCGGCGCCCTTGACGATCGGCACGGCGCCCGTGTCCGCCCACTCCTTGACCTCGGTCTGGTCGAGCACGCCGCTGGTGAAGAACTTCTTGGCGATCTCCTTCTGCTCGGGGGTGGCCTTGGCGGAGATCGACAGGTACTGGCCGGGGTTGCCGACGGTGTTGCTCGGGTCGCCCTTGCCGCCGTCCACGGGCGGGAAGTTCATGTAGCCGAGGTGGCCGCCGGGGACGAAGTCGCCGCCGTCGTTCTTCATGCCGCCGTACGTCCAGCCGCCGTGCAGCATCATCGCGGCCTTGCCGGTGTAGAGCAGCGCCTGGTCGGCGTTGGAGTCGGCGGTGATGGAGGAGAAGCCCTTGATGAAGCCGTTCGCCTTGATCAGGTCCTGCA
Organism: Nonomuraea sp. NPDC001636; assembly: GCF_040298265.1. NCBI lineage: Bacteria > Bacillati > Actinomycetota > Actinomycetes > Streptosporangiales > Streptosporangiaceae > Nonomuraea > Nonomuraea sp. NPDC001636. The sequence goes on from NZ_JBEOZT010000004.1 coordinate 414,447, forward strand.
TCTTGGTCAGGGCGTCGAGGGCGGCGGGGTGGGACCAGGCGTCCTTCTGGCCCTCGAACACCGCCTGGAACACCTCGGGGCCGCCGATCCGGTCGAACAGGAACTCCAGCCACATCATGTTGGTCCAGCGCGACTGGCCGCCGAGCGAGAACGGCGCGATGCCCTTGGCGTTGATCTTGGGCACGATGTCCATGATCTCGCCCCAGGTCGTCGGCGGCTGCACGCCGACCTTCTCCAGGACCTCCTTGTTGTAGTACAGGACGATCGGCTGCACGGTCTCGCACGGCATCGCGTAGATCTTGCCGTCCACGGTGGCCGCGCCGAAGGAGGAGGGGAACAGCCGGTCCTTGACGGCGGCGTTCTCGGAGAACCAGGACGTGAGGTCCTCGACCTGGCCCGCCTGCACGTAGCTGCGCAGGGTGCCGCCGCCCCAGCCCCAGATCAGCGTGGGGGCCTGGCCGGCGCCGATGGCCGTCTTGATCTTGGTCTTGTAGGCGTCGTTCTGGAACGCCGTGCCCTCGATCTGGGTGGTGGGGTTGGCCTTGTTGAAGCGCTCGATCGCCCGGCGGCGCACGCCTTCCTGCGGCTCGACCGACAGGTACCAGTAGGTGGCCTTGGCGCCGCCGCCGCCACCGCCGGTCGGGCCGCCGCCACCCGCGCGGGTGGGGCCCGACGTGCCGCAGGCGGCGAGCGCGGCTCCCAGGGGCAGCCCCATCGAGAGGCTGAGGAAGGTGCGGCGAGAGGTTGTCCTGGTCTCCACGCTGATCTCCGTACTCGAATGCCGTGGCCTGGCCGCGGCTCGGTTGTCCTTCGGACGCGTTGGCCGGCGGTCGGATCGGCAAACCCCCCAATGCCGCTCGTCCGCTCGCCGTTGAGTGAACTAGTCGAAACATTTGCGACATGACCGCGCGGCACGTCAATCTAGATTTCGACCATTACCCTGTCAAGACCTCTGTCGCGGAAACGGAGCTGGGCGGCGGCCGGGCCTGTGTAGTAATCTCGCGCGGGCATCTAGCTGGCTATTCTGCGTCAGTTGCGGCATTGTGCAGGTGGCAGACCCAGCTCCGAAATGTTTCGAAACTTTGCGGCAGAACTCTTGAAGGAGTGCAGTTCATGACGGCTCTAGATCGGACCCCGGCGGATCGGGTCCTCGGTCCGTGGCTGGACCCGGCGCTTCCCGTGGCCGAGCGCGTCGAGGCCCTCCTTCAGGAGTTGACGCTGGAGGAGAAGGTCGCCCAGCTCGGCAGCCGGTGGGTGGGCAACGACATGGCGCACGAGGAGGCGGCCCCCGCCCCCGACCCGGACGGCACGGGCACCCACAACGTGGCCCCCATGCAGGACGTTTTCGCCGCCTCCGGCACCGTGCCCCTGGGCGAGGCCGCCCGGCACGGGCTCGGCCACCTGACCCGGGTGTTCGGCAGCGTCCCGGTGACGGTGGCCGAGGGCGCCGCCGAGGTGGTGCGGCTGCAACGCGAGGTCGTCGGGCTGTCCAGGCTCGGCATCCCCGCCCTCGTGCACGAGGAATGCCTGACCGGTTTCACCACCTACGGCGCCACCGTCTACCCGGCGGCCATCGCCTGGGCCGCCACCTTCGACCCCGGTCTGGTCGAGCGCATGGCCGCGGCCATCGGCCGGGACATGCGCGCCGTGGGCGCCCACCAGGGCCTGTCCCCGGTGCTCGACGTGGTCCGCGACTACCGGTGGGGCCGGGTCGAGGAGACGATGGGCGAGGACCCGTACCTCGTCTCGATGCTCGGCGCGGCGTACGTGCGCGGCCTGGAGAGCGCCGGCGTGATCGCCACGCTCAAGCACTTCGCCGGGTACTCGGCCTCGCGGGCCGCCCGCAACCACGGCCCGGTCCCGATGGGCCGCCGCGAGCTGATGGACATGATCCTGCCGCCGTTCGAGGCGGCGATCACCCTGGGCGGCGCCCGTTCGGTGATGAACTCCTACTCCGACGTGGACGGCGTGCCCGCCGCCGTCGACTCCTGGCTGCTGACCGAGCTGCTGCGCGAGGAGTGGGGGTTCACCGGCACCGTCGTGTCCGACTACTGGGCGGTCCCGTTCCTGGCGACCATGCACCAGGTGGCCGCCGATCCGGCGGACGCGGGGGCGCAGGCGCTGGCCGCCGGCGTGGACGTCGAGCTGCCCGACACCCTAGGCTTCGGCGCCCACCTGGTCGAGCGGGTGCGCCGCGGCGAGCTGCCCGAGTCGCTGATCGACCGCGCCGCGCGCCGGCTGCTCACCCAGAAGGTGCAGCTCGGCCTGCTCGACCCCGGCTGGACGCCGGAGGGCTCGGTCGCCGCCGCGCCGGACGTCGAGCTGGACTCGCCCGCCAACCGCGCCCTCGCCCGCGAGCTGGCCGAACGCTCGATCGTGCTGCTCGACCCCGGGACCGCGCTGCCGCTGCGCGCGGGCCTCGGCCGGGTCGCCGTCGTCGGCCCGTGCGCCGACGACCCGCGCACGTTCATGGGCTGCTACGCCTTCCCCAACCACGTGCTGCCCCGCTACCCCGGGCTCGGGCTCGGCGTCGAGGCCCCGACCGTGCTGGACGCGCTGCGCGCCGAGCTGCCCGCCGCCGAGATCGTGCACGAGCCGGGCTGCGCCGTCCAGGGCGGCGACCGGTCCGGGTTCGCCGCGGCGGCCGCCGCCGTCCGCGCGGCCGATCTGTGCGTCGCGGTCGTGGGCGACCTGGCCGGGCTGTTCGGCCAGGGCACGTCGGGCGAGGGCTGCGACGCCGAGGACCTGCGCCTGCCCGGCCTCCAGGCCGACCTGCTGGCCGAGCTGTTCGCGACGGGCACGCCGGTCGTCGTGGTGGTCGTCTCCGGCCGCCCGTACGCGCTGGGCGAGGTGCACGCGGAAGCCGCCGGGCTGGTCCAGGCGTTCATGCCGGGAGAGGAGGGCGGCGGGGCGATCGCCGGTATACTGAGCGGTCGTGTCCAGCCTGGAGGCAAGCTTCCCGTGCAGATACCCCGCCATCCTGGCGGGCAGCCGGGCACCTACCTGCAGCCCCCGCTCGGAGCCGACAGCAAGGGCATCAGCAACCTCGATCCCACCCCGCTGTTCCCCTTCGGGCACGGCCGCTCCTACACCTCCTTCGAGGTCGGCGACCTGCGGATCAGCGCCGCCGAGGTCCCGACCGACGGCGAGTTCACCGTCTCGGTCCGCGTCGCCAACACCGGCGGCCGGGCGGGCGACGAGGTCGTGCAGCTCTACCTGCACGACGTCCTCGCCCAGGTCACCAGGCCGGTGAAGCAGCTCACCGGCTTCGCCAGGGTGCGCCTCGAACCGGGTGAGAGCAGGCGGGTCTCCTTCCTCGTCCACACCGACAGGACCGCCTTCACCGGGCGCGACCTGCGGCGCGTCGTGGAGCCCGGAGACGTCGAGGTGCTCGTCGGCACGTCCGCCGCCGACCTGCCGTGCCGCGGCGTGGTCCGGCTGACCGGGCCGATGCGGCCCGCCGGCGCGGGCAGGCGGCTGGTCACACCCGTGGAGATCCGAGGAGGAACAGATGCCGGCTCCTAGGCGCGCCACGCTGGCCACCGTCGCGGCCTCGGCCGGCGTGTCCGTCGCCACCGTCTCCAAGGTGCTCAACGGCCGCAGCGACGTGGCCCCGGCGACCCGGTCGCTGGTGCAGTCGCTGCTCCGGCAGCACGACTACGTGCCCGCCACGCCGCGCCGCGGCGAGGCGGGCGGCCCCGCCACGGTCGAGGTGCAGTTCGACGACGACCTCAACGCCTACTCCACCGAGCTCATCCACGGCGCGATCGAGGCCGGCGACGAGCTGGAGACGTCGGTCGTCGTCAGCATCAGGAAGAGCCACCAGCGCACCGGCGGCTGGGCGCGCGACCTGGTCGCCGCCGGGCGGCGGGCGCTCATCGTGGTGACCAGCGAGCTGACCGGCGCGCAGCTCGGGGCGCTGACGCGGGCCCGGCTGCCGCTGGTCGTGATCGACCCGCTCAACCTGCCGACCACCAGCGTGACCAGCGTCGGCTCGACGAACTTCGCCGGCGGCCTGACCGCCACCCAGCACCTGCTGTCGCTGGGCCACCGCCGCATCGCCTACATCGGCGGCCCGCCGACCTCGGCCTGCAACCAGGCCCGCCTGCACGGCTACCGCGCGGCGCTGGAGGCGGCCGGCGTGCCCGAGCCGCCCGGCTACGTCCGCACCGCCCACTTCCACTACCAGGACGGCCTGGTCAACGGCGCGAGCGTGCTCGACCTGCCGGAGCCCCCGACCGCGATCTTCGCCGGCTGCGACGAGATCGCGCTCGGGGTCATGGAGGCCGCCAGGTCACGCGGCCTGCGCATCCCGGAGGACCTGAGCATCGTCGGCTTCGACGACACCCAGATCGCCCGGATGGCCTCGCCGCAGCTCACCACCGTGCGCCAGCCGCTGCGCGAGATGGGCCGGGCGGCCCTGCGCACCGCGCTGCGGCTGGCGGCCGGCGAGCGGATCGACTCCCATCACGTCGAGCTGGCGACCGAGCTGGTGGTGCGCGGCTCGACCGCCCCGGCGGCGCCTACGGAAGGCTGAAGGCCAGGAACACCGACCCGTACGGGTTCGGGTACGGCGTGAAGGAGTACCCGGACTGGACGAACAGCATGCCGTGCGACACCACGGCCCCGCCGCCGCCCGAGACGGCCCCGCCGCGCCCGGTCAGGCCGTTGACCCCCTGCACCTCCTGCATGGTGTCGTAGGCCCACACGACCTCGCCGGTGCGCGCCGAGTAGGCCCGCATCTTGCCGTCCATGCTGCCCTCCCAGACCAGGCCGGGCGTGCTGGAGACGGCCGGGGTGTGGCCGAGCCGGCAGACCTGCGGGTACTGGGCCGCGCCGCCGGTGGCGCAGCCGTCGGCCGGGTTGGGCGTCTCCCACAGCAGGTGCCCGGTGGCCGGGTCGAGGGCGAACAGGGTGCCGGGCTGGGCCATGTACGTGGCCACGTACAGGCGCTGCCCGTCGAAGGAGGTGCCCCACTGGACGCCGGACAGGCCGCCGCCGGGCATCGGCTTCGACAGCTGCCGCTGCCAGACGATCTTCCCGGTACGGGCGTCGAGCACGTGGTACACGCCCGCCTTCTGCCCGATGCCGACCAGGGGCCGCCCGCCCGCGCGGAACAGGTTGGGCGCGGCCCCGAGGTCGAAGTCGAGCGCGGTGCCGTCGGGGAGGTTGGGGCAGTACTCGCGGTCCTCGGGGGTGGGCAGCGAGCACTCCAGCCGCCAGGTGTCCACGTCGGTCATCCGCCGGGTCCAGCGCGGCCGGCCGGTGTCGATGTCCAGCGCCAGCACCGAGTCGTAGTGGCCGGCGCTGCCGGTGTAGTTCTGGCCGGTGCCGACGTACAGGGTGCGGGTGACCGGGTCGAGGGCGGGGGAGCTCCACACGCCGCCGCCCGAGGGGGCGTACCGGGGGACGCCGTTGGGCCAGGTGCCGTCCTGGCGGGCCTTCGGGACGGTGTGGAAGCGCCAGACCGGGCGGCCGGTGTCGGCGTCCATGGCGTCGAGGTGGCCACGGAAGGTGCAGCAGGCGTGCTCCTTGCCGATGATGTTCTCGCCGCTGGAGACGCCGACGTAGACGCGGTCGCCGAAGACCAGGGGCGAGCTGGTCACGATCGCCGTGACGGTGTCGTCGAGCCGGCGCGCCCAGGCCAGGCGGCCGGTGCGCTGGTCGACGGCGTAGAACCAGCCGCGCACGTCGCCGAAGTACACCTTGCCCCTGGCCACGGCCGGGCCGTCCTGCACCTGGGTGCGGCCGGTGCCGACGGTGGCCAGGTCGAACTCCCAGCGGGCGGCGCCGGTGGCGGCGTCCCTGGCGTACAGCTTGCCTTCGGGGGAGCCGAAGTACACGGTGTCGCCCACGACGGCGGGCTGGCTGCGCGGCGTGCCGGCCTCCTTGGGGTAGGCGAAGGCCCACTTCAGCGCGAGGCCGCCGACCGTGCGCGGGTTGATCGCGCGTTCGGCGGCGTTGTGCCGCCAGCCCAGCGGGCCCTGCTGCCACATGGGCCAGTCGCCGCCGGTCGCCGCCTGCGCGGGCGCCGGGCCCTGCAGCAGTGCGAGGCAGAGCGCGGTCACCAGCCGGATCATGAGGTCGCCTCCTTGTTCCAGAACGCGCACTGGTGCTGCCTGGCGATCTCCCGCGTCACCTGGCTGTCACCGGCCGGGGCCAGGGACATGACGGCGGGGTCGGTGCGGGTGTGACGGGGCCACAGCGGGGTGCCCTCCGCGGTCGGGTCGCCGGTACGGGCGAAGCCCGTCCACTGGGCGACGAGCTGGGCGCCGAAGGAGCGCTGGTTGGCGTCCAGGTCCTTGACGTCGGAGTACAGGAAGGGCGCCTCGCTGATGTGGAAGGCGCCGTTCGGCTTGGTCCGGTCGAGGAAGAACAGCGGCGGCGCGTCGGTGTTGTCCACCTGAAAGGCGTACACCGGGATGTGCGCAGCCAGGCGTTCGTCGTTGAGCAGCGCCGGGCAGACCGAGTTGCTGTCGGCCACGATCGTCCGGTACGCGATGAACGCCGCCGGAGCGGGGAACCTGGCCAGCGGGTAGCGGGCGAGCACCTCGGGGGCGAGGGGGCCGTACTGCTGCCGGACCAGGGTCTCGTACTCGGCCGGGGTGTTCGCGGCGGGGAGCTGGACCTCGTCGCGGCCCACGCCGTGCATGAGGGCGACCTTGTTGACCTTGCCCCTGGCGAACGCCCGGGACGGCGACATGGTCAGGATGCGGCCGTCCACGATGGGGGCGATCGTCCCGCGGTCCGGGCCGAGCCCGTCGCCGGACTGGTCGAGCAGCGCCTTGACCGGCTCGGCCCGCAGGCACGCGGCCGGGTCGGCGGCCTGCTCGCAGCCCAGCGCGGCGGCGAACCGGCCGCCCTGGGCCTGCGCCTCGGCCTGCGTGGGCAGCTCGGCCTTGCAGTCCTGCGGCTGCCAGAAGGTGTTCACGCCGCGCAGCGAGTTGTACTCGCCGCTCTGCACGATCCCCTTCTCGAACAGGCCCTTCGCGGTCGGCGACGCCGTGTGCGCGCAGACGCTCGACCCGCCGGCGCTGGCCCCGAAGATCGTCACGTTGCCGGGGTCGCCGCCGAAGCGGGCGATGTTGCGCCGCACCCAGCGCAGCGCCTCCTGCTGGTCGGACAGGGCGTAGTTGCCGGCGTTCGGGCCGAAGGCCCGGTGGGACAGGAAGCCCAGGACGCCCAGCCGGTAGCCGACGCCGACGTGCACGACGCCGCCGGCCTTCGCCAGGTAGGAGCCGTCGGAGGGGGCGCCGTACCGGAAGCCGCCGCCGTGGAACTCCACCATGACGGGCAGGTCGCGCGCCCCCTCGGGGGCGGCGACGTTGAGCTTGAGGCAGTCCTCGTCCTCGGAGGGGGAGCCGAGCAGCTCCGCCTGCGGGCACGGGCTGCCCCGCCCGGTGCCGGAGAACACGCCGGGCCAGGGCGTGGCCCGGCGCGCGGGCGTCCAGCGCAGGTCGCCGACGGGCGGGGCGGCGTAGGGGATGCCGAGCCAGGAGCGCAGGCCCTCGCCCGCGATCCCGCACACCTGGCCCGAGTCGGTGGTGACGGTCGTGCCGGGCGCGCAGGCGGGCGCGCCGCGCGGGGCCGCCTGCGAGGGCGGCGTCGTCAGGCTGAGCGACGCGATCACGACGAGCGCGCTCAGCCCTGGTCGGAGCTTCAACATGCGCAAGTTCCCTCGATGGATTTACACGGGATCTTGCGCATCGTGTCAAGGCGAGTCAGCCGGATCAATGGCGGCCGTCATACCGGACCGCCATCTCGCCCGTGTCATCACTGCCGCGCCGGCCGCGGCTAGCGGTCGCTCCACTTGATCTCGTACGGCTTGAGCGTCAGCTCCTTGCCGTCGACCGTCGTGGTGACCTGCTTGCCCGTGGTGTTGACCGCGAGGAGCTGCCGTGGCTGGGCCAGCACCCGCACCCGCGGGTCGGAGGAGGTGACCGGCTCCAGCTCGGCGCCCGCCGGGAACCAGCGGGTGAAGTCGCCGACCAGCTTGCCGGTGGGCATCAGCGCGCCCGTGCGCGGCTCCCACATGCAGGCCCGGCACTCGCCGTCCTTGGCCTGCGGGTTCCAGTACAGGGCCGTGCTCGCGCCGCTCCGGGCGAACTCCATCATCGAGACGGCCTGCACGGCCAGCCGCATGGGCTCGTCCCAGACGGTGCCGTCCTCGGGCACGAAGTACCACTCCGACCACCACACCGGCAGGTCGCCGGTCTTCTCGCGCAGCCACTTGGTGATCGCGCCGAACTTGCCCAGGGCGCCGAACGCGTCCGGCAGCAGCTCGTGGGTCTCGGTGGGGGAGGCGCCGTCCACGACGACGAAGTCGGCGCCCTTCTTGTGCTTGAACCAGTACTCGAAGGCGTCGAGGGCGTGCTGGTTGACCGACCCCCACGGGCCGCGCAGCTCGGTGTCGCCCTTGCTGTCGCTGTCGAAGCCCAGGTACGGCCCGCCGATCTTGGCGTCCGGACGAACCGCCTTCACCGCGTCGTACACCTTGTTGTACAGCTCGGTGTAGCCCTTGTAGTCCGCGGGCTTCCGGTGGTCCCGCCAGAAGCCCTTGAACTCGTTCCAGACCATGAAGTACTTCACGTCCCGGTAGCGCTCGGCCACGGTCGCCGCCAGCTTGGCGAAGTCGTCGAAGTGCTCCGGGTACGGCGCGTCCTCCAGGTGCTCCTTCCAGGCCGACTCCTCGGTCGGGCCCTCGGGGCCGCCCTTCATCCAGTCGGGGGCGCAGCACAGCGTGATCACGCCGGTGCCGCCGGACTCCCGCATGAAGTTCGTCCGGCTGTCGAGGTCCTCCCAGAAGTACTCGCCCCGCCGCGGCTCGGGGTTGAGCGCCCCGAAGCCCATGATGTGCTGGTTCTGCAGCATCGGCGTCTCGGACAGCGCGCGGGCGACGTCCTGCTCCAGGCGCGGGGTGATGTTGTTGGCGCTGACGCCGGTGTGGGTCAGGCCCCAGCGCGGCCAGTCGGCGTCCACGGGCGGCGGCTTCAGCGCCTCGGCGGTGGCGGCGGGCGGGGACGCCTGCGGCGGCTGGGCGCCGGTGGTCTCCTGGTCGGCGGTGGCGCCGAGGGAGCAGCCGGCCGCGAGCAGCGCCATGGCGGCGAGCCCCATGACGCAGGTGGCCAACCGGCCAGAACGCCGCGCCGCCGTTCCCCCGCTTACTGTTGACACCTGAATCCCCACCTGGTCCTCGGCGCTTTTTGCCTAGAGCGTTCCATGCCCCCGCAAACGCGGCAAACCAGTGGGCCGGATTCACAGCCAAGCGTTATCTCGCGGACACGGCGGCGCTTCCGGCGCCCCTGGCGCGCCGGAAGGCCGCCGCGTCCTGTCCCTAGCGGCCCTGCAGGCCCTTGACGTTGTCCCCGAACGTCCAGCCCTTCGAGCCGTCCCAGTTGATCGACCAGGTCATCAGGCCCTTGAGCTGGCCGTTGAAGGCGTTCCAGCCCTGCGAGACCAGCGAGGGGGCCATGTACCCGCCGCCGGCGCCCGGCTGCGCGGGCAGGCCCGGCACCTGCTTGTCATAGGGCACGGTGATCGTCGTGCCCTGGATGGTCAGGCCGTTGTTCAGGCAGGTGGTCTGCACGGTGAAGCCCTGCACGGTGCCGGCGGAGTAGGAGTCGCCGGAGCAGCCGTACATGCTGCCGTTGTAGTACTGCATGTTCAGCCACCACAGGCGGCCGTTGTCGGCGTACTTCTTGATGATCGGCAGGTACGCGCCCCAGATCGACCCGTACGTCACGCTGCCGCCCGTCACGTACGCCGTCTCCGGCGCCATGGTCAGCCCGAACCCGGCCGGCATCTGGGCGAGCACGCCGTCGATGATCCGGATGAGGTTCGACTGCGAGGCGGAGAGCTGGGTGATGCTGCCGCCGCCGGTCAGGCCGGTCTCGATGTCGATGTCGATGCCGTCGAAGTTGTACTTCTTCAGGATCGGCACGACGGTCGCCACGAACCGGTCGGCGACGGCGCTGGAGCCGAGGTCGATGCCGGCCGCCGCGCCGCCGATGGACATGAGGATCGTCGCGCCCGCGGCCTTGGCCTGGCACATCTCGGCCGGGGTGGCGACCTTGACGGTGGCGTCCATGCCGTCCTCCCACAGCACGGTGCCGTCGGAGCGGATGACGGGGAACGCGGCGTTGATCACGTTGTAGCCGTGCGCCTTGATGCGCGGGTCGGTGATCGGGATCCAGCCGAGCGGCGGGTGCACGCCGTTGATCGCGCCGTCCCAGTTCTCCCAGTAGCCCTGGATCACCTTGCCGGCCGGCCGCGGCTTGGTCGGGCAGGTGGTGTCGGTCGGCGTCACCGTGGGGGTCACGGTCGGGGTGACGGTGGGGGTCACCGTGGGCGTCACGGTGGGGGTCACGGTCGGGGTCACCGTGGGCGTGACGGTCGGCGTCACGGTCGGGGTGACCGTCGGCGTGATCGTGGGGGAGGCGGTGCCGCCGGGGCCGTCGAAGCTGACGTCGTCGGCGTAGTAGGTGCCCTGCCCGTACCAGCCGTGCAGGAAGATGACCGCGGTGCTCTGGCTCGCGGTGGTCGTGAACGACACGGTGAGCTGCGTGTACGCCCCCGCCGACGACGTCCAGGAGGAGGAGCCGCCGGTCACGCCGAGGTAGACGTAGCTGCCGCGCACCCACGCGCTCAGCGTGTACGTCGTGCTCGGCCGCACCGACACCGACTGGGTGCACTGCGCGGTGTCGGACCCGCTGGCCGCCGCGGCCAGCGCCTTGGTGCCGGAGTGGACCGGGGTGGAGACCACCGACCCCAGCCCGCCGGTGCACGACCACGGCGACAGGGATCCGGTCTCGAAGTCCGGGTTGGTGAGGAGGTTGGCCGCCTGGGCGGAGGTCTGGACGACGAGGACGCCCAGTGCCGCCAGGACGGAGGCCAGCAGCACGACGAGGAGACGGCGCGTTCGCTTCATGGTGGACAACCCTTTCGTCGCCCGAGCGCGGGCCCGCGACCAGCGGGTTCATCGGATTATGTAAAGAAACTTTAAAGTTGTCCACGGAGCTTGCATACCATTTAGGTCATATCGCGGACGTGCCGTCCGGGCCCCCGCGGACCCGGACGGCACCTCAGGGCGGGCTCAGTTCACGTTGAGCGTGAACGTGCTCGTCGTGTTGCGGATGTTCGTCGCGTTGTCGCTCAGCCGCAGATTGCCGAACGTCGCCGAGCCGACCGCCGGGCCCTGCCCCGGCTCGGGCAGCTCGTTGACCCAGATGCCGAAGCCCGACTTGGCGTCGAAGGCGTCGCCGCTGCGGTGCGCGCCCGAGATCGACACGTTCGTGAACACGGTGTCGGTGACCGGGTTCAGCGGCGTGCTCGGACTGGAGTAGCCGGTCTGGAACATGATCCCGCTGTAGGTCGGGTCCACGATGTCCACGTCGGTGACCCGGATGGCGGTGAACTTCTTGGAGGCGGAGAAGATCCACATCGCCGGGAACGTCTGCTGCCCCCAGAAGTGCCCGCCGGCGCGGACGAGCGAGATGTTCTCGAACTTCGTCTGGCCCGGCCCGAAGTCCCGCATCGGGATGCCGAAGTCCAGCGAGCTGATCGTGATGCCCGAGTAGACCAGGGTGTCGGCGATGTAGGCGTTGCGCACGACGTTGTTCTGGCCGCCGTACACCGCGACGCCCGCGGCCCGCCAGGTCAGCAGCGAGGTGATGTTCTCGAAGACGTTGCCCGACTGGTCGGCGTTGACGTTGTCGATCGCCGCGAACAGCGCGAAGCTGTCGTCGCCGGTGGCCCGGGTCTCGACGTTGGTGATCAGGTTGTCCGTGCTGCCGTTGGTGAAGTTGGCACCGTCGGCGAAGGTGTTCCTGATGCGCGAGTTCCTGATCGTGACGTGGTCGACGTTCGTGCCCCAGAACATGCAGACCTGGTGCTCGACCCAGATGTCGTCGATCGTGATGTTCGAGACCTTCGACAGGTCGAAGATCTTGCCGGGGCCGTCGATGCGCGAGGTGTAGTTGCCGAAGTGGGCGAACCCGGCGAACGTCGAGCCGTTCGACGACGCCTCGGTGCGCCAGCCGACGTCGGTGCCGTCCTGGCCCGAGGGCGAGACGAACCTGGTGTACCAGGGGCCGGCGCCGACCACCTTGACGGCCTTGCCGTACACCTGGAACTTGCCCGTCGTCTGGTACGTGCCCGCGGGCAGGTAGACGCCGGTCAGGTTGGCGTCCTGGCGCGCCTTGTCCAGCGCGTTCTGCACGTCCTGCTGGGAGAACCCGGCCGGTACGGCGTAGTGCGCGGGGTCGGGGTTGGCGGCCGGCGAGACCTGCTCCAGGCTGACGAAGTCGATGGCGTAGGTCGTGCTGTTGGCCGGGTCCTTCTGCAGCCTGATCCTGCTGCCCTTCGGGACCGTGGCGTTCAGCATGACGTTGGCCTCGTCGTAGATGTGCCGGGCCGGGCCGGCGCCGGGGGAGTTGCCGGGGCTCGCCTCCGCGCCGTACAGCCAGGCGTACTTCGAGGTCAGGTCGATGGCCTTGTGGAAGGCGCCGTTGACGTAGATGTTCAGGGTCGAGCTCGTGCCGCCGCCGCCCGGGGCGTCCGGGATGGAGAAGCGGGTGACCAGGGTGTTGGTGTCGGCCTTGGTGGTCCACTCGACGTAGGAGCCGGTCTGGTTCAGCGTCACCGCGCGGCGGCCCGACGCCTCGCCGGCCACCGTGCCGACGTCCCTGCTCGGGCCGACGACCTGCGCGCCGCCGCCGGTCACGCCGTCCTCGGCCTCGTAGGTGTCGTACGGCATGTTCGCGCCGCGGCCGACGAAGAGCTGCTGGACGCTGGTGTTGTTGGCCTGCTTGACCGGCAGCTCGTTGGCGTCGTTCGCGATGACGGTCTTCACCGTGTACCTGCCGTTGGCGGCCGTCCAGGTGCCCAGGGACACGGGGGCGGTGGTGGCGCCGGCCGCGATCGCGCCGCTGTGGGCGCCGGTCAGGGTCCTGACGACCGTGCCCGCCTCGTTCGCGACGGTCAGCGTGACGCCGTGCGCGCCGGCGGCGGAGGCCACCGTGCCCTGGTTCCTGATCGCGACCGAGAAGGTCACCGTGCTGCCGGCGGCCGGGTTGCCCGGCGTCCAGGAGACCGGCGCGGCGACCAGGTCGGAGGTGTCCACCGGCTTGACGACCAGCGGGGACGGGCCGGTGAGGGAGTTGTTGGACTCGTTCTGCTCGATGACGGTCCCGGCGTCGTCGGCCTTGGCGGTGACCGGGTAGCTGCCGGCGTCCCGGGCGCCGATGTTCGCGGTCACCGTCGCCGAGGCGCCCGCGGCCAGCGCGCCCACGTTCGCGGTGGCGACCTTGCCGGCGCCGAGGGAGAAGGCGACGTCGGTCGCGGCCGACGCCGCGTTGCCGGCGTTCCTGACCACGGCCGACAGTGTGACCGCGTCGGTCTCCACCGGCGCCTGCGGCGACCAGGACAGCGAGGTCACGGTCAGGTCGGGGTTCGGCGCGGGCACGCCCATGACCTGCAGCTCGGCCACCTGCCCCGCCGGGGCCCCGGTGTTGGCCGTGAACGAGAGCCGCACGTCGGCCACCCGCGCGCCGACCGGCACCGTCACCGTGTTGCCCGAGCCCGGGTCGAACGTGTACGCCGCCGAGGAGACCAGGTTCGTGAACCCCGAGGCGCCCTGCTCCCTGCCGAGCACCTGGAACGTCTGGGTGCGGGTGCTCCACACGGTGGCCGGGTCCAGCCTGACCACGACCGAGGAGACGTCGGCGTTCGCGCCGAGCTGCACGGTCAGCGTGTTCGGATAGCTGCCGCCCGCGCCCTCCCAGTACGTCGTCACGCTGTTGTCGTTGGCGTTGGCGGCGACGTAGGTGTGCACGTAGGAGGAGGCGGTGATCGGCTTGCCGGCGGCCAGGTTCGAGCCGCCGCCCCCGCTGCCGGTGCGGGTGACGGTGTTGCTCGCCGGGGACTGGTTGCCCGCCGCGTCCCTGGCCTTGACCTGGTAGGAGACCGTCAGCGTGCCGGGCTGGGTGTCGGTGTAGGTCAGCACGTTCCCGGCGACGCTGCCGCGCAGCGCGTTGTTGGCGTAGACGTCGTAGCCGGTCACGCCCACGTTGTCGGTGGCGGCGGTCCAGGTCAGCCTGATCTGCCCGGCGACCGGCTCGGTGTAGGCCAGGCCGCCGGGCGCGGACGGGGCCTGGGTGTCGCCCGAGCCGGGGCCGCGCACCTCGAACTCCGAGACCTGGGCGGCGGGCCAGCCGGTGTTGGCGGTGACGGTCACCCGGACGTACCGGACGGTCGCCGCGGTGAAGGTGATCGTCGCCGCCGGGGCGAACGTGCGCACGGCCGAGGCCGAGAGCGTGGTGAGCGGCGAGCCTTCGGTGCCGCCCTGCACCGTCAGCGTCTGCGTCCTGGACTCCCACGTGGAGGGCAGCTTCAGGACCACCTCGTTCACGCTGACGGCCGAGCCGAGGTCCACCTGGATCCACTGGGGGAAGGCGTTGTTGGCGCTCTCCCAGTAGGTGGCCTGGTCGCCGTCGGTGGCGTTGCCGCCGCCGTAGACGTCGGTGGTGCTGCTCACCGTGACCGGTTTCCCGGCGGCCAGGTTGGGGCCCGCGGCCGCGGCCGGTGGGGCCGTCCAGCCGATCAGGGCCACGGCGACGGTCACGGCGACGGCCACGGCCGCCGCGAGGGGGCGTAAGAGGGAGGGCTTGCGTCTCATGGGGGGTGTCACCTCTCGTCGGGCTGGGAGGGTTGCCCGCACCTTAAGTTGACTCATAGAAATCCGCAATGTTTCTACTTCGTTTCGCAAATATTCGACTACGACGTGATTTCGCGGGCCCGTCGAACGAAGCAGGTCGTGACCCCTGCGGAAGCGGTGGAAATCATGTACCTCGCCCGCAAGGATGGGCGCAAGCTGTTGCAAGTCTTTGCGGGATTGGCCGTATAGTTTGCGCATGACCCGACGACTCGGAGACGTGGCCAAGAAGGTCGGCATGAGCGAGGCGACCGTGAGCCGGGTGCTCAACGGCAAGCCCGGCGTGTCGGAGGCCACCAGGGAGGCCGTGCTCACGGCCCTCGACGTGCTCGGGTACGAGCGCCCCACCCGGCTCCGCGGCGACCGCGCCCGGCTGGTCGGCCTGGTGCTGCCCGAGCTGCAGAACCCGATCTTCCCGGCGTTCGCCGAGGTCGTCGGCGGCGCCCTGGCCCAGCAGGGCTTCACCTCCGTGCTGTGCACCCGCACGGTCGGCGGGGTGAGCGAGGCCGACTACGTCAGCCTTCTGCTCTCCCAGCAGGTCAGCGGCGTCGTCTTCGCCGGCGGCCACTACGCCCAGGCCGACGCCTCGCACGAGCACTACGAGCTGCTCTACGAGCGCAAGCTGCCGACCGTCCTGGTCAACGCCGCCGTCGAGCACCTGGGGTTCCCGCAGGTGTCGGCCGACGACGTGGTGGCCGCCGAGATCGCGCTCGGCCACCTGCGCAGCCTCGGCCACGAGCGGGTGGGCCTGGTGCTCGGGCCGCGCGACCACGTGCCGTCCCGGCGCAAGCTCGCCGCCGTGGCAGGCCAGGTCGATCCCGCGCTGGTCGAGCACAGCATGTACTCGCTGGAGGGCGGCCACGCGGCGGCCGCCAGGCTGGTCGCGAGGGGCGTGACCGGCATCGTGTGCGCCAGCGACATGCTCGCGCTCGGCGCGGTGCGGGCCGTGCGCCGGGCCGGCCTGTCGGTGCCGGCGGACGTCTCGGTCGTCGGGTTCGACGACTCGGCGCTGATGAACTGCACCGACCCGCCGCTGACCACCGTGCGGCAACCGATCGACGCCATGGGCCGGGCCGCCGTCGATCTGCTCATCGCGCAGATCGACAAGCACGTGGTGCCCGCCGACGAGCTGCTCTTCGACCCGGAGCTGGTGGTCAGGGGCTCGACGGGACGGGTTCGCGGCTCGTCCTGAGAGCGTCTTCCGGTGACCTAGTCGTTATCTTGCAATCCCATGTCGAAACATTGCGGACATCTGGGGGATCTGCCATTGTGAGCGCACAGCGGGGCGCCTCACCGTCCCCCGGCTTCGTCAAGCTTCGGAAGGGTCAGATCGATGAAGAGATCGGACTATCGCAGGACTGTGGGGCTGCTCGTGGCGGCAGGCCTGAGCATGAGCGCCGTGGCCTGCGGCAGTGGCGACGACACCAAGCCCGAGGCGCAGGGCAGCGCCTCCGGCGCCGCGCAGGTGAGCATCACCGTCGCCTGCCAGCCCGCGAAGTCCGCCCCCAAGGAGCGGCAGGCATGGGACGACGACGTGGCCGCGTTCATGAAGGCCAACCCCGGCGTGACGGTCAAGAGCACCGACCAGCAGCCCTGCTTCGACCCCAAGACCTTCGGCCCGAAGCTGGCCGGCGGCCAGATGGAGACCGTGTTCGTGGTGCCGGTCACCAACTACGGCGACGTGATCGCCAAGGGGCAGGGCCTGGACATCACGCCGTACACCGGTGAGATCAAGAACTGGGACGACCTGCGCCAGGACGTCCGCGACCTGGTCACCAAGGACGGCAAGGTCTACGGCGTCCCCAACGTCCACTACAGCGTCGGCCTGGTCTACAACCGGGCGCTGTTCACCAAGGCCGGGCTCGACCCCAGCAGCCCGCCCAAGACCTGGGCCGAGGTCCGCGAGGCGGCCAAGAAGATCGCCGCGCTCGGCGGCGGCGTCATCGGCTACGGCGAGTACTCCGGCGGCAACACCGGCGGCTGGCACTTCAACCAGGCCCTGTACGGCCGCGGCGGCGACATGGTCTCGGCCGACGGCAAGACCGCCGCGTTCAACTCGCCCGAGGGCAAGGCCGTGCTGCAGTTCCTCAAGGACCTGCGCTGGGTGGACAAGAGCACCGGCGCCAAGCTGTTCAACGCCTGGGAGCCGCTCATGCAGGCCATGGGCTCGGGCAAGGTCGGCATGATGCTCGGCGCCCCCGACGTCGTCACCGACGTGGTCAACAAGTTCAAGGGCGCCGCCACCGACTACGGCATCACCGGCTTCCCCGAGGCCAAGGCGTCGCTGAGCGGCGGCGAGGCGTTCTTCGTCAACCCCAAGGCCACGCCCGAGCAGGCCAAGGCCGGTCTGGCCTGGGTGAACTTCCGCTTCAACACCGTCGGCAAGGGCCGCTTCGACTTCGCCCGCGGCAAGTCGCTCGGCAACCCGGTCGGCGTGCCCGACAACGACGTCTACGGCGCCTCGCCCACCGGCAAGGCCATCCAGGACGCCCGCAAGGCCAACGCCACCCTGCCGGTGGAGAACTACCAGCCGTACGTGGACGCCTCGGCCACCATCCCGCCCAAGATGGAGCCGCCGCACGCCCAGGAGCTCTACGCCATCCTCGACGTCGCCATGTCGGCCGTGCTGAGCCGCGAGGACGCCGATGTCGACCAGCTCCTCGCGGACGCCGAGACCAAGGCGAACGCCATGCTCGGCAAGAGCTGAGCGGAACGTGAGACCGGGGCGCCGCACCCGCCGGCGCCCCGGTACGTCGAGTCGGTGATCGGAGACACACCCATGAGCATTGCGACCGCCGGAGCCGCGCGACGGCCGAGGCCGCCCTCGCCGTTGCGCCGGGCGTTGCGGAGGAACCTGACGGCCTACGGGTTCATGGTCGGGGCGCTGTTCTGCTTCGTCCTGTTCTCCTGGTATCCCATCGTCCAGGAGTTCATCCTCAGCTTCCAGAAGACCGACCTGGTCAACGAGCCGGAGTGGGTCGGGCTGGACAACTTCAGGGCCGCCTTCGCCGACCCCGCCTTCGGGCCCGCGTGGCTGAACACGCTCATGTTCACCGTCCTCGCGCTGGTGCTCGGCTACGGGCTGCCGTTCGCGGTGGCGATCCTGCTCAACGAGCTCCGCCACTGCCGGGCGTACCTGCGGTTCGTGGTGTACCTGCCGGTCATGCTGCCCCCGGCCGTCGCGGTGCTGCTCTTCCGCTGGTTCTACGACCCCGACGTCGGCCTGTTCAACCAGATCCTCGACTTCTTCTCGCTGCCCGGACTCAACTGGATCTACTCGACCGACACCGCCCTGCTCTGCCTGGTGCTCGTCTCGACCTGGATGAACATGGGCTCGGCGACCCTGATCTACCTCGCCGCGCTGCAGAACATCCCGCCCGACCTCTACGAGGCCGCCGAGCTCGACGGCGCCGGCGTGTGGAAGCGGATCAGGCACATCACGATCCCGCAGACCCGGCTGATCCTGCTGCTCATGCTGATGTTGCAGATCGTCGCGACCATGCAGGTCTTCATCGAGCCGTACCTGCTCACCGGCGGCGGCCCCGAGAACGCCACCGCCACCGTCGTCTTCCTGATGTTCCAGCAGGCGTTCACCTACAGCGACTACGGCGCGGGCGGCGCGCTCGGGATGATGCTCATGGTCGTCCTGCTCGCCTTCGCCGCCGTGCAGCTCCGGCTGACCCGCGAGGAGAAGGGCTGACCATGTCGAACGCCACCCTGCGACGCCCCGCCGCGCCGCCCTCGCCGGGACGCCGGGCCAGGAGACGGCCGCCCAGACGCATCGAGGTGCAGTTCCGCACGATTATCTCCCCGCACCAGCTCAACAGCCGGTGGGGACGGCGCGTCTACTGGACGGTCCTGGTCGCGACGGTCGTCACGTTCACGGTCGTGTTCCTCCTGCCGATGTACTGGATGATCACCGGCGCGCTGAAGTCGGCCGAGGAGTTCGCCCAGGTGCCGCCCACGCTCTTCCCGAAGGAGCTGAACTTCGGCAAGTTCCTGGAGTCGTGGGAGCTGTTCGACATCGGCACGCTGCTGCGGAACACCGTCCTGTACGCCGGCGGCGGCTGGCTGATCACCATGTCGGTAGACGTCGCCGCCGCGTACGCGCTGTCGAAGCTGCGCCCGGCGTTCGGCAACGTCATCCTCGGCGCCATGCTGGCCACGCTGATGATCCCGCCGATGGTCGTGCTCATCCCCACCTATCTCGCCATCCACGACGTGCCGATCCTCGGCTGGGACCTGCTGAACAACCCGTGGGGCCTGTGGCTGCCCGCCGCGGCCAACGGCTTCAACATCTTCCTGCTCAAGAGGTTCTTCGACTCCATCCCCCGCGAGCTGCTCGAAGCCGCCCAGATCGACGGCGGCGGCCCGTTCCGCATCCTGTGGTCGGTGGTGCTGCCGGTCTCCCGCCCGATCCTCGGCGTGACGTCGATCTTCACGATCGTCACCTCGTTCAAGGACTTCATCTGGCCGCTGCTCGTCATGAGCGACAGCGAGAAGATGACGCTCAGCGTGGGCCTGGCCCAGACCGCCGGAGCCGTGTCGCAGGACCAGGTCATGGGCGGCCTGGTGATCGCCAGCATCCCGACCGTCATCGTCTTCTTCATCTTCCAGCGGCACATCATGGCGGGACTCACCGCCGGCAGCCTCAAGGGCTGAGTGCCTCCACCTATGGCAAGGAGTTGTCTTCAGCATGTCCGAAACGTGGTGGCGGGGAGCCGCGATCTATCAGGTCTACCTGCGCAGCTTCGCCGACGGCAACGGTGACGGCGTGGGCGACCTGGCGGGGCTGCGGGCACGTTTGCCGTACCTGTCGGCGCTCGGGGTGAACGCGATCTGGCTCAACCCCTGGTACCCCTCGCCGCTGGCCGACGGCGGGTACGACGTGGCCGACTACCGGGACATCGATCCCGTCTTCGGCACCCTGGCCGAGGCGGAGGAGTTCATCGCCGAGGCGCACGCCCTGAACATCAGGATCATCATCGACGTGGTGCCGAACCACAGCTCGACCGCGAGCGCGTGGTTCCAGGAGGCGCTGCGCGACCCGTCCGTGCGCGACCGGTTCTGGTTCCGGGACGAGCCCGGCGAATGGCAGTCGATCTTCGGCGGCCCCGCCTGGACCCAGGTGCCCGACGGCCAGTGGTACCTGCACCTGTTCGACCCCGGCCAGCCCGACCTCAACTGGACCAACCCCGACGTCCACCGCGAGTTCCACGACGTGCTGCGCTTCTGGTACGACCGCGGCGTGGACGGCATCCGCATCGACTCGGCCGCCCTGCTCGCCAAGCCCGACGGCCTGACCGGCTCGTACGAGGACCTGGACGAGGTCCACGACGTCTACCGGAGCTGGCGCCTGATCAGCGACGAGTACGACGGCCGCGTCCTGGTCGGCGAGGTCTGGCTGCCCGACCAGCAGCGCCTGGCCCGCTACCTGCGCTCCGACGAGCTGCACACCGTCTTCAACTTCCCGTTCCTGGCCTGCCCCTGGGAGCCCGCCGGCCTGCGCCAGGTGATCGAGCAGACCCTCGCCACCCATGCCCCGCTCGGCGCCCCGCCCACCTGGGTGCTGTCCAACCACGACGTCGCCCGCGTCGTCACCCGGTACGGCCGCGCCGACACCTCCTGGGACCACGGCGACCGCAGGGACGGCGCCCCCTCCGACCTGGAGCTCGGCTACCGCCGGGCGCGCGCGGCGGCGCTGCTGGCCATGGCGCTGCCCGGCGGCATCTACATCTACCAGGGCGAGGAGCTGGGCCTGCCGGAGGTGGACGACATCCCCGACGAGCTGCGCCAGGACCCGATGTGGCGGCGCTCGAACCACACGGTGAAGGGCCGCGACGGGTGCCGGGTGCCGCTGCCGTGGTCGGGCGACGAGCCGCCGTTCGGCTTCGGCACGGCCACGCCGTGGCTGCCGCAGCCGGACGCCTGGAACAAGCTCACCGTCGAGGCCCAGACCGCCGACCTGGGCTCGATGCTCAACCTCTACCGGGACGGGCTGCGCATCCGTGCCGAGCGGCTCGGCGACGGCACGCTCACCTGGCTCGACCTCGGGTCCGACGTGCTCGCCTTCACCCGGGACTCCGGTCTGACCTGCGTGGTCAACCTGGGCGCCGATCCGGTGCCGCTGCCCGCCCACGACACGGTCCTGCTGGCCAGCGGCGCCCTGGACGGCGACCGCCTGCCCACCGACACGGCGGCCTGGCTGGCCTGACAACGCCCCGGCCCGTGCCCGGCCTGCCCACGGGCGCGGCCTGTCCGGGGGCGTGCCCGGTCTGTCGCCGGGCGCGGGGCGTCCGGCGGGTCAGCTCCGGACGCGGAGGTCGGCGAAGAGCGCGCGGTGGTCGGAGCCGGGCAGGTCGAGGACGCGCACGTCCACCGCCCGCGCCCGCCCGTCCGTGAGCACGTGGTCGATCGCCACCAGCGGCGGGATCCGGCGCATCGGCCACGTGGGGACCAGCCCCTTGCCGGTGGCCGCCGCCGCGTCGGTGTAGCCGGTGCCCAGCAGCCGCCGGAACACGGCGTGGTCCAGCGTGGCGTTGAAGTCCCCGGCCAGGATGCGCGGCGCGCCCGTGGACGGCGCGGGCGGCAGCGTCCCGACCCCCGCCTGCCACTCCGGCACCGTCGAGGGCACCGGCGCCACCGGATGCACCACCACCACCTCCACCGCGCCGCCGGGCAGCGCCGCCTCCACGACCGGCATGTGGTGCCCGACCGGCTGGAACAGGCCCGTGCGCTCGCGCAGCGGGTGGCGCGCGTAGACGCCGCTGCCCACCGGCCCCCACGTCTCCGGCCTGGTGACCTGGTACGGCAGCAGCGTCTCCAGCCCGGCCGCCGCCAGCCGGTCGCGTTCGGCCCAGGTCAGCTCCTGGAGGCTGAGCACGTCCACGTTCAGCGTGCGGACCAGGTCGACGATCGTGCGGGCGTCGCCGCGGCCGCCGTTGAGGTTGGCGGTCAGCACGCGCAACGGGCGGCCGGTCGCGGCGTCCGTGCCGCCGGGCAGGGCGCGCGGGAGCACCAGCCAGGCCAGGCACACGCACACCGCCAGCATGACGGCGACCGCCGCCCTGCTGCGGGCCAGCGCCGCCGCCCCCAGCATCAGCAGCGCCGCCACCCCGAAGTACGGCGTGAAGGACACCAGCGGGACCAGCAGGACGCCCGACTCCAGGCCGCCGAGCCGGACCGCCGTCCCCGCCGCGAACAGCACCGCGACCGCCGTCGCCAGCCGCCGCCGCCAGACCCGGCGCGGACGCGTCCGCACGGGCTCCTTCACCACTTCGTCCGTGAGCACAGCCCGAACCCTAGGCCGCGATTCTTAAACCTGGATGAGCGTCAGGCGGGACCGAGGCTCCACGCGCTCAGCAGGGCGTCGCCGCCGCTGCCCACGACCACGGGACGGCCCTCCAGCTCGGCCAGCGCCAGGGCCCGCACCTCGGCGCCCGGCCCCGGGCCCAGCTCCCCGACGACCTTGCCGTCGGTCAGGCTCCAGACGCGGACCACCGTCTCGCCGCCGCCCGGCGTGTGCGCGACGACCGCGACGGGCCTGCCGCCGAGCGCGCCCACGACCAGCGCGGACGTCCCCCGGTCGTCGGGGCTGCGGCGGCTGAAGTCCCACTTCTTCCTGCGTCTGCCGGTCGCCAGGTCGTAGACGCGCAGGGTGGCGTCGAGGTGGGTGGAGACCAGGACGGGACGGCCGTCCAGTTCGCCGCAGGCGAGCAGCTCGATGCCGCCGATCTCGCCGGTCTTGTAGGTATGTGTCACCTTTCCGTCTGACAGGCGGCGTACCCGGACGCGGTTGGCGCCGTCGCCGGTGACCAGCACCTCGTCGTCGCCGAGGCGGCCGAACGCCAGGCCGTTGACGCCCTGGAAGTGGTCGGTGACGGCGGGACCGATCTGGCGGCCGGTGGCCAGGTCCCACAGGCGGACGACGCTGTGCAGGTCCTTCAGGCTGTCGTACTTCTGGGTGACGGCGACGGCGCGTCCTGCGGTGGTGACGGCGATGACCGGGTCGGCCGCCTTCTTCGTGTTGAGGGCGCCGCCCGCCGGGTTCCACAGCCGCATCGCGCCGTCGCCGTGTCCGGACGCGGCCTTGCCGTCGGCGCAGGCCACGGCGGTCGCGGCGGCGCCGCCGTCGCCGAGCCTGCGCACGGGCGCGGACGCCGGGCCGAGGTCCCAGACGAGCACCGCGCCCTTGGACGTGCCGCAGACGACGGTGGTGCCGGCGGCGGCCAGGACGGCCGGCGTCCCGCTGCCCGCAGGCAGCGCCACGGGCTCCCTGACGGGCGCGCCGAACGGCTCGGCCGCGGGGGAGTGTGTGGTGGACACCGTGGGGGATCCGGTGGGCGACCCTGTGGGCGACCCTGTGGGGGACGTGCTGGGCGCTGGGCTCGTCGCGGCTGTCGTGGGCGTGCCTGTTGCCGTGCCCGTCGCCGGGGGGCCGGTCGGGTCGCCGGTGGGGCGGGGGGACGGGTCGTCGGCGAGGCCGTTCGCGGGGCGCAGCAGCAGGAAGGCGGACGCCGCCGCGGCCACCGCGGCCGTCGCCCCGCCGACCACCACGGCCCGCCGGCTCACCCGCCGATCCGCACCCGGCCTGGTCGCCTCCCCGCGAAACGCCGGCCCCGTCGCCCCAGCCAGACCCGGAGGAACCGTCGCCCCAGCTCCGCCCCCGGCAGGCAGAACCGTCGCCCCAGGCCCGCGCGGGGGAACCGGCGCCCCGGCTCCTGGTCCGGTCGGATGGGCCGTTGCTCCGGGTCCGTGCGGGGGGACCGGCGCGGCGGGCCCTGCGGGGCCGGGTGGGTACGGCGTCGGCGGGCCCGGGGCGGCGGGCGTCGATGCGGAGTCGGGCGCCGGTGCAGGGGGCGGGGAGGTCGGGTGGGGGGAGCCGGGGGCGCTGATGAGGTGGCGGAGGAGGGCGGCGGGGGTGGGACGGGCGGCGGGGTCCTTGGCGAGGCAGGACCGGATCGGGTCCACCAGGCGGGCCGGCACGTCCGTGAGGTCGGGCGTCCCGCTCATGACCTTGTGCAGGATGGCGGCGACCGTCTCACCCGCGTACGGCGGATGACCGGTGGCCGCGAACACCATCGTCCCCGCCCAGCTGAACACGTCGGACGCCGGCCCGATCCGCTCGCCCGCGAACTGCTCGGGCGACATGTACGCAGGCGTCCCCATCGGCGCCGAGGCCTGCGTCGTCGCCCCCAGGGCCTTGGCGATGCCGAAGTCGATGACGATCGGCCCCTCGGGCCCCATCAGCACGTTGCCCGGCTTGAAGTCCCGGTGCACGATCCCGGCCTCGTGGATGGCGGCCAGCGCGGTCAGCGTGGAGATCGCCAGCCGGTCCAGCGCGCCCCCCGTGCGCGGCCCCGACTCCCGGACGAGCCTCTGCAGAGTGTCGCCCGCGACGTACTCGCTCACGATGTACGGCCGCCCGTCGGACACCCCCACGTCCAGCACGGCGGCCGTGCAGAACGCGGCCACCCGGCGCGCCGCCTCGGCCTCGCGCAGCAGGCCCCGGGTGACGTCGTCGTCCTGGGTGAGGTGGCTGTGCAGCAGCTTGATCGCGACCTCGCGGCCCGCGCCGTCGACGCCCTTGTAGACGACCCCCTGGCCGCCCGAGCCGAGCACGCCGAGCAGCCGGTGGTCGCCGATCCGGTCGGGATCGCCCGGCCGGAGCGGACGGACTTCCGGCATTCCGCTCCTCCCCTCGGGCACGTACCGGCATATGCCGGCGAACCACACCATAGGGCCGCCTGGGCGAGCCCCGGAAGCCGGGGGCGGCGCCGGATGGCAGGATCGAAGCCGGCACCGCACAGGAAAGGCGTCCCGTATGGCTCCCAGGATCGCGACCGCCCGCCGCGTCGACCTGCCCGAACTTCTCGACTTCCTCCGCCCCCGGCACCACGGCCTGCTCGCGACGACCCGCGCCGACGGGCGTCCCCAGCTCTCGCCGGTCTCGTGCGGCGTCGACGACGAGGGCCGGATCGTGGTCTCCACCTACCCCGGGCGCGCCAAGGCCGCGAACGCCCGGCGCGACGAGCGCGTCTCGATGTGCGTCCTGTCCGACGACTGGGACGGCCCCTACGTCCAGATGGACGGGCGAGGCGAGGTGCTGGACATGCCCGAGGCCCTCGACGCCCTGGTGGACTACTACCGGTGCATCGCCGGCGAGCACCCCGACTGGGAGGAGTACCGGCAGGCCATGCGCCGCCAGAACAAGTCGCTGATCCGGATCACGATCGACCGCTGGGGGCCGATCGCGACCGGCGGCTTCCCGGCGAACCTGACCCCCGGCGGCTGAGCGCCCGACCAGGAGCACCCAACCAGGGGCCCGCCAGCAGAAGCGCGCCGCATCAGCGGGCCAGCACCTCGCGCAGCACGTCGGCGAACTCCTTCGGACGGTCCACGAAGCCGCCGTGCTCGCCGGGGAACACCACCGGCGGCGCGCCGAGCAGGTCGGCCAGCGCCTGCGCGGTGCGGTACGTGAGCAGGCCGCCCGACTCGGCCCCGACGCCCACCACGACCCGGGCCGGCCCGGCCTTCAGCGCCGCGACGTCGGGCACGTACCGGGTGGTGCCGCGCAGCTCGTGCAGGAAGAAGTGGGCGGCGTCGGCCAGGTCCTGCTCGGGCGACTCGCTCGGCGGCGGGGCCGGGGCGTCCTCGCCGGTCTGGAAGCCCGCGGTGGCCATGAACTTCCCGAACGCCGCCCCCGGGCCCTCCCGGCGGAACGTCTCGATCATGTCGTCCACCTCGGCGCGGCGCCGGGCCACGTCGGGCAGCAGCTCCAGCAGGGGCGGCTCGTGCGCGACGAGGGTGCGCACGCGGGTGGGGTGGCGGGTGACCAGGGCGAGGCCGGTGACCGCGCCGCCGCTGCTGCCGAGCACGTCGGCCGACTCGGCGCCGAGCGCGTCGATGATCGCGAGCGCGTCGCCGGCCCGCAGGTCGGGGGTGGAGTCCTGGCCGGGGTCGTCGAGCGTGCTGCCGGCCACGCCGCGCGGGTCGTGCGTGACGACGGTGTGCTCGCCGGCCAGCTCCTCGGCCAGCGGGGCGAAGGGGGCGGCGTCCATCGGCGCGCCCACGAGCAGCAGCAGCGGGCCGCTGCCGCGGACGTGGTAGCGCAGGCGCCCGCCCGGTATGTCGAGAATGTGCGTGGTGCTCATCGGTGTGGGTCCTTCCGCGGAGTCGGGTGGCACCAGGTTGGACCACCGGGGACGGGAGAACTCATCGGTCCGCGGACTCCCTGTGGCAATGCGCCGATCAGAGCTCCTTGACCTCGTCGAACAGCTCCTCGACGGCCGCGACGATCCGCCGGGTGGCCAGGGAGGCGGTGTCCGGGCCGTCGAACGGGTGCGCCACGCCCTCGGCGACGCCCTCGACGGTGGCGAGGTGGGCCCCCGGATGGCAGACGACGTCCGGCTCGGGCAGGTTGGCCAGCAGGAACTCGCCCTGGCTCGCCCGCGCCTGCGACGGGTGCGCCCCCCGCCGCACCCACCGCAGGCTCCCCGACCGGTCCAGACGGTAGACGCCGGGGCCGTGGGCGGCCGACACGCGTACGGGCGTGTCGCGGGCCAGGCGGACCCGGACGTGGAACGGCCCGCCCGGCCGGGCCGAGCGCAGCAGCGTGCGCTGGTTGAACTCCTGCGCGTCCCCCAGCCAGGTCACCGGCCCGCCGAGCATCACCGACAGGTGGGCCAGCACGAACGGGGGCAGCCCGGCGGCCTGCTGGTTGACCGACGCCACCTCGGTGCCCTCCTGGTGCCGCCACTTGATCGCCGTCAGGTGGACCCGTTCGCCCGGGGTGAGGATGGCCTCCACGCTGAACAGGCCGGCCGCGCCGTACCTGCGCCAGGCCCAGGACGCGATGCGCTCGGCGCACTCGATGAGCAGCGCGGCGGCGGACGCCGGCCAGGGGCGCGACCAGTCGTCGCCCGTGCTGCGCATCGGCCCGGCGCCCAGCTCGGCGATCCCGGCCGAGGTGTGGGCGGGGCGGTCGGCGTACACCCGGACGCCGCCGTCGCGGTCGGGCACGCTGAGCACCGCGATCGTGCACGGCCAGCCCGGCACGTACGCCGCCACCCGGTACGGCCCGAGCAGCCGGGCCGCGCGCGGCATGTCCTCCTCGCCCGCGACGACCACCGTGCCGTGCCGGTCCGCCCGCCGGCCCGCCTGCACCACGACCCGCTCGGTGCCCACCGCGCGCCGCAGCTCGGCCAGTCCGGGCAGCCGCTCGACGTGCACGCAGGGGACGCGGGCCACCGCCGGCACGCCGGCCGCCCGCAGCAGGTCGTCCAGCAGGTGCTTGGCCTCGATCGCGGCCCGCACGTCGGCGTCGATGGCCGCGACGACCCCGCCGGGTCCGGCCAGCTCGCGCAGGCGGGCGTTGTCGTACCAGGTGAAGACGACCGGCGGACGGTCCAGCTTGAGCAGGTGCCGGGCGGCCTCGTGCCGGACGCGGGGCAGCCAGGCGTGCCGCTCGGCGACCGACCGGGTCCTGGTGCGCTCCTCGGCGGCGACGACCATGCCAGGCAGCGCCGGGTCCCACGCCGAGTAGCAGCCGATGCTCAGCGCCGGGCGCAGCACCTCGATCGGGGCCGGGCCGGTGTAGCCGGTGCGCAGCGCGGTGCTGAACCGTTCGACGCAGACCAGCGGGCGGCCCGCCAGCGCGGCCGTCAGCTCCTCCTGCGCCGCCTCCTCCAGGCCGGTATCGTGCCGGCCCGCGCCGTGCAGCCCGTCCATCAGCCCCTCCCTCGCCGTCCTCCGTACCAGGCCGTCCCATGAGGAGCACGGCCCGCACTCTTGACGGTGCGCCACGTCCGGCGCACCGTCGAGGCCACAGTGATGTGAAGCGATGTGAAGACGAGATGCCGCCCCGCCGTACCCACCCAGTCGTCAACCGGGCGCTGGCGGCGTTGATCGAGCAGGCGGGCTGGACCCACGCGGCCACCGCGCGGCACGTCAACGCCGTCGCCGCCGAGAGTGGCGAGCGCGTGCACTACGACCGCTCGGCGGTCGGCCACTGGCTGACCGGCACCATCCCGCGCCCCGAGGCGGTGCGCGCGGCGGTCGAGGCGTTCCGCCGCCGCCTGGGCAGGCCCGGCCTGCGCCCGGCGCATCTGGGCTGGCCGGAGCCGGGCGGGCCGCCGTCCGCCGACGACCCCTGGCGCGGCGACCCGGTCGCCCGGCTCGCCGTCCTGGGCGAGGACGACCTGCTCAACCGGCGCACGTTCACCCTGGCCGCGTTGTCCGGCTTATCGGTCCTGGCCACGCGGCGGACGGGCGGCCGCGCGGCGGTCCGCCGGGCCGGCGCGGGCGACGTCCAGCGGATCCGCGCCACCACCCGCGCCTTCGCCGACCTGGACGACCGCTACGGCGGCGGCCACGCCCGCGCCGCGGTCGCCGCATACCTGTCCCGCGAGGTCACGCCCCTGCTGCACGGCACGACCGGCCGCCGCAGGCCCGACCTGTTCGCCGCCGCCGCCGAGCTGAGCTACCTGGCCGCCTACATGGCCATGGACGCCGGCGCCCACGCCTTGGCCCAGCGCTACTACATCAGCAGCGTGCGCCTCGCCGACGAGGCCGCCGACCTGCTGCTGCGCGCCACCGCCCTGCGCAGCATGGCCGTCCAGGCGGCCGAGCTGGGCCACGACGGCGAGGCGCTGGCCCTGGCCGAGGCGGCCGCGTCCGCGCTGGCCGGGCACGGTCCCGCCCGCACCCAGGCGTGGATCACCGGCATGCGCGCCGAGACCCACGCCGCCGCCGGCACCCGCTGGGACGCGCTCATGCTGCTCAGCCGTACCGAGACCCAGCTCGAACGGGCCGACTCCGTCCCCGAGTCGGAGTGGACGGGCAACTACCGGCGCGAGTCCCTGGAGCACCAGATCGGCCTGACCCTCACCCAGCTCGGCGACCACGCCACCGCCGCCCGCCACTTCGCCGCGTCCATGCGGGCCAGACGGCCGGTCGAGCTGCGCACCCGCGCCCTGATCGGGCTGCGGGCCGCCCACTCCCTCCTGCGCGCCGGGGAGGTGGACCAGGCGGCGGCCACCGTCCTCGACCTGAGCGACGACCTCCGGCTGATCTCCTCGGCCCGGGTCCGGGAGGAGCTGCGCGGCCTGCGCGCCGCCTGGCAACCCCACCGCGGCAACCCCCTGGTCAGCCGCGCGGACCGCTCGGTCGCGGGCTGACCCGCGGCACCGCCGTCCGGCCCGGTGCGTTCATCGGGCCGGGCTCTAGGATCGCGGCGTGATCAGGAACGCGTACTGCTCCTTCTGCGGCGCCGCCTTCGCCTCCGGCCAGCCCTGGCCCCGCACCTGCGCGGCCTGCGGCAACACCAGCTACCTCAACCCGCTGCCGGTCGCGGTGACGCTGCTGCCCGTGGACGACGGCCTGCTCGTCGTACGCCGGGACGTCGAGCCGCGCCGCGGCCGGCTGGCCCTGCCCGGCGGGTTCATCGACGTGGGGGAGTCCTGGCAGCAGGCGGCCGTGCGCGAGCTGCGCGAGGAGACGGGCGTGGTGGCCGAGGCCGCCGACGTCACGCTCTTCGACGTGGTCAGCGCCCCGGACGGAACCGTGCTGATCTTCGGGCTCGGCCCGCGCGTCACCGCGTCCGCGCTGCCGCCGATGGAGGCCACGGACGAGACGAGCGAGTGGCTGGTCATCGACGGGCCCGCCGAGCTGGCCTTCCCCGCCCACACCCGGATGGCCGCCGCCTACTTCACGGGACAGGCCCGCCGCGGGCCGGAGTGAGCGGGGTGGGCGTCGGCGGGTCAGCCCAGGTCGAGGCCCGGGTAGAGCGGATGGGCGGCCAGCAGCTCGGCCGCCGCGGCGCGGGTCTTCTCGGCGGTGCTCTGCGGCAGGTCGTACTTCGCCTTGGAGGTGGCCGACGGCGTGGTGTCGGTCAGCACGCCCACGATCAGCTCGGCGACCTGGTCGAACTCCTGCGTCCCGAACCCGCGCGAGGTGAGCGCCGGGGTGCCGAGCCGGATGCCCGAGGTGTACCAGGCGCCGTTGGGGTCGCGCGGGATCGCGTTGCGGTTGGTGACGATCCCGGCGTCGAGCAGCGCCGACTCCGCCTGCCGGCCGGTCAGCCCGTACGTGGACACGTCGAGCAGCACCAGGTGGTTGTCGGTGCCGCCGGTGACCAGCCGTACGCCGCGCCGCGCCAGGCCCTCGGCCAGGGCGACCGCGTTGCCGGCCACCGCCCGCGCGTAGTCGGCGAACTCGGACTGCCGCGCCTCGGCCAGGGCGACGGCCTTGGCCGCCATCACGTTGCCGAGCGGGCCGCCCAGCACCATCGGGCAGCCCCGGTCGATCGAGTCGGCGTACTCCCGCCGGCACAGCACCAGGCCGCCGCGCGGCCCGCGCAGCGACTTGTGCGTGGTGGTCGTCGTGACGTGCGCGTACGGCACCGGGTCGTGCACGCCGGTGAACACCTTGCCCGCGACCAGCCCGGCGAAGTGCGCCATGTCCACCATCAGGACCGCGCCCACCTCGTCGGCGATCTCCCGCATGCGGGCGAAGTCGATGCGCCGCGGGTAGGCCGAGTACCCGGCGATCAGCACCAGCGGGCGGAACTCGCGGGCGGTGGCGCGCAGCGCGTCGTAGTCGAGCAGGCCGCTGTCCGGGTCGGTGCCGTAGGAGCGCTGGTGGAACATCTTGCCCGAGATGTTGGGACGGAAGCCGTGGGTGAGGTGACCGCCCGCGTCCAGCGACATGCCGAGGGCCCGCTGGTCGCCCAGGGCCTTGCGCAGGGTCTCCCAGTCGTCCTCCGACAGGTCGTTGACGTGCCGCGCGCCGGCGGCGGCCAGGGCCGGGGCCTCCACCCGGTGGGCCAGGATGCCCCAGAACGCCACCAGGTTGGCGTCGATGCCCGAGTGGGGCTGGACGTAGGCGTGCTCGGCGCCGAACAGGGCCTTGGCGTGGTCGGCCGCCAGCTGCTCGACGGTGTCGATGTTCTGGCAACCGGCGTAGAAGCGGTG
This sequence comes from Nonomuraea sp. NPDC001636, assembly GCF_040298265.1. Lineage (NCBI taxonomy): Bacteria > Bacillati > Actinomycetota > Actinomycetes > Streptosporangiales > Streptosporangiaceae > Nonomuraea > Nonomuraea sp. NPDC001636. Next base: position 445,128 of record NZ_JBEOZT010000004.1, read on the forward strand.
GCCGATCGTGCCTTCCGCGTACTTGTCGGACAGCCACGTGCCCATCGTGAGCAGCACGGCCGGGGAGGCGTAGTTCTCGCTCGCGATGAGCTTCAGCGAGGCGCGCTGGTCGGCCAGCTCCGCGCGGATCGCGCCGGCCACGCCGGGCTCCACGGCGGCGATCACGTCGAGCGCGTTGCGGTAGGCGGCCGACACGGTGGCCGCGTCGTGGGCGCCGTAGGAATGGGGGTGCTCTTCAGCCATGACTTCTCCCGAGCCGTCGAAGTGAGGGCACCCAGGCGCGCGGCGACGTCCAGGACCGCTCCCCGGTGGTCAGTCCCACCTTACGATCACGCCGGTCACGATCCGAGGCTTGACACCACGGTCATCGGCCGGAGCCGCGCAACGAGGGAGGCGCTTGAGTCTCCACCAGGGGGAGACGCCAAGGTGGACCCATGGACGGCGGCACCCTCTACACGATCGGCGACCTGGCGCGGCGGACCGGTCTGCCGGTCAGGACCATCAGGTTCTACTCCGATCGCGGGATCGTGCCGCCGGTGGAACGCAGCCCGGCCGGCTACCGCCTCTACGACGCCGCCGCCGCGGCCCGCCTCGACCTCGTGCGCACGCTGCGCGACCTCGGGGTGGACCTGGTCACGGTCCGCAAGGTCGTGGACCGGGAGCTGACGCTCGCGCAGGTCGCGACGGCCCACGCCGAGGCCCTGGCGGTGCGGATCCGCGCGCTGCGGGTGCGGCGCGCGGTGCTGACGGCGGTGGCCCGGCGCGGCTCGGGGCCCGAGGAGATGGAGCTCATGCACAGACTCGCAGGACTGTCGGAGGACGAACGCCGCCGCCTGGTCGGCGACTTCCTGGACGCCGCCGTCCCGGACGCCGGGCCGGGAACGGCGGGGATCCGGGTCTCGCTGACCCCCGAACTGCCCGACGACGCCGAGCCGGAGCAGGTGGAGGCGTGGCTGGAACTGGCCGAACTGATGGCGGACCCGTCCTTCCGCGCGAAGCTGCACGACCTGACCACCGATCACGCCACCGACCACGCCGCGGGCCAGGGGGAGGGGGTGCGGCGGGACCCCGTGTCGCGGGGCGTGTGGGCGGCGGGGAAAGCGCTGGCGGTGGGCGTGGATCCCGCCGCGCCCGAGTCCGCGCCGGTCGTGGCGGCGGTCGCCGGCGAGTACGCACGCCTCCTGGGCCGTCCCGACGACGCCGGGCTCCGGCGGCGGCTGCTGGCCAGGCTGACGGCGGTGAACGACCCCCGCAGGGAGCGCTACCTCCGCCTGCTCGCCGTGATCAACGCCTGGCCGCCCCCGGACCCGTCGGCCCCGGCCCTCGACTGGCTCGTCACGGCCCTGCGCACCCACCCGGCCCCCTGAACCCGGGCCCGGAGACACCACCGGACGGGGCTCAGCCGCGGGCGGGGGCCTCGGCGGTGGCAGGGCCGGTCTCGGGCAGGCCCCGGGTCAGCAGGCGGGCGCCGACGCCGAGCAGCGCGCTGACGACCAGCGTGACGCCCATCGGCAGCCCGGTGTCCGCGCCGCCCAGGCCGACCAGCGGCGAGACCAGCGCCCCGAGCGCGAACTGCAACGCGCCCATCACGGCCGCCGCCGTGCCGGTCGCGTACGGCGCCCGCCCCACCGTCAGCGCCGCCGCGTTCCCCATGATCAGGGTGACCGAGCTGACCAGCACGAACAGCACCGGCAGCACCACCACCGCGGCCATCCCCGCCCCCAGCAGCACCAGCAGGACGGCCGACAGCCCCAGCACGACGCCCTGCCCGGTCCGCAGCAGCCCCTCCGGGCTGAACCGGCGCACCAGGCGCGCCCCGGCCAGGCCGGTCAGCGTCATGCCCAGCGCGTTGGCCGCGAACGTCACGGTGTAGGCGGGCGTGGACAGGCCCAGGACGTTCTGCACGACGAAGGGCGAGGCCGAGATGTACCCCATCAGCCCCGCGAAGCCGAACGCGAAGGAGAAGGCGTAACCGAGATAGCCCCGGTCGGCGAACAGCCGCCGCACGGTCCGCCCGGTGGCGGCCAGGCCGCCCGCGTGCCGGCGTCCGGGCGGCAGTGTCTCGGGCACGACGAGCGCCGAACCGAGCAGCATCACCGCGGAGATCCCGGCCATCACCCAGAACTCCGCGCGCCACCCGGCGGGCGACAGCGCGCCGCCGATCAGCGGGGCCACGACGGGCGCGACGCCGACCACCGAGGCCAGCAGCGAGAAGATGCGCGCCGCCGCCCGGCCGGAGGTCAGGTCGGCCGCCACCGCGCGGCCGATGACGATGCCCGCCGACCCGGCGAACCCGTGCACGAAACGCAGGGCGACGAGCGTCCTGATGTCCGGCGCGAGCGCGCACAGGACGCAGGCGGCCAGGGCCGCGGTGGTGGCCAGCAGGATCGGCCGGCGGCGGCCGAACCGGTCGGACAGCGGCCCGATGACGAGCTGCCCCAGCGCCAGCCCGGTGAGGAACGCGGTCAGCGTGAGCTGCACGCCGGCCGCCCCCGTCCCCAGGTCGGCCGCCAGGTCGGTGAACACGGGCAGGTACATGTCGGTGGCCAGCGGCGCCACCGCCGACAGCAGGCCGAGCACGACCAGCAGCGGCCCGGACACCCCGGTCCTGGTCACGAGACACGCCCCGGCGGGCGGTGACGGTGGCGGTGGGGAGTGGCGAACTCCATGGTCATGATCTCCAAGACGGCCGCGCGGCTAGAGACCTAGGATGTTCCGTGATCCGGCCACGGCTAACCGTGCCACCGCCGGCCGAGGGCGAGACGTCACCGCAGGTCACCCGCCGGCGGAGCCCGGGTGGCCCGCGTCGTCGAGACAGGAGCACCGCATGACCGCCCGGCTGCCCGCCCTTCCCCCGGAGGACCTGGACGACGCCCAGGCCGAGGTCTACCGCGCCATCACCGGCGGCCCTCGGGCGGCGGGCCCCCAGGTCTTCCCCCTCGCCGACGAGCGGGGACGGCTGCGCGGCCCGTTCAACGCCATGCTGCTGAGCCCGCCGGTCGGCGGCGCGCTCCAGGCGCTGGGCGCGGCGGTGCGCTACGGCTCGGTGCTGCCCGGCCGGGCCAGGGAGCTGGCGATCCTCGTGGTCGCCGCCCACTGGGGCAGCGACTTCGAACGCGACGCGCACGAGGCGGTGGGCCGGTCCTGCGGCCTGACCGAGGCCGAGCTGACCGCGGTGCGCGAGGGACGTCCGCCCGGCCTGGCCGACCCGGCCGAACGCGCCGCCGTGCGCGCCGCCCGCGAGCTGACCCGGACGGGGACGCTGGGCGAGGAGGACTACCGGGCGGTCACGGCGGCGCTCGGCGAGCGCGGCCTGTTCGAGCTGACCACCCTGGTCGGCTACTACGCCACGCTGGCCCTCCAGCTACGCGTCTTCGCCGGCGAGCTCCCCCCGGAGCGCCGCGAGCGCTGAACGGCGGCTCCCCCCGGAGCGCCGCGGGCGTTGAACGGCGGCTCACGCCGGGAGGCGTCCGGCGGGTCTGGTGGACAGGGCGACCAGGGCCGTTCTCGGGACCTCCGCCACGTACTGCCCGTCGCGCCGGTGGACGACGGGACGGGACGGCGCGGCGGGCTCCGGCGGCCGGCGCCGCTCGCTCCCGGCCCGGACGATCAGCGGGTCGTACAGGTCGAGCACCCGTACGGGCAGGCCCGCGTCGGCGAACAGGGCGGACAGGCCGGGCCGGGTGAAGTGCCGGTAGGCGTGCCCGCCCGCCGCGTGCGGATGCACGACCTGCGCGAAGAAGCCCGCCATGGGGCCGGAGTCGTCGAAGTCGTGCAGCACGATCCGGCCGCCCGGCCGCGTCACCCGCGCCGCCTCGGCCACCGCGCCCGGCCGGTCCGCCGGAGGGATGTGATGGGTCCCGTACGCCAGCAGCACCCCGTCGACCGACCCCTCCCGCAGGAACAGGAACTGGGCGGCCTGGCGCACCGCGGGCAGCCCGTGCGCGAGGGCCCGGTCGACCATCTGGCCGGACAGGTCGCCGGTGACGATCGCCGGTTTGACGTCCAGGCTGCCGAGCCGCCCGGCGGCGGCCCGCGCGACCGTCCCGTCCCCGCCGAGGACGTCCAGCAGCAGCGGCGGGCCGGACGCCGGATCGGGGGCGAGCAGCCCGAGCAGCGCCCGGATGCCGGTCCAGCGCACCAGCGCGTCCTGCTGCGCCCGGCGGTAGGAGTCGCCCCGCCCGTCGCGGTCGGAGTCGAACTCGCTGCTGGTCGCGGCGAGCACGCCGAGCGCCCGCGCCGCGCCCGGCCGGTCGAAGTCCAGCACGGCGTGCAACTGCGGATGGACGGTCGCGACCAGGCGCAGGTACTCGTCCAGGGTCAGCGAAGGGAGATAGGAGGCGCGCACCGGCCCTCGTCCTTTCCGGGTCACGTGCTGGCTGGCGGGGACGGGAGCTGCGGCGGGTCGAGACGGTGGCCCAGCCCGCCGACGAGCCGGGTGACCGTCGCGCTGCGGGCGGCGAACAACCGGCTGCGCGGCTCCAGCCGCACCCCGAACTGCTTCTTCGTCTCGTACGCCGCGCCGCCGAGCCGCAGCCGGCGCGCGCCCGAGCCGACGGCGGCCCGTACGCACGCCGCGAGCAGCGCGTGGTAGACGGCGGTGCCCTCGGTGAGCGCGTAGTCGCGCCCGATCCACCGGGCGACCAGCTCGTCGCCGTCGCGCAGCAGGGCGACGCAGCCGGCCGGCGCGCCGTCCCGGCGGGCGGCCAGGACGGTCAGGTCCGCGCCCAGCGCGCCGGCCGCCTCGGCGAACAGGGCCGGCCGGTAGAAGACGTGCGGCCCGTGGCGGAGGTCCACCGCGGCCACCATCGGGCCCAGCCGGTCCAGCAGCCGCTCCGGCTCCCCGCCCGGCCCGGCCGTCAGCGGCCGGACCTCGATGCCCTCCCGCGCGGCCCGGCGCTGCGTGCGCCGGATCTCGGCCCGCCTCTTGCGCGGCAGATGGTCCAGGTACGCCTCGTACGACGGCCACGTCAGGTCCAGCAGCGTCTCCGGCAACCAGCCCAGGCGGCTGTAGCCCGGCTGCCCGGCGGCGTACGGCAGGTGGTCGACGACGCAGAACAGCAGCCGCTCGCGCCTGACCAGCGACCGCACCGCCCGCAGCAGCACCCGCCGCTGCGGCCCCTCGCCGCCCAGCAGCCCGGACGTCGCCGTCATCGGCGCCTGGACCTGGAGGAACGGCCACCTCCTGGTCAGCCGCCCGAACCGGGACTCCAGCACCGGGTTGTGCAGCCGGTGCTCCAGCGCGCACACCGCCGCGGCCACAAGCCCGCCGTCCTTGCGGACCAGCAGGTAGCGCGGCCGGTGCCCGGACAGCACGCGTTCGGCCAGGGCCAGCCAGTGATGCCGCACGAAAGGCACGCCGTCGGCGAGCGCGTCCCACTCCCCGGCCCCGACCTCGCCGATGGAGGCCGCCACCTCAACGCGGTACATCGCCCGCCTCGCCGGCCGGGCGGGACACCTCAGCGCCGTCCATCGCCGCGCACCTCGAAGCGCAGCTCCCGGGTCACGGCGGCGGCGGCCGCGTCCAGCTCCGCCGGGCCGGACGCGTGCACGACGAACCAGCCGAGCCGGTCGGAGACGTCGCGGTAGGGCCGCACCCGCTGCCCGGGGCGGGCCAGCAGGACCAGCTCGGCCACCCCCGGCAGCGCCCTGGCCGCCGCCACGCCGGACACCGACACCAGCTCGCCCGCCCGCCCGGCGGTCAGCACCTGCCACAGGACCGGCCGGGGCGGGTGCGGGCGCAGCTCGATCGGCAGGCCGACCGCGGCCTGCACGGCGGCCCGCACCGGATCGACGCCGTAGCAGGACCGCACCATGTCGTCGGTGCCGTTGCCGCCCGTGCGCAGCCCGAGCTCGATGACGTACGGCCGGCCGTCAGGGGTGACGATCAGGTCGAGGTTGAGCGGGCCACGCCGGTAGTCCAGGCGCTCGCAGACCTTGTCCATGATCGAACGCGTGGTGTCCAGGACGCCGCCGGGCAGCCCGGCCGGCATCCGGCGGCTCATGGTCAGCACCAGCGGCGGCGGGCTCACCGTCTGCAGGCTGGTCGCGACGAACGCCACCCGCCCGTCGTCCACGACGCACTCGCAGTTGCACAGGACCCCGCGGATCTCCTCCTCGACCATCACCAGCCCGCCGTACGAGCTGCGCCGGGCCTCCTCGGCGGCGGCGCGCACGTCGCCGGGGGAGGCGCACCTGCTCACCCCGCGCCCGCTCTGGGCGTCGGCGGGCTTGACCACCACGGGGAACGGCAGCCCGCGCGCCCGGACCGCCAGGTCGGCCGGGTCGTCGCCGACGATCCACGGGTAGGAGGACACGCCCAGGTCGTCGAGGATGCCGCGCAGCACCCATTTGTCCACCGAGGCCCGCGCCGCCGTCTCCGACAACCGGCCCGGCAGCCCGAACGCGTCGGCCACCGCGCGCAGCGCGGGCACCGCGACGTCGCTGGAGGGGGCCACCACGCCCGCCAGGTCGGCCCGTCCGGCGAGCGCGGCCGTGACGGCGGCCGGGTCGTGCGTGCTGACCGGCAGGTACTCGTCGGCGAGGGCGACGCCGGGCGCGGCGGCCGAACGGTCGACGGCGATCGTCCGCAGGCCCATGCCGGCCGCCGCCCGGTAGGTGGACAGCGAGCCGTCGGCGGCCCCGAGCACCACCAGGGACCTCGCGCCGCTCACCGGCCCGCCTCCTGCCGGCCCCGGTCGTCCGCCCGGCGTTTGCGGGCCCAGAACGGGCCGAGGGCCAGCGCGTCCGCGCCGGTCCTGAGGTAGCAGGCGACGGCGTCCTCAGGGGTGCACACGATCGGCTCGTCGTCGTCCCGGAAGGAGGCGCCGGCCAGCATCGGCACGCCGGTCAGCGCCTCGAAGCGGGCGATCAGGGAGTGGAAGAGCGGGTTGGCGGCCCGGCTCACCGTCTGCACGCGGGCGCTGCCGTCCACGTGCGTGATCGCCGGCACCTCGCCGCGGCGGTGGTCCAGCACGTCGAAGCCGAGCAGCATGACCGGCGAGGGATGTCCCCCGGCGAAGTAGTCCGCGGACCGCTCGGCCAGGCACGACGGCGCGAGCGCCAGGAACGGCTCCCGGCGCCTGACCCGTTCGTTCATGCGCGCGGCGGACGTGGGGTCGCGCGGGTCGGCCAGCAGCGAGCGGTTGCCCAGGCCGCGCGGCCCGCACTCCGTCCGGCCCTGGAACCAGCCCACGATCAGGCCGTCGGCGATGCGGGCGGCGGCGTGCCCGGCGATGTCGGCCGGCCGCCGGTAGTCCACGCCCGCGTCGCGCAGCGCCTTCTCCATGCGTTCCTCGGTGAAGCCGGGCCCGGCGAAGACGTGGCCGCCCGCCGGGCGAGGCCGGCCGTACCGGCCGACGCTCACCTCCAGCGCCGCGCCGAGCGAGGCGGCGGCGGGCTGGGCGAACAGCTCCTCGAAGCCGGACTCGGCCAGCAGACGGCCGTTCAGCATGGGGTTCATCGCGGTCTCGCCGGCCACCGCGAGCCGGGTCGCCCCGGTCGTCTCGCGCAGCCATCGGGCCAGGTGCAGCCCGGCGTGCTCAAGGGTGGCCTGGAGGGCGAAGGCGATGTCCACGGCGTGCTGGGTGAGCATCTTCCCGGCGGGCGGGGGCGGCGGGCCGAAGGCGTCGATGAACCTCGCCGAGACGGTGTGCCGCCCGCCGCCCGCGTGCGGCTCGAACCAGCTCAGGTCCAGCTCGTGGCCGCCGTACGGGGTCAGGCGCAGCAGGTCGGCGAAGGGCTGGACGTAGGTGTCGCCGCCGTAGGCCGCCAGCGCCATCACCTTGTCCTCGTCCAGGCCGGGACGGAAGCCGAGGTAGCCGGTGACCGCCGCGTACAGGGCGCCCAGCGCGTGGGGGTGACCGACGTGCCGCAGGTGCCTGATCCGGTCCCCTTCGGCGATGGCCAGGCAGGTGCCGGTCCCGTCCATCGTGAGCACGGCGGCCGAGTCGAACGGGCTCACGTGGTAGGCGCCGGCCGCGTACGCGCGGTGGTGTTCCACCAGGTGCACCCCGAACCCGGCCGGCCCGGTGTGCCCGGCGGCCTCCCTGACCTCCCAGCAGGGCGGGGAGCCCGTCCGCCGCCCGTGGAAGGCCACGTGGTCCACCTCGTCCAGCCCGATGCCCGCCTGTTCCAGGCAGTACGCGACCGCCCGGCGCGGGAACCGGCCGTCGTGCCGGACGCGGGTGAGCCGCTCCTCCTCGGCGAACGCCACGATCTCGCCGTCGCGCACCAGCGCCGCCGCGGAGTCGTGCGCCCGGGAGATGCCCATTACGTACATGTCGTCACTCCGAGTTCCGCGAGATCAGCATCCGGCGCATCACATGGGCCTTCACGGGCACCCCGAGGGCCAGCGCCACCAGGCCCCCGGCCGCCCCCGACCACGGCACGACGACGACCGCCAGCGAGGCGGTGGCCACCAGCCCGGCGAACGCGCCCGCCGACGTCACGGCGAGCACGTCGTTGTTCGTGTTCTCCACCAGGTAGGTCGCGTACATCACGGTCAGGAACAGGGCGAGCACGACGAGGACCAGCCCGGCCAGGACCACCGGCGACGCAGCGGGCCCGTCCGGCGCCCACCGGAGCAGGGCCGCGCAGGCGACGGCGGCGGCGGCCCCCGCCCACCCGGCCCGGCCCAGGAGACGGACCGCCCGCGCCCGTCCGGCCCGTCCGGCGAGCCCGCGCAGCCGCCGCGAGGTCGCGGGCTGCGCGACCCGCAGCAGGTAGATCACGAGCTGGCAGACCGCGACCGCCGGCAGCAGCGCGAGATACAGCACGCCGCTCTGCCCCGCCCGTCCCGAGGCGCCGAGCACCAGGTACACGACCGCGAAGCAGAGCGCGTCGCACAGGTCGGCCGCCCCCAGCAACCAGGCGGCCCGCGACAGGGGAGGCAGCAACGACCGCCGCCCATGACCGGCGGGCGGGCGCAGCCAGTCGCGGGGGAGCGCGGCGAGCGCCCCGCAGGTCACCGCGACCGTCCCGGCCAGGACGAGCAGCAGGTGCGTCTGCGGCGGCCAGCCCGTCCACAGGGTGGCGGCGGTGACGGTGAGCACCACGCCGCCGCTCGCCACGAAGGCCGTCGTGTCCAGCACCGGCCGGCCGCGTACGCGGTGCAGCCCGGAGACCGTCATCAGCAGGCCCGTGCAGGCCGACCACGCCCCGGCCGCCAGACAGAGGGCCGCCATGGACGACGGCGCGGTCACCGCCACGGGAACGAGCACCGCCAGCAGCACCGCGACCGGCGCGGCGGACATGGCCACCGTCAGCCTGGCCACCGCCGGGCCGGTCCGCCTGACCCGCGCCAGCGTCTTCAGCGCGGCCTTCTCCGGCGCGTCCGCGACCAGGAGCAGCCAGCCGCACAGCCCGAGCGCGGTGGCGTAGTGGCCGAACGTCGCCCCGTCCCACACGGCCGCCGGCGCCGCAGCGGCGACCTGCGTACCGGCCCTGAACGCGCCCCGGCCCGCCAGCAGCCGCAGCACCGCCGCCGGGCGGAGGCGGGACGCGGCATGCGCGTCGGCACTGGTCTGGGTCAACGTGGTCCCCCGTGGGTCGCCTGACGGCGTGGTGGCGTTCGTGCGCCGGGTCAGAGCGTCCGCCGTGCGGCCGGAATACCGGCCGGGGGGCCCAAAACAGATCGGTCAGCGGACGCCGGCGGTGGTCAGGCGGCGCCGGAGCGTTGTGCGGCCTGGTAGACGGCCATGGCCTCGTTGCCGAAGAAGGGGCCGAACATGAAGTCGGGGGCGAAGTCGTACTTGAAGCTGTTGACGGAGTTCAGCCAGCCGAGGCCGGTGGAGGTGTCGAAGCCCTCGAACCACGGCCCGCCGCTGGACCCGCCGGTCATCGCGCAGCGCAGCCCCTGGTCGCGGGTCCTGACCGGGTCCTTGAACACCCGTCCGCTGCAGAACACCAGGTCGGAGCCGTCGAAGGGGGCGGCGGCCGGGTAGCCGAAGGAGAACATCTGCCGCCCGGTGGGCTGGTTGAAGGCGACGCCCTGGCCGCCGACGACGTCGGTGAGCGTGCGTCCCTGTAAAGGCGCGACCACGGCGGCGGCGACGTCGAAGTTGATGTCCTCGTTGGTGTTCCACTGCTGGGTGGTCAGCAGCCGGGTGGCCACCCACGTGCCGAACGGGCGGCGGCCGTTGTCGAAGCCGGGGACGAACACCCAGTTGCGGTGGGCGGCGCCGCCCATCTTGACGCAGTGGCCCGCGGTCATCACGACGCTCTGGTTGGCGCTGGTCACCGCGGTGCCCGAGCAGGAGGCCGTACGTCCCTCGGCGGTGGTGAAGAAGACCCGGCCGACCGTGCGGGCGACGCCGCCGCCGTCGGCCCACGCCTGGCCCGGACTGTCCTGCGCGGGCGCCGCCCGGCGGGCCGCCGCCGTGCTCCCGGCGAGCGAGGAGGCCGCCCCGCCGGTCCAGGAGCCGGTCCAGGAGGAGGTGGTGATCCGGCTGCCCGTGACCCCGCGCGTGGCCCAGGGCGTGCCCTGCGTCGGCCCGTCGGAGGACGTCCCGCGGCGCGGCGTGGGCGCGGAGAGCGGCCTGGCCGCCCGCATGCGCTCCGGCGTCCAGTACTCCATGACGGTCCTGCGCTGCGACGACGAACCGGCCCCCGACCAGCCCACGGGCCCGCGGTCCAGGGCGGTCCCGGCCTGCGCGGGGACCGGCGCGCCCGCCACGGCGAGCGCGACGACGGCGAGCAGGGCGACTCTGCGGTGCATGACGTACCTCCGAAACCGGAACCGGGATCTGCCGTCAGGAGGTACGCGCGCCGCCCCCGCGCGGGCTCAAGCCATGCGGAATCGGGTATGGCCGCGGCCGGATTACACACCCGGTTACACACTCTGGACCATGCCGCCCGGCCGCCTCCTTCCTAACCTGGGGCCATGACTGGTTGGACGGAGACGGTCCTGCTGCGGGCGGCCGCGCTCGGCCCGCGGGTGGCGGTCGCCGAGGCCGCGAGCGGCGCCACGCTCACGTACGGCACGCTCGCCGTCCGCGCCCGCCAGGCCGCCCAGGGCCTGCGGCGGCGCGGCCTGCGCCCCGGCGACCCGGTGGTGGTGCTGCTGCGCGGCGGCTGCCACCTGCCCGTCGCCGGGTACGCCGTGCTCGCCGCGGGCGGCGTGGTCGTGTCCATCCCCGGTGGACCGGCCGCCGCCGGCGCCCGCATCATGATCACCGACCGGGACGACGCCGACGCCATCGCCCAGGAGGCCGACATCCGGCAGGTCTACTCCTTCACCGGCATCCCCGGCACGGCCGGCTTCGACAGCCTGCTCGGCGCCGACGGCCCGATCGAGCCCACCGCCCGGCTCACCACCGCCCGCAAGGTGGGCGCCGCCGACGTCGTCCTGGTCGCCGGGGCCGACCTGCGGGCCTACGACATGGTGCTCGGCGCGGGCGCGCGGCTGGTCGCGGCGCACGAGCCCGACCCGGCCGAGTGCCGCCGGATCATCACCGAGCACGACGTCACCCTGCTGATCGACGCGCGGCTGCGGGTCGTCCCGGTCCGCGCAGCCGGTCCCGCGCTTGGGGCAAACCTCTGACAGCTCGTGAGGGCGGTGTCACACTGGGTGCCAATCCTGGGGTCCAGACACATGAGGATCATGGTGACGTTGCTCAGACACAACCTTCCCGCCGAGCCCGACAGGTTCATCGGGCGGGAACGGGATCTGGAGGAGCTGTGCGGGCTGGTCGGTGAGGTCAGGCTGCTGACGCTCAGCGGCGTCGGAGGCACCGGCAAGACGCGGTGCGCGCTGCAGATCGCCTCCCGGCTGGTCCCGTCCTTCCCCGACGGGGTCTGGCTGGCCGAGCTGTCCAGGCTGACCCGGGCCGACCTGCTGGTCCACGAGATCACCAAGGTGCTGGGCGTGCACGAGGAGGGCGTGCGGCCGCTGCTCGACACGCTGGTCGACTTCCTGCGCGGCAAGAAGCCGCTGCTCGTCCTGGACAACTGCGAGCACCTGGTCGAGGCGTGCGCCGAGCTGGCCGAGCGGCTGCTGAGCTCCTGCGAGGACCTGCGGCTGCTGGTGACCAGCCGGGAGCCGCTGAAGATCCCCGGCGAGCTGGTGTGGCGGGTGCCGCCGCTGGCGCTGCCCGGCCCGGCGGAGGCGGCCGAGGAGGTCGAGCAGGTCGAGTCCGTGCAGCTCTTCCTTGACCGGGCGCGGTCGGCCGGGTCGGGGCTCGCGGTCACCGGCGCCAACGCCGGCGACATCGCCCGGCTCTGCCACGCCCTCGACGGCCTGCCGCTGGCCCTGGAGCTGGCCGCGGCCAGGACCGCCGTGATGTCGCCCGGCCAGATCTCGGCCCGGGTCAACGACCGGTTCCGGCTGCTGACGGCGAGCGGCCGCACCGCGCCGGCCCGGCAGCGCACCCTGCTGGCCACCCTCGAATGGAGCCACGACCTGCTCTCCCCGCAGGAGCAGGTGCTCTTCCGGCGGCTCGCGGTGTTCAGCGGGCCGTTCACCCTCGACCTGGCCGAGTCCGTCTGCGCGGGGCCGAGCCTGGCCGCCGCCCAGGTCCTCGACGTGCTCAGCGGCCTGGTCGACAAGTCGCTCGTGCTGTTCGACCAGGGCAGCTCGTGCTACCGGCTGCTGGAGTCGGCCCGCCAGTTCGCCGCCGGGAAGCTGGAGTCGGCCGGCGAGGCCCGGCAGCTGCGCGACCGGCTGCTCCACGGCCTGGCCGACCTCGCCCACCACCACGGCCGCGACGTGTGGGCCACGCCCGGCCTGACCTGGCCGCAGCGCTACGCCCGGCTGCTCGCGCTCCAGGACCTGCTGGGCAACGCCCGCGAGGCCCTGTCCTGGGCCGTCGAGTCCGGCCTGGCCGAGCCCGGTCTGCGGCTCGCGTGCGGCTACATGCCGCTGTGGATAGGGTTCGGCGAGCTGACCGAGGGCCGCCGCTGGTACGAGAGCCTGCTCGCGCTGCCCGCCGCCCGCGCACTCCGCGACCTGTCCGCCGAGGCCCTGCTCCACCACGCCAACCTGGCCTACGAACAGCAGGACGCCGCCGCCTGCGGAGAGTCGGCCGCCCGCGCCCTTGAGCTGCGCCGGACGACCGGCGACGACTTCATGCTGGCCTTCACCCTCGTGATCGCCGGCATGTACGAAGGCACCAAAGGCGACATCGCGCTGGCCGCCCGGCGCGGCGAGGAGGCCCTGGACCTGGCCCTGCGCGTCGGCAACGGCCTGATCGAGGCGTCGGCGCGGCTGCTGCTGTCCGGGGCGGCCGCCTTCAACGGCCTCCGGCGCGAGTCGCTGACCAGGGGCGAGGAGGCCATCGAGGTCTACTCCCGGTTCGGCCACCTGTGGGGGGTCACCCGGGCCCACCTGGAGCTGGGCCGCTTCGCCGACTTCCTCGGCGACCTCGACAGCGCCCGCCGCCACCTGGAGGAGTGCGCCGAGCTGGCCGAGGAGATGGCGGCCAAGCCCGTCCTGGCCACCAGTCTCGGCCTGCTCGGCGCGGTCCTGGCCCGCCAGGGCGAGGCGGAGCGGGCCAGGGCGCGGCTGGCCCGGTGCGTGACGCTGAGCCGGTCCATGGGGCAGCACCTGCCGATCATCTCCGCGCTGGTCGCGCTGGCCGTCCTGGCCGAGAAGCAGCACGACCTGGAGACCGCCGTACGCCTCTGGGCCGCGGCCAAGGCCATGGAGGAGCGGCTCGGGCTGCCCGTCTGGACGTCCGCCACGCCCGAGCCGCTGCTCGCCCGCGCCCGCGCGGAGGCCGGCGAGGGGCAGGTCCAGCTCTGGTGGACGATGGGCGGCGGCATGACGGAGGAGGAGGCCCTGCGCTACGGCCTGCGCGGCGAGCGGCCGGCCCAGGGCGCGCCGCGGCCCGCGTCGGGCGGTGCGGCGGGCACTGCGTCGGGCACCGCGTCGGGCACCGCGGCGGGGGCTGCGTCGGGCCCGGCGTCGGTGCTCACGCCGCGCGAGCGGGAGATCGTCGTGCTGATCAGCCGGGGGCTGTCCAACCGGGCCATCGGCGAGGAGCTGTTCATCAGCCCGGCCACCGCCGCCCGGCACGTCGCCAACATCCTGCTCAAGCTCAACTTCGGCTCGCGCACGCAGGTCGCCGCCTGGGCCGCGGAGCACGGCGTCCTCCACTGATCCCGGCGAGGCTGATCCTGCCGAGGCTGATCCCGGCGGGGTTCCGGCGGGGCCGGTCATCGGCCCGCGGTCACCTCGGCGGGCCGGGCCGGCGGCGGATCCAGGACCGCCGTGAACAGGTCGCCGGCCCGTTCCCGGAACCGTTCGGCGGCCGGCTCGTCGCCGGTGCGGCCGTGGGCGCGGCCCAGCGTCACCAGGGCCCGCGCCTCGCCCAGCTTGTAGCCGCTGCCGGCGTGGACGCGGGCCGCGCGGGCGGCGTAGGAGATGGCCAGGCCTGGATCGCCGGCCGCCAGCGCCGCCTCCGCGCCCGCCGCCAGCGCCGCACCCTGCACCAGCACCGCGCCCGCCTTCCTGGCCAGCGCCAGCGCCGCCAGCGTGTCGCGCATGGCGGTCACGTGCTCGTCCAGGCGGGTACGCGCCACGGCCAGCCCCACGAGCGCGTCCGCCTGGCCCACGGCGGCGCCGATGCCGCGGGCCCGCTCCAGCGCGGCGCTCAGCTGCCCGACGGCGGCCCCGGGGTCGGTCTGGCAGCGGATCCGGCCGAGCCCGAGCAGGGCGTCCAGCTCCAGCTTGGGATCCCCGACCGCCAGCGCCCGCCGCAGCGCCTCCTCGGCGTAGCCGAGCGCGTCGGCCCGGCGGCCCGCGTCCAGGTGCACGTCGGCCAGCTCCCTGCACAGGTCGGCCTGGGAGCGTTCGCCGATCGCGGCGCCGAGCCCGCGCGCCGCCGTCAGGCACCGGACGGCCTCGCCCAGCCGACCGGTCAGCCGGAGCACGTTGCCGAGGCTGGCCAGCGCGGCGGCCTCGGCCGCCGGCAGCCCGCGGTCGCGGCAGAGCGACACCGCCTCGCTCAGACGTTCCTCGGCGGCGTCGAGCCGGCCCAGCTGGGTCAGCGCCAGCCCGAGGTCGACGAGCGGCGCGGCCCCCACCCGCGAGGAGCGCCGCGAGCCGTCCACGGCCAGGGTCAGCAGCCGCCGGGCCGCGCCGAGCCTGCCCTGCTGGAGGTGGACCACGCCGAGCGCGGCCAGCGCCGCGAGCTTCCCCTCCGGCCAGCCCGCCAGCTCGGCGGCCGTGAACGCCCCGCGCAGCTCCGCGACCGCCTCGGTCAGCTCGGCCGCCCGCCACCGGGTGGCGGCCAGGCAGTGCCCGACGGCCGCCTGGCCCAGGTGGTCGCCGGCCGCGCGGGCGGCCCGCCGCGCGTCCCGCAGCACGTCCGTCCAGCCGGGCTGGCCGCCGGTCAGGTCGAGGTAGCCGTTCATGGCGTCGATGAGCCGCCAGGCGTACGGGTGGCCGGGGGCGTTCCGTACGGCGGCGACGAGGTTGGCGCGTTCGGCGTCCAGCCAGGCCAGCGCGGCGGCGGCGCCGGGAAAGGCGGCCGGGCGGCCGGAGCCGTCGGCGGGGGCGCGCAGCAGGTGGGGGTAGGCGGCGTCGCCGGCCTCCCGGACCATCCGCAGGTACCAGGCCATCAGCGCGTCCAGGGCGCGGGCCCGTCCCGGCGCGGACTCCTCGGCCAGCACGCGTTCGCGGGCGTACTCCCGCATCAGGTCGTGGAAGGTGTAGCGGCCCGGCTCCGGCTCCTCGACCAGGTGCGCGGCGGCGAGCCCGGACAGCAGCCGGTCGGCCTCGGCGGGCACGGTCCCGGCCAGCGCGCCGGCCGCCCCAGCGGTGAACGTGGGCCCCGGCACGAGCGCCAGCAGCCGGAACAGCCGCCGCGCCGCCGGATCCAGGCGGTGATAGGACAGGTCGAACGCGCCGCGCACGGCCGCGTGCGGATCTCCGGTGACCGCCAAGGCCGATAATCGGGTGCCGGTGAGCCGGCGCACCTGACCGGCGATGCCGCCGACGGCGTCCCCGCCCGGCCGGCCGAGGATGCCCGCGGCGGCGATGCGCAGCGCCAGCGGCAGCCGGCCGCACGCCCTGGCCAGGTCGAGCGCCGCGTCCCGCTCGGCGGCCAGCCGTTCGCCGCCGAGGATCCCGCCGAACAGCGTGACCGCCTCGCCGGTGGACAACACGCCGAGCGGGACGGGGATCGCGCCGTCCCGGGCGACCAGGCCGTCCAGGCGGTCCCTGCTGGTGATCACGGTGGCGCAGCGCCGTCCGCCCGGCAGCAGCGGGCGGACCTGCTCCTCGCTGCCGGCGTTGTCCAGCACGACCAGCACCCGCCGGTCGGCCAGCAGGCTGCGGTAGGCCGCGCTGGCCTCCTCCACCGTGCCGGGCACGCGCTCGGCGGGCAGGCCCAGCCCGCGCAGGAACCGGCCGAGCGCCTCGATCGGCAGCAGCGGCCGCTCGGCCGAGTGCCCGCGCAGGTCCACGTAGAGCTGGCCGTCGGGGAAGCGGTGGCGGTTGCGGTGGGCCCAGTGCAGCGCCAGGGCCGTCTTGCCGGACCCGCCCGCGCCGGTCAGCACCGAGATCGCCGCCCCACCGGCGGCCGGGTCGCCGCCGCCCGCGAGCGGGTCGCGGCCGGTCGCGAGCGAGGTGCCGCCCGTCGCGAGCGGGTCGTCGCCGCTCGCGAGCGCGTTGCCGACGGTCGTGGGCAGGGCGCCGTCCGTCGCGAGAAGGGCGCCGTCCTTCGCGGGCGGGGGGCTGTCCTTCGCGGGTGGGTCGGCGGCGGCCGTGAGGAGGTCGAGGAGCCGGAGCTGGGCCGTCCGGCCGGTGAACTGGCCGGGACCGGGCGGCAGTTGCGCGGGCGTCACCGTTTCCCGGGAATCGGCCGGCCTGATCGGCGGAACGTTCCCGCGCAGGATGCGCTGGTGCAGTCGCCTCAGCTCGGGGCCGGGGTCGAGGCCCAGCTCCTCGGTGAGGCGGCGGCGGGTGCGCTCGTACCGCTCCAGCGCGTCCACGCGGCGGCCGGCCCGGCACAGCGCCAGCATGAGCAGGCCGACCAGCCCCTCGCGGAACGGGTGCTCGGCGACCAGCGCGATCAGCTCGGGTACCAGCACGGCCGCGCGGCCCGCCCGGACCTCGGCGTCCAGGCACTCCTCGACGGCGCCGAGGCGTTCCTCGGCCAGCGCGTCGCGCAGCCGGTCCAGCAGCTCGCCGCCGGAGACGCCGGTCAGCGGCTCGCCGCGCCACAGGGCCAGGGCGCGGCGCAGCCCGGTGGCCTGCCGCTCGGCCGTCTCCCCGGCGCGCGCCCGGGTGACCGCCGTGCGGAACTCGTGCACGTCCACCTGCCCGGGGTCGAGGCCGAGCTGGTAGCCGCGCGGGCGGTAGGCGATGGTGACGCCGGTCGCGGCCAGGAGGGGACGCAGCCGGGAGACGTACCCCTGCACCAGGTTGCGCGCCCCGGCCGGAGGCCGTTCGCCCCACAGGCCCTCGATCAGCCGGTTCACCGAGACGAGCCGGCCCGCGTCCAGCGCGAGCAGGGCCAGCGCCGCGCGCTGCCGGGGCGGCCCGAGCGGGATCTCCTGACGCCCCCGCCAGGCCCGCACCGCTCCCAGGAGCCCGATCTTCAGTACGTCCGCCAGACCCGCCCGTGCTGTTTCGTCTGACATATCGCATTTCCCCTTTGCCACGTCGCAGGCCGCCATACAGGAGACATGACAGGCAGTACAGCCGAAATCCTGACGCCATCAAGCCCCCGTGCAGCGCCCTGCTGCACTCTGAACGCGATCTCGCTTGGGTTCGCTCCACATTCGCTTGACACGGGCTGACAGACGCGCCGACGCGCGGCCGGCCCCGTCGCGTCACCCCGGGGAAGAGGCAGCGTTGTCCGAACCGCACCACGACGTTCTCCAGGAGTTCGCCCGCACGGCCGGGCTCCATCCGGGCCGTCCGGCCCTGGTCCACGACGGTCGCACCGTCACCTACGCCGAGCTGGCCGCATGGGTCCGCGCGATCGCCCGGCGGCTCGGGCCCGGTCCCGGGGCGGTGGGCGTGCCGGCGTCCCGCACGCCGGGGACCGTGGCCGCGCTGCTCGGCACGCTGGCGGCGGGCGGCGCGTACGTGCCCGTCGATCCGGCGCACCCGCGGGCCCGCCGGCAGGCGATGCTGGCGGCGGCCGGCTGCCGCACGCTGGTCGCGTCCGGGCCGGACGCATGGGCCCCGGACGGCGTACGGGTGATCGAGCCCCCCGATCACGGCGACCCTGACGGCGACTTCCACGACTCCCGCGGCTCCGACGACTCCGGCGACCCCGGCGACGACCTGGCGAGTGAGCTGCCGGTCGTCGCGGGGGACGCGCCCGCGTACGTCCTGTTCACCTCCGGTTCGACCGGTGCGCCCAAGCCCGTGGTGACGCCCAGGCGGGCGATCTCCGTCGTGACCGGGGCGCTGCGCGAGCTGTTCGGCATCACCCCGGCCGACCGGGTGCTCCAGTTCGCCTCGCTGAACTGGGACACCTGCCTGGAGGAGATCCTGCCCGCCCTGACCGGCGGGGCGGCGCTGGTCTTCCACGACGACGCGCACTCGGGCTCGTTCCGCCGGATGTTGCGCGCGGTCGCCGACGAGCGGATCAGCGTGCTGGACCTGCCCACGGCGTTCTGGCACGAGCTGGTACGGCACCTGGCCGACGAAGGGGCCGCGCTGCCTCCGCGCGTCCGGCTGGTGATCATCGGCGGCGAGGCCGTCAGCCCGTCGCGCCTGGCGGACTGGCGGGCCCTGGACACCGGCGGCGTCCGCCTCCTCAACACCTACGGGTGCACGGAGACCACCCTCGTCACACACGCCATCGACCTGCACGGCCCGATGACCGACGTGGCAGCGGGGGATCGGGCGTCGGCGGCGGGGGAGCGGGTGCCGATCGGGTGGGCGCTTGCGCACGTCGAGCAGCGGGTGAGTGCGGAGGGCGAGTTGCTGGTCGGGGGGCCGGGCCTGGCGCTGGGCTACCTGGGCCTGCCGGAGGCGACCGCCGCGCGCTTCGTCGCCCCCGAGACGGGCGGCGGGCGGTTCTTCCGCACCGGAGACCGGGTCACCGTGACCGGCGGCGGGGCGCTCGTCCACGAGGGACGGCTCGACCACGAGCTCAAGATCCGGGGCATCCGGGTGGACCCGGCCGAGGTCGAGGCGCACATCGCCGGCCATCCGGGGGTGGGCGCGGTGGCGGTGGCGGGCGTCACGGTCGCCGATCACATCACCCTCGCCGCCTACGTCGTCCCCCGCCCACAGCCCGGCCGGGATGCCCAGGACCCGCAGTCCGGCCGGGACGCCGAGCACACGAAACCCGGCCGGGATGCCCAGGACCCGAAGACCATCCGGGATGCCGAGGGCGGGCTGGCTGCCGAGGTGCGGGAGTACCTGCGGGAGCGGGTGCCGGGCCATCTGGTGCCCAGCCGGATCACCGTCGTGCCCGAACTGGCCTACACCACCAGCGGCAAGGTCGACCGCGCCGGTTCGCACCGGCGCTACACCACCAACTGAAGGAGATCATGCACGTGGACGTCACCGCCGTCTCTGACATCTTCCGGCGGGTACTGGAAAACCCCGAAATAACGGATGATTCCGACTTCTTCGTCCTGGGTGGGGATTCGCTGCTCGCCACCCGCGTCCTCAGCGCGATCGCCCGCGACTGCGGCGCCGAGCTGGACTTCGACGACTTCCTCGACGCCCCAACCCCCGCCGCGCTGGCCAAGAAGATCGCGAGCCTGGCATGAGGGTCGTCGTCGTGGGAGCGGGTCTCGCGGGGCTCACCGCCGCCGCCGACCTGGCCGCGTCCGGCGCCGAGGTCACCGTGATCGAGGCCAGGGACCGCGTCGGCGGGCGTACGCACGGCATCGAGGTCGCCCCCGGCGGCTGGGCCGACGCGGGCGCGGCGTACCTGGGGGAGCGGCACACCGCGCTGACGGCCCTGCTGGCCGAGCTGGACCTGAAGACCACCCCGGCCACCGTGGGCGGCGCGGCCAGGTTCGCGCTCGGCGGCGAGCCCGGGACCGGCCGGTTCCCGCCCCTGTCGGCGGTCGCGCTGGGCGGCCTGTTCGACGCGCTGGAGGAGCTGGCCGCCGCCGTCCGCCCCGAGGCCCCCTGGCTGACCCCGGACGCCGCCCGCCTGGACGCCACGACGGCCGCGGACTGGGCCGCCGAGCATCTGACGCATCCGGACGCGCGGCTGTTCTTCCCGCTGTTCGCCGGCGAGATGATGGCCGCAGACCCGGCGGACGTGTCCGTCCTGCACCTGGCCTTCTACCTGCGCTCGGGCGGCGGGCTGCGCTACCTGAACGCCTTCGCGGGCGGCGCGCAGGAGGACCGGATCGACGGCGGCGCCCACCAGGTGTGCCTGCGCCTGGCCGCCCGGCTCGGCGACCGGGTGCGTCTCGGCGAGCCGGTGCGCGCGGTCCACCAGGACGCGACCGGCGTGGACGTCGTCACCGCGACCGGCGTCACCAGGGCGGACGTGGTGGTGGTCGCCGTGCCGCCGGTACCGGCCGACGCCGTGGAGTTCCGGCCGGGCCTGCCCGCGCCGCGGTCGGGCCCTCGTACGGCGCCCGGCTGCGCGGTGAAGGTGCACCTGGTCTACCCCGCGCCGCTCTGGCGCGAGCAGGGCCTCTCGGGCTGGTCGGTCAGCGCGGACGGCCCCCTGCTGTCCACCGTGGACGACTCGCCCGCCAATGGCTCGGCGGGCGTGCTGACCGGGTTCGTGACCGGCGCGCAGGCCAAGGCGTTCGCCGCGCTGCCCCAGCGCGAGCAGGCCGAGCGGGCGCGGGCCCAGGTCGCGCGGCTGTTCCCCGGGCTGCCCGCCCCGGACGCCTGCCACGTGACCGACTGGCTGAGCGAGGAGCACAGCCGGGGCTGCTACGCGGCGCTGTTCGGGCCGGGCGACTGGCTGCGGCTCGGCCCGCGGCTGACGACCCCCCACCAGCGGGTGCACTGGGCCGGCACCGAGACGAGCACCGAGTTCTTCGGCCTGATGGAAGGCGCCATCCGCTCAGGACACCGGGTGGCCGCGGAGATCGACGCGACGTGGAGGCACATCCATGACTGACCAGACCCCCATCGCCCCCCTGGCCGTACGGCAGGGCTTCATGACCGAGCCCGGCCTCGGCGCGGGCAACTTCCTCGACCACGCGCTCGCGGCCAACCCCAACCGGTCGGTGCCGTTCATCCACAGCCACCACACCGACCACCGCGGCCAGGTCGTGTTACGCGGCCACAGCCTGACCGACCTCGCGGCCCTGCGCGACCGGTACGCCACCTGGTACCACGCCAACGGCGTGCGGCCCGGCGAGCCCGTGGGCGTCGTCGTCGCCGAGGGACTGGAGCCGCTGCTGCACTTCCTGGCGCTGACCGCGCTCGGCGCGATCCCGGCGATGGTCAACGACGCCATGCGGGCCGACGTCATGGCCGGCTACCTGGAGCACGTCGGCGTGGTGGGCGTGGTCGCCGACGACACGACCCGGCTGCAGCTCGCCTACCGCAACACGCCGCGCGCCCGGCCCCGGTTCCTCGCCCTGGCGGCCGAGGTACGGGCCCACGACGCGGCGTCGGGCGGGCTGCCGGAGCAGTACCCGTACCGGCACGAGCCGGACGACGTGGTGGCGCTCATCCACTCCTCCGGCACCACCGGCACCCCCAAGTCCACCATCCTCGGACACCGCAGCTTCTGGGACGGCAAACAGCAGCGGATGGTGCGTTTCCCGGCGGAGCCGTACGACCGGCTGATGTCGCTCATGCCGCACACGCACGCGGGCGGGCTCAGCTACTTCCTCACCGCGGTGCTGCTCGGGCTGCCCACCGTGATCATGTCGGACTGGCGGCGGCCCGGGGTGGAGCCGGTCATGGAGGCGTTCCAGCCGACCATGGTGGCCTCGTTCCCGCGCACGTTCGTCGAGCTGGCCACCGGCGAGCTGCCCGTCAAGGGCGCGGCCCGGGTGCACTCCTGGTTCAACACCGGGGACAGCGCCCACTACGGCCACATCCGGCGGCTCGTCCAGCTCGGCGAGCGGCCCGCGGGGCTGATCAGGTCGTGGCTGCTGCCGCGCGGCGAGGCCGCCGGCGAGCCGCTGCCCGGCTCCCAGTTCGTGGACGGGCTCGGCTCCTCGGAGATGGGCATGGCGCTGTTCGGCCAGGTCACCTCCCCCGAGACGCCGCGCGCCGACCGCTGCGTGGGCAAGCCGCAGGACGCGGTGATCAAGGCCGCCGTGCTCGACGAGAACGGCCGGGAGCTGCCCGACGGCGAGGTCGGCCTGCTGGGCGTGATCACCCCGTCGCGCACCCCCGGCTACTGGAACGACGCCAGGCTGACCGGCAGCTTCGAGCTCAACGGCTACTGGCTCACCGGCGACGTCGCCCGCCGGGACGCCGAGGGCAACTTCTACCACCTCGACCGCACCGTGGACGTGATCGACACCGCGGCCGGGCCGGTCTACAGCCTGCCCGTCGAGGAGGTCCTCATCGCCGACTGCGCGGACCTCGTCCAGGACTGCTCGGTCGTCGGCGTGCCGGGGCCCGAGGGGCAGGTGCCGATCGCCGTCGTACGGGCGCAGGCCGAGGCCGCCGCGGTCACCGCCGAGGAGATCAGGGAGAAGGCCAACAAGGCGCTGGCCGACGCGGGCCTGGCCACGCTGGCCGCGGTGATCCTGGCGCGTACCGAGCAGGACTACCCGCTCGGCCCCACAGGCAAGGTGCTCAAGCGCGAGCTCCGCACCCGGCACGCGGCGCTGTTCGCCGGATGAGCCCGAACGACGACACGTCCCGCCGCCCCGCCGCCGACGTCGAGCCGGCCGCGGGGCCCGGGGCCGCCGCCGACCGCCCCTACGTGTACGCGCGGCGGGCGCTCGCCGAGCCCGACTGGCGGCGGCTGCCGGGGTGGCGCGGGGTCACCGAGGCGCAGTGGCGCGACGCCCAGTGGCAGCGCGCCCACTGCGTGCGCAACGCGGCGCAGCTCCGCGCCGTGACCGGCGACCTGCTCCAGGACGACTTCCTCGCCGACCTGGCCGCCGACGTGGCCCGGTTCGCCACCATGTCCATGCTGGTCACGCCCCAGCTGCTCAACGTCATGGCGCCGGACGAACCCGGCGGTCCGGCCGCCTTCACGGCGGCGTTCCTGGCCAACCCGGTCCGCCGCTACCTGGTGCCGGTCGCCTCCGACCGGCACCCGCTCTGGCCGAGCCATCCGCGGGCCCAGCGGGACTCGCTGCACGAGGCCGAGATGTGGGCGGTGGAGGGCCTGACCCACCGCTACCCGACGAAGGTGCTGGCCGAGCTGCTGGCCACGTGCCCGCAGTACTGCGGCCACTGCACCCGCATGGACCTGGTGGGCACCTCCACCCCGCAGGTCGTCAAGGCCAGGCTCACGCTCAGGCCGGTGGACCGGCAGGAGCTGATGCTGGACTACCTCAAGCGCACGCCCGCCGTCCGCGACGTGGTGGTCTCCGGCGGCGACCTGGCGAACATGCCGTGGCCGCGGCTGGAGGCGTTCCTGCTGCGGCTGCTGGAGCTGGAGTCCGTACGCGACATCCGGCTGGCCACCAAGGCGCTGGTCGGGCTGCCGCAGCACTGGCTCCAGCCGGCCGTGGTCGAGGGCGTGGGCCGGGTGGCCGCCGTCGCGCGGGCCCGCGGGGTGAACCTGGCCGTGCACACCCACGCCAACCACGCCCGCTCGGTGACGCCGCTGGTCGCCGAGGCCGCCGGGGCCCTGCTCGCGGCCGGCGTGCGGGACGTGCGCAACCAGGGCGTGCTTATGCGCGGCGTGAACGCCACCCCGCACGACCTGCTCGACCTGTGCTTCGCCCTGCACGGCGAGGCCGGGATCCTGCCCTACTACTTCTACGTCTGCGACCTGATCCCCAACGCCGAGCACTGGCGCACCCCGCTGCACCAGGCCCGGCGCCTCCAGGAGGCCATCATGGGCCACCTGCCCGGCTACGCCACGCCCCGGATCGTGTGCGACGTGCCCTACGTCGGCAAACGCTGGGTGCACCAGGCCGCCGCCTACGACCGGGAACGCGGCGTCTCGTACTGGACCAGGAGCCACGGGATCGGGCTGGAGCCGCCCGGCCCGGCGCGCCGCTTCCCCTTCTACGACCCGATCGACACCCTGCCCGAGCCCGGCCGCCGCTGGTGGGCGAGCCAGAAGGGAGAGTCATGAGCCCGTTGCGCCGTTTGTGCTGGATCTTCCCCGACCGGGAGTCCACCCGGGCCACCGCGATGTGGCACCCGTTCTTCTGGGACCTGTACGAGGAGGTCGCCGCCGAGCTCGGCCTGCGCTGGACCAGGAACTCCCCGGACTCGGTCACCGTGGACGCCCTGGAACCCGGCCGGCCCCGCGTCTTCGTGGACGACGAGCCCGTCACGCCCGAGGACACGCTCTTCATCACCGCCCTGTACTCCCTGCCCTACCAGTCCATGGACGTCTTCAACCAGTACGCCCTCTACGCCGTGCTGGAGGAGGCCGGCTTCTACCTGCCGTTCCCGCCGTCCCTGTCGCCGGTGGCCAACGACAAGCTGGCCACCGTCCTGCGGCTGCGCGACTCGCCCGTGCCGCCGATCCCGACCCTGCGCATCGGCACCGGCCGGGACACCGGCAAGCACCTGTACGAGGCCGCCATCGCCGGGCTCACCTACCCCGCCCTGGTCAAGCCGGCCGGCTGGTGCGGCGGCGGCGGGGTGAACCTGGCCCGCGACTCCGAGGAGCTGCGCGGCCTGGCCAGCCTCGCCCAGGGCGGCGACACGACGCTCGTCGTCCAGCCCTACCTGGGCGACGGCACCGTGGACTACCGCGTCTACGTCGTGGACGGCGAGCCGTACGCGGTCATGAAGCGCATCCCGGAGCCGGGCTCGCCGGTCGCCAACGCCAGCAGGGGCGGCACGATGGAGTTCCCGCCCGTGCCGCCCGAGCTGGCGGCGGCCACGGCGTACTTCTACGAGCGGCTGCCCATCCCGTTCTTCTGCGTCGACTTCCTGCACGACGGCGAGCGCTACTGGTTCTCCGAGCTGGAGCCCGACGGCGTGATCGCGCCCGACCTCGGCGACCCCGCCCGCACCCTCCAGCGCGACGTCACCCGCGCCCGCTGGACGTCCTACCGCGACGGCCACGCCCGCTTCCTCAAAGACCGCCACCCGCAGGACCGCCTTCCGCAGGACCACCACCCGCAGGACCACCTTCCGCAGGACCGCTTCAAGCAAGACCGTCTTCCGCACGACCCCGAGAGCTGGTGACCCCCATGACCGAATCGTTCTCGCTGACGTCCGCGGCGGCCGAGCCGCTGCTGCGCGTCCCGAGGCGCTCGCTGGAGCGGCTGAGGAGCGTGCCCGCGCTCGCGCCGCGCTACGAGGGCCACGAGAAGGTGCTCACGCTGGAGGACCTGGCCGCCCTGCCGCCGCTGGTCAAGGACGACCTCAACGTCGCGCTCGCGCACCTGGAGCCCAAGGCCGGACAGGGCGCGACCTGGCTCTTCCAGAGCGGCGGCAGCACCGGCGCGCCCAAGGTCGGCTACGCCCCCACCGGCTTCTACATGGACGGCGTGCACCGCCACTGGCAGCCGCTCGAACCGGACGACGTCTTCGTCAACGCCTGGGGCGCCGGCCGCATGTGGGGCGCCCACTTCCTGGCCGCCGCCTTCGCCGACCTGTCCGGCTGCCGGGTCATCGCCCTGGGCTCGGTCGGCAAGGAGGAGTACGGCGACTGGCTCGGCTTCTTCGCCGACCGGAAGGTGACCGCGTTCGGCGGCACGCCCAGCGTGCTGCGGCTGTGGTTCGCCCACGCCCGCGCGGCCGGCCTGCGCCTGCCCGCGCTGCGCAAGGTGCTCTGGCTGGGCGAGGCCTGGCATCCCCAGCTCGACGAGGACCTGGCCGAGGTCGCCCCGGACGCCCGCCGCTGGGGCATGTTCGGCAGCACCGAGACCTGGGTCGCCGCCACCAACACCCCGGACTGCCCGGCCGACGTCTTCCACCCGCTGCCCGACCAGCTCGTGCACAGCGACGCCGACGAGCTGCTGGACTTCACCACGCTCAACCCCGACATGCTCAACCCGGTGCTGCGTTACCGCACCGGCGACGCCGGCCGCCTCGTCTCCTGCCCGTGCGGCCGGGACGGCAGGGCGCTGCGCATCCTGGGCCGCCGCGACTCGGTCGTCCAGGTGCGCGGCCTCGGCCTGCACGTGGACGACGTCGTCGCCCGGGCCGAGCGCGAGCCCGGCGTGCTGCGCGCCCAGGTCCTGATCACCCAGCGGCAGGGCCGGGTCTCCGGCGTGGACGTGCTGCTGCTGACCGGCCCCGAGACCCCGCCCGACCTGCCAGAACGGCTGCGCCACGACCTCCTGGCCGGCACCTTCACCCTCAGCACGGCCTTCCAGCACGACCCCGGCTCCTTCCTCGTCCGGACGGTCGGCGCGCTGATCGGCAACGACCGCACCGGCAAGACGTCCTCCTTCGTCGTGCGGGAGGAGCAGTGAGGATGCCGGGGTCGCTCGGCAGGGAGTTCGGCCTCTACTGGAGCGGCCAGACGGTGAGCCTGCTCGGCGACCGGATCACCGTGTTCGTCGTGCCGACGCTGATGATCTTCGTGTTGCACGCCTCCGCGCTGGAGGTCGGCATCGTGGCCATGGCCCAGTACCTGGGCATCCCGCTGCTCGGGCCGATCGCCGGGGTGCTCGTGGACCGGTGGGACAAGCGGCTGACCATGGTCGTGTGCGACCTCGTCCGGCTGGTGGCGGTGGGGGTCATCCCGGTCGCGTACTGGTGCGGGGTGCTCTCGACGCCGGTGCTGTTCGTGTGCGTGGCGCTGATCAGCGGCGCGACCATCTTCTTCAACATCGGCTACCTCGTCGCCGTGCCCACGACCGTGCCGCAGGACCGGCTGGTGCGGGCGTACTCGCGGCTGGAGGGCAGCAGCACGGTGTCGGAGGTGGCCGGGCCGTCGATCGCGGCGGGCCTGTACCACCTGCTCGGCGTCGCCTCGCTGCTCGTGGACGCGGCCAGCTACCTGGTCTCGGCGGCCTGCCTGCGGGCCATGAAGCCGTGGGGCGTCACGACCGGGGAGCGGGTGCCGGTGCGCTCGCGGCTGATGCTCGGCTTCCGGCTGAACTGGGCCGACCCGGTGCTGCGCCGGGTGGTGCTGGCCGCGGTGGTGCTCAACTCGGGCGGGCCGGTCTTCGTCACGGTCCTGCCGGTGCTGGCCTACCAGGGGCTCGGCGTCTCGGTGGGCGTGTTCGGCGCGGCGATGTCGGCGGCGGCCGTCGGCGCGGTGCTCGGCGCGGTGGCCGCCCCGAAGATCAGCGACCGGCTCGGGCTCGGCCGGACCATGGCCTGGGCGCTGCTGCTGCACTGCCTGGTCGGCCTCGGCGTGCTGGCCGCGCCCGCGCTGCCCGCCGCGCCGGTGATCGGCGTGACGTTCGGCTGCTACGGCTTCTTCATGTCGTGCATCAACGTGTGCAGCGCGCCGATCCGGCAGTCGCGGATGGCCGCCGAGAACCAGGGCGTCATGCACGCCGCGTTCCGCACGGCGACCTGGGGGGTGATCCCGCTGGCCGCGCTCGCGGGCGGGTCGGCGGTCACCCTGCTGACGCCCGCGCTGGGCGTGCTCGGCGCGGCGCAGGCCGTCATGGCCGGCGGCACGCTGCTGGCCGCGTTCTCGTTCCTGCCCGCCTCGGGGATCCAGGCCCACATGGACCGGGCCGAGCCGCGGGCGCACCTGGCGGGGAGCGCGTCATGACGACCGTGCTGATCACCGGGACCTCGTCGGGGATCGGGCTGGCCACCGCGGTGACCGCCGCGCGGGCCGGGCTGACGGTGGTGGCCACCATGCGCGACCCCGGCCGCGACGGCGACCTGCGCGCGGCGGCCGACCGGGCCGGCGTCACCCTGGACGTCCGCCGGCTCGACGTCACCGACCCCGCCTCGGCGCGGGCGTGCGTGAAGGGCGTGCGCGAGACGTACGGAGGGCTGGACGCGCTGGTCAACAACGCGGGCGTGTCGAACTTCGACCCCACGATGGAGATGTCCACGGCGGCGGCGCTGCGCGCCAACTTCGAGGTCAACTTCTTCGGGGTGATCGAGGTGAGCCGGGTGGCGATGCCGCTGCTGCGGGCCGCCGGAGGGCGTCTGGTGACGGTCGGCAGCGTGCACGGCGTCGTGGGCCAGCCGTTCAACGAGGCGTACGCGGCGGCGAAGGCGGCGGTCGAGGGGTTCATGGAGAGCCTGGCGCCGGTCGCGGCCGCGCACGGCGTACGGGTGAGCGTGGTGGTGCCCGGCTTCGTCTCCGACACCCGGTTCGGGATTTTTCCGGACATCAACCGGAAGACCATCCGGGCCGCCTCCGGCCCGTACGCCCCGGCCTTCGACGCCTACCTCGACTGGGTGTGCGGCCCCGGCTGGGAGGGCGCCGGCCAGACCTCCTGGCAGGTGGCCGACGTGATCGTGGCCGCGCTGACCGCCGCCGACCCGCCCTTCCGCATCCCGACCGGGCCCTGGGTGTCGCGGTACGTGGCCGGCAAGCTCGCCGACCCCGACGGCTCGGCCGTCCAGGCCATGGCCAGGACCTGGCTCGGAGCCACCCCATGACCGCCCCCGCGACCGGCTCCGCGACCGGCTCCGCGACCGGCCCCGCGACCGGCCCCGCGACCGGCCCCGCGACCGGCCCCGCGACCGGCCCCGCGACCGGCCCCGCGACCGGCCCCGCGACCGGCCCCGATCCGGCCTGCCGGGCGCTCGGCATCGCGCTGGAGGAGGCCGCCGGCGGCCGGGCCCGGCTGCGCATGCGCGTCACCGAGGACATGGTGAACGGGCACGGCGTCGCCCACGGCGGCTACCTGTTCCTGCTCGCCGACGCCGCCTTCGACCACGCCTGCAACAGTCGCGGCCCGGTCATGCTCGCCCACAGCGCCCAGGTGACGTTCCTTCGCCCCGCCGCGGCGGGCGACGTGCTGGTGGCCGAGGCCACGGAACGGGCAAGACACGGTCGGCACGGCGTCTACGACGTCACCGTACGCCGCCCGGCCGGGGAGGTCGTCGCCGAGTTCCGCGGCCACGGCGTCGTGGTCGCCGGCCGTCCCATCGACGAAAGGAAGACCCCATGAGCGGGCAGAACCGGCGGACCGGACGCTGGATCGAGCACTGGGAACCCGAGGACCCGGGGTTCTGGGCGGCCGTCGGACGCCGCGTCGCCACCAGGAACCTGATCTTCTCCATCTTCGTCGAGCATCTCGGCTTCGCGGTGTGGCTGCTGTGGAGCGCCGTCGTCGTCCTGCTGCCGCAGGCGGGCTTCCCGTTCACCGTCGACCAGCTCTTCTGGCTGGTCGCGGTGCCGAACCTGGTCGGCAGCACGCTGCGGCTGCCCTACACCTTCGCCGTCTCGGCCTTCGGCGGGCGCAACTGGAACGTGGCCAGCGCCCTGCTGCTCCTGGCGCCGACGGGGCTGCTGGCCTGGCTGGTCACCGACCCGGCCACGCCCTACTGGATGTTCCTGGCCGCCGCGGCCACGGCGGGGCTCGGCGGCGGCAACTTCGCCTCCTCCATGGCCAACGTCTCCTACTTCTACCCGGAGCGGCGCAAGGGGTTCGCGCTGGGCGTGAACGCGGCCGGCGGGAACCTGGGCGTGGCGGTCGTGCAACTGCTGATCCCGCTGGTTGCGGCGGGCGGCCTGGCCTACGCGGGGCTGGTGTGGCTGCCGTTCATCGTGGCCGCCGCGCTGTGCGCGTACCTGTTCATGGACAACCTGGCCGTCGCCAGGACCGGCTTCGGCACCCAGGGCAGGGCGTTCCTCCGTCCGCACACCTGGGTCATGTCCTTCCTGTACATCGGCACCTTCGGCTCGTTCATCGGTTACTCGGCGGCGTTCCCGCTGGTCGCCAAGTCGGTGTTCGCGCAGTCCGCCTCGCCGTACCTGGCCTTCCTCGGGCCGCTGGCCGGGTCGCTGGCGCGGCCGGTCGGCGGCTGGCTGGCCGACCGGCACGGCGGCGCCAGGGTCACCTCGTGGTCGTTCGTCGCCATGGCCGCCGGGGCGGTGGCCGCGCTGGCCGCGCTCGGACAGCACAGCTTCCCGCTCTTCCTGGGCGCGTTCCTGGTGCTGTTCGTCGCCTCGGGGGCGGGGAACGGGTCCACGTACCGGATGATCCCGGCCATCTTCACCGCGCAGGCCCGGCACGGCTCGCCGGACGCGCGGCTGCAAGCCAGGCGCGAGGCCGCGGCGGCCATCGGCATCGCCTCCGCGGTCGGCGCGTTCGGCGGGTTCCTCATCCCCCGCGGCTTCGCCGTCTCGCTGGCCGGGACGGGTTCCGTCGCGCCCGCCCTCCAGGTGTTCATCGGCGCCTACGCCGTCTTCCTGGCCACCAACTGGTGGTTCTACCGCCGCCGGGTGCTGGCGCGGGTCCCGAGCCTCGCCCACAGCCGGATCTGAGCATCGACGACCAAGGAGTGACCCATGCCCGCCAAGTCCCTGCGTGACCTGATCGACTTCGCCCGGCGGCACTCGCCGTTCTACGCCGACCTCTACCGCGACCTGCCCGACGGCGTGGACGACCTCACCGCGCTGCCGATCATCGACCAGAACGCCTTCTGGGCCGCCAACACCTACCCGGACAACAGGCTGCTGACCGGCCCCCTGACCGACGCCGGCGTCTACGCCTCCGGCGGCACCACCGGGGCGCCCAAGTTCTCCCCCTGGACGCGCTCCGAGCACGCCGACTCGGTGACCGCGTTCGGCGCCGGCATGGTGCGGGCGGGGCTGCGGCCCGGCCACCGGGTGGCGAACCTGTTCTCCGCCGGCGAGATGTACGGCGGCTTCCTCTACATCGAGCACGCCCTGCACAACGCCCCCGTGGACAACGTGCGCCTGCCCATCGCCTGCCACGCCGAGGACGGCTACATCGCCGACCTGATCGAGCTGTTCGGCGTGCACGTGCTGGCGGGGCCGCCGATGAAGCTCGGCAAGGTGGCCGAGGCGGTGATCGCGCGCGGGCGCGGCGCGGACACCGTGGAGCTGCTGCTGTTCGCCGGTGACCTGCTCTTCGACGACCTGCGTCCGCAGCTCGCCAAGGCCTTCCCCGGCGCGGCGATCGCCTCGCTCGGCTACGCCTCCGTGGACGCGGGGCTGATCGGCGGCCCCGTGGCGGGCGCGGACGTGCGGGTGCACGCGGCGTTCCCCGACCGCACCCTGGTGGAGCTGCTCGACGAGGTGACCGGCGAGCCGATCACCACGCCCGACGTGCGCGGACGGGTGGTCGTCACCAACCTGTTCAGGACGCTGATGCCGGTCATCCGCTACCCGGTCGGCGACCTGGGGGAGTGGATCGACGCGGAATGCCGGGCCTTCCGGCTGGTCGGCAGGACGTCGGAGGGGGCCAGGGTGGAGACGGTGGCGATGTCCAGCGAGGCCGTCCGGGCCGTGCTGGTCGCCGCCGACCCGGACCGGGCGATGTCGGCGATGCAGATGGTCCAGCGCCGCTGGGACGGCAAGGACGGCCTGCTGCTCCGGCTGGCCTGCACGCAGGAGCCGCCGCCCGGCCTGACCCAGCGGCTCGTGGACGCCGTGTACGCGGCCAAGCCGCTCTACCCGAAGTCCGTGGCCGAGGGCCTGGTGCACCCGCTGGCCGTCGAATGGGTGCGGCCGTCCGAGCTGGTGACGCACCCGCGTACTGGGAAGGTGCTGCAGGTGGTGGACGAGCGCCCGCACCCCTGACCCGGGCCGGAGCCTCCGGCGTCGGCCGGAGGCTCCGGATACATCCGGATTTTTCCGTCGTAGCCCAGTGCTTCGTTTCTATGATGGAAACGAGCGTCCGCGGGGCGATGCTCACCCAGGGCTCACCCAGGGCTCACCCAGGGCTCAATCAGGCTCATTCAGGCTCACTCGGGCACGCACCAGCTGACGACGACCCGGCAGGTTGCTGCGATGGCGGATTCGTTCAACGACGCTCACCTTCGCCTGGTGACGAAGGAGTGCCTCCCGCTCGGGAGCGGCGACCGGCTCCCGGTCATCGTGCTGCTCGGCCCCGACGGCACCGACCGCGAGGTGTGCCTCACCCGCGTCTGGAGGAGCGTCACCAGGCCCGAGTCGCCCCGGGTGCGGGTGGACTTCCGGCTGCCGGGGCTGCGCGACGCGCCGGTGGTCAAGACCGTCGAGCGCATCGCCCACGACCTGATGGAGACCTCCAGCGTCCGGCTGCCTCGGGTGGTCTTCGCGCTGCACGTGCTGGCCCTGGACCCGCGGGACCGCTCCGACAACGAGTTGGCCGGCGAACTGGACGACCTCGTGGACGGCGGCGACCCCGAGCGGCTGTCCGACGCCCTGTCCCTGCTGCGCGACCTGCTCGGCCGCATCCCGGGGGCCGAGCCGCTGGCCGCGCTCACCTCGGTGCTCCAGTACGCCGCGCGGGGCCAGCGCCGCCGCGTGGTCAGGCTGCTCAACGACAAGGGCAGGACGTGGCTGGCCGCCCAGATGGCCAACGGCAACGTGATCGACCTGGCCAGACGGCGGGACGGCCACGGCGGCGACCCGTCCGGGTCCGCCGGGGCGATCCTGTGCCGGGCCCTCGTCGCCGACCTCACCGACTCCTGGTCCAAGAGCCACCGGCACGCCCGCAGCTGCCTGCTGCTGCTGGAGGGGGCCGAGACCGCGGCGGGCCGCGCGCTGCTCAGGGCGCTCGGCCCGGCCAAGGGCGCCGATCCGCTGCTGGTGGTGGCGGAGTCGAAGGAGTGGCTGCCGATGGGCGGCTCGTGGGCGCGTCCCGGCACGGTCGTGCCCGGCGCGGCCCACCCGCCCACACTGGCGGAGGCGAGCTACCGCGACTGGCGGGCCGGCTACGACGCCAGGGAGCAGCCGTGGTGGTACCCCGTGCTGATGCCGCCGCTGGAGGCCGACAGGTCGCGCGCCTACGCCTCGGCCGTCCGGGAGCTGACCGGCGGCCATCCGGCCGTGACCCGGCGCCTGGGCAGGCTCGCCGCCACGGCCCAGGACGACGACGCCTTCCGCGCCGTCGTGTGCCGCGAGGACCTGCTGCGCTGGCCCGACCGGCTGCACCTGGCCCACCTGGACGAGCTCACCGACTGGGCGGCGGCCAGGAACGTGGACGACGCCGAGAGCGCCCTGCTCAAACGGGCCGGCCGGACGCCGAACCTGCGCAACGAGCTGGCCGACCTGCTCTGGCTCGACCGCCGTCCGGAGGAGCGGGACCCGCACGGCCGCTACGAGGGGGCGCGCGGCCCCCAGGTCACCGTGATCCACCCGTGGCTGCGGCGGCTGCTGCTGCACCGGCTCGCCGTCACCGGCCGCTGGGACGACGTGCACGGCGACCTGGAACGTTTCCACCTCGGCCCCGGAGGCGAGGAGAACCCGCGCAGCCTGCACCACCGCCTGGCCCGCGTCGGCCGGGACGACCCCGAAGGCCATCTGACCCACGTCGCCGATCACCTGAACCGGCTCTTCGACCGGCTCGACGTGCGCGAGGACGGCCGCAGCCGCCTGCCGGAATGGCTGGCCGGCTTCAACGAGGTGACCACCGCCCCCAACCGGCTGCCGCTGGTCACCCCCCTGGACGAGCTGTACGACTCCCTGGTGGCGACCGCCGCCCCGCACGAGCGCGGGGACTGGCTCGTCGTGGTCAGGGCCCTGGTCGTGGACCGCTGGTTCTGGCTCGACCCGCTGCTCGACCCGTCCGGGAGCCGGGCCGAGCAGATCGCGCGCGGGCTGCGGGACCTGGCCAGGCGGTCGACCACCAGTCCGGCGATCTTGTTACGGGAGGCCGACAGGTATGAGCGACGACGGTGACCTCGGCACGGCCGGGGCGGGCGATCCGGCGCCGGCGGAGGTCGGTGCGAAGTGGGCGGCGGGCCGCCGCAACCGCGTCCTGCTGCGC
The DNA here is from genome assembly GCF_040298265.1 of Nonomuraea sp. NPDC001636. Classification (NCBI taxonomy): domain Bacteria; kingdom Bacillati; phylum Actinomycetota; class Actinomycetes; order Streptosporangiales; family Streptosporangiaceae; genus Nonomuraea; species Nonomuraea sp. NPDC001636. The sequence goes on from NZ_JBEOZT010000004.1 coordinate 478,941, forward strand.
AGGGCGCTGGCGGGGGTGCTCGTCGTGGCGGCCGTCGTCGTCCTCGGGCTCTACGTCAGGACGTCGCGGCTCACCGACGACAGCGACGCCTTCGGCCCCGACCTGGCCCCGGTCATGAGCCGCATCGCCGCCGAGAACGCCGCGGTGGAGAAGGAGCACCCGGACGACTACGTGACCGTCGTCGCGATGTTCCCGATGACCGGCTCCCTCACCGACATCGCCCTGAACCGAGAGAGCATCAGGCACGGCCTGGAGGGCATCCACCTGGCGCAGGTGTGGCGCAACCGGCAGCCGTCCTCGCCGCCGTACGTGCGGGTGCTGGTCGCCAGCGACGGGCCGCAGGACTGGGAGCCGACGGTCGAGGCCGTCCGGGACCGGACCGCGCAGGAGCACATCGTGGCCGTGACCGGGCTGGGCGCCAGCACCGGCGCGACCCGCAGGACGGTCGCGAGCCTGAGCGCGAGCCGGTACGCGATGGTCTCGGCGGTCATCACCTCCGACGAGCTCACCGGCTTCCCCGGCCTGGCCCGCGTCGCGGCCCTGAACAGCGAGCAGGCCCAGGCCGGGGTGGTGCACGCCAGGAAGGTCAACCCGGGGCTCAAGGCGGTCGTGATCAAGGACCTCAACCCGGCCGACAGCTACGTCAAGACCCTCGCCCGGTTCTACACCGGCTCGCTGGCCGGCCGGGAACGCGTGATGGAGCTGTCGTTCGACTCCTCGACCAGGTTCTCCGGCACCGTGCTCGACGTGATCGCCGAGCGCGTCTGCAACTCGGGCGCGAACACCGTCCTGTACGCCGGGCGCAGCGAGCAGCTGCCCGCGCTGATGCAGGCGCTCAGCCAGCGCGAGCGGTGCGTCCGGCCCGGCGTCACCGTGGTCACCGGGGACGACGCCAGCGAGATGAACCGCAAGGTCGACCTCGGCATGTGGGGGGACACCCGGATCCGGCTCTTCTACACGGCCCTGGCCCACCCGGCGAGCCTCGCGCTGCCCGGCGGCGAGGTGCTCACGGCGATCCGGGCCAGGTTCGAGGGCGACGACCCCGACAGCTTCCGGCGCATGTTCCCGCACGAGAGCCTCGACGACGGCATGGCCATCATGCACCACGACGCCATGTTCGTGGCCCTGGAGACGGCCAAGGCGTTCGCCCGCGAGCCGGACGTGCCCTCGCCGCAGGACATGGCGAACATGCTGACCAGCGGCACGGTGTCGGTCGAGGGCGCCAGCGGCCCGATCAGGATCGTCGAGGGCGGCGCCCGCCAGACCAAGGAGATCCCGATCCTCCAGCTCAACCCGGACGGCACCTCGGCGTACTCGGGCCGGGTCACGGTGACGGACGGCGGTCCCGGCCGGAGCTGACCGGGTTTTCATGTATTACCTATTGCTTTTGTGGGAAATTTCGCGCAGGATCAGAGGCGTGAAGAGCCTTCTGGTGGCCCGCCTCCACGTCGACCTCCGGCGGCAGGCGAGCGCGCTCTGTGCCGTGCGGTGACCTCCGGGTCCCCGCTCTCCTCGGACGCCCCGGCGTCCTTCCCCCAGACCTTCCCCGAAGCTCAGAGGAGTGGCCGAACCATGTCGACACCCACCAGCGTGCTCACCGTCCGGCGCGTCGCCGGGCACATCGGCGCCGAGATCACCGGCGTCGATCTGGCCCACCCGCTCGATCCGTCCGTGGTCGAGGAGATCCGCCGGGCGCTGCTCGCGTACAAAGTCGTGTTCTTCCGCGGGCAGGAGCTCGACCACGCCGCGCAGATCGCCTTCGCCCGCCAGTTCGGCGAGCTGACCCACGCCCACCCGCACGAGGACGCGCCGCCCGAGGAGTTCCCGCAGATCCTGACCATCGACCCCCGCCGGTACGAGAAGCGTTACGGCGTCAACTACCGCGAGCTCTACCAGAGGAGGCGCTACTCCTACTTCTCCGGCTGGCACACCGACGTCACCGCCGCCGTCAACCCGCCCGCCGCCTCGATCCTGCGGGCCGAGACCGTGCCGGAGTTCGGCGGCGACACCCAGTGGACGAACCTGGTGGCCGCCTACGAGGGCCTGTCCGCGCCGCTGCGCGACCTGGTGGACGGCCTGCGCGCCGAACACCGCTTCCTGGCCGGCTACCAGGCCGCCGACGAGGACGGCAAGCTGGTCAAGCGCATCAACGACAACCTGCTGATCTCCGTGCACCCGGTGGTGCGGGTGCATCCGGAGACCGGTGAGCGGGCGTTGTTCGTCAACCCCGGCTTCACCGACCACATCGTGGGCCTGTCGGCCGTGGAGAGCCGCCGCATCCTCGACCTGCTGTACGAGCAGCTCACCCGGCCCGAGTACACCGTGCGGTTCCGCTGGCAGCCCGGCAGCGTCGCCTTCTGGGACAACCGCGCCACCGCCCACCTCGCCCCGTCCGACCTCGACCACCTCGACGTGCCGCGCACGCTGCACCGGGTCACGCTGATCGGCGACCGTCCCGTCGGACCCGACGGGTTCGTCTCGGAGATCGTGGCCGGAAGGGAGTTCAGGGCGCAGTCACTCGTGGTCGCCTGACGACGGCGGCCACCTCCGCGAGCGGGACCCGCTCGCGGCACCGGACGCGCGGGCGGGGGCTGGGGGGTGCCCGCCCGCGGCGTCGGTCCCTACTTCCGGACGGGGGCGCGCGACCCGCTCAGCCGGCGGCCGAGCCGCTGGGCCGGGGCCTCGATCACGTGGTACGTCACCAGGCACAGGGGGATCAGGACCAGGTAGTACACCACCAGGTTCGGCAGCAGGCGCAGCAGCAGGGGATGCAGCAGGTAGACGGAGAAGCTGATCACGCCGAGCCGGGTCAGGACGCGCGGGAACGGCCTGTGGCGCAACGCCAGCCCCACCCCGAACACGGCGAACGCGAGCACGAGCGCGGGCGCCCATCCCGGGTCGTCCTTGGCGGGGACGCCGCAGGCCAGCACCGCCAGGCAGGCGAGCCCGGCGGTCCGCCAGGAGATCACGCCCTGCTCGGCGCGGTACAGCGCGGTCCCGGCGAACATGGCGGCCAGGATGATCACGCCCTGCCAGGTGCCGGCCCGGCTGCCCAGGACCACCAGCGCCAGCCCGAGCAACCCGCCCGCCGCGGCGGCCGCCGTACGGGCCCGGCCGTCCCCGAGGACGGTGACCGCGATCGCCGCCACGACCGCGAGGACGAGCAGCGCGGCGGTCAGGTCGGCCCCGCCGTTGATCGAGGCGCCCGGCAGCAGCAGCCCCGCCGGCACGGCCAGCGCCGCCAGCGCGACGGCGATCCCCGCCGACCTGCGGGCCTGCCCGGTCGCGAACAGCGCCACGCTGATCAGGTAGAACGCCATCTCGTACGACAGCGTCCAGGTCACGCCGATGACGGGCGGCAGGTTGACCAGCTCCTGCAGCATCGTCAGGTTGCCGAGCGCGACCAGGGGCGCGGGACGTTCGCCGAGGCGCGGGTCCAGCGGGACCAGGCCCGTGAGGGCGAGCAGGAACGCCAGGCCGAGGGCGGCGAGCAGCAGCGGCAGCAGGCGGAAGGCCCGCCCGGTCCAGAAGGCGCGCAGGTCGCCGCGCCGTTCCAGGGACGCCGGGATGATGTAGCCGCTGACCAGGAAGAACACGAAGACGCCCCACGTGCCGAGGTCGATCCTGCGGTCCACGACCGCCCACGCGGCGGGGACGAAGGACCAGCCCGCGTGGTGCGCGGTGACGGCCAGCGCGGCGGGCCCCCGCAGGGCGTCCAGCCAGGCCAGCCGGGCGGAGGCGGGGGACATCTGTCGGATTCTAGGCCATTTGCGACAGAACCCTCCGTGAGCGGACGGCCGCCTGGGTCGCGCCCGCGCTCAGCGGGACGGCGAACGCCGCAGGCGCAGGCCGATCGCCACGACGGCGACGCCCACCAGCAGGACCGCCGGCCCGATGACCGCCCAGGCGGTGTCGCCGGTCATCACGCTGCCGCCCACCACGCCCAGTCCCTGGAGCGCCCAGAGCCCGCCCACCAGGGCCAGCAGCACGCCGACGACGATGAGGATCCAAGAGGTCATCGTTCTTCCCGTCTCTCGTCCGGCCGCGCTCGTCCGCTGCGGGGGCTCCGTGTGCGTGATGATCGCGTGGCTTCCGCAGAGTAACCGAGCCTTTGTCACGATATGCGGATTTTTCTGGTCACCTCTTGGCGGCGGCTTCCTGTCGTCCTAGTGTTCAGTGCAATGCCACACATTACTGAGCCCTATGGAAGGAGTGATCATCGGTGCGTGACGGCAGGCCCCCGAGGCTGTCCGAGATCCCCGCGTTCGCCGCGTACATGAACACCGGCTGGGGCACCCCCGACCGCACGCCGCGCGTGGTGCCCGGCGCGGCCGAGGCCGCCGCCGCCCACCGGGCGCGGCTGGCCGAGGCGCTGCCCGGCCGGAAAGTCGTGCTGGCCGCGGGGCAGGCCCCGATCCGCAGCAACGACATGGCCTACGACTTCCGCGCCGGCAGCGACTTCGTCTGGCTGACCGGCTGCCAGATCGAGAACGCCGTCGTCGTGCTGGAGGACGACGAGGCCACCCTCTACGTGCCGCCGCCCGCCGGCCCCGGCGACCCGGCGTTCTTCACCGACTCCAGGTACGGCGAGCTGTGGGTGGGCGCCGCGCCCGGCCTGGACGACTGGGCGAAGGCGCTGGGCGTCCCGGTCAAGCCGCTGGCGGAGCTGACCACCGAGGTGACGGACGACCAGGAGGCCGGCCGGGTCCTCGCCGAGCTGCGCATGTACAAGGACGACTGGGAGCTCGGCCAGCTGCGCGAGGCGGTGGACCGCACCGTCGAGGGGTTCGCCGCCGTCCTCCGCGAGATCCCCGCCGCCGTGGCCGGGCGCGGCGAGCGGTGGCTCCAGGGCACCTTCGACCGGTACGCCCGCGCCTACGGCAACGGCCCCGGCTACCCCTCCATCGTCGGCTCCGGCCCGCACGCGCCCACCCTGCACTGGGTGCGCTGCGACGGCCCGGTGACCCCCGGCGAGCTGCTCCTGCTCGACCTCGGCGTCGAGGCGGAGAGCTGCTACACCGCCGACGTCACACGCACCTTCCCCGTCTCCGGCCGCTTCACCCCGGCCCAGCGGCAGGTGCACGACCTGGTCGAACGGGCCCACCGGGCGGCGCTCGCCGCGGTCGCCCCCGGCCGCCGCTTCAGCGACTTCCACCACGCCGCCATGGAGGTCGTCGCGCACGGCCTGGCCGACTGGGGCCTGCTGCCGGTCTCGGTGGACGAGGCGCTGTCCGACGCCGGCCAGCACCACCGCCGCTACCTGGTCTGCGGCGTCGGCCACCACCTCGGCCTGGACGTGCACGACTGCGGCCGGGCGAGCCAGGAGTCCTACCAGGACGCCGTCATGGCCCCCGGCATGGCGCTCACCGTGGAGCCCGGCCTGTACTTCCACCCGCACGACCTCACCGTCCCGCCGGAGCTGCGCGGGGTCGGCGTCCGGATCGAGGACGACCTGGTGGTCACCGAGCAGGGCGCCGACGTGTTGTCGGCCGCGCTGCCCCTGGACGCCGACGGCCTGGAGAAGTGGATGGCCGCCGGGTAGGTAGTCGCTGTGACATTGCACCGCATAATCTCTCGAATATCCCCATGTGAGGAGACCTCAGCATGACCACCTCCGCCACGCCGTGGCGCGGCATCCACGTCGCGACGGCCCTGCCCTTCGCCGACGACCTCTCCGTGGACTACGACGGGTTCGCCGAGCACGTGCGCTTCCTGGCCGAAGGCGGCTGTGACGGTGTGACGCCCAACGGCTCGCTGGGCGAGTACCAGACGCTCACGCCGGAGGAGCGGGCCCGCGTCGTCGAGACGGCCGTCCAGGCCGCGCCGCCCGGGTTCGGCGTCATGCCGGGCGTGGCCGCGTACGGCTCCATGGAGGCCCGCCGGTGGGCCGAGCAGGCCGCCGAGGCAGGGGCCACGTCCGTGCTGCTGCTGCCGCCGAACGCCTACCGGGCCCCGCGCGAGGCCGTCGTCGCCCACTACCGGGAGGTCGCCAAGGCCGGGCTGCCGGTCGTGGCCTACAACAACCCGTTCGACACCAAGGTCGACCTGACCCCCGCCCTGCTGGCCGAGCTGTACCACGAGGGCCTGATCGTCGGCGTCAAGGAGTTCACCGGCGACGTGCGCCGCGCGTACGAGATCGCCGAGCTGGCGCCGGAGCTGGACCTGCTCATCGGGGCCGACGACGTGCTGCTGGAGCTGGGCCTGGCCGGGGCCGTCGGCTGGATCGCCGGGTACCCGAACATGATCCCGCAGTCCACCACCCGCCTGTACCGGCTGGTCACCTCGGGCGACCCCGCCGACCTGCCCGAGGCGCTGCGCGTCTACCGCGACCTGCACCCGCTGCTGCGCTGGGACTCCAAGCCCGAGTTCGTGCAGTCGATCAAGCTGTCCATGGACCTGGCCGGGCGCAGGGGCGGCGCCTGCCGTCCGCCGCGGCTGCCGCTCGCGCCCGAGCTGGTCGCCCGCATCACCGCCGACACCGAGGCCGTCCTGGAAAAGGGCTACAAGTGAGATCACGTCGCACCTTCCACGCCGTCGACTCCCACACCGAGGGCATGCCCACCCGCGTGATCGTCGGCGGCGTCGGCGCCATCCCGGGGGCGACCATGGCCGAGCGCCGGCTGTGGTTCATGGAGAACAGCGACGACGTGCGCACGCTGCTCATGTACGAGCCGCGCGGCCACGCCGCGATGAGCGGGGCGATCCTCCAGCCGCCCACCCGGCCCGACGCCGACTACGGCGTGCTGTTCATCGAGGTCTCCGGGCTGCTGCCGATGTGCGGCCACGGCACGATCGGCGTGGCGACCGTCCTGGTGGAGACCGGGATGGTGCCCGTGGTCGAGCCGGTCACCACGATCCGGCTCGACACGCCGGCCGGGCTCGTGGTGGCGTCCGTGGCGGTCGAGGACGGCGCGGCGACCTCGGTGACCATCCAGAACGTGCCCTCGTTCGCGTACGCGCTGGACCGCAAGGTCGAGGTGCCCGGCTTCGGGGAGATCGGCTACGACCTGGCCTTCGGCGGCAACTTCTACGCCTTCGTGGAGCTGGCCGAGCTGGGGCTGCCCTTCGACCGGGCCCGCGCCGGCGACCTGCTGTCGGCCGGGCTCGCGATCATGGACGCCGTCAACGAGCACGACCGCCCGGTCCACCCCGAGCGGCCCGACATCAACGGCTGCCACCACGTCTACCTGGCCGCCCCCGGCTCGACGGCGCAGCTGTCCAGGCACGCCATGGCCATCCACCCCGGCTGGTTCGACCGCTCGCCGTGCGGCACCGGCACCAGCGCCCGCATGGCCCAGTTCCACGCCCGCGGCGAGCTGGCCCTCGGCGACGACTTCGTCAACGAGTCGTTCATCGGCACCCGCTTCACCGGACGGCTGCTCCGCGAGACCACCGTCGGCCCGCTGCCCGCCGTGCTGCCCTCGATCACCGGACGCGCCTGGGTCACCGGCACCTCGCAGTTCCACCTCGACCCGACCGACCCCTTCCCGGCGGGGTTCCTGCTGTGAGCCGCCGGGCGGGCGGCGCGAAGGGCACGCCGTGACCGCCGACCTCGTCGTGGTCGGCGCCGGGGTGGTGGGCGCGGCCGGCGCGTACTTCGCCGCGCTGGCCGGGCTGCGCGTGGTGGTCGTCGAGCGCGGCGCCATCGCCGGGGGAACCTCCAGCGCGGGCGAGGGCAATCTGCTCGTGTCCGACAAGGAGGCCGGGCCCGAGCTCGACCTCGCGCTCTACTCCCAGCGGGTGTGGCGCGAGGACCTGGCCGAGCACGCCGGACTGTGGGAGTTCGAGGCCAAGGGCGGGCTGGTCGTCGCGGCGTCCGGGCCCGGCCTGGCCTCGCTGCGCGAGCTGGGCGAGCACCAGCGCCGCCACGGCGTCGAGGTGCGCGACGTGGCGGCGCAGGAGCTGCGCGACTACGAGCCGCACCTCGCGCCCGGACTCGCCGGGGCCGCCTTCTACCCCCAGGACGCCCAGGTCCAGCCCATGCTGGTGGTCGCCCACCTGCTGCGGCTGGCCCGCGCGCACGGCGCCGAGGTGCGCACCCGCACCGGCGTCACCGGCTTCCTGCGCGACGGGAGCCGCGTGACCGGCGTGCGCACCACGGCCGGCGACCTGCCCGCCGGGGCGGTGCTCAACGCGACCGGCACGTGGGCCGGCGACGTCGCCGCCCTGGCCGGGGTGCACGTGCCCGTCCTGCCCAGGCGCGGGTTCGTGCTGGTCACCCAGCCCATGCCGCCCCGGACGATCCGCCACAAGGTCTACGCCGCCGAGTACGTCGGGGACGTGGCCAGCTCCGACGCCGCCCTGCAGACCTCGCCCGTCGTGGAGGGCACCGGCAGCGGCACCATCCTCATCGGCGCCTCCCGGGAGCGGGTCGGCTTCGACCGCACGTTCTCCCCGCGTGCGGCCGGCGCGCTGGCGGCCAAGGCGATCGCGCTGTTCCCGATGTTGCGGGACGTCCGGGCCATGCGCACGTACCTGGGCTTCCGGCCGTACTGCCCGGACCATCTGCCGGTGATCGGGCCCGACCCGCGCGCGCCCGGGTTGTGGCACGCCTGCGGGCACGAGGGCGCGGGGATCGGACTGTCCGCGGGCACCGGCAAGCTCGTCGCCCAGGCGCTCACCGGCCGCACCCCGGACCTCGACCTCAAGCCGTTCGCCCCCGACCGTTTTCCCACCCCCGACCGTTTTCCCGGGACCGGGCCCGCGACGACCGAGGAGGGACCTCGATGACCCACCAGATGACCTTCCGCGGCGCGAGCGTCCCCGCCGAGCCCGGCCAGAGCGTCGGGGCCGCCCTGGTCGCGGCCGGCATCCTCGACTGGCGCACCACCCGCGGCGCGGGCCGGCCGCGCGGCCTGTTCTGCGGCATCGGCGTCTGCTTCGACTGCCTCATCACCGTCGACGGCGTCCCCGACCTGCGCGCCTGCCTGGTCCCGGCGCGCGACGGCATGCGCCTCGGCGACGACGCCCCGGCGGACGGCGAGCAGGGAGGCCGTCATGAGTGAGACGCACGACGTCGCCGTGGTCGGCGCGGGCCCGGCGGGCCTCGCCGCCGCCGTCGAGGCTGCCGAGGCCGGGCTGGACGTGGTCCTCGTGGACGGCGCCCGGCAGCCGGGCGGCCAGTTCTGGCGGCACTACGACGAACGCCACGCCCGCCCCGAGGACGCCGCCGGGCACCACGACTGGCCGGTCTTCACCCGGCTGCGCGACCGGCTGCGCGCCCTGACCGCCGCCGGACGGGTCCGCTACCTGCCCGGCCACCAGGTCTGGCTGGCGACCCGCGACGACGCGGGCACGTTCACGCTGCACACCACGCCCACCGTCCCCGGGGAGGGGGCGTCCGGCACGACGGTGAGCGCCCGCGCGCTGATCCTTTGCCCCGGCGGCTACGACCGGCAGCTGCCCGTCCCCGGCTGGGACCTGCCCGGCGTGATGGCCGCCGGGGGAGTGCAGGCCCTGCTCAAGGGGCAGCGCACGCTCGCGGGCCGCCGCGCGGTCGTCGCCGGGACCGGGCCGTTCCTGCTGCCGGTCGCCACCGGCCTGGCCGCGGCCGGGGCGCGGGTGGCGGCGGTCGCCGAGGCCAACGCCACGCTCGGCTGGCTGCGCGACCCGCGCGGCGCCGCGTCCGTGCCGGCCAAGGGGCTGGAGGCGCTGCGGTACGCCGCGCTGATGGCCCGCCACCGCGTGCCGTACCGCACCGGGACCGTGGTCACCGAGATCCTGGGCGAGGACCGGGTCGAGGCCGTCCGGCTGGCCCGGCTCGGCCGCGACGGCCGCCCGGCCGGGCCGGTCGGCGAGATCCGCGCCGACCTCGTCGCGCTCGGCTGGGGGTTTACGCCGTCCCTCGAACTGCCGCTCATGCTCGGCGCCGACACCAGGAAGGACGCCGACGGCTCGCTCGTCGTCACCGTGGACGCCTTCCAGCGCACCGGTGTGCCCGGCCTGTACGTCGCGGGCGAGGCGACCGGCGTCGGCGGCGCCGTCCTGGCCCGGCAGGAGGGCCGGCTGAGCGCCCTGGCCCTGGCCCGTACGCTGGGCCGCCGGGCCGACCCGGCGCTCATGGGCCGGTTGCGCCGGTCGATCGCCCGCGGGCGGCGCTTCGCCGCGGCCATGCACCGGACCTACCCCGTGCCGCGCGCCTGGACGTCCTGGCTGCGGGACGAGACGCTGGTCTGCCGCTGCGAGGAGGTCTCCTACGGCGACCTGCGCCGCGCCCACGACGACCTGGGCGCCGACGACCCGCGCACGCTGAAGATGCTGGCCAGGCCGGGCATGGGCTGGTGCCAGGGACGGGTGTGCGGGTTCGCCACCGCCGGCGTCGCGGCCTGCCTGAGCCGCCGCGAGAGCACGGCCGGCGACCTGCGCCCGCTGTCCACCCGGAGCCTGGCGGCCCCGGTGTCCCTGGGCGAGCTGGCCGCGCTCGCCGACGAAGACCCTGACGGCCCAGACGAAACCCCCGACGAAGACCACGAAAGAGGACGAGACCGTGAGTGACGTGCTGAGCGTCGACCCGCGTACCGGACAGGCCCGCGAGCGCGTCGCGGCGGAGTCGACGCCGCAGGACGTGGACCGCGCCGTGCGCGCCGCTGCCGCCGCCGCCCCCGCGCTGGCCGACCGGTTCGTACGCGCCGACCTGCTGCGTACCGCCGCCGCGCTGCTGGAGGAGGGCGGCGAGGAGATCATCGCGACCGCCGACGCGGAGACCGCGCTCGGTCGGGTGCGCCTCACCGGCGAGCTGGCCCGCACCTGCTACCAGCTGCGGGCCTTCGCCGACGTGGCCGAGTCGGGCGCCTTCCTGGACGTGATCATCGACCACGCCGACCCGGCCGCCCGCCCGGCCCCCCGCCCCGACCTGCGGCGCTACAAGGTGCCGCTGGGCGTGGTCGCGGTGTTCGCGGCGAGCAACTTCCCGCTGGCCTTCAGCGTGCCGGGCGGCGACACCGCCAGCGCGCTGGCCGCCGGCTGCCCGGTCGTCGTCAAGGCGCATCCGGACCATCCGGCGACCAGCGTCCTGACCGCCCGCGCGCTGCGCGCCGCCGCGGAGAAGGCCGGTCTGCCGGCCGACGTCGTGGGCCTGGTGCACGGCTTCGCGGCGGGCCCGGAGCTGGTCCGGCACCCGCTGACCGCCGCCGTCGGCTTCACCGGCTCGGTACGCGGCGGGCGGGCGCTGCACGACCTGGCCGCCGCGCGTCCGCGGCCGATCCCGTTCCACGGCGAGCTGGGCAGCCTCAACCCGGTCGTGCTGACCGAGCGGGCCGCCGCGACCAGGGCGGCCGAGATCGGCGCGGGCCTGGCCGCCTCCTACACCCAGGGCCTCGGCCAGTTCTGCGTCAAGCCGGGCCTGGTCCTGCTGCCCGCGGGCCCGGCGGGCGACGCGGTGCTCGACGCCGTGGTCACGGCCACCGTGCCCGCCGGACCGCTGCTCGACCCGCGCATGCGCGCGGCCTTCCTGGACGGCGTGCGCTCCCGCGCCCAGCTGCCCGGGGTCACGCAGGCGCTGGCCGCGGGCGAGGACGACGCCGCGCCGCTGGCCGTCCGGCCGGGCGTGCTGACCGTGGCGGCCGAGCGGCTCGCGGACGGCGACGCCCACGCCGAGCTGCTGGAGGAGTGCTTCGGACCGGTCACCGTGGTGGCCCGGTACGGCTCGGAGTCCGAGCGGGACGCCGTGCTCGACGCGCTGCCCGGCAACCTCACCGCGACCGCGCACCTGGCGGCCGACGAGCGCGAGGGCGCGGCGGCAGGCCTGGTGGCCAGGCTCGCCGGGCTGGCCGGCCGGGTCGTCGTGGACGGCTGGCCCACGGGCGTGTCGGTCGCGCCCGCGATGCAGCACGGCGGGCCGTACCCGGCCTCGACCAGCACCTCCACCTCGGTCGGCGGCACCGCGATCGAGCGCTGGCTGCGCCCGGTGTGCTTCCAGGACACCCCCGACCCCCTGCTGCCGCCGGAGCTGCGCGAGGCCAACCCCCTCGGCGTCCCCCGGACGGTGGACGGAGTCGCCTGACGCTTTTATCTACACTTGTAGACGCTCTGGGGCTATATTGCTCGTGTGTCCACCACCGATGCCACGGTCGTGGCCGTCACCGGCGAGGTCCCAGCGGCCTCGCTGGGCGCGGTCCTGCCGCACGAGCACCTGCTGAGCGACTTCGCCCCGCCCGACGACACGCCCGAGTCCTGGGCGCGTACCGGCCGCACCCGTCCCACGGCGGCCGGCGCCCTGTGGCTCTACCGCGCGCCGCTGACGATGGACCTGCTCGGCGAGATCGGCATGGGCGCCGTCAACCGGGACGACCTGCTGCTCGGCGACGCGGGCCTGGCCGCCGCCGAGCTGGCCGCGTTCCGGGAGGCCGGTGGCGGCACGGTGGTGGACCTGACGGCCGACGGGCTCGGCCGCGACCCGGCCGGGCTGCGCCGGCTCGCCGAGGAGACCGGCGTGACCGTCGTCATGGGCTGCGGCCGCCACCACCCCACCCGGATCTCCGCGCAGCACCACCCCGCGCCGACCTCCGCCCGGGACGCCGCCGCGCCGACCTCCGCCCGGGACGCCGCCGCGCTGGCCGAGGAGCTGACCGAGGAGCTGGTCGGCGACCTCACCGAGGGTGTGCGCGGGGTACGGGCCGGCATCATCGGCGAGCTGGCCGCGCTCGACCCGGGCGTGCCCGCCGAGCGCGCGCTCCTGGTCGCCGCGGCCCGCGCGGCGGCGGCCACCGGCGCCGCCGTCTCGCTGGCCCGCAACGACGACCCGGCCGTCCAGCAGCGCGTCCTCGACCTGCTCGCCGAGGAGGGCGCGGACCTCACGCGGGTGGCCGTCGGGCGCTGCGACGCGCTCTCCCCGCGGCCCGACGACCTCGAACCGCTGCTCGGGCGCGGCGTCTTCGTGCAGTTCGACCAGCTCGGCAGGCTGCCCACCGCGCTCAGCGTCTCCGACGACCAGGACGTCGCCGCGGCCGTGCTCGAACTCGCCCGCCGCGGCCACGCCGGACGCCTCCTGCTGTCGCAGGGCGTCCGGACCAAGTCCCAGCTCCTCGCCTACGGCGGCGGCGGGTACGCCTTCCTCCTGCGGCAGTTCGTGCCGTACCTGAGGATGCTCGGAGCCGACGACGAGCTGATCGAGACCCTCACCGTGCGCAACCCGAGACGGCTGCTCACGCTCCGGACCGAGGAGGCGGGCTCGTGAGCCGCTACCCCTTCCCCATCCCCGACCTGGCCGGGCAGGCGCTCACCGTCGCCGGCCCGGTGGACCCGGCGCTGCTCGGGCAGACGTCCATGCACGAGCACATCTTCATCGACCTGCGCAGACCCGCCCGGTCCCGCCGGCCCGGCGAGGACGCGCCGGCGGCGGCCGAGCCGCTCACCCTGGCCAACCTCGCCCGCACCCGCCACGGCGGGCCGAACGCCGACAACGACCTGCTGGGCGACTTCGACGAGATGCTCGCCGAGACCCTCGCCTTCGCCCACAGCGGCGGCCGCACCATGGTCGAGGTCTCGCCCATCGGCCTCGGCCGCGACCCCGAGGCGCTGCTGCGGCTGTCCCGGGCCAGCGGGATGCACATCGTCATGGGCGGCGGCTGGTACACCCCGGCGTTCCACCCGTCCGACATGGACGAGCGCACCGTGGACGAGCTGGCCGACGTCATCGTGCGCGACGTCGTGCTCGGAGCCGACGGCACCGGCGTGCGCACGGGCATCATCGGCGAGGTCGGCGCGGAGTCGGTGCCGCTGACCGGCGGCGAGCTCAAGAGCGTACGGGCCGCCGGGCGGGCCGCCCGCGTCACCGGCGCGCCGGTCACCTTCCACGTCGGCGGCGTCGGCGAGGAGAAGTTCCGGGTGCTCGACATCCTCCAGGAGGAGGGCGTCGCCCCCGGCAACGTCGTCCTGGGCCACTGCATGGACGTCCTGTCCGGCCCCGGGTTCGCCGAGCGGCTGCTGGCCCGCGGCGTCTTCGTCGAGTTCGACTTCCTGGCCGCGCCGGGCAGCCCGTGGGGGCACCTGGTCCTAGGCAGCGACCACAAGGTCCTGCGCGGCATCGCCGACCTGGTCGAACGCGGCTACGCGGGCCAGATCGTGCTCGGCCACGACGTGTGCCAGAAGATCCAGCTCAAGCGGTACGGCGGCAAGGGCTACGACTACATCCCGCGGCACTTCCTGCCCGCCCTGCGCCGCCTCGGCGTCAGCTCCGAGGCCATCCACATGATCATGGTCGAGAACCCGGCACGGGCGCTCGCCTTCGCAGAACCGCAGTGACCAGGAGAACCATGCCCCCCACCCCAGTACCCCTCGTCCCTGTGCCCTTCGACCCGGCGCTGGCCGCCGTCCTGGACCGCATGCCCCGGCCGGACGGCCCCGCCCCCACCCTGGAGACCATCCCGCTGATGCGCGCCGCCGGGGCGGCCATGCCCATACCGCCGGTCGCCGAGGTGATCGGCGACCGCGAGATCGACGCCGAGGAACTGCTCGTCCCCGGCCCGGCCGGCGCGCCGGACCTGGAGGTCACGGTGCTGCGCCCGCGCCGCCTGCGGGCCCCGGTCCCCGGGCTGTACAACATCCACGGCGGCGGCATGATCACCGGCCACCGGGCCATGGACACGCCGCGCCTGGTCGCGCTGGTCGAGGAGCTGGGCGTCGTCGCCGTCAACGTCGAGTACCGCCTGGCCCCCGAGCACCCCCACCCGGCGCCGGTCGAGGACTGCTACGCCGGGCTGGCCTGGATGTCGCGGCACGCCGCCGAGCTCGGCGTGGACGCCGGGCGGGTGGTGGTCATGGGCGGCAGCGCCGGCGGCGGCCTGGCGGCCGGGGTCGCCCTGCTGGCCCGCGACCGCGGCGGCCCGCGCCTGGCCGGCCAGCTCCTGCTGTGCCCCATGCTGGACGACCTCAACACCACCGTCTCCAGCCACCAGTACGACGGCCTCGGCACCTGGCCGCGCGCCCTGAACCTGCTGGGCTGGCGGGCACTGCTCGGTGAGCGGGCCGGCGACCCGGAAGCCGACGTCCCCTGTCACGCGGCCCCGGCGCGGGCGACCGACCTGTCGGGGCTGCCGCCCGCGTTCATCGAGGCGGGGGCCGCCGAGCTGTTCCGCGACGAGGACGTCGCGTACGCCACGCGGATCTGGGCGGCCGGCGGACAGGCCGAACTGCACATCTGGAACGGCGCCTTCCACGGGTTCGACATCTTCGCGCCGGACCACGAGATCACCCGCGCCGCCCTCGCCACCCGCCTCTCCTGGCTCCACCGCACCCTAACCCCCTAACCCCCCGCCCCCGCGCCCGCGCGAAGGGCGTCCAGGGGAGTGAGCTGCCCACGGCCCTCCGACCCGCCTCTCCTGGCTTCCGACCCCCGGCCGCCCCCCGCGCGAAGGGCGTCCGGGGTGCTGGGGGAGGGGTGAGCTGCCCACGGCGCCGCTGTTCTCCTCGTCATGGGGAGGGGCGGCCGGGTGGGGTCAGATGCCCAGGATGCGTTGCAACCACGAGTGTTTGGCTTCTTGGGCGGCGCGGGAGACGCGGGCGCCTGGGGTGCCTGTGAAGCCGTGGTGGCCGCCGGCCCACACGTGCAGTTCCGCCTGGCCGCCGGTCGCCCAGATGCGGCCGGCGAACTCGACCGCCTCGTCCCGGAACACCTCGGCCGCCCCGACCTCGATGAAGACCGGCGGCAGCCCCGACAGGTCGGCCGCCCGCGCCGGGACCTCGTGCGGCAGCACGTCCGGGCCGCCGCGCCGGTCGCCGAGCAGGGCGGTCCAGGCGGTGTCGTTGTTGTTGCGGTCCCAGGCGCCGATGCCGTCGTACTGGAGGCTGGACACGGTCGCGTTCCGGTCGTCGATCATGGGGGCGCCGACGTAGAGCCCGGCGGCGGCCGGGCCGTTCCGGTCGCGCGCCATGATGCCGACGGACGCGGTGAGCCCGCCGCCCGCGCTGAAGCCGGACACGAGCAGCCGCCCCGGGTCGAACCCCAGCTCCGCGGCGTGTCCGGCGGTCCAGACGAAGCCCGCGTAGCAGTCCTCGGCCGCCGCCGGGGCCGGGTTCTCGGGGGCGAGCCGGTACTCGACCGTCACCCCGACCATGCCGTGCTCCAGGGCCGCCTGGATCAGGCCCTCGATGCCGAAGAAGCGGGTGCCGAGGATCATCCCGCCGCCGTGGATCTCGTACATGGCCGCCGCGCCGGGCGCGGGCCCGCCCTTGGGGCGGACGACCGTGAGGGTGACGTCGGGAGCGCCCTCGGGGCCGGGCACGTCCACGTCCCACCACTCGACGGGACGGCCGGCGACGATCGTCTCCATGGGCGGGATGAGCTCGGCGAAGATCTCGCGGTTGTGCTGGATGGTGTCGGCGCGCAGCGGAACGCTCTCGACCGCCGCCAGGAACGCCGCGAGACCTTCCGCCAGCTCAGGGTCGTAGGGAACGGGGACGTAGCTCATCGTGCCGCCTCTCGGAGCCGAACGGACGGCTTAAAGTCTACGAGCGTAGAAGCGGTCTGTCCTGATATACACGGGTACGCGATCAGTCTGACCATGCCCCCCCAAGGAGAAGACCATGGTGAAGAGACTCCTCGAAGCGACCCCGTTACGCGCGGGGGTCGTCGCGGCCGTCGCACTGACCGGCACGCTGCTGACCTCCGCCCCGGCCGGCGCCGCCACCGCGGGCCTCCAGGCCGCCGCCGCCCAGACCTCCTCGGCCGTTCAGGAGGCGGCCTCCCGCCCGGCCAACGGCCGGATCGTCTACGACCGTCTCAGCGGCGGCCGCGGCGTCCTGAAGATCAAGAACGGCACGTCGAAGGACGGCGTCGTCACCATCGTCAAGGGCCGAACCAAGGCGATCAGCGTCTACGTCCGCGCGCGGTCCACCGCCCGCATCCGGGACGTCCGGGACGGCACGTACCGCATCTTCTTCACCACCGGCTACCGGTTCAGCATGTCGAAGGGCCGCTTCACCAGGGGCGCGACGTACCAGAAGTTCAACGACCGGCTGCGCTTCCGCACGACCTCGACGCAGTACACCATCTGGACCCTGACCCTGAACCCGGTCAGGGGCGGCAACGCCCGCACCAGCCCCGTGAACCCGAAGGACTTCCCCTGATCGGGGCCTGAGCGGGCGCGCCTCCCGGTCAGTCCTTGCCGGAGCCGCCGAACCCACCGAAAAAGCTGAGAACGCGGTCGACCTGGACGTACATCCGGGGCGGCAGGTGCGGCAGCACCCGGGAGTGCCGCTGGCCGAGCAGTGCGATGAACTCGACCGGCGAGAGGTCGATGTAGCGCGGCAGGTTCTCGTACCACTGGGCGCTGAGCCGGGCCGACTTCTGGTGCGGGCGGATCGCCTTGCGGCGTTCGCGGTCGTAGCGGGCGAGGGCGGCCGGGAGCTCCGGCTCCTGGTTCAGCGCGTTGACCAGGAAGGCGGCGTCCCCGAAGGCCAGGGCGGTGCCCGCGCCGATGGAGTAGTGGGTGGTGTGCGCGGCGTCGCCGAGCAGGACGAGGTCGTCGTGGTACCACGTGCGGTTGGTCAGCGTGCGGAAGTTCAGCCAGTACGCGCTGCCGTCGGTGTGCGCCCGTCCGATCAGGGGATGGCCGTCCAGGACGTCGGCGAAGATCTTCTCCAGCAGCGCCAGGCCGTCGGCCGCGTCGGCCTGGTCGAGGCCGAGCCCCTTCCAGGTCTCGGGGGAGCACTCGACGACGCACGTGCTGTGGTCGCCGCTGTAGACGTAGCAGTAGCACCAGATCCAGCCGTGCGGGGTCTCGGAGAAGGCGAAGGTGAAGGCGTCGAAGACCTTCGTGGTGCCGAGCCAGATGTAGTGGTTGCGGCCGACCGCGATCTCGGTGCCGAAATGCTCGGCGTGCGGCGCGCGCAGCGTGCTGTTGATGCCGTCACCGGCCACGACCAGGTCGGCGTCGAGCTCCTCCCGGGAGGCGATCTCGCGGCCGTGCTCGACGTGCACGCCCAGGGAGCGGGCCCGGTCGGCGAGGATGTCGAGCAGGCGGTGGCGGCAGATGCCGAAGCCCTCGTCGGACTCGGTGAGCGTCACCGTCGCGCGGTCCTGGATGTGGGTGACCCAGCTGTCCCAGCGGATCGAGTTCTCCCTGATGACGTCCGCCGACTCGGGGTCGGCGGCGCGCAGGTTCTTCAGCAGGTCGTCCCAGTAGGTCACGCCCCAGCCGTAGGTGGTCCCGGCCGGGTTGCGCTCGTAGACGGCGACCTCGTGGGACGGGTCGACCCGCTTCATCAGGATCGAGAAGTACAGGTTGGCGGGCCCACCGCCGACGCAGGCGACCTTCACACTAGCTCCCCTAGCGACAGAAAGTAATCAATTCAGCACAGAGAGTATCAGAGGGTTTGTGTCGGGGGAGAAGGCGCGCCCGCCGGACGGTCAGGCCGCCGCCCGCGCCGTACCGCGCAGGCCGAGGGTGAGGCTGCCGGCCAGCAGCACGACGCCGGACAGCACCCCGCTGACGACCGGCACCCACGCCACCGCGGGCGTGCCGGCCAGGACGAGCCCGCCGGCGCCGAGCAGCGTGAGCGCGACGCCCGGCACGGCGATGCTCCAGTCCTTCCACACGGGCGCCAGCGCGACGAAGTGCACGCCCACCACGAACGCCACCCACGCCACGTTCCCCTCCTCGGGACGTCCGAGCGCGGCCAGCACCCGCAGCCCGCCGAACAGCAGGACCGCCTCGACCGCGACCACGGCCAGGTAGCCGGGCCCGAACATGCCCCGCCGGCCGGCCGCGGCGGGACGTTCCGCGCGCACGGCGCGGAACCACATCGCCAGCACGCCCGCCGCCGCCAGGCACGCGGCGGCCCGCAGCAGGTTCGCGGTCACGGGGCCGAGCGGGCCGTTCGCGTTGACGACGACGAACACCGCGCCGAACACCGCGCCCACCAGCAATCCAGTCATTTTCTGCATGACGTCCATCGAAGCGCCCGCCGCGGCCCGCGCGCACGGGTGCTGGGACGAGAACGGGGTAGCCCTGGCCCTACCTCGCCACGCCGCGCAGGTAGGCCAGCACCGCCAGGACCCGCCGGTTGGCGTCGTCGGTCGCGGGCAGGTCGAGCTTGGCGAACACGGAGGCCACGTGCTTGCCGACGGCCGCCTCCGTGATCGACAGGGCGCGGGCCACGGCGCTGTTGGAACGACCCTCGGCGATCAGCGCCAGCACCTCCCGCTCCCGGGGCGAGAGCCGGTGGGCCGGCTCGGTGACCTCCCTGGCCCGTGCCCACGACAGCTCGAACAGGTCGATGAGGGTGGCGATCAGCCCCTGCTGCCTGATCATCAGCGCGCCCGGCGTATAGGCGATCGGGGTGATCCGGACGAACGCCACGGAGCGGTCGAAGATGAGGAGCTGCTGGATGGGCTCGTCGATGACCCGGTGCAGGTCGCCGGCGGCGTGCAGCTCTTGGATGCGGGCCGCCTTGCGCGGGTCGTCCAGCACGCTCGAATGGACGATCGTGCGCATCGACACGCCCTCCCGCAGGGCGTCCAGCACGGTGCGCCGGCTGCGCTGCTCGTCGCGGCCCTGCTCGCGCGAGCCCACCGGGTGCATGGCCCGCAGCTCGGCCGACGACCGGGTGGCGCGCAGGATCTGCCGGCGGACGAGCTCGGGGTCCTCCAGCCGCTCGACGTCGACGGGGATGCCGCGCAGCTCGCCGACCACCTCTTCCAGGCGGCGGGCGAGGTGGTCAAGCGACTGGCTCTCGGTCACGCTCCTCCTCCGCACGCGCACCCCATTCTCCCCGCCCCGCGAAGGGATGCCCAAATCGGCCGAACGACGCCCGGAACGGCGAAGGCCGCACCCCCGAAAAGGCGAAGGACGCCCCTGGAAACGGCGAAGGGGCGCCGTCCGGCTGGACGGCGCCCCGGTTCGCGGGACCGCTGGGCGGCGGTGATCAGGTGATGATCAGTCGCGCGGGTCCCAGCCGTCGGTGTCCACGTCCAGGTCCAGCTCGTCGGCGATGTCGCCCCAGTCGGCGAACTTGAAGTTGGTGTTCTCCCGGTCCGCCGTGGCCGGCGTGTTCACGCCGTCGTGGGCGATGAAGATGCCCTCGTCGAACTCGCCGAGCGGCACGTTGAGCACGGTCGAGCCGTCGCTCACCTCCGAGCCGTCGATGCCGTTCGCCTCGCCGATCCGGAACTGGCCGAGGTAGGCGTTGGAGCCCTCCCTGCGGTAGACGGCGAAGGTGTTGTCGCCCTGGCTGGAGGCCAGCAGGTAGCCCTTGCCGTCCTCGCGGTAGTAGATGGTCAGGCCCTCGGCGTCCGCGGTGAGGTGCGTGCCGCCGTAGCCGGGGTCGGCGCCGGGGGTGCACTCCTCGGTCGCGGGGTCGTAGGTGCCCGGGACGCCGTACTCGCGGACCTTGTCCACCAGGACGGGCGTGCCGGTGAGGTCGGCGCGCATCCGCCAGATGCCGACGTCCTCCTGGGCGGCGTAGAGCACGTCCCGCTCCTGGTCCACGACCATGCCCTCGACCTGCGCCTGCTCGCCCGGCTCAAGGCAGGGGGACCAGGTCTGGCCGTTCGGCAGGGCGAAGGAGTTCGGCAGGCTCTGCGTGCGCACGAGCTGGTAGCCGATCTTGCCGCCCGGCTTGGCGAGCAGCTTGACCAGGCCGACCGAGGTCTTGTGGCGGCGGCTGACCAGCGCGTACGTGCCGGTGGAGTCCTTCCAGGCGGTCAGGCCGTAGGCCGTCTCGGCGTCGTTGACCTGCTGCTGCGTCGTGCTGAACACGAACGGCGCGGCCGGGTCCGTCACGTCGGTGAGGTGGCCGTGCGAGATGGCGTAGATGCGCAGCGTGTCCCGGCCGCGGTCGGAGACGATCGCCAGGTCCCTGCCGCCGAAGCCGTAGGCGACGTCGACGTTGTTGAAGCGGCCCGCCTCGTCGTCCGGCCCGGGGGCGGCGGGCGCCGGCAGGTGCTGGAGCTGCTGCCCGTCGAGGTCGTAGACGTACAGGCCGCCCTTCTTGGCGGTGGCGATCACCACGCTGTCCTCGGAGTCGGACGGGTCGACCCAGATCGCGGGGTCGTCGCCGTTGGCGTCGCCGCCGGCCGCGTCGTCGTAGAGGGAGGGGGTCTCGACGTCGGGGTACACGGTCGCCACGCCGGCACCGGCCGCGGGTACGGCGATCCCGCCTAACACGGTCAACATCAGGGCTGCCAGGGAGAGCCTGGACAGGGGACGCATTGCGCCTCCTCGTTCGGGGTGTTGATGTTGTCCCAAAACGTAACGACCAGTTTACAAGAAATCAATAGGTCGTCCTTATGTCAGGACATTAGGAGTTACACGGATGTCCGGGCATGCCGACGCGCCCGGCCGGGGATCCTCCCGGCCGGGCTGTGCGACGGCCCGCGCTAGCTGCGGTTGACGCGCCAGAAGTCCGACATGGCCTGGCGGTTCTGCAGGTCGCCGAGCAGGCCCTTGGGGTCGGTGTGGAAGAGCTGGCCCTGCCAGTCCGACAGGCCGGGCGGGGTGACCATCGGCTTGACCGTGCTGTTGCCCGAGACGCCGCCCTCGCCGATCTCGTGCTTGACGCCCTCCTCGGTCATGATGAAGTGCACGAACAGCTTGGCCGCGTTGGGGTGCTTGCTCTTGGTGGCGATCGCCGCGTACTTGGGGTAGCTGAAGCCGGTGAAGGGGGTCATCCCCTCGCAGGTGGCCTGGTGGTAGCCCTTGTCCTCGTTGTTGCGGAACTTCGAGATCGACATGAAGCCGATCTTCTTGTCCGTGGCGGCCGGCGCGCCCACGGCGGCGGAGATGTCCTCGTCGGAGCCGGTCAGCACCGGCTTGTTGAGCGACAGCCGCTTGATCCACTCCTGTGCGGCGCTCTTCTCCTCGGTCTTCAGCGGCTTGCCGTACTTGGCCTGGTAGGCCTGTTCGAGCGCCTGGTTGCCGTACGCGTCGAGCTGGGTGAAGAACGACAGCACGGTCGGCTTGCCCAGCGGGTCCTGCATCACCAGCTTGCCGGACCACTCCGGATCGGTCAGGTCCCAGACGTTCTTGACCGGGCAGCCGCCGGGGGAGAGCTTGGTGTTGTAGCCGAAGACCGTCGCCTTGGAGAGGGCGAGCAGCGGGTTCTGGTTCTCGGCGGGGATCTGGTCCTTCAGGTCGCCGGGGATCCACGTCTGGGTGACGCCCTGCGGCGCGAGCTGGCCGACCAGGACGCCGCCGTCCTCGTACATGGCCGCGTCGATGGTGACGTTGTCGGCGGCGTGCTCCCTGGTCATCTTCTCGGCCGTCTGCGGGGTGTCCGACTTCACCCCCTCCATGGCGATGCCGTACTTCGCGGTGAACGCCTTGGCCACTTCCTCGATGTCGCCGCTGGAGTCGTAGACCAGGACGCTGCCTTCCTTCTTCGCCGCGGCGACCAGCGCCTCCAGGTCGAAGTTCGCATCGAGCGACGGGCCGGGCAGCGCCTTGGCCGTCGCCGCCGCCGACGGTCCTCCGCCTGCGGTGGAGGGCGCGCACGCCACGGCGGCGGACGCCAGCAACGCCATGGAGATGATCTTCCCGGTACGCCTCATGATGGCGTCACTCCTCTTGCCTCTCGGGTTCGCAAGGCGCCGCGCCAGCCCCGACCGGCGCCATTGTGTGCTCACGATGAACGTCACGTGAATAATTTGTCAAGACATTCTTACGTGCGAGCTGAGCTACGACCTCGCCTCCCAGCTACGACAGTTCATCCTTATGTCAGGACAAAGTCTTGACGTTCATCTCCTGTTCATCTAGAACTGGAGGCCCCCCTGGATGAGGAGCGATCATGCGTGTGGGTCTGCTGGGCCTTGGACGTATAGGCATGTTCCATGCCACCACCCTGTCCGCCTTGGTTGACGAGCTCGTCGTGTCCGACGTGGACACGGCGAGGGCGGAGGAGGTGGCCCGGCGGCTCGGCGCCCGTACCGGCG
Organism: Nonomuraea sp. NPDC001636; assembly: GCF_040298265.1. NCBI lineage: Bacteria > Bacillati > Actinomycetota > Actinomycetes > Streptosporangiales > Streptosporangiaceae > Nonomuraea > Nonomuraea sp. NPDC001636. The sequence continues at coordinate 501,808 of NZ_JBEOZT010000004.1, forward strand.
ATCCCTTCGACGCGGACGCGGTGGTGCTCGCGACGCCGACCTCCGCCCACGCCGAGGGCCTGCTGAGGGCGTGCGAGCGGGGAGTGCCGGCGTTCTGCGAGAAGCCGGCCGCGCCGACCGTCAAGGAGACGCTGCGGGTGGCCGAGGCCGTCGAACGGGCCGGGATCGGCGTGCACATCGGCTTCCAGCGCCGCTTCGACGCCGGCTACCGGGCCGCCCGCGAGGCGCTGCTGGCGGGCGAGCTCGGCGAACTGCACCGCGTGCACATGCTGACCGGCGACCCGGCGCCGCCGCCCGCCGAGTACGTCGCCCAGTCCGGCGGCATCTTCCGCGACTGCCACATCCACGACTTCGACATCCTGCGCTGGGTCACCGGCCGCGAGGCGGACGTCGTGCAGGCGGTCGGCGCCAACCGCGGCGATCCGTACTTCGCCGCCGCCGAGGACGTGGACAACAGCGCCGCCCTGATCGTCATGGACGACGGCACGCTGGTCACCCTGCAGGGCTCCCGCTACAACGGCGCCGGCTACGACGTGCGCATGGAGCTGGCCGGCACGCTCGGCACCCGCGCCGTCGGGCTCGGCGACCGCACCCCGCTGCGCTCGGCCGAGGGCCTGAGCCCGGACGGGCCGCCGTGGCCGGACTTCCAGACCAGGTTCGAGGACGCCTACGTCGCCGAGATGGGCGCGTTCCTGTCGATGGCCAGGGGCGAGAGCGAGAGCCCCTGCACCGTCCGCGACGCCCTGGCCGCCCTCTACCTGGCCGAGGCCGCCGACCTGGCGCGCCGCGAGGGCCGTCCGGTGCGCGTGCTGGAGGTGGCCAAGTGAGGATCGCCGCCGCACCTATCTCCTGGGGCGTGTGCGAGGTGCCCGGATGGGGACACCAGCTCACCGCCGACCGCGTGCTCGCCGAGATGGCCGAGCTGGGCCTGACCGCCACCGAGCTGGGCCCCGACGGCTTCCTGCCCGCCGACCAGGACCTGCTCGGCCGGTACGGGCTGCGCGCCGTGGGCGGATTCGTCCCCGCGGTGCTGCACGACCCCGCCCACGACCCGCTGCCCGCACTCCGCGCCACCTGGGCCGCCTTCGACCCGGACGTGGTCGTCGTGCTGGCCGCCGCCACCGGCGCCGACGGCTACGACGCCCGTCCCGAGCTGGACGACACCGGCTGGCGCACCCTGCTCGGCAACCTCGACCGCGCCTTCCACGAGGCCAAGGGCGACGGCCGCGCGCTCACCCTGCACCCCCACGTCGGCACCATGGTCGAGACCGGCCAGGAGGTGGACCGGGTGCTCGGCGGCAGCGCCGTCCCGCTCTGCCTGGACACCGGGCACCTGCTCATCGGCGGCGGCGACCCGCTGGAGCTGGTCACCCGCGTCCCCGAGCGCATCGCCCACGTGCACCTGAAGGACGTCGACGCCGCGCTCGCCGCCCGCGTCCGGGCCGGTGAGCTGACCTACACCGACGCCGTCCGCGCCGGGATCTACCGCCGGCTCGGCCGCGGCGACGTGGACGTCCGCGGCATCGTCGAACGCCTGACCGCCGCCGGCTACGACGGCTGGTACGTCATGGAGCAGGACGTCGTCCTCGACGCCGAGCCCCCGGCGGGCGCCGGCCCGGCCGACGACGTGCGGGCGGGCGTGGCGTTCCTGCGGGGCCTGGCGTGAGCGCCCTCGACGTGCTGACCATGGGCCGGGTCGGCGTGGACGTCTACCCGCTCCAGACCGGCGTGTCGCTGCGGCACGTGGAGACGTTCGGCAAGTACCTGGGCGGCAGCCCCACCAACGTGGCCGTGGCCGCCGCCCGGCTGGGCCACTCCAGCGCGGTGATCACGCGGACCGGCGACGACCCGTTCGGCGCGTTCGTCCGCGACGCGCTGCGCTCCTACGGCGTGGACGACCGCCTGGTCGGCGCCGTGCCCGGCCGGCCGACGCCGGTCACGTTCTGCGAGATCAGGCCGCCGGACGACTTCCCGCTCTACTTCTACCGCCAGGACGCGCCCGACCTGCAGATCACGCCCGGCGACCTCGACCTGGCGGCCGTCACCGGAGCGCGGCTGTTCTGGGCCACCGTGACCGGCCTGTCGGCCGAGCCGTCCCACGCCGCCCACCTGGCCGCCTGGCAGGCCCGCGGGCGCGCCCGGCACACCGTGCTCGATCTGGACTACCGGCCCATGTTCTGGGCCGACGCGGCAACCGCCCGCGAGCGGGTGCGTGAGGCGCTCGCGCACGTCACCGTCGCGGCAGGCAACCTCGACGAGGTCGAGGTGGCCACCGGCACCCGCGACCCGCGCGCGGCCGGCGAGAGCCTGCTGGCGGCGGGCGTCGAGCTGGCCATCGTCAAACAGGGCCCGGACGGCGTGCTCGGCATGACCGCCACGGAGACCGTACGGGTGCCGCCCGTCCCGGTCGAGGTGGTCAACGGGCTCGGCGCCGGCGACGCCTTCGGCGGCGCGCTCTGCCACGGCCTGCTCGAAGGCTGGCCGCTCGAACGCACCCTGCGCTTCGCCAACGCCGCGGGCGCGATCGTCGCCGGACGCCTGGCCTGCGCGCCCGCGATGCCCACGGCGGACGAGGTCGAGGCCGTCCTGTCCGCCACCCTCTCGGAAGGAGCCGTCACGCATGCGTGAGCAGGACTACCGCCGGCTGCTCGACCAGCGCGCCTGGCAGCCGGAGCGCGTCGCCGAGGCGGCGGCCGCCCGCCGGCGCCGGCCCCTCAGGAACGGCAGGGAGCAGCTGCTCATCATCGCGGCCGACCATCCGGCCCGCGGCGCCCTCGGCGTGGCCGGCCACCCGATGGCCATGCGCAGCCGCGCCGACCTGCTCGACCGGCTCATGACCGCCCTGGCCAGGCCCGGCGTGGACGGCCTGCTGGCCACCCCCGACATCGTCGAGGACCTGCTGCTGCTCGGCGCGCTCGACGACAAGATCGTCATCGGCTCGATGAACCGCGGCGGCGTGCACGGCTCGGTGTTCGAGTTCGACGACCGCTTCACCGCCTACGACGCCCCCACCATCGCCGCGATGGGCCTGGACGGCGGCAAGATGTTGTGCCGGATCGCGCTGGAGGACAGCGCCACCGCCGCCACCCTGGCCAGCTGCGGCCAGGCCGTCACCGACCTGGCCAGGCACGGCCTGATGGCGATGGTCGAGCCGTTCTGGTCCAGGCGGCAGGACGGCGTGGTGCGGCACGACCTGTCGCCCGAGGCCGTGATCCACGCCATCAGCGTCGGCCAGGGCCTCGGCGCGACCTCCGCCCGCACCTGGCTGAAGATCCCGGTCGTGCCGGAGATGGAACGCGTCGTGGAGTCCACGACCCTGCCCGTGCTGCTGCTGGGCGGCGACTCCGGCCAGGACGCCGGCGAGATGTACGACTCCTGGCGCAAGGCGCTGCGCCTGCCCGGCGTGCGCGGCCTGGTGGTCGGCCGGGCGCTGCTCTACCCGCCCGACGGGGACGTGAGCGCCGCCGTGGACACCGCGCTCGGCCTGCTGGAGGGCGGCGTGCCCGATCTCGTGCAAGGAGGTGCCTCATGAGGCTGACCACGGCTCAGGCGCTGACCCGCTTCCTGGCCGCCCAGTGGTCGGAGCGCGACGGCGTCGAGCAGCGGCTGATCGCCGGCGTGCTCGGGATCTTCGGCCACGGCAACGTCGCGGGCGTCGGCCAGGCGCTGGCCGAGCAGGGCGCGGGCACGGGCGACGCGCTGCCGTACTATCTGGCCCGCAACGAGCAGGCCATGGTGCACACGGCCGTCGGCTACGCCCGCACCCGCGCGCGGCTGTCCACCTTCGCCTGCACGACGTCCATCGGGCCCGGCGCCACCAACCTGGTCACCGGCGCGGCGCTGGCCACGATCAACCGGGTGCCGGTGCTGCTGCTGCCCGGCGACGTCTTCGCCACCCGCGCCCCCGGCACGGTGCTGCAGGAGCTGGAGGACCCCCGGTCCTACGACGTGTCGGTCAACGACTCGCTGCGCCCGGTGTCGCGCTTCTTCGACCGGATCAACCGGCCCGAGCAGCTTCCGGCCGCGCTGCTGGCGGCGATGCGGGTGCTCACCGACCCGGCCGAGACGGGCGCGGTCACGCTCGCGCTGCCCCAGGACGTGCAGGCCGAGGCGTACGACTGGCCCGAGGAGCTGTTCGCCCGGCGGGTCTGGCACGTTCCCCGACCGGTGCCCGAGCCGGCCGCGCTGGCCAGGGCGAAGGAGCTGCTGCGCGGCTCCCGCAGGCCGCTGATCGTGGCCGGCGGCGGCGTCAGGTACAGCGGGGCGTGGGCCGAGCTGACCCGCTTCGCCGAGAACCACGGCGTGCCGGTGGGCGAGACGCAAGCCGGCAAGGGCGCGCTGCCCTACGACCACCCCTGCGCGGCCGGCGCGATCGGCCACACCGGCACCGACGCGGCCAACACCCTGGCCCGCGAGGCCGACCTGGTCATCGGCGTCGGCACCCGCTACACCGACTTCACCACCGCCTCCAGGACGCTGTTCGGGCAGGCCGCCTTCCTCAACGTCAACGTCACCGCCTTCGACGCGGCCAAGAACGCGGGCGCCACGCTCGTCGCCGACGCCCGCGAGGCCCTGCGCGCCCTCGACGACGTGGACTGGCGGGCCGACCCCGAATGGACCCACCGGGCCGCCGCCCTGGCCGCCGCCTGGCAGTCGGAGATCGGCCACACCTACGCGGGCGCCGAGCTCACCCAGCCCGTCCTGCTCGGCATCCTCAACGAGGTCGCCGAGGGCGGCGTGGTGGTCAACGCGGCCGGCTCGATGCCGGGCGACCTGCACCGCCTCTGGCGGCCCGCCGACCCCGAGCAGTACCACGTCGAGTACGGCTACTCGTGCATGGGCTACGAGATCGCCGGCGGCCTCGGGGTGAAGCTGGCCGCGCCGGAACGCGAGGTGTTCGTGCTGGTCGGCGACGGGTCGTACCTGATGATGGCGCAGGAGATCGCGACCGCCGTGCAGGAGCGGATCAAGCTGGTGATCGTCCTGGTGGACAACCGGGGCTTCGCCTCCATCGGCAACCTCAGCGAGTCGGTGGGCGCCCGGCGGCTCGGCACCGCGTACCGCACCCGCGGGCCCGGCGGCGAGCTGGACGGCGAGCCCCTACCGGTGGACCTGGCCGCCAACGCCGCCAGCCTGGGCGCCGACGTGCTGCGCGCCGACGGCCCCGAGTCGCTGCGGGCCGCCCTGGTCAAGGCCAAGGAGTCGGCCAGGACCACCGTCGTGTACGTCGAACCCGTCCCCGGCGGCGGCCCCGGCGCGCAGGCCTGGTGGGACGTGCCGGTCGCGCAGGTGTCCGGCCTGCCCGAGGTCAGGGCCGCGCGCGAGCGCTACGACGAGGCCAAGCGCGACCAGCGGCTCTACCTCTGATGGGCTGGACGCTGGCCTTCGCCGCGGTGGCCGTCCTGTTCGTGCTGATCAGCGGGGCCAACGACGGCGCCACGCTGATCGGCCTCGGCCTGCGCTTCCCGCGCACGCCCGGCTGGCTGGCCGCCGCGCTGCTGGTGGCGGTCCTGTTCGCCGGACCGTACGTGCTGGGCGTCGCGGTCGCGCGGACCTTCACCGAAGGGCTCGCGGGGCTCGACTCGGGCAGCGGCGCGGCCGTGTTCCTGGCCGGCGTGGTGATCGCCGTCGTGGTGGTGGCGGCGCTGACCGGCAGAGGGCTGCCCACCAGCCTGACGCTGGCGGTGATCGGCGGCATCGCGGGCGCCGGGCTCGGCGCCGGGCTGCCGGTGGCCTGGCCGAGCCTGGTCACCGTCCTGGCGATCGGGGCGTGCGCGCCGCTGGTCGGGCTGGTGCTCGGCTACCTGCTGGGCACCGCGTCCCGGCGGGTGCCGTCCTCGCGCCGGATGCCGGGGCTGGTGCTGGCCGCCCACCTGGTGGCCTACGCCGCCCAGTGCCTGGCCTACGCCGTCAACGACGGCCAGAAGATGATCGCCGTGGTGAGCGTCGCCGTGGACGTCGGCCGCAACGGGCTCGGCCGGGTCGGGCCCGTCCAGCTCTCGCCGGTGTGGATGGCCGTGCTGGTCGCGCTGTTCCTGGCCGGGGCGCTGACCACGCTGCCGCGGGTGGGCGAGCGGATCGGCCGCGGCCTGGTCATCACCCGGCCGCTGCACGTGCTGTCGGCCGAGACGGCGGCCACCGGCGCCGTCCTCGGCAGCTCGGTCCTGGGCAGCCCGGTGAGCATGACCCAGTCCGTGACCGCCGGGGTCGTCGGCGTGGTGGCAAGCGAAGGAAGCAGGAGGGTGCGATGGCAAGGAGTGCTGAACATGGGTACGGCGTGGCTGGTCACGCTGCCGTCGTCCATGGCCCTGGGCGCCCTGGCCGGGCTCGGCCTGAGGCTGCTGTGAGCGGCGCACGGCCCCGCCGGCTCGCCCGCGCCTGGGACGAGCTGCGCGGCCGGTCCGGCCGCCGGGTGATCGACCTCATCCGCGGCCAGGTCGCCGTGGCCAGGGAGGGCGCCGTGCTGGCCCGCTCGGCCGCCTCGGGCACGACCGGCCAGGCGGCGGCCCGCGCCCGCATGGCCGAGGTCGAGCACGAGGGCGACGCCGCCCGCGCCGAGCTCGTCCGGGCGCTGCGACGGGTGCTGGCCACCCCCATCGACAGGGAGGACCTGTTCCGGCTCTCCCGCTCGATCGACGACGTGCTGGACCAGTTACGCGACTTCGTCCGCGAGGCCGACCTGTTCGGGCCCGCCGACCTCACCTTCGCCGCCGAGCCGCTCGGCGCCGTCATCGACGGCCTGGACCAGCTCGAACAGGCCCTGCTGAAGATCACCGGCGATCCCGGCTCGGTCACCGTGGCGGTGCTCGCCACCCGCAAGTCCCGCAGCCGCGTCCGCCAGCTCTACCAGGCCCGGCTCACCGAGCTGTTCGCCGGCCCGCTGGACATGGACACCCTGCGAGAACGCGAGCTGCTCTCCCGCCTGGACGCCGTGGGCCGTCGGCTCGGCGAGGCCGCCGACGCCCTCGCCGACGCCATGCTCAAACGAAGCCACTGAAAACCCCCCGAAGGAAGACCATGGCTGTTCTGACCAAGACGGAGCCGCCGCCTCGCCCGCCGAGACGGCGCCGAATCCGCTACCGCCTCCAGGTCCTGCGGCACGACCCGACCGCCGCGCTCGGCCTGATCCTCGTCGTCCTGCTCGCCTACCTCGTCGTCGCCCCGCTGATCGCGGTCCTGTCGGACGCCTTCCGCCTCCAGTTCGGCGACGAGCTGCACGCCGGCCAGCAGCCGGGCGAGTGGACCGGCTACTACCTGTGGCGGGTCTTCCGCTCCCAGATCAGCGGCCTGCTGTTCTGGGGCCCGCTGGTCAACACGCTGGTCGTCGCGGTCGGCACCGTGCTGTTCGCGCTGCTGCTCGGCGGCGGGATGGCCTGGCTGGTGACCCGGACCAACGTGCCCGGCCGCAAGTGGCTGGCCGGGGCGCTGGTGGTGCCGTACATGCTGCCGTCGTGGACGTTCTCGCTGGCCTGGCTGACGCTGTTCAAGAACGAGCGGGCCGCCGGGCAGGTGGGCTTCCTGGAGTCGGCCGGCGTGCGAACCCCCGACTGGCTGGCCTACGGCCCGCTGCCGATCATCGTCACGCTCGGGCTGCACTACTACCCGTTCGTGCTGCTGCTGGTCGGCAACGCGCTGCGCAGGATCGACGTCCAGCTGGAGGACTCGGCCCGGATCCTCGGGGCGCCGCGGCGCGTCGTCGTGCGGCGGATCGTGGTGCCGCTGATGCTGCCCGCGCTCTCCTCGGCCGTGCTGCTCGTGGTCGGGCGGGTGCTCGGCACCTTCGGCACCCCGTACGTGCTCGGCCTGCCCGCCGACTACCACGTGCTGTCCACCGGGCTGTTCCAGTCGATCAGGGACCGCAGCACCGGCGTGGCCTCCGTGCTCGCCACCGTCATCGTGATCATCGGCGTGCTGATCGTCTTCACCGACATGCGGCTGATGCGCGAGCAGCGCAGGTTCGTCACCGTCGGCGGCAAGGGCGCGATGGACCGGCTGGGCGACCTGCGCGGCTGGCGCTGGCCCGCGTTCGCGCTGGGCGCGGTGGTCTTCGTGGTCAGCGTGCTGATCCCGGTGCTCACGCTGCTGCTGTCCACGCTCACCCGCACGCCGCTGGACCTGTCGACCCTCACGCTCGACTACTGGATCGCCGACCGGCTGCCCGGCGCGGTCGGGTTCCCGCACGGCATCCTGCGCGGCTCCGAGCTGTGGCAGGCCGCCTGGAACTCGCTGCGCATCGTCGGCCTGGCCTCGCTGATCTGCGCGGTCGCCGGCCTGCTCATCGGGTACGTCGTCGTCCGCGGCACCGCGCCGCGCATCGCCGGGTTCCTGCGCCAGGTGTCGTTCCTGCCGTACCTCATCCCCGGCATCGCCTTCGCCGCCGCCTCGCTGTCGCTGTTCGCCGTCGCCCGCGGGCCCGTCCCGGCGCTGTACGGGACGACGTTCCTGCTGATCCTGGTCATGGCCGTGACGCACCTGCCGTACAGCTCGCGCTCGGGCATCGCGGCGATGATGCAGCTCGGCCGCGAGCCGGAGGAGGCCGCGCAGATCGCCGGGGCCTCCTGGTGGCACCGGATGCGGCGGATCATCTTCCCGATCCAGAAGGGCGCCCTGGTCACCGGGATCGTGTTGCCGTTCATCTCGGGGCTGAAGGAGCTCAGCATCGTCGTGATGCTGACCACCACCGGCACCCAGCTTCTCACGACGCTCTCCATCGGCCTGGTCGACTACGGATACACGCAGCTCGCCAACGGCGTCGTCCTCATGATCGCTTTGCTCTCCTTCACCATGACTTCCCTGACCCAGCGGCTGACCAAGAGCAGCCTGGCGTCCGGCCTAGGAGGATAGATGCCGAACATCACCTTGAGCGCAGTCTCCAAGAGCTACGGCGGCGGCGACTACGCGGTGAAGAACCTCGACCTCGTGGTCCCCGACGGCGCCTTCATGTGCCTGCTCGGCCCCTCCGGCTGCGGCAAGACCACCACGTTGCGCATGATCGCCGGCCTCGAACAGCCCACCGCGGGCAGCATCGCCGTCGGCGAGCGCGTCCTGGACTCCGTCGAGCAAGGGGTCTACGTCCCGCCCGAGAAGCGGGCGATGGGGCTGGTGTTCCAGAACTACGCGCTCTGGCCGCACCTGTCCGTGCGCGACAACGTGGAGTTCGGGCTGCGCATGCGCAAGGTGCCCGCCCCCGAGCGGCGCGCGCGGGCCGAGGCGGCGCTGACGATGGTGCACGTCGACGCCGCCATGGACCGCTACCCGTCCCAGCTGTCCGGCGGCCAGCAGCAGCGCGTCGCGCTGGCCAGGATGCTCGCGGTCAACCCGTCCGTGCTGCTGCTGGACGAGCCGCTGTCCAACCTCGACGCCCGGCTGCGGCTGGAGATGCGGGCCGAGCTCAAGCGCATCCACGAGGAGTCCGGCGCGACGATCGTCTTCGTCACCCACGACCAGCTCGAAGCCCTCACCATGGCCACCGACGTCGCCGTCATGAACGACGGCGAGCTGCAGCAGCTCGCCGCGCCCATGGAGATGTACGAGCGGCCCGCCAACCGGTTCGTCGCCGAGTTCGTCGGCAGCCCGCCGATGGCCATCGTGGACACCGGACCGGCGCCCGGCGGGCTGGCCGGATCCCTGCTGCGGTTCGTCGAGGCGCGCGGCTCGGAGGTCACCCCGTCCGCCGTCGGCATCCGGCCCGAGGCGCTGCGGCTCGGCACGCCGCCCGCCGCCGCCTGGAGCGAGGAGGCGCTGGTCGAGGCCGTGCTGCCGGCCGGCTCCTCCTGGACGGTACGGCTGCGCGTCCTGGACACCGAGCTGTTCGCCCTGTCCTACACGCCGGTGCGGGCCGCGCCCGGCGACGTCCTGCCCTGCTGGACCGAGCAGCTCCACCTGTTCGGCGCGGACGGCGCCCGCATCTCCTCCTGGGACCGGGCGGAGGTGACCGCGTGATCCGCCCCAAGGCGCTGCTCCTGGACTTCGGCGGCGTGATCGTCGAGACCGCCAAACGCCCGTCCTGGGCGGCCGAGCTGGCCGCCGAGGTGCACGCCATGCTGGCCAGGACCGGGTTCGACGGCCTGACGGCCGAGGACGTCGAGAGCGACATCCGGGCCGGGGCGCGGGCCGACAAGTACTGGAAGGACTCCACGTCCCGGCAGTTCGCGCCCGAGGAGATGACCCACCGCCGGTTCTGGGCCGAGTTCGTCGCCACCGACTGGCCCGAGCAGGCCCGCACGCTGGTCACCGTCGAGGCGACGCCCCTGTGCAAGCGCATGGGCGAGCTGCGCAGCGACCGGAAGCTGCGCACCGGCATGGCGGAGCTGCTGAACGCCTGCCTGCGCAACGGCGTCGTCCCCGCCGTCGTCAGCAACGCGCTGTGCGGGGCCGTGCACCGCGACTACCTGGCCGGAACCGGGCTGGAGCACCTGTTCGCCGCGCAGGTCTACAGCGACGAGGTCGGCGTGCGCAAGCCGAACCCCGAGATGATCCTGCTCGCCTGCCGCGCCCTCGGCGTGGACCCGGCCGACGCCTGGTACGTCGGCGACAACTACGACCGGGACGTGATCTGCGGCGCCCGGGCCGGGGCGGGGGCGACCGTCCTGATGGTCTCCGCGAGCACCGACAAGATCCCGTACCGGGTGCGGCAGAGCCCTCAGGCCACGGTCGAGGACCCCCGCGCCCTGCTGACCCTCCTGGAGGAGACATGGACGTGAACACCTCTCGCGAGCTGGCCGCCATCGCGGCCGAGGCGGCCAGGGCGGTCGGCGACCGGCTGCGCGGCGCCTTCCGCTCGCGTCCCGAGATCCAGACCAAGCGCGACTTCCACGACCCGGTGACCGAGCACGACAAGGCGGCCGAGGAGGGCATCCGCGAGGTGCTCGACCGGCTCTGCCCCGACAGCGTCGTGGTGGGCGAGGAGGGCGGCACCAGGGGACAGGGCGCCATCAGCTGGTACGTCGACCCCATCGACGGCACCGCCAACTTCGCCGTCGGCCTGCCGTTCTTCTGCACCTCGATCGCCGCCGCCGTGGACGGCGAGGTGGTGGCCGGGGTGATCTACGACCCGGTGCGCGACGACGAGTTCACCGCCTGGCTCGGCGGCGCCGTCTGCAACGGCGAGCCGCTGCGCAGCGCGGGCGCCCGCGCCGACCGCGAGGCGGTGCTGCTGTCCAGCTATCCCACGCCGCGCGACCTGGCCGAGGACGAGGAGGGCGCGCTGCGCCGCTTCTCCAGGATGACCCAGTCGTTCGCGACCATCCGCCGTCCGGGCAGCGCCGCGCTCAAGCTCGCCCACGTCGCCGCCGGCTGGTCCGACGTCGCGTACGGCACCCGGGTCAACGCCTGGGACGTCGCGGCCGGATCCCTGCTGGTCAGGCAGGCCGGCGGCGTCTACATCCCGCTGTCGGGCAGCGTCTTCGAGCCGGGCGGCTACCTGGCCTGCGTCGGCGGGTTCGACCTGGCCTCCTCGGTGCTGGCCGACGTGGCCACCGGGGCCGTCGAAGCCGTCGGGGCTGGCGGGGCCGCCGACGTCGCGGGGGCGGGGAGCGCGACGTGATCCGCTGGATCGTGACCGACCTCGACGGCACGCTCGTCGGGCGCGACCTGGCCATGGTGCCCGCCGCCCGGGACGCGCTGCGCCGCTACCGGGCCGCGGGCGGCGAGGTCGTCATCGCCACCGGCCGCATGGAACGCTCGGCCCGCCCCTACTACGACGAGCTGGGCCTGGACGGCCCGGCCATCCTCTACAACGGCGCCCGCACCGTGAACCTGGCGACCGGCGAGGTGCTGCGCTCCCGCCACCTGCCCGCCACCGCCTGGAAGACGCTGCTCGGCCTGTTCGGCGAGCTGCCCGCGGGCGTGTACCCGGTGGCGTTCTCCGGCGGGGAGGCGCTGGCCGTGGACGACGTCCCGCAGCTGCGGGACTACGCCCGGCGCGACGGCATCACGCTGCGCGACCCCGGCGACTGGGCGGCGCTGCCCCCCGACGGGATCACCAAGTGCATGCTGATCGGCGACCGCCTGCCGGACCTGGACATCGCGGGCACGGTCACCGTCCGGTCGGAGGCGACGTACCTGGAGGTGCTGCCGGAGGGGGCGACCAAGGGCAGCGCCCTGCGCGAGCTGGCGCAGGCCAGGGGGGTGCCGCTGGAGCAGGTCGCCGCCATCGGCGACAACCCCAACGACATCGACATGATCCAGGTCGCCGGCCTGGGCATCGCGGTCGGCGACGGCCATCCCGACGTCCTGTCGGCCGCGGACGTGGTCGCGCGTCCCTGCGCCGAGGGCGCGCTCGTGGACGCGGTGGAACTGGCACTGGGAGAGGGAGAACGGTGAAGTCGGTCAAGCACTGGATCAACGGCGCCCTGACGGACGGCGGCGACCGGACCGCGGAGATCTTCGACCCGGCCACGGGTGAGGTCGGCGGTCACGTGGCGCTGGCGTCGGTGGCCGAGGTGGACGCGGCGGTGGCCGCCGCGGTGGCGGCCTTCCCGGCGTGGCGGGACGCCTCGCTGATCAAGCGCGCCCGCGTCCTGTTCCGGTTCCGTGAGTTGATGGACGCCCATCGTGACGAGCTGGCCGCGTTGATCTCGGCCGAGCACGGCAAGGTGCATGCGGACGCGTTGGGGGAGGTGGCGCGCGGGCTGGAGGTGGTGGAGTTCGCGTGCGGGATCCCGCATCTGCTCAAGGGGGGTTTCTCCGAGGGTGTCTCGACGCGGGTGGATTCGTATTCGATGCGGCAGCCGTTGGGGGTGGTGGCGGGGATCACGCCGTTCAACTTCCCGGCGATGGTGCCGATGTGGATGTTCCCGGTGGCGATCGCGTGTGGGAACGCGTTCGTGTTGAAGCCGTCGGAGCGGGATCCGTCGGCGTCGTTGCTGATGGCGCGGCTGTGGCAGGAGGCTGGGCTGCCGGAGGGGGTGTTCTCGGTGGTGCAGGGCGACAAGGTGGCGGTGGATCGGCTGCTGGAGCATCCGGACGTGGCGGCGGTGTCGTTCGTGGGTTCGACGCCGATCGCCCGGTATGTGTACGAGACGGGTAGTGCGCACGGCAAGCGGGTGCAGGCGCTGGGCGGGGCCAAGAATCACATGCTGGTGCTGCCGGATGCGGATCTGGATCTGGTGGCTGATGCGGCGGTGTCGGCGGGGTTCGGGTCGGCGGGTGAGCGGTGCATGGCGATCTCGGTCGTGCTGGCGGTTGATCCGGTGGGGGATGAGCTGGTCGGCAAGATCGTGGAGCGGGTGGGCCGGTTGGTGGTGGGTCCGGGGGATGATCCGCGGTCGGAGATGGGGCCGTTGGTGACGGCGGCGCATCGGGACAAGGTGGCGTCCTATCTGGATCTGGGTGTTGCCGAGGGCGCCAAGCTGGTGGTGGACGGCCGGGAGGTCGAGGTGCTGGGCGGCCGGGGTGGGGGGTTCTGGCTGGGGCCGACGGTGCTGGATCAGGTGCCGGTGGGGTCGCGGACGCATACCGAGGAGATCTTCGGTCCGGTGTTGTCGGTGGTGCGGGTGTCCTCGTACGAGGAGGGCCTGCGGGTGATCAACGAGGGTGTGTACGGCAACGGCACGGCGATCTTCACCAACGACGGGGGTGCGGCGCGGCGGTTCCAGAACGAGGTCGAGGTGGGGATGGTGGGGATCAACGTGCCGATCCCGGTGCCGATGGCGTTCTACAGTTTCGGCGGGTGGAAGTCGTCGTTGTTCGGTGACACGCATGTGCATGGCGCTGAGGGGGTGCAGTTCTACACGCGGGGCAAGGTGGTGACGTCGCGCTGGCTGGACCCGTCCCACGGCGGCGTGAACCTCGGCTTCCCCACCAACGGGTGACCCGCGACCCGCCCTTCTCACAGGATCGACTCGAAGCCTGTGCGGCCGTTGCATGAGGGCGGGATGATCGGGTAGGCAGGGCGGCATGTCACTTTCGCACTGTGCGGGCTGGTTGCTGGCCGGACGCTACCGGCTGCTGTCCGAACTGGGCCGCGGTGGCATGGGCCGGGTCTGGCGGGCCCACGACGAGCTGCTCGACCGGCAGGTCGCGGTCAAGGAGGTCACCCTCGGGCACACGCTGGGGGCCGAGCGGGAACGCCTGCTCGGCCGCACGATGCGGGAGGCGCGGCTGGCCGCCCGGCTGAGCCACCCGCACATCGCCGCCGTCTACGACGTGGTGGTGGCCGACGAACGGCCGTGGATCGTGCTCCAGCTCGTGCCCTCGCGCAGCCTGGCCGACGTGATCGCCGAACGCGGGCCGCTGTCCCCGCCCGACGCCGCGCGCCTCGGGCTGCAGGTGCTGGAGGCGTTGAGCGCGGCGCACGCCGACGGCATCGTGCACCGCGACGTCAAGCCCGGCAACATCCTGCTGAACGGCGACCGGCACGCCCTGCTCACCGACTTCGGCCTGGCCACCACCCTCGACGACCAGGCCAACCTCACCCAGTCGGGCATGGTGGTGGGCACGCCCGCGTACATCGCCCCGGAACGCCTGCGCGGCGGCCACGCGACCCCGCAGGCCGACCTGTGGTCCCTCGGCGCCACCCTGTACGCGGCCGTCGAGGGCCAGTCGCCCTTCCCGCACAGCGGCCACCTGGCCGCACTGACCGCGGTGCTCACCTCCGAGCCCGCGCCGTTCCACCTGGCCGGGCCGCTCGCGCCGGTCATCGCCGGTCTCCTGGTCAAGGACCCCGCCCGCCGGATCGACGGCGAGGAGGCCCGGCGGCGCCTGACCCGGGTGGCCGCGCTGCGCGACGAGGAACCCCACGACACCGCCGCCATCCCCCTGGCCACCCCCCTGCCCAACACCGGCGACCTCCTTCCCCCCACCCTCTTCCCCCCGGCCCCCGCCCCGGAAGCCGGTCCCGCCCCCGCTCCGGCCCCCGTCCCGGAGACCGTTCCCGCCACGGCTCCCGCCCCGGAGGGCGTTCCCGTCCCGGAGGGCGTGCGGGAGGTGGGGGCCGTCGCCGGGGCGCGGCCGGACGCCAGGCGGCGGATCCCGGGCCGGGACCGCGCGGGACGCAGGACCGGCGAGCGGAACCACGCCGTGCGCCGGACCATGCCCGACGCCGCGCGAGGGCTCCGCGCCCACCGCGAGCTGCTGCCGTTCTCGGTGTCGATCCCGCAGCCGGGCAGGCCGCAGCGCTGGCGGCAGCTCACCGCCCTGGCCGCGCTCGTCACCAGCGTGCTCCTCACGACGTCCTGGAACGGCGACGGCGGCCCGCCCGCCGCCCCCCGCACGCCCTCCTACGCCGACCCGGCGCCGAACCAGGCCACCGAGCACGAGGGCATCATGCACGCCGTGGCCGTCGCGCGCGACCGCACCTCCGAGGGCGCTGCCGACCGCGCGGCCGAGCAGAGCGGCTCCCGCCGCCGTCCGCCCGCCCAGCCTCTCGCCCAGCCACCGGCCCAGCGGCCCGCCGTGACCGGCGCCACGTCCACCGCCGGCTCCGGCAAGGGGCGGAAGGCCGGCCATCAGGCCGGCAAGGCCAAGCACGGCAAGGGCCTGGCCCGCGGCCACGACAAGCACTAGAAACCCGCGGCCCCGCTCCCGGTCAGGCGAGGGGGAGGCGGAGGACGAAGCGGGCGCCCTTGGGGGAGTCCTCGATGGTCAGCGTGCCGTGGTGCGCGGTCGCGATCTCGCGGGCGATCGGCAGCCCGAGGCCGGTGCCGCCGGCGTCGCGGTTGCGGGAGTCGTCCAGGCGGGTGAAGCGCTGGAAGACGAGCTCGCGCTGGGCCGGTTCGATGCCTGCGCCGTCGTCCAGGACCTCCAGCACGGCCCGGCCGCCCTCCTGCCGGACCGTCACGGTGACCTGCGTCTCGGCGTGCCGCTCGGCGTTGTCCAGCAGGTTCGTCAGCAGACGGGTGAGCTGCAGCCGGTCGCCCATGACGATCACGCCCGCGTCCGGGCCGGTGACCACGCGCTTGGCCCGCGGCCTGGCGGTCTCGGCGGTGACCAGCTCGCCCAGGTCCACCGGCCGGTGGTCGCTCGGTGCCCCGGCGTCCAGCTTGGTCAGCGTGAGCAGGTCGGTGACGATGGCCTGCAGCCGGTCGAGGCTGGCCAGCACCTGGGTGCTGGTCTCCCGCCAGTCGGTCTCCTCCGGATGCAGCATGGCCTCCTCGACCTGCGCGCGCATGGCGGTGATCGGGCTGCGAAGGTCGTGCGAGGCGTCCCCGGCGAACCTGCGCTGCTGCTCCATCGCGGCCTCCAGGCGGGCCCGCGCCGTCTCCAGCCGTTCCAGCGTCTGGTTGGCGGTCTCGGCCAGGGCTCTGATCTCGTCGTCGGTGTCCGGGACGGGCACCCGCAGGCCGCCGCCGTCCGCGGTGATCTCGGCGAGCCTCTTGGTGATGGCGCTGACGGGGGCGAGCGTCCTGGCCACGACCCGCGACACCCCGAAGAAGGTCAGCCCGACCAGCAGCGCCGACACCACGATCTGGAACAGCACGACCTGCGGGCTGACGAACCAGGGGACCGCCGGGTCGAAGGCGTAGATGATCCAGGTGCCCTCGGGCTGGTAGGCGCGCAGGGCGACCACGAGCTCGCACCGGCCGGGGAAGGCCGGCAGGTCGCAGCTCCTGCTGACGTAGTTGGCCTGGTCGCGGGGGATGTGGGCGGTCTGGCGGGGGGCGTCGGCCAGGTTGGGCGTCCAGGCGACGGCCCGTCCGGCCGGGTCGACGACCTGGATGCCGTCGAGGCCGAGGGGTTCCAGCACCTGGGGCAGCTGGTTGCGCTTGACCATGAGGAGCACGCGCAGGGCCCGCCCGGACACGTCGCTGGCGCGCACGTCGGCGACGTCGTCGTGGATGCCGAACATGACGAAGCCGCTGACGACGATGTTCAGCAGCAGCATGGCGATGCCGGCGAGCAGTGCCAGCCGCGTACGCAGCGACCGGCGCAACCGTGTTCTCACCCGTCTCCCCCCGGGGACAGCAGAACACGGTTGGTGCACCAGGCCCTAACTTAGGGAGATTCCTCGATAAATACGGTTACGCCGGGACGAGTCGCCCCCGCTGCTACTCCTCCACCGCCTTCAGCACGGCGTCCGCGATCGACCGCGGATCGACCCCGAAGTGCCGGCGTACGGCCTCCCGGGTGTCGGAGAGCCCGAACCCGTCGGTGCCGAGCGAGGTCCACGGCCGGTCGATCCACGGCCTGATCTGGTCGGGCACGGCCCGCATCCAGTCGCTGACCGCGATCACCGGCCCCTCGGTCCCGGCCAGCGCCTGCCGCAGGTACGGCACCCCGGTCGCCGACATGGCCTCGCGCCGCAGCTCGCTCCACGAGGTGACCGACCAGACGTCCACGCCCAGCCCGTACTCCTCGGCCAGCAGCCGCTGGGCCTCCAGCGCCCAGTGGATCGCGGTGCCACTGGCCAGCAGGTGCGCGGCGCCGCCGCCGGCGGAGTAGCGGTAGATGCCCTTGACGATGCCCTCCTCGACGCCCTCCGGCATCGCGGGCTGGGGCAGCGGCTCGTTGTAGAGGGTCAGGTAGTAGAACACGTCCTCGGCGGCCTCGCCGTACATGCGCCTGAGCCCGTCGCGGACGATGACGCCGACCTCGTAGGCGAAGGCCGGGTCGTAGGCCAGGCAGGCGGGGTTGGCGGAGGCCAGGAGCTGGGAGTGGCCGTCGGCGTGCTGCAGGCCCTCGCCCGTCATGGTGGTGCGGCCGGCGGTCGCGCCGACCAGGAAGCCGCGGCCGAGCTGGTCGGCCAGGGCCCACATCTGGTCGCCGGTCCGCTGCCAGCCGAACATCGAGTAGAAGATGTAGAACGGCACCATCGGCTCGCCGTGGGTGGCGTAGCTGGTGGCCGCCGCGGTGAAGGAGGCCATCGACCCGGCCTCGGTGATGCCCTCGATGAGGATCTGCCCGTCCACCGCCTCCTTGTAGGCCAGCAGCAGCTCCCGGTCGACGGACTCGTACCGCTGGCCGAGCGGCGAGTAGATCTTCGCCGTGGGGAACAGCGACTCCATGCCGAACGTCCTGGCCTCGTCGGGCACGATCGGCACCCAGCGACGCCCGGTCTCCGGCTCCTTCATCAGGTCCTTGACCAGCCGGACGAACGCCATCGTGGTGGCGATCGGCTGCGTCGAGCCCTTGGCCAGGGCCGCGAACGGCCGCTCGCCCGGCTGCGGCAGCGGCCGGGCGGCGACCGTGCGATGGGGGATCGGGCCGCCCAGCTCCCGGCGGCGCTCGGCGACGTACCTGGCCTCGGCCGAGCCGGGCCCCGGATGCAGGTACGGCGGCAGCTCCCCGGCCAGCGCCGAGTCGGGGACCGGCAGGCCGAGCCGGTCGCGCATGACGCGGAACTCGTCGAGGGTGAGCTTCTTCATCTGGTGGTTGGCGTTGCGCGCCTCGACGCCCGCGCCCAGCGTCCAGCCCTTGACCGTCTGGACGAGCACCACCGTGGGCGCGCCTCGGTTCTGCAGCGCCCGGTGGTAGGCGGCGTACACCTTGCGCGGCTCGTGCCCGGCCCGCGAGCCGCCGACGATGCGCCGCAGGTCGTCGTCGGAGTACGGCACGTCGAGCCCCTGGAACAGGCGCTGCCTGATGTAGGCGCCGTCGGCGGCGGCGAACGTCTGGAACTGGCCGTCCGGCACCTCGCCGAGCCTGGCCACGAGCTCGTCGGAGCCGAGCAGGCCGTCCCACTCGGCGCCCCACAGCGCCTTGACGACGTGCCAGCCCGCGCCCCGGAAGACGCTCTCCAGCTCCTGCACGATCCGGGTGTTGCCGCGTACCGGGCCGTCGAGCCGCTGGAGGTTACAGTTGATCACGAAGGTGAGGTTGTCCAGCCCCTCCCTGGCGGCCAGCGTCAGCGCCGCCGTGGACTCCGGCTCGTCCATCTCGCCGTCACCGAGGAAGGCCCAGACATGGCTGTGCGAGGTGTCCTTGATGCCGCGGTTGTGCAGGTAGCGGTTGAAGCGTGCCTGGTAGACCGCGTTGAGCGGGCCGATGCCCATCGACACCGTCGGGAACTGCCAGAAGCCCGACATCGCCCTCGGGTGCGGGTACGACGGCAGCCCGCCCTGCGTCTCGCGCCGGAACAGGTCGAGCTGCTCCTCGCTCAGGCGCCCTTCGAGGAAGGCCCGCGCGTAGACGCCGGGGGAGGCGTGCCCCTGGAAGAAGACCTGGTCGTCCGTGCCGTGGAAGAAGTGGTTGAAGCCGACCTCGTACAGCCAGGCGGCCGAGGCGTAGGTGGCCAGGTGGCCGCCCAGGCCGAGCTTGCTGCCCCGGCTGACCATGACGGCGGCGTTCCACCGGTCGTAGGCCGCGACGCGTTCTTCGAGCTCCAGGTCGCCGGGGTAGGCGGGCTCCTCGGCGGTGGGCACCGTGTTGAGATAGCGCGTGCTCGTGGCGAGCCTGCGCAGCAGGTAATCGGCCCGATCGGGACCGGCCGCCCGCCGGACCGCCTCAAGCGATTCGAGCCATTCGGCGGTCTCCTGTGGATCCAGGTCTTTCTCCATGCTTCCATTAAACACCATATGATCGATCATCCGATGAAAGGATTATCAGTGGAGCCCGTGGTGCGGCCGCCGTTGCGCGAGGAGATCAGGAAAGTGCTGCTCGACGGCCTGATCAGCGGCCGGTGGGAGCCCGGCGAGCGCATCGTCGAGCGCCGCCTGGCCGCCGAGCTCCAGGTCAGCCAGGCCCCCGTCCGCGAGGCGCTGCGCGAGCTGGAGACGCTGCGGCTGGTCGAGTCGGCGCCCAACCGCGGCGCCCGGGTGCGCGGCTTCACCCTCGACGACCTGCGCGAGGTCTACCAGGTCAGGGCCGGCCTGGAGGAGACCGCCACCCGCCTCGGCCGCCCGCCGGCGGCGGCGCTGCGCGCCCACGTGGCCCGCCTGCACGCCGCCGCGGCCGCCGGCTCCCTCGACGACCAGGTGCGCCACGGCGTCGCCTTCCACCGGGAGATCGTCGCGGCCTCCGGCAACGCGCTGCTGGTGTCGGTGTGGGAGTCGCTCGGCGTCGAGGTCTGGACGCACGTGTCGATCCGGCTGTTCCGGATGCGGCCGCACGAGAACGCGGCCGACCACGAACCGCTGGTGGAGGCGTTCGAGCGGGACGACCCCCAGGCCGGCCGCCTGCTGCACGACCACGTCCTGGCCTACGCCCCCGGCTGACCGCCGGACCCGCGCGCCGTCAGGCGCGTTGCGCGGCGGGTTCGGCCCGCGGGGCGCGCAGGCCGGCGGCGGCGACGGCGACCAGCGCGCACAGGCCCAGCATCGTCAGCCACACCCCCTGGTACGCCCCGACCGCCCCGAGCCGGTCGCCCGACAGCACCAGCACCAGCGCCGAGACCCCGATGACGGCCCCGACGGCCCGCGAGGTCACCGACAGGGCGGTGCCGGTGGCCAGCCGCGCGGGCGGGATCTCGGCCACCGCCGCGCCGCTCAGCGACGTGATCAGCACGGCCACCGCGACCCCCGACAGCACCACCGCGGGCAGCACCACCGTCGGGTACGCCGGCTCGTCCCCCGTCGCGAACGCCAGGTACGCCGTGGACAGGGCCAGCAGCGCCACCCCGCACAGGGCGAGCAGGCGATGGCCGGTCCTGGCCGCCAGCCGCCCGGCCAGCGGCGCGGTCAGCACCTGGGCCAGCGCCCCCGGCGTGACGGCGAGCCCCGCGGCGGCCACGGAGTACCCCCAGATCCCGGTCAGGAACAGGATGTTGGCCAGCGGCAGCGCGAACATCACCAGCCCGACCAGGAACATCGCGAGGTTGGCCCGCTGCGTGCCGCGCGCCCGCAACGCGCCCAGGTCCACGATCGGCGCGGGATGCGTGCGCGCCCGCCGGACGAACAGCACGGCCACGACGACGCCCGCGACCAGCGCCGCGATCGTGCCGGGGCCGCCCGGCCCCCACGCGTCGCTCTGCACGATCGCCAGCGAGGGCAGCCCGATGGCCCCCACCAGCAGCAGCAGCCCGGCGATGTCCGGCAGCCTGGACGTGGCCGCCTCGCCCGCCCCCTTGGGCACGATCCGCCAGGCGCCCGCCAGCACCGCCGCCCCGACCGGCAGGTGCAGGAAGAACACCGTCCGCCAGTCCCAGACGCCGACCAGCATGCCGCCCAGCGACGGCCCCGACGCCGTCGCCACCGACTGCGCCGCGCTCCACAGCCCGATCGCCGTGCCCCGGCGTTCCGGCGGGTAGTACGGCAGGATCAGCGCGAGCGTCAGCGGCGTGATCACCCCGCCGCCCACGCCCTGCACGACCCGGGCGGCGATCAGCGCGCCGGCCGACGGCGCGACCGCGCATAGCGCGGCGCCGACCACGAACACCGCGAGGCCGGTCAGGAACACCCGCCGCGCGCCGAACCGGTCGGCCAGGCCGCCGGCCGGCAGCAGCGCCGCGGTGAACACGATCGCGTAGCCGTTGAACACCCACGACAGCTCCGGCAGGCTGCTGCCGGGGAAGCTGCGCAGGATGTCGGGGAAGGCGATGTTCGCGAGCTGCACGTCGATCGCGCCGAGGAAGGCGCTCCCGCACAGGACGGCGAGCGGGAGCGCCCGTGAACCGGCCACCTCAGTCCGACGCCGCGCCGAACCGCTCCCGCAGCTCGACCTTGCGGATCTTGCCGGTGACGGTCCGCGGCATCTCCTCGACGATCTCCAGGCGTTCGGGCCAGAACCAGTCGTTCACGCCGGCCTCCTTGAGGTAGGCGCGCAACTCCTCCAGCGTGGGCGGCTCGCCCGACGGCGTGACGACGGCGCACACCTGCTCGACCAGCGCCGGGTCCGGGATGCCGATGAGGGCGATGTCGCGGATCGCCGGATGCCGCCCGAGCAGCGCCTCGATGTCGCTGACCGGCAGCTTGAGGCACATGTTGGCGATGATGACGTCCTTGGTCCTGCCGGAGATGCGCACGCCGCCGTAGCCGTCGTCGCGGGCCAGGTCGCCGGTGTCGAACCAGCCGTCCGGGGTGATCGACTTGGCGTAGATCTCGTCGCGCAGGTAGTAGCCGAGGCACTGGGCCGCGCCGCGTACCTGGAGGGCGCCGATCTCGCCCTTCTCGACCGGCTTGTTCTCCTCGTCGACGATGCGCACCTCCATGCCGGAGATGACCGTGCCGTCGCTCTCGCCGGCCCGCTCGGGCGGGTCCTGCGGCCTGGTCATGGTGACGCCGCCGTTCTCGGTCATGCCCCACAGCGCGTACACGCGCACGCCCAGCGTCTCGGTGACCCGTTCCACCAGGTGCGGGGGGACGGGGGCCGAGCCGGAGACGAAGACGCTCAGGCTGGGCAGCTCGCGCGGCCGGGCCGCCTGCTCCTCGCTGATCTCCCGGGCGAACGGCGGCGAGCCGTAGTACATGGTGACGTCGTGGTCGGACATCAGGTCGAGGTAGACGCCGGGATCCCAGGCGTCGGCCGTGACCGCGGTGCCGCCCAGCGTCAGCGCCGTCAGGTACGCCATCACCAGGCCGACGTAGTGCATCGACGTCTGGGCCGTCATGATGACCAGGCTCGGGTCCAGCCCGAACGCCTCCGCGTAGCCCTTGATGTCGGCGTACAGGGTGTTCTGGCTGTGCAGCGCGCCCTTGGGCTCGCCGGTCGTGCCCGAGGTGAACAGGATGAGGAACGGGTCGTCGGGGCCCAGCTCGCGGCCCTCGACGTCGGCCGGGTCGCCCGGTTCCGGGTTGAGCAGGAGCTCGTCGAAGTCGAGCGAGCCGGGCGGGCCGCCGCCGCCGACGACGATCACGTGCTCCAGGCTCGGGATCTCCCGGGCCAGGGTCATCCCCGTCTCGGCCGTGTCCAGGTGGCCGATCCGGCTCGTGGTGACGAACAGCTTCGCCTCGGTCAGCCGGATCATGAAGTCCAGCTCGCGGTGCCGGTAGATGGGCATCTGCGGGGCGATGCGCGCGCCGACCTTCATGCACGCCAGCGCGAGGGGCAGCGTCTCCCTGCGGTTGGGGAGCTGGATGGCGACGAAGTCGCCCGGCCGCACGCCCAGCCGGACCAGGCCGTGCGCGATGCGGTCGGTCATCGCGCCCAGCTCGGCGTACGTGACGACGTCGGTGACACCGTCGGCGACGCGCCGGCTGATCAGTGCGGCCTTGTCGGGAGACGCACCGATGTTGCGGCGTAAGTCGTCCAGAAAGGTCTCGTCGCGCCACCAACCATTGCGCCGGTATTCCTGGCTCGTGTCCGACACGGTCACCGCCTTTCGTCGTTCTCGTTCTACTTGATTGCTAGGAAGTGGGAAATATGGTGTTTTCCCCGGCAGGGGTCACCAGGTAGAACAACCCCGGCAGATGCACCGCGACGCCCTCGTACACCTCCGCGCAGACGGCCACGCCCGGCCGGGCGAACGTGCCGGGCGGCGGCTCGGCCACCCGGATCACCGAGCGGCGCGCGTCCAGCAGCCTGGCCGCCACGGAGATGTCGCCGACCAGGGCGTCCCCGGGGGCGACCCACCGGTTGCGGCTGACCTTCATGCCGTTGCCCTCGGCCAGCTCGGCCAGCAGCCCGCCGCGGCCGATCAGCCGGTGGTAGTAGTCGCGCGGGTTGACGATCATCGCGTGCGGGGTCGCGCCCGACTGCTCGACCTCGTCGCAGGCCGACAGCACGCCGTGGACGTAGTCGTCGTACGGCAGGCGGGCGATCTCCGGATGGCCGAGCAGGGCGGTGGTCAGGGCCAGGTTCTCGGCCGTGGCCAGCCGGACCAGCAGCCGGTAGTCGAGGAAGGTGGCCAGGGCGTCCGGGTCGGCGGCCAGGCCGTCGGGGATCTGCACCCAGGCCCGGATCGGCTGCACCTTGGCCTCCGACATGCCGAACCTGAAGGCCGCCTCGCGGCGCACGTCCGAGTCGCGCACCGACCGCCGCTCCTCCTCGCCGGGCGGCGACTCCGTCCAGAACCGGGCCGTGTCGCCCTCGACGGGGACGACCTTGAGCAGGTTGCGCACGGTCAGGCGGGGCCGGTCCTTGGTCGGCTCGTGCGCCTCGGTGATGGTGTAGTCGAAGGTCACTTCCGCGTGGCCGGGGTCCTCGGCGTAGGCCCGCGCGAACAGCCGGCCCGGTGACTCTGACATGGATGCTCCCTATTCGTCCTGGACGAGGCGCTGGTAGAAGGGGAGATGGTGGTCGTAGAAGGCCCGCAGGGCCGGATGGTTGTCCACGGTGGCGGCGTAGACGTTGCCGCGCTCCTCGAACCCGGCGCTGCCGCTCGCGTCCAGGTGCCAGCGGCGGGTCCGCCCCCACTCCGGGCGGTCGCCGGCGGCCCAGCTGAGCGAGCCGGGCAGGAAGGGCAGCCCGGTGTAGGCGCAGAACTCCTCGACGACCGCCGCCGGCTCGCGGATCAGCCGTTCGGTGCGGATCACCAGCGGCCGCCGTCCGGTCGCCTCCCGGACCAGCTCGTGCAGCAGGAACAGCCGCTCGTAGCCGATCTCGTCGCAGGTCACCGCCGGTTTGATCGCGTAGTGCGAGGCGATGGTCGGCCGCGGGTCGCGCACGATGAACGTGTGGACGATCCCCGCCAGGTCTTCCGGATGCTTGAACAGGTGCGGGTACTCGTAGTCGAGCACCTCCTTGACGAACACCGGCCGCGCCCGCGCCAGCTCGGCCAGCCGCACCAGCAGGTCCTTCTCCGAGCGGGCCGTCACCTGGCCGCCGTCCGGCGCGGGCAGCGTCAGCGAGCCCTCCTCGGTCAGCGCCAGGAACGGCTCGTGCAGGACGGCCACGTCGCCCCGCTCGATCATCATGCGCAGGAACGCCGTCGAGGCCGAGCGCGAGTGCGCCCACATGGCGACCAGCGGCCCGCTCACCCCGACCACCACGCCGGCACCCGGTCCCAGCGGTGCCGCCGCAGCTCGCCCAGCAGCTCAGGGTCGAGCGGCCGCCCGTCGGAGACGCCGAGGTTGGCCCGCACGTGCGCCGGCCTGCGCATCCCCGGGATCACCGTGCTGACCGCCGGGTGGTGCAGCACGAACCGCAGCGCGACCTCCGGCAGCGAGAGCCCCTCCGGGAGCGCCGCCTTGAGCCGCTCGGCCCGCTCGACGCTCGGCCCCA
The DNA here is from genome assembly GCF_040298265.1 of Nonomuraea sp. NPDC001636. Taxonomy (NCBI): domain Bacteria; kingdom Bacillati; phylum Actinomycetota; class Actinomycetes; order Streptosporangiales; family Streptosporangiaceae; genus Nonomuraea; species Nonomuraea sp. NPDC001636. Next base: position 526,783 of record NZ_JBEOZT010000004.1, read on the forward strand.
GGTTCTCCGGCCCGAAGTACGTGCTGCGCCAGTCCTCCTCCGGCCACGTGCTGTCCGCGGTCAGGGTGCCCGTGAGGGTGCCCTCGTCGAACGGCACCCGGGCGATGATGCCCACGCCCTCGCGCAGCGCCCGGTCGAACAGCTCGTCCTCGGGAGCCTGGTCGAAGATGTTGTAGATCACCTGGATGACGTCGATCAGGCCGGTGTCGAGCGCGGCGAAGCAGTTGGCCGGCTCCCACCGGTTGACGCTGATGCCGACCGCGTCGATCAGGCCCTCGCTCTTGAGGTCCCTGATCGCCTCCTGCCACCGCTCGTCCCGGGCCCAGCGGTCCTCCCAGGTGTGGAACTGCATGAGGTCGATGCGCGAGACGCCCAGGTTGTCCAGGCTGCGGTGGGTGTACTCGCGGATGTGCTCGGCGGGGTAGGCGTCGTCGAGGGTGTCGTCCGGTCCGGGGGGCCATTCGCGGTTCTTCGGCGGGATCTTCGTGGCCACGTACAGCCGGTGGCCGGAGTGGCGGCGCAGCAGCGCGCCGAGCAGCTGCTCGCTGACGCCGCGGCCGTAGACCCAGGCGGTGTCGAAGAAGGTGCAGCCCAGTTCGACGGCCTCGTCGAGGCACCGGGGGGCGACGTCGTAGTCCCAGCCGGTGAAGCCGCCGGGGCCGCCGCCGATGCCCCACATGCCGTAGCCGACCTCGCTGACCTCCCAGCCGAGGTTTCCCATCTTGCGGTAGCGCATTCCTGACCTTTCCTGATCAACCGGTGGGCACCCGCTGCCCGGCGGTGCCCGCCAGGCGGGCGTGGTAGGCGGCGATCGGGCCGTCGAGGGTGCCCTCGCCGAGCCGCCATCGCTGTTCGAGCCTGTGGCACTCGTCCTTGCGGAACAGCGCGGGGTTGTCGGTGAGCAGCCCGCCGAACGCCCGGCGCAGCTCCTCCTCGTCCGCCGCGGCGGGCAGCAGGGAGGCGAGCGTGATCAGCTCGCGGTCCCCGCTCGCCCGGCCGGTCTCGCGCACGAGCCGCGCGAAGTCGCCGCACGGGATGGGCGTGACCGGCACGCCCGCCCGCGCCGGCACGTCGTCGATGCGGACGCTCTCGGCGCGGAAGACGTGCAGCGTACGGCCCCAGACCTCGGGGTCGGTCACGGCCGCCCCGACCCGCGCGGCGACGTAGTCGACCGGGGTGTAGTCGGTGCGCGTGGCGACGTCCGGACGCACGCCGAGCCGCACGAACGCCGACAGCAGCAGGTGGGTGAAGGCGACCGGGTTCGGATAGCCGTTGTCGGCGCTCGGCATGATCTCGCCCAGCCGCAGCACGGTCACCAGCGCGCCCCGCCGCCGGGCCTCGGCCAGGTAGCGCTCGGCGATCCACTTCGACCGGCTGTAGCCGCCGCCCGGCGGCCTGGCCAGCGCCGGGTCGCAGTCCTCCGGGACGCGCTCGCCCCTGTGGAGCGCCTCCGTCTGCAGCGCGCCCAGCGTCGAGACGTAGTGCAGCGGCACCGGGTGGTGGGCCATCGCCAGCCGCACCAGCTCGATCGTGCCGCGCACGTTGGCCTGACGGTGGGCGCGGTAGTCGAACAGGAAGTTCACCATCGCGCCGTTGTGCAGCACCAGGTCGCAGGCTCGGGCCAGATGCTCCCAGGTGGAGCCGTCCAGCCCGAGGCCGGGTAAGGACAGGTCGCCCGCGTAGCCCTCCAGCCGGTCGGCGAAGCGCGGCTCCCACAACCCCCGCTCGGCGAGCGCCGTCACGACCCGGGCCGTGGCCGCCTCGTCGTCGGCCGCCCGCGCCAGGCAGCACACCCGCAGCCCGCCACGGCTCAGCAGCTCGTGCACCAGGCGGCTGCCGACGAACCCGGTGGCCCCGGTGACCAGCACCGTACGCAGCCGCTCCGGCCTGGACGCCCGCCGGATGGGCTCCCCGTCGGGCACCACGCAGTCGCGGGCCATCAGCACCGACTCCTCCTCGATGGCCTCGTGGTCGTGCCGCCGCCGCTCGATCAGCCGGGCCAGCGCGGCGGCCGTCGGGTGGTCGTACAGGTCCTTGACGTCCACGCGCACGCCGGTCTCGGCGGTGATCATGTGGACCACGGACAGGGCCTGGATGGAGTCGCCGCCCGACTCGGCGAAGTGCGTCTCGGCGGTCAGGCCGGGCCAGCCCAGCGCCGAGCGCATCGCCCGCAGCACCTGGTCGCCCAGGCACGCGGTCGGCGCGCTCTCGGCCAGCAGCGCGGTGTCCTCGGCCAGCCGGCCGTCGAGGATCTCCTGGAGCCGGCCGCGGTCCACCTTGCCGTTGTCGTGCAGCGGCATCTCGGCCAGCGGGAAGAAGTAGCGGGGGACGCTGGTCCGCGGCAGCGTGCGGCGCAGTTCGGCGGCCAGCGCGGCCTCGGTCAGGCCCCTGCCGGAGGCGAACAGCGCCAGCGCCTTGACGCCCGCCTGCTCGGCCACCAGGACCTCGGCCTGCAGCACGCCGGGGCAGCGCTGGGCCGCCGCGGCGATCTCGCCCAGCTCGATGCGCACGCCGTGGATCTTGACCTGGAAGTCCTTGCGGCCGGCGAAGAACAGGCGGCCGTCGTCGTCCAGGTGGCCGAGGTCGCCCGTGAGGTAGAGGCGCTCGCCCGGGATCTCGTCAGGGAACGGGTTGCCGACGAACGCCCTGGCCGTCGCGGCCGGGTCGCCCAGGTAGCCCGCGCCCAGGCAGACGCCGCCGATCGCGATCTCGCCGGTCGTGCCGGGCGGGACCGGGCGCAGGTCGTCGTCCACCACGACGGCGTAGCAGTTGTCGATCGGGCGGCCCAGCGGGACCGCGTCGCCGTCGGCCGCCGACACCCGGTGGAAGACCATCCCGATCGACGCCTCGGTCGGGCCGTAGCCGTTGGTCAGGTCGAGGCCGGGCAGCAGGGCCATCAGCCGGTGCACCGCGCGCGGGCTGACCGCCTCGCTGCCGACGACGAGCCGGCGCAGGGACGACAGCGCGCTCAGGGCGGCGGCGTCGCCGTCCACGATGGCGACCAGGGCGTTGAAGACGCTGGAGACGAAGTCGGCGGTGGTGATGCCGTACCGGGCGATCAGGTCGATGGTGTGCCGGAGGTTGAGGAAGTCGCCCTGCACGGGCAGCACCGTGCGCCCGCCGGTGGTCAGCGGCCAGAACAGCTGCCACAGCGCGGAGTCGGAGGTGTGCCTGCTGTTCTGCAGCACGACGTCGTCGCCGGTCGCGGCGAAGTAGCGGGTCATGAAGCGCAGCCGGTTGGCCAGGCCGCCGTGCCGGTTCATCGCGCACTTGGGGGTGCCGGTGGTGCCGGAGGTGAAGTAGCCGTACGCCAGGTCGTCCGGGCCCAGCTCGACCGACGGGCGCTCGGCGGTCGGGACGATCGTGTCGATCCCGACGATCACCGCCCGATCGGCCGCGCCCGGCGGCAGCGGCTCGCCGCCCGCGCACAGGATCGGCCCGTCCGGCAGCACGTCCAGCGTGTCGCGCACGCGCTCGACCGGCCACGACGGGTCGAGCGGCACGAACGCCGCGCCCAGCTTCATCAGCGCCAGGTACGCGACCGGCAGTTCCAGCGAGTTGACCAGCAGGGCGGCGACCACGTCGCCCTTGCCCACGCCGTGCCCGGCCAGCGTCGCCGCCAGGCCGTTGACCAGGTCGTCCAGTTGCCTGTAGGTGAGGGTCCTGCCGTCGAAGGTGACCGCCGGCCGCTCCGGGCACCGGTCGGTCTGCTCCTCGATCAACGCCGGGACGGGACGGAACGGGCCGAAGTCGACCGCCCGGCCGGTGAAGCCGCGGGTGTTGCCGGTCATCTCCACCTCTCTGTCAGGAATGTACGAACGGCGACCGGCCCCTTTGCCCCACACGCCCCCGTCGCCTTCCTCATAGGCGTTCCAAGTCGTTCCGGAGCCGGCCCGGCGCGTACGCCGGTTCGGCGGCCCCGTCCGTCGCCGCGGCGGCGGCGAGCCGGCCCGCCTCGGGCGACGTCTGCACCCCGTAGCCGCCCAGGGCGGCCAGCCAGACGAACCCCGGCGCGCCGGGGTCCGGCCCGATCACCGGCGTCCCGTCGGCCACCTCGCTGCGCAGCCCCGCCCAGGCGTGCCGGACGCTGCGGATCTCCAGCGTCGTGGCCTCCTGGACGCGCCGCACGCCGACGGCGACGTCCAGGTCGTCGGGGCGGGCGTCGCAGGGCGGGACGGGCGTGGCGTCGGCGGGGGAGACCAGCAGCCGCCCGGACTCGGGCTTGACGTAGAAGGTGTCCGCCACGTCGGTGACCATCGGCCAGGACCGGGCGTCCGTCCCCTCGGGCAGGTCGACCAGGAACGCGGTCCTGCGCAGCGGGCGCAGGCCCACCGGCCGCACCCCGGCCAGCCCGGCGACCTCGTCGGCCCACGCCCCGGCCGCGTTGACCAGGATCGGCGCGGCGTGCTCGCCCGCGTCGGTGACCGCCCGCCAGACGCCGCCCGTGCGCGACAGCGCCCGGACCCGGGCGGAGGTGAGCACCTGGCCGCCGCTGGCCTTGATGCCGCGCAGGAAACCCTGGTGGAGGGCGTCGACGTCGATGTCCATCGCGCCGGGCTTGAGCATCGCCCTGCTGAACCGGCCCGGACGCAGGATCGGGCAGAGCGCCGCGGCCTCGGCGGGGTCGATCTCCACCGCCGGCGTCGGGGCCCGCCGCCCTTCGGCCAGCGCCTCGTCGAACAGCTTCTCGCCGCCGTGCGGGCACAGCGCGAGCACGCCGCGCGGGCCCAGCAGCGGGACGTCGGCGAAACCCGGTGGAGGCGCGGCGAGGAAGTCCCTGCTCGCCGCCGTGAGAGCCCGGACGGCCCGGTTGCCGAAGTACTCGGAGAAGAGGGCCGCCGACCGTCCGGTCGAGTGGTGGCCGGTGACCTGCTCGGCTTCGAGCAGGGTCACGGTGCCTGACCTGGCGAGGAAGAACCCCGCGCAGGCGCCCGCGACGCCGCCCCCGACAATGAGAAAGTCTCTCACGTCCGTAAACTGATCACATTTCACCGTGTTTCGGCAAACAGTTTGTACGTCCTGACAGAAATGACTTGCCCGAAATGCGTAGTAAGTCAGGTCGTAAATGCTGTAATTCAAGCATTTATATAAACGATCTTGCGATTACCGGCCTGTCAGGGGCTCGGCGGCGGTGGCCGGGCGTCCCGGCGGCGTCAACCCCTATGTCAGAAACGGCGCAGGCGTGCGCTCCGAGTGTCAGATCCGGTCGCTGAGCGCGCGCAGCAGACGTCCGGAACCGCCGGCGCTCGACCCCCTCCGTGAATCGCGGCACTACACGCTGTAGAGGAAAGCGGCGGGTGTGAAGCGGCCCATCGGTGGTAGCCGAGCGTCGGGAAGCCGACGACTTGGGGGGCAACATGGCCGAGCGCCTGACCGACGAGGACATCGACACCGCCCTGGCGGCGCTGGAGGGCTGGCGGCGGGACGCCGACGCCCTCGTCAAGGACGTGCCGATCACGCCCGACAGCTACGGCTGGCTGAGCGAGGCGGTGCACAACGAGGGCGCCACGCTGGGGCACCAGGCCGAGATCGAGCGTACGGCGGAGGGCATCCGCTTCCGGCTCTCGACGGGCGAGGCCGGCGGGGTCACCGAGCGCGACGTCGAGCTCGCCGCCCACATCGACCAGGTCCTCGACGGCGGCGCCCGCGACCGCGGCTGACCTGTCGGCGCGCCGGCGCGCCTCTGCCGCGGGAGCCGATGTGCAGGGCGCACAGGTTGTGCAGGGGGCACATCCTGTGTAGGGTGCATTCGGACAATAGGGGGATTAATGGTGCATTCCGCGCCCAGCCCGCGCTCCGGCGGCGGGATCGTCAGCGTGCTCGCGGTCGCCGGCATCGTCGGCTCGCTCATGCAGACGCTGGTGGTGCCGCTCATCGGCCGGCTGCCGCGGCTGCTGCACGCCAGTGCCGCCGACGCGTCATGGGTGATCACCGTGACGCTGCTGGTCGGCGCGGTCGCCACCCCCGTCATCGGCAAGCTCGGCGACCTCTACGGCAAGCGCACCATGATGCTCGTCTGCTCGGTGCCGCTCGTCGCCGGGTCGGTGGTGTGCGCGCTGTCCGGCTCCCTGATCCCCATGATCGCCGGACGCGGCCTCCAGGGGCTCGGCGTCGGCATGATCCCGCTCGGCGTCAGCGCGCTGCGCGACCTGCTGCCGCCCCAGCGGGTCGGCCCGGCCATCGCGCTGATGAGCTCGTCCATGGGCATCGGCGGCGCGCTCGGGCTGCCGATCTCGGCCGCGGTCGCCGAGTACGCCGACTGGCGGGTGCTGTTCTGGGGCTCGGCAGCGCTGAGCGTGCTGGTCGGGGTGCTGATCTGGCTGCTGGTCCCGGCCACGCCCGCCGCCGCCGTCCGGGGCCGGCTCGACCTGGTCGGCGCGTTCGGCCTGGGCGCGGCGCTGGTCTGCCTGCTGCTCGGCGTGTCGAAGGGCGGCGACTGGGGCTGGTCGAGCGGCGCCACCCTCGGGCTGCTCGGCGGCGCGGTGCTGCTCGCCCTGCTGTGGGGGCTGTGGGAGCTGCGCGTCCGCGACCCCCTCGTGGACCTGCGCACCACCGCCCGCCCCCAGGTGCTGCTCACCAACGTGGCCTCGATCCTCGTCGGCTTCGCCATGTACGCCCAGTCGCTGGTCCTCATGCAGATCCTGCAGCTGCCCGCGGCGCTCGGCTACGGCCTGGGCCAGTCGATGCTGGCCGCCGGGCTCTGGATGGCGCCGTCCGGGCTGATGATGATGGCGGTCTCCTCGCTCGGCGCCCGGCTGTCGGCCGCCCGCGGGCCCAAGACCAGCCTGTTCGTCGGGGCGCTGGTCATCGCGGCCGGCTACGGCACCGCGCTCGGCCTGATGGGCTGGAGCTGGGGCCTGATGATCGCCGGTTGCGTCGGCAGCGCCGGGGTCGGCCTGGCGTACGGCGCGATGCCCGCCCTCATCATGGGCGCGGTCCCGAGGAGCGAGACCGCCTCCGCCAACAGCTTCAACACCCTGATGCGCTCCATCGGCACCTCGGTCTGCGCCGCCGTGATCGGCGTCGTCCTGGCCCAGCTCACCGTGACGGTCGGCGGCCACACGCTGCCCTCGGAGACCGGCTTCCGCACCGCCCTGCTGATCGGCTGCGGCGTCGCGGTGGTCGCCGCGCTGGTCACCCTCACGCTGCCGAAGGCCAGGGCCGCCGCCGCCCCGGCCCCCGTCGCCGCCGCGACCCCCGCCCCTGCCTCTGCCCCGGCCCCGGTGGCCGGGCCCGCCCCGGCCGCCGCCGACGTCCTCGGCCCCTGGGAGGACGCGTTCCGCACGCACGACCCGGCCCCCGAGGGCCGCCACCACCCGCGGCCGGTCCAGGAGGAGGCCGGCGTGCTCTCCCTGGAGGAGCGGGACGAGCTGCTCTGGCTGCGCCGCGAGAACGCCGAGCTGCGCCGTGAGCTGGACGTGCTCATGCGGGGCGCCGGCGTGTGGCTCAAGAACCTGGCCGACGACAAGCCGGCGGGCTGACCTGCCGATCCACATGTCCGGCAAATAATGATTTGAACGAGCGAGTACTCACTCATTACGCTCGTCCGCATGACCAAGAGGCGACGGGTGCCCGCGATGGCGCCCGAAGACCGCCGTGCCGCCCTCATCGAGGCCACCGTCCCCCTGCTGCGCGCGCACGGCACCGCCGTCAGCACCCGCCAGATCGCCGAGGCCGCGGGCGTGGCCGAGGGCACGATCTTCGGCGTCTTCCCCGACAAGGCCACGCTGCTGCGCGCGGCCCTGATGCGCGCGTTCGACCCCCGTCCGGCCGAGGACGCGCTCGCCGCCATCGGCGCCACCGCCGGGCTGCGCGCCCGGCTGCGTGAGGTGGCGGCGCTGCTGCGGGCCGGCATGAAGGCCAACGTCAACATCTTCGCCGTGCCCCGCGAGCTCATGGCCGAGGACGCCGAGCTCCGCGAGCACATGCTGGACAGCCGCGCCCGCATCACCGCCGCGATCGCCGCCCTCGTCGAGCCCGACCGCGACCATCTGCGCCGCTCGCCCATGGCCACGGCGCAACTGCTGCTCATGCTCGTCTCGGTGAGCGTCCACCGCGGTTTCGGCCTGTCCGACGACTTCGGCGACATGGACGACGAAGAGCTCGTCTCCGTCCTGCTCGACGGGCTGCTGCTGCCCTCCTACCGCGCCCCCATCACAGAAAGCGTCCGTTGATGCTGCTCCGCCTGCTGCGGGTCCAGCTCAGGCCGTACGGGAAGGAGATCACCCTCGTGGTCCTCTTCCAGTTCGTGCAGACACTGGCCACGCTCTATCTCCCCACACTCAACGCCGACATCATCGACCACGGCGTCATCACCGGCGACACCGGTTACATCATGCGCGTCGGGCTGGTGATGCTCGGCGTGACGTTCGTCCAGATCGTCTGCTCGATCGTGGCCGTCTACTACGGCGCCAGGACGTCGATGGCCCTGGGCCGCGACCTGCGCGCCGCGATCTTCCACCGCGTGCAGGGCTTCTCGGCGCAGGAGGTGAACAGGTTCGGGGCGCCGTCGCTGATCACCCGGACCACCAACGACGTCCAGCAGGTGCAGCTGCTCGTGCTGATGACGTTCACGATGATGGTGGCCGCGCCGATCATGTGCGTCGGCGGCATCGTGCTGGCGCTGCGCCAGGACACCGCGCTGTCGTCGCTGCTGCTCGTCGTGCTGCCGGTGATGATCCTCATCGTCGGCCTGGTCGTCTGGCGGATGCGGCCGCTGTTCCGCACCATGCAGGAGCGCATCGACCGGATCAACCAGGTGCTGCGCGAGCAGATCACCGGCATCCGGGTCATCCGGGCGTTCGTCCGCGACCGGCACGAGCGCGAGCGCTTCGGCGTGGCCAACGACCGGCTCACCGACGTCTCGCTGCGGGTCGGCCGGCTGATGGCGCTGATGTTCCCCTCGGTCATGCTGGTCGTGAACGTCTCCAGCGTCGCCGTCATCTGGTTCGGCGGCCACCGCATCGCCGACGGCACCATGCAGGTCGGCGCGCTGACCGCGGTCATCTCCTACCTGATGCAGATCCTGATGTCGGTGATGATGGCCATGTTCATGTTCATGATGATCCCGCGCGCCGAGGTCTGCGCCGAGCGCATCGAGGACGTGCTCGGCACCGACTCGACCGTCCACCCGCCCGCGGACCCCGTCACCCCCGACGGCCACCGGGGCGAGCTGGAGCTGCGGTCGGTCGACTTCCGCTACCCGGGCGCCGAGGACCCGGTGTTGTGCGGGGTGAGCTTCGCCGCGCGGCCGGGCCGGACCACCGCGATCATCGGCAGCACCGGCAGCGGCAAGACCACGCTGCTCAACCTCGTCCCGCGGCTGTTCGACGCGACCGCCGGCGACGTGCTGGTGGACGGCGTCAACGTCCGCGACCTCGACCCGGCGGCGCTGTCCCGCGCGGTCGGCCTGGTCCCGCAGTCGCCCTACCTGTTCTCCGGCACCGTGGCCTCCAACCTGCGCTACGGCCGGCCCGGCGCCACCGACGAGGAGCTGTGGCAGGCCCTGGAGATCGCCCAGGCCCGCGAGTTCGTCGAGGCGATGCCCGGCGGCCTGGACGAGCCGATCTCCCAGGGCGGCACGAACGTCTCCGGCGGCCAGCGCCAGCGCCTGGCCATCGCCAGGACCCTCGTCCACCGGCCCGAGATCTACCTGTTCGACGACTCCTTCTCCGCCCTCGACTACGCCACCGACGCCCGCCTGCGGGCCGCCCTGGCCGAGGAGATCGCCGACGCCACGATCGTCATCGTCGCCCAGCGGGTGAACACGATCCGCGACGCCGACCTCATCCTCGTGCTCGACGAGGGGCGGGTGGTGGGCAGCGGCGACCACGCCGAGCTCATGGAGACCTGCCCGACCTACCGCGAGATCGTGCTGTCCCAGCTCACCGAACAGGAGGCCGCGGCATGACCGCCCAGGCTCCCGCGCGCCGCCCGCAGCCCGCCTTCGGGCCGGGCAGGATGATGGCCGGCCCGGCCGAGAAGGCGCTCGACTTCGGCGGCACGCTGCGCAAGCTGCTGCGCCTGCTGCGGCCCGAACGCGCGCTGCTCGGCGTCGTGCTGGCGCTCGGCACGGCCAGCGTCGCGCTCACCGTCACCGGGCCCAAGATCCTCGGCCACGCCACCGACCTGATCTTCTCCGGCATCGTCGGCGCCCGGCTGACCCCCGGGCTCACCAAGGAGCAGGCCGTGGCGGGCCTGCGCGCCAAGGGCGAGGACAACTTCGCCGACATGGTCGCCTCGATGACCGTCGTGCCCGGCCAGGGCATCGACTTCACCGCCCTGGCCCACGTCCTGGGCTGGGTGCTGGCCATCTACGTGGTGGCGGCGCTGCTCGGCATCGCGCAGTTCCGGCTCACGACGACCATCGTCCAGCGGGCGGCGTCCCGGCTGCGCGAGCGGATCGAGGCCAAGCTGGCGCGGCTGCCGCTCAGCTACTTCGACGGCCAGCCGCGCGGCGAGATCCTCAGCCGCGCCACCAACGACACCGACAACATCGCCCAGACCCTCCAGCAGACCATGAGCCAGCTCATCTCCTCGGTGCTGACCGTCGTCGGCGTGCTGGTGGTGATGTTCTGGATCTCGCCGGTCCTGGCGCTCATCGCCCTGGTCACGGTGCCCGTGTCGGTCTACGTCACCGCCGTCGTCGGCAAGCGGTCGCAGCCGCAGTTCGTCAAGCAGTGGTCCTCCACCGGCAAGCTCAACGGCCACATCGAGGAGATGTACGGCGGCCACACCCTGGTCAAGATCTTCGGCCGCCAGCAGGAGGCCGTCGCCACCTTCGAGGAACACAACCAGGCCCTGTACGCCGCCAGCTTCCGCGCCCAGTTCATCTCCGGGCTCATCCAGCCGGCGATGATGTTCATCGGCAACGTCAACTACGTGCTGGTCGCCGTCGTGGGCGGGTTCAAGGTGGCGTCGGGCGCGATCTCGCTGGGCGACGTGCAGGCGTTCATCCAGTACTCCCGGCAGTTCAGCCAGCCGCTGACCCAGGTGGCCGGCATGGCGAACCTCGTCCAGTCGGGCGTCGCCTCGGCCGAGCGGGTCTTCGAGCTGCTGGAGGCCCCCGAGCAGTCGGCCGAGCCGGCCGAGCCCGCCCGTCCCGCCGAGCTGCGGGGGCGCGTGGCGTTCGAGAACGTCTCCTTCCGCTACGCCCCCGACCGGCCGCTGATCGAGAACCTGTCGCTGACCGTGGAGCCCGGCCAGACCGTGGCCATCGTCGGCCCCACGGGAGCGGGCAAGACGACTTTGGTCAACCTCATCATGCGGTTCTACGAGGTGACCGGCGGCCGCATCACCCTCGACGGCGTCGACACGGCCGAGATGTCCAGGGAGGAGCTGCGCGCCGACATCGGCATGGTGCTCCAGGACACCTGGCTGTTCGGCGGCACGATCGCCGAGAACATCGGCTACGGGGCCGAGGGCGCCACCCGCGAGCGCATCGAGGCCGCCGCCCGCGCCGCGCACGTCGACCGCATCGCCCACACGCTGCCCGACGGCTACGACACGGTGATCGACGAGGAGGGCGCCACGGTCAGCGCGGGTGAGAAGCAGCTCATCACGATCGCCCGCGCGTTCCTGTCCGAGCCGGCGATCCTCATCCTGGACGAGGCCACCAGCTCGGTCGACACCCGTACCGAGGTGCTCATCCAGCGGGCGATGAGCTCGCTGCGCGAGGGCCGGACCAGCTTCGTGATCGCCCACCGCCTGTCCACGATCCGCGACGCCAGCCTCATTCTGGTCATGGAGGAGGGCCGAATCGTCGAGCAGGGCACCCACGAGGCCCTCCTGGCGGCGGACGGCGCCTACGCCCGCCTCTACTCCGCCCAGTTCGCCCAGGCCGCCGTCGAGGTGGACTGACCGCCATTCTCCCGGGCCTTCGCTTTCCCGTCATTGACGGCCGGACTATCTCCTGGTCAGCGGCATCCTGACCAAAAGCGAAGTGCCCGGGAGGCCATTCCCGGGCACGTGCGCTCTTTCGCCTTCCGCGGTTCACGGCCCGCCACGGTGGAGGGCGGACCTCTCAGGACCGTTCCGGCTCGTAGTGCAGGCCCACCACGCCGCAGTCGAACGCGCGCGCGCCGACCAGGCGCAGCCGGTGGTAACCCTCGCCCGCCGGGAACAGCGGCAGCCCGGCCCCGATCGCGACCGGGTTGACGAACAGGTGCAGCTCGTCGATCAGCCCCCGCGAGATCAGCTGCCGGCCGATCGAGGCGCCGCCGGCCACCATCACGTCGCCGCCCGGCTTCGCCTTCAGCTCCTCGATGGTCTCGGCCGGGTCGCCGCCCGCCACGACGGCGTTCTTCCAGGGCGACTCGGTGAGGCTGCGGGACATGACGACCTTCGGCGTGTTGATCATCTTGTCGATGCCCTCCTCGGTCTCGCCCGCCGGCCGCGACTCCCAGGCCGGGATGAAGCCCTCGGCCAGCTTGCGGCCCAGCACGATGGTGTCGACCGGCTCCCAGAGCGCACCGACGTGGGCGTTGATGTCGTCGGTCCAGGGGAACGTGACCCAGTCCATCTCGCCGGCGGGGCCGCCCACGAAGCCGTCCGTGGTGATCTGGAGCTGCAGCTTGACCTTGCGCATCTGATATGTCCCTTCCGGTTTCGCTCTGTGTGGTTCCCAGCTTGCCGGAGCCTGCTTACGGTCTGCTTCCGCCGGTCTTAAGGTCGCCGGTCTATGGTTGCCGGGCGGACCGGCGCCTGGCCGACGACCAGGACGCCGCCCACAGGATCACGCCGATCACCAGCAGGATCCCGGCGATCTCGTACTGGCCCGCCGGACGTCCGGAGGACCACGGCAGCACCAGGTAGAGGCAGGTGACCGTGCCCACCACGGGGAGCACGCGGCCCGCGTTGAAGTGCTCGGCGCCGGTGACGTCCCGGCGCAGGACGAGGACCGCCACGTTGACCGCCGCGAAGACGGCCAGCAGCAGCAGCGAGGTCGTGCCGCCCAGCAGCGCCACCACCGGGCTGTCGGGGACCAGCGAGACGAACGTGATGAGGCCGACGGCGATCACCGTGGTGAACAGGATGGCGGCGTGCGGCGTGCGCCGGGTGGCGTGGACGGCCGACAGGAACGGCGGCAGCACGCCCTGCTTGCTCATGCCGTACAGCAGCCGGCTGGCCATCAGCATGTTGATCAGCGCCGAGTTGGCGACGGCGAACATCGAGATGAACGGCAGCAGCGAGGCGATCGGCACGCCAGGAGCCGCCGTCTGCACCACCGTGACCAGCGGCGTCTCGCTGGCGGCGAGCTGCCCGACCGGGACGACGGCGACCGCGCAGATCGACACGAGCACGTAGATCACGCCGGTGATGCCGATGCCGGCGAACATCATGCGCGGGAAGATCCGGGTCGGGTTCTTGGTCTCCTCGGCCATGTTGACGGAGTCCTCGAAGCCGACCATGGCGAAGAAGGCCAGCGACGTCGCGGCGCTGACGGCCAGGAACACGCCCTTGTCGGCGGGCGTCTCGAAGGCGACGACGCGGGAGAAGTCGGCGTGGCCGCCGGAGATGAAGTACCCGCTGAGCACGATGACCATCAGCAGCCCCGACAGCTCGACCGCGGTGAGCACGACGTTGAGCTTGACGCTCTCGCCGACGCCGCGCAGGTTGACGGCCAGGATCAGCAGCATGAACCCCACGGCGATCAGCAGGATGACGCCGTTGCCCGCGTCGAGGCCGAACCCGGTGGCGAGGTTGGCGGCGAAGGCCCGCGAGGCCGCCGACGCCGACGTGATGCCCGAGCACATCACCGCGAAGCACACCAGGAACGTCAGCGCGTGCTTGCCGAACGCCTTGTGCACGTAGAGGGCGGCGCCCGCGGCCTCCGGATACTTGGTGACCAGCTCCAGGTAGGAGCAGGCGGTGATCAGCGCGACGACGAAGGCGATCGTGAAGGGCAGCCAGGCGGCGCCGCCCACCTCGCCGGCGACCTGGCCGGTCAGGGCGTAGATGCCGGTGCCGAGGATGTCGCCGACGATGAACAGCAGCAGCAGGCCGGGGCCCATCACCCGCTTCAGGCTGGGCTGGCCGCTGCCGGCCTCGGGCGGGCTGGGGGGACTGATCTGAGCCATGGGGGTGGTCCTTCTCGTCCGTGAGGATGACGGCTACGTCAGGTGCGCGGGCGACGGCGAGCCCCGGCCGGTCGCCGCGCGCCGCCGCGACCACGTGATCTCCACCGTCATCCTGACACTGTACGATCCCCGCTTGTCATCCGTGAACAGGTCGTCACGCTGAGCATCCGCCCCGGTGCCGGGGAGTCGGGGGCGGGGATGAAGGTTGCAAGTCCGGAGCAATCCCTGCGCAAGGGGCGGATCCTAACGTCGGGGCGTGTCCAGACGACTGGTTCTCGGCGGCGCCGCCCTCGCGGCGACCGCCACGCTGACGCTCGGCCTTCCCGCCGCCCCCGCGCTCGCCACCGCCCCCGCGCTCGCCACCGCCCCCGCGCTCGCCACCGCCCCCGCGCTCGCCGCCGCGCCCGACCCCGGCAAGGTGGCGGGCGAGCTGTTCCGTGCGTGGCTGGCCGGCGACCGCGCCGCCGCGGCCGGGATCGCCACCCCCGCCGCGGTGCGCACGATCTTCGGTTACGCCTACCGCGCCCCCGACCGCTTCGACGGCTGCACCCGCGGCGTGTGCCGGTACGTGCACACCAGCGTGCGCGTGCCCGGCGGCCTCAACGGCATCGCGATGGCCGTGACCGGCTCCAAGGTCACCAAGGTCTACCTGTCCCGGCACGTCGTGCGACCGTCCGCCGCGGCCGGGCACCTGTTCGCCGCGTGGAAGCGCGGCGACCGGTACGCCGCCCTGGAGGTCGGCGCCGAGGGCGCGGTGCGGACGCTGTTCCGGGTCACGTACGACCCGCGCGGCGTCACCCACCACTTCCAGGGCTGCGCCAAGGAGCCGAAGGGCTACGCGTGCGCCTGGTCCTACGAGGGCGGCGCGATGTTCATGCACGTCCGCGGCTCCGCGGCGAGGGGCTACGACGTCCGGTCGATCACGTACACGGCCGACTGACGGTCAGCCGCCGGCCAGGTCGTTCGCGGCCACGTAGCCGAAGGTCATGGCCGGTCCGATGGTCGAGCCCGAGCCCGCGTAGCTGTGCCCCATGACGGCGCCGCTGGCGTTCCCGGCGGCGTACAGGCCGGGGATCACCGAGCCGTCGGCGCGCAGGACGCGGGCGCGGGCGTCGGTGCGCAGGCCGCCCTTGGTGCCCAGGTCGCCAGGGACGATCTTGAAGGCGTAGAACGGCGGCAGCCAGAGCGGCGCCAGGCCCGGGTTCGGCCGGACGTACGGGTCGGCGTAGTAGTGGTCGTAGGCGCTGTCGCCGCGGTGGAAGTCGGCGTCCCGCCCGGCCAGGGCGAACCCGTTGAAGCGGGTGACCGTGGCGCGCAGGGCGGCCTCCGGCACCCCGATCTTGCGGGCGAGCTGCTCGATCGTCGGGGCTCTGAACAGGACGCCGCTGTCGTACCAGGAGTCGGGGAAGGGCAGCAGCGGCGCGATGTCCTTGAACAGGTACTTGTTGCGGTACTGCTGGTCGATGATCAGCCAGGCGGGGATGTGCGGGTCGGACGGGGTGTTGCGGTCGTACATGACGTGCACGACGTCGCTGTAGGGCGCGGCCTCGTTGACGAAGCGCCGGCCGGCGCCGTTGACGATGACGCAGCCCGGCAGGGTCCGCTCGGCCAGGCAGAAGTACGGCTCGCCGGGCAGCGGGATCACCGGCCCCCACCAGGCGTCGTCCATCAGGTCCAGCGCGCCGCCGGCCTGCTCGCCGGCCTCGATGCCGTCGCCGGTGTTCTCCTTGGCGCCGACGGTCCAGCTCGTCCCGATGGGCTGGCGCTGGAACTCGGCCCGCATCGCCGCGCTGTGCTCGAACCCGCCCGATGCGACGATCACCCCGCGCCTGGCCCTGACCACCCCGGCCGGGGTGACCACGCCCGCGGCCCGGCCGCCCTCGACGTGCAGGCCGAGCAGCGGGGTGTTCAGCCACACCGGCACCCCGGCGGCCAGCAGCCCGGCGCGCAGCCCGGCGGCCAGCGCCTGGCCCATCGTCAGCGGCTTCTCGCCGCGCAACGCCGCCTGCGTGCCCCGCAGCAGGCACGCCGCCGACACCTCCGCGCCCTTCGGGTTGACCAGGGCGAGCGTCAGCCACTTGTAGTCGGCGCTGAAGACGACCATGCCCGCCGGGGTCGCCATGTACGGCGGGTTCAGCCGGGCCAGCTCCGGGCCGAGGAGGTTGCCGTCGAACTGGTCGGGCTCGATTGAACGGCCGCCCGGCATCCCGCCGGGGAACTCCGGGTAGTAGTCGGAGTACCCGTCCATGAACCGGAAGCGCAGCGGGCTGTTGCGCGTCACGAACGAGATCATCCGCGGCCCCGCGTCCAGGAACGCCTGCTGCCGCGCGGCCGGGACGGTGTCGCCCACCACGCGGGCCAGGTACGCGGCGGCCTTGGCGGGCGTGTCCGGCACCCCGGCGGCCAGGATCACCTCGTTGCACGGGATCCAGATGCCCGCCCCCGACCGCGCCGCCGACCCGCCGAACGTCGGCGCCTTCTCCAGCACGACGGTGCTCAGGCCGCGCTTGGCGGCGGCGAGGGCGGCGGTCATCCCGGCGGCCCCGGAGCCGACCACCACCACGTCGTAGTCGGCCTCGGCGTAGGCCGGGTCCTGGCCGAGTGCCGCGCCGGTGACCAGGATCCCCCCCGCGACGAGCAGGGTGCGGCGGCTGCGCCCGCGGGGGGTGAGGTCGTCGGAGGCCGGTGAGGCTGGTCGCATCGGTGATCCCTTCGACAGGGGAGAGCCGGTCGGCCCCCTCGCCGAAACGAGCATGCGCTTGGTTGGTTACCCTGTCAACGGGCCCTCCGCACGGCCAGATCCTTGACGTGGCCCGACGTGGCGGTCGCCGTCAGGGCGGTGGCGAACAGGATGAGCTGGTTGAGCACCTTCAGGAACAGCAGCATGCCCGCCGCGCCCGCGACCACCCGATAGGCGGGATTGGCCGCGGTGAGGTTGACGTAGACCTGGCCGATCGTCTTGAGGATCTCCAGCCCGGCGGTGATGACCAGCGCCGGCCCGATCACCCGGCGCAGCGGCACCCGCAGCCGCGGCGGCGCGGTCAGCAGCGCCATGGCCAGCAGCGTGTTCACGCCGAGGCCGAGCACGATCCCGGCCGCGGTGAGCACCCACTGGGCCGGAAGGGCCTCCACGCCCACGGTGAGCACGGCCAGCCAGGTCAGCAGCCGCTCGGCGGCGAAGGCGACGGCGAGCGACAGGGCGAGCAGCATCCCGAGCCCGGCCATCACGCCCAGGTCGATGAGCTGGCGCACGAGGAAGCGCCCCGGATACTCCTCCAGCCCCCAGATCGCCCGGGTGGCCGAGCGCAGGGTGTCCATCCAGAACAGCCCGGTCATCGGCAGCGCGACGAAGGCCACCGCGCCGGCCGTGCCCCCGGCCTCCCGTAACGCCTGGACGTCGAGGCGCGGGAAGTTCTCGCTCAGGTAGTGCTGGACCGTGGCCAGGACCGTCGGGTCGTCCATGACGTGGCCGAGGATGCCGAAGGCCAGCAGGGCCAGGGCGAAGGTGGCGAAGAAGGAGTAGTAGGTGAGGGCCGCCGACAACCGGCCGCCGTCGGCCTTGTCGTAGCGCAGCACGGCGCGGGACAGGTGGTCGAGCCAGCCGTGCCGGTCGCGGGCCCGCCGCCAGGCCGCCGCCGGGCCCTTGTCCGGTCCGGTGGCGTTCATGGTGCGGGGGTCCCTTCGCTCTCCGTCCCGGTGGCCGTACGCCGCCGGGTGCTCACCGTACCGCCAAGAGCGGACCGGTAAGGGAGCGCCCCGCACGCCGCCGTCCCGCCTGCCGGGAAGCGGGGAGGAGACCGCGGCCGCCGGGTGGGCGGCCGCGGTCGCCGGGGTCAGCGGAGGTTGAAGGCGCGCAGGGTGGTCTGCCTGAGGCGGTTGCCCGCCGCGTCCCACGCCTCCACCTTCAGGCTCACCGCGCCCTTGGTGGCGCGGTAGGCCGGGTACTTCGCACCTGCGGTGTAGACGCCGTCCCGGCCCCGCTTGAGGTCGGCGGGCTGCCAGGTGGCGCCGTCGTCGGTGCTGGTCCACAGCCGCACGCCCGCGATCGCCGGCATCTTCGCCGCCGACGGCCCGTGGTAGGCCTCCAGCTCGAACGTGTGCCTGCGCCCGGCCGCCACCGTGTTGCCGGCGGACAGGGTGTCACCGAGGTCGTAGCTGACGTAGACCGCGGGGGTGGTCCGGCACTGCTCGACCAGCCCGTCGACGAACCAGGCGTAGCAGTTGGCGCCCGGCCTGAGCTGCTCCTTGGCCGGCGGCGCGGTGAACGTCCACTCGATGTCCGACAGGGCGTTCCTGGCCGTCAGCCGGTAGGTGCCCGGCTCCTTGGGCAGCGGGTAGCGCGGCAGCGTGTCGAAGCCCGGCAGGGGGGCGTTCGGCAGTTCCTTGCCGTCGCGGTACAGGCGCAGCTCGTACTGGGGAATCAGGTCGCCGAACGCGACGCCGTCGTCACGCCGGTCCCCGACCCCGTTGACCATCGACGGCGTCACCCACAGGTTGCCGTCGTGCACGCAGATCGCGCACGGCACGCCGATCACGAGCTGCTTGAGCGGGGGCGCGTCCGCGGGGCCGCCGAGCGCGTACAGCTTGTCGGAGGCCGTCGAGGCGCCCGGCGTGCTCGGGGTGGCGAACCACTTCTGGACGGTGGTGCCCGGCCGGTCGAACACCTCGTGCCGGTAGCGGCTCTCCTGGACCTCCTCGCCGGGCGCGGACGCGACCAGCGCGGACATGCCCGCCTCGCTCACGAGCTTGGGGTCCAGCGGCCAGATCCACTGCGTCCTGCGCTCGGGCAGCGGGACCGGCCACTGGAGGATGTTGGTGTTGGTCGTGGTGTAGGAGATGTCGTCGGTCCGCCACGAGGCCCGCCAGTTCATGTACTTCGTGTACGGCCCGGCGTGCACGTCGAGGTCGACCTGGTGGAGCTGGCGCTCGGTCACCTCGTACCGCATGGAGTCCGGGACGCGCCCGTCCGCGGACGGCCGGAACACGTACGAGTACGGCGTGTTCGGCGTGCCCTCGACCCGGACGGTCACCGTGCCCCGGCCGGCCTCCTCGCGGATCTTGCTGCCCTCGGCGTTGGAGACGTAGGCGACGGGGATGTCGACCGGCTTGAACGGCCCGCTGAACGGCTTCTGCGAGATGGGCAGCGGGATCGGGCAGGTGGCGGCCTTCTCGCTGAAGGCCAGGACGCCGGCGGCGCCCGCGTCCCTGATCGGGCCCACCCGCTCGATCTGCAGGCCGCACGCCACCCCGAAGATGCCCTCGGCGGGCTCGGCGTCGATCAGCACGAGAGCGCCGCGCAGGTCCTTGCCCGCGAGGTCCTCGGGACGGCCCTTGCCGGCGTCGACCACCCGCAGGTCCTTGGTGCCCTCGAACGGCACGTAGCCCGGGTGGATCTCGCCGGAGTCGATCGTGTGGACCCGGGAGACCGGGTGCAGGGTCGTGCGCTTCGGCGTGCGCATGGTCATGGTGACCTCGGGCACGCCCAGCTCCCACTGGCCGGCGAAGCGGAAGCCGCCCTTGGTGACCTTCTTCGTCGGCAGCGCCCACACCTTCTCCCAGGCGCCGAGCGGGCGTCCGGACAGCAGCGTGCCGCCGAAGACCTTGCCGTTGGGCAGTGAGCGCTGGAAGAAGACGTCGTAGGTGTTGTTCAGCGGCTGCGCGGTCTTCGGCGCGCGGAAGCTGACCTCGGTGGCCTTGCGGGCGTCGAGGGTGATCTCCGTGTCGCCGGTGACGGTCAGCTCGGGCTCGAACAGCCAGGCCCGGTTGGCGCGGTCGTCGGCGTCCACCCAGTCGAGCACCTGCAGCAGGCTGACGGTGCCGGCCGGGACGCGGCTCACCACCAGGCCCACGTCGTCGATGCGGTTGGGGCCGAGCTCGCCCTTGTTGCCGTCGACGTCCAGGACGCTCATGGCCGACGGGGTGCGCGGCCTGCCGTCCCGGTCGAGGGTGCGGATGGTCAGGTCGTACTTGGGGGCGTCCCGCACCGCGCCGAGCGGCGTGGTGAGCCGGACGCCGTCCGCCTCGGCCGTCATGGCCCCGCTGTAGGCGCCGACGGGCAGCTCGGCCGGGTCGAGGGTGACGGTGGTGGCGGCGGTGCCGCCGGCGGGGACGGTCAGTGTCGCGTCGGCGAGCACCGGCTTGGCGGCGCCCATCGCCGCCTTCAGCGTGAGCGTGACGGGCTGGTCGCCCAGGTTGCGGTAGGAGATCTCGCCGCTCTTCGTCCCGCTGCCGGGCTCCAGCAGGCCGAAGTCCACGCCGCCGCTCGTCGTGAACACCTGCTGCCGGGTCGCGCGGTCCAGGTCCACCCGGCCGGCGCCCTGCTCGTAGACGGTGAAGCCGTCGTCCGTGGAGGTGGACATCAGGGCGGACTTGAGCTGCTGGGCCGTCCAGTCCGGGTGCCGCTGCGCCATGATGGCGACCGCGCCGGCCACGTGCGGCGTGGCCATGGAGGTGCCGGAGGCGCCGGTGTAGTGGTCGTCCACCGGGGAGCCCATGGCGGTGCCGGCCGCCCGCGCGGCCACGATGTCCACGCCGGGCGCGGCGATGTCGGGCTTGAGCCCGCCGCCGGGGCGCGGCCCGCGGCTGGAGAACGCGGCGAGCTTGTCGCTCTTGTCCACCGCGGCCACGGTCAGCGCGGCGTCGGCCGCGCCGGGCATGCTGATCGTCTCGGCCTCGTACAGGTTGCCCGCGGCGACCACGAACAGCGTGCCGGTCTCGGCGGTCAGGTCGTTCACGGCCTGGCTGAGCGGGTCGGTGCCGTCGCTGGGCGGGCCGCCGAGGCTCATGCTGACGGCCTTGGCGCCGCTGCGCGCGGCCCACTCCATGCCCTCGATGATCCACGACTCCTGGCCGGAGCCGGTGTTGTCGAGCACCTTGCCGACGACGAGCTGCGCGCCCGGGGCGACGCCCTTGCGCTTGCCGCCCGAGGCCGCGCCGGTGCCGGCGATGGTCGAGGCGACGTGGGTGCCGTGCCCGTGCCCGTCCTGGACGGCCTGGTCGGGGACGAACGACTTGCTGTCGGCGATCCTGCCGGCCAGGTCGGGGTGGCCGGTGTCGGCGCCGGTGTCCAGGACGGCGATCTTCACGCCGGTCCCGTCCTGGCCGCGTTCCCACGCCTTGGGGGCGCCGATCTGCGGGACGCTCACGTCCAGGTCGGCCTTGACCTTGGCGTCCAGCCACAGCTTGGCGATGCCGCCGCGCAGCGCGCCGGGCGACTTGGCCAGGGCCTCGCCGGCGGGCGGCCCGCCGCGCACGGCCTCCCAGAACGCGCCCGCCTCGGCCTTGGTGACGTCGAGGGCGGAGGCGTGGATGCTCTCCAGCGTCCGGGTGGGCTCGCTGGCGGGGACGGCGGCGGCCGAGCGCTTGACCGCGGCCTCCGGCTGGTCGCCCGGGTACTGCACGATGACCGGCAGCCGCTTGGCCACCTCGTCGGAGTAGCCGTTCTCGGCCAGGTACTTGACGTCGAACAGCCGCCTGTCCACCAGGCCCGCCTGGACGGCGGAGACCGCGTCGTCCGGCAGCACGAAGACGCCGTCCGGGGTGTACTGGGTGAACAGGTTGATGCGGCGGCCGTCCTGGCGGGTGCCGGGGGCCGGCTCGACGCGGTACCGGCCGGCGGCGGACCGGGTGAGCTGGACCTTGTCACCCGTGATCAGCGTGACGACGACCTTCTGGGCGCGCACCCCGGACAGGGTGACGTCCTTGGCGGCCTGCGCGGGCGCTGCGGGCGCTGTGGGCGCTGCGGGAGCGGCGGGGGCGGGGGTGTCCGGTGTCGCGGCGGTCGCCGGTCCGGCGGTCAGCACGCCGGCGAGCGCGGTGACCGCGGTCAGCAGGACGCCTGTCCGGCGCGCCAGCGGGGGGCGGGGCAGTGCCATGGTGGCCTTTCTGGCGGGGGAGGGGTTCGGACGGCGGCGGTGGGCTCATGGCCCGGAAAGGAGGAGCCGTCCGGGAGGGGTCAGACGGGTTCGAAGCCGTCCGGCGGGCGGGGGGGTTCCGGGGTCTCCTCGTGCGGGGAGGGGACGTCGGGGGCCGGGTCGTCCGGGTCCGGCCGGTCGGGGTCTTGGATGGGGTCGGACATGCCGAAAGTGTCGCGGCAGACGTATGGGGTGGGGTATGGGGTGCTCTATGGGGAAAAATCCCCATTCTGGGTCAGTCGCTGGGGAGGAGGTGGCGGGCCAGTTCCGTCCGCGACCGCGCCCCCACCTTGCGCATGGCCGCGCTGACGTGCTTGTCCACCGTCTTCGGCGACAGGAACAGCTCCCTGGCGATCTCCTGGTTGGTCAGCCCGTCGGCCGCCAATCGGGCCACCTGCTCCTGCCGGGCCGACAGGGCGTGGTCGTTCCCCGCCTGCGCGGGCGCGCTCGGCGCCGCCGGGCGGACGCCCCACCTGCGGCCCAGCCCGGTCGCGCGGTCGAGGTCCCAGCGCGCCCCGAGCTCGGCGTACACCGCGACGGCCCGGCCGAGCCGGACGGCGGCCTCGGGGTCGTCGAGGGCGAACAGGCAGGCGGCGGCCTGCTCGCTCGCCTGCGCCGCCTCGTACCGTGCCGGGACCGTCTCGAAGGCGTCGGCGGCGGCGGTGAACTCGGCCGCCGCCCGTCCCCACTGCTCCCCGGCGGCCGCCAGCAGGCCGCCGCCTGCCTGTTCGCCCTCGACGACCCCGAGGCCGCCGTCCGGCTCGGCCGGGCCGTCGCGGTGTACGC